>JAHQVJ010000239.1 GCA_019634415.1 Myxococcales bacterium
CACGCGCCGGGCACCATCCGTTCCGATGGGGTCCACCGCGGGGCCCTCCAGGAAGGCGTCCACGGGCGGCTCCAGTTGCTCCGTGGCATCGGCGCACCACTCCCCCACGTTGCCGAGCATGTCGTACAGGCCCCATGCGTTGGGCGCCTTGAGGCCCACCGGCTCCACCGTCTGGTCGCTGTTGCGTCGATACCAGGCGATCTCGTCCAGCGGCCCATAGCGTGCCCCCGTCGTACCCGCGCGACACGCGTACTCCCACTCCGCCTCCGTGGGAAGGCGCCAACGAAGCCCAGGTGGGAGCCGCTGCACGAATGCCTCACACTCCTCCCAGGTGACACGCTCGACGGGTTGATGGTCCATCCCATCGAATTGACCCGGGCCCTGGCTCGTGTGCACCCACCACTGAGCGTGCGTCACAGGCGTCTCCGAGAGCCAGAATCCCCGGGTCAGGAGCACCTCGTGCTGCGGCTCGTCGCGGGAGCGCCCCTCCTCGTGTGGTGGGCTGCCCATCACGAACCGGCCCGCCCGGATCCAGCGCAGACGGAACCCAGCGACACGCGCCCACAGCCCGAAGCCGTCCAGGCCCAGGTCCTCCGCCCACGACATCCCGAACGAGGCCAGTAGACCCTCGGGCGGCCGCCCTTCCCGAAGGGCGTCCAGCAACACCCCCAGCTCGGGGCCGTCCACCGGCATGGCCGCTAGGGGATCGCCGTGGGGTAGCGGCGCCGGGCCCCCAGCACCACCAGCCCCACCGCAGCCGAGAGCACCCCTGCGCCCGCGATGGACAGCAGCTCCAGGTGGGCCGTGGTGCGGACCCAGCGGCCACTACCGCGCACGATGGTGACCAGCCCCGACAAGATCTCCACCGTGCCCACCGACAACAGGATCAGGGCGAAGCACGCGGGCAGGCCGCCCAACATACCCAGCCCGAAGCACTGCACCGCCGACATCACCAACACGTTGAAGGTGCCCGACATCAGCTGAAGCATGCCTGCGATGCGCACCACCTGAGCGTCGTCGAAGCGGCCTGGTCGGGACTGAAGCGCTGCGGTGGGCAGCGGCACGGGAGGTGCGTCCGCCGCCGGGGGCATCCGAGCGTCGGAGGACGAGCTGTCGGGCTGGTAGGACACGGGCGCCTCTCGCTCGGAGGTACGCGAGACCTCCACGTCGGTCCCCTCGCCCTCCCATTCTGCCACCATCGCCCGCACCCCGGGCGACGCCATGGGTGCGATGGCGGCCGCGAAGGCATCGGCAGAGGCATAGCGCGCCTCTCGCTCCGGCCGCAGGGCCTTGTGGACCACGTCGCGCAACGGCCCCGCTCGCTCGGGCAGCACCTCGTGATCCCCGGACACGATGCGCCGCATGATGGCGTAGTCCGTCTCTCCCGTGAACGCGGGCTGGCCCGCGACCATCTCGAACAGCACCACCCCCAGGGAGAACAGATCGGACCGCGCGTCCACCCGGCGAGGGTCCTCGATCTGCTCGGGGCTCATGTACTGCGCTGTGCCCATGGTCCCCGTGGCCCGGGTGGCCTTGGAGCCCTCGAGCTTGGCGATGCCGAAGTCGAGCACCTTGACCAGCGGCGTGCGTCCAGGACGGTCGACCAGGAAGATGTTGGCGGGCTTGAGGTCGCGATGGACCACGCCCGCTTCGTGGGCATGCCCCACCGCCGAGAGCACCTGCAGCAGGATCGAGGCAGCCTGGTCCACGGGCAAGGGCCCCTGCACCAGGCGACGAGCCAGGTCCTCGCCCTGCAGCAGGTCCATCACGAGCCCCGCCACACCGTGCTCGTCCACCACGTCCGTCACCCGGACGAGCCCCGGGTGGCGCACCTGCGCGAGCACCTGCCCCTCGTTGAGGAACCGCTGGCGCAGGGTGGACTCCTTGCCCAGCTCCGGGTCCAGCACCTTGATGGCGTGCATCGATCCCAGGGCGCGGTGCCGTGCTCTGTAGACCGAGGACATTCCGCCTGATCCGAGGAACGCCTCCACTTCGTAGTTGGCGATGTGCGTTCCGACGTCGAGCACCAGGCGGCCTCCGGGGACAGCGCATGAAAGTAGCCCGTGTACGTGCGAGCCCCCACCAGCCTTGCCTGCCGAACGCTACAGGTACGGCTCCCATTCGGCGGGAGCATCGCCCATCACCATGCCTCTGCGCCCCAGCTGGAGCGCGGATGGCGCCCGCGGGGGAGGATCGAGGGGCATGTTCGCCTCCGCTGGCGTGCGATCCCCCTTTCGGCGATTGCACGGCGCACACGCCGCCACCACGTTCTCCCACGACGTACGGCCTCCGCGGGAGCGCGGCAGGACGTGGTCGATGGTGAGCTGGGCGGACGTACCCTCCCAGCCACAGTAGCGACACGCGAAGCCATCGCGGAGCAGCACGTTCCGGCGGGTGGGGGGCACGATCTGAGGCAGCCGATGCAGCCAGCCAGGCACCCGGATCACCGCGGGTAGGGGGAAGGAGGCGCCCGTCGTGCGCACCCGCCGGTCGTAGTATTCGAGCACCTCGACCCGCTCGCACAGATCCAGACACAGGGCCCGTCGCCAGCCGACGGCTCGAAGGGGACGAAACGCCTTGTCGAGCAAGAGGGCTCGAAAGGACTCGAGGGACGACGCTGGCTCGATGAGTGCGGTCACCACAATATCCATACCCCGTTAAAGACCCGGGATGGATGGTTCCGACCTCCCGCTGGTGCGTGGGCCGGTTCCCGGCGACGCGTCTCGCAGCCTCATCGACGCCCTTGCACGCCACGAATGCCCCGCCATCACAGCGCGCCGAAGCCGACGTGCAAAAGTGCTGGGGGCTGAGCAGGACGACCCGGTGGTGTGGGCGCGCGGGACGGGTGCGAACGTGTGGGACGCGGACGACAACCGCTTCGTGGACTTCACCTCCGGCTTCGGCGTGGCCTTGGTGGGGCACGGCCACCCCGCCGTGGTGGCGGCCGCCACCGCCCAGACGTCTACCCTCATCCACGCCTCGGGCGACGCCTGGCCCGATGTCCGTCGGATCCGCCTGCTGGAGCGCCTGGCGGCCTTCGCTCCGGGCTCGCTGTCGGTGGGTCTGCTGGGGCTATCGGGCTCCGATGCCGTGGACGCTGCCGTCAAGACGGCGCGGCTCGCCACCGGTCGGCCGGGGGTGCTGGTGTTCGAGGGCGGCTACCACGGGCTGGCGTCGGGGGTCCTGGCGCTGCAGAGCGCACGACCCGCCTTCGCCGAGCCCTTCGCCGACACGCTGCACCCCGCCGTGCGGCGCGTGCCGTGGGCCTGCGACGTGGACCGCGTGGCGGAGGCCCTGGCCGACGGAACGGTGGGACTGGTGCTGCTGGAGCCCATCCAGGGGCGCGGCGGCGTGCGCGACGCCCCGCACGGCTGGCTGGCGGACGTGGCCCGAGCCACCCGCGACGCAGGGGCCCTGCTGGCCTTCGACGAGATCCAGACGGGGATGGGGCGCACGGGGGCGCGGTTCGCTTGCATGCACGTCGACGTGCAGCCCGATCTGCTGTGCGTGGGCAAAGCCCTGGCCGGAGGCTTCCCGTTGTCGGCGTGCCTCGGCACCCCCGAGGCGATGGGCAGCTGGGGGGACTCCGCGGGCGAAGCCATCCACACCCAGACCTTCCTGGGACACCCCGTGGGCTGCGCGGCGGCGCTGGCCGTGCTCGATCTGCTGGAGGCCGATCTGCTCGATCGCGTGCAGGAGCGCGGCAGCGCACTGGAAGACCGACTGGGACCCCTACGAGGCCGAGGCTTGCTGCGCGCCGTCCCCTTGCCGGCAGGCGTCGATGCGCTGGCCACCAGCCGCGCGCTGCTGCAGCGAGGCTACCTCACCCTCCCCGCCACGGCAGACTCCCTGCAGCTCACGCCGCCCGCGTGCATCAGCGACGCACAGATCGACGGCTTCGCCGACGCCCTGCGGAGCGTGACGTGAGTCCCCGCGACGCACAGGGACGGGCGCTGGCCACCCGGATCCGCACCTTCGTGGACGGATCGCTGGCCGGAAGGCCCTCCGAGCGCTTCGAGGAGCTCGCACTGGCCGTCCACGCCTACCAAGTGCCGCGCGATCCGGTGGTGGCCTCCCTCCTGGAGGGGCCCGTGCGCACCTGGACGGACGTGCCGGCCGTGCCGGTGGACCTGTTCAAGGAGCTGCCGGTGGGCACGCTGCAGCAGGAGGAGCCCGCCGTGGTGTTCCTGACGTCGGGCACCACCCGCACCGGCCGCGGAGCCCACCGCCTGCGCAGCACGGATCTGTACGATCCCAGCAGCCTCGCGTGGGCGCGCCGCTGTGTGCCTGGCATGCCGCCACGCGTCGTCGCGCTCCTCGACGATCCCGCTCGTGCCCCGGAGTCGTCGCTGTCGCACATGGTGGCGCTGTTCGGCCCCGCCACCTGGCACACCTCCGACGGCACCCTGCACGCCGCAGACGCCTCGGCTGCCGTGCGCGAGGGCTCGGGTCCCGTCTTCCTGGCGAGCACCGCCTTCGCCCTCGCCGAGTGGCTGGATCACGCCCCACCTGCCCTGCCGCCCGGCTCCGTCGTGATGGTGACCGGTGGCTTCAAGGGTCGTGTGCACCGGCTCGAGGGCGAGGCCCTCATGGCGGCCGCTCGCGCCACCCTTCGCCCCGCTCGGCTCGTCACCGAGTACGGCATGACGGAGCTGTGTAGCCAGCTGTGGGGCACCCCCGGCAGCAGCTACCTGCCGCCTCCCTGGCTCCGGGCCGTGGCGGTGGATCCCAGCGGTGCGCCGGTCCCCGCGGGCACGCCTGGGCAGCTGCGCTTCTACGATCTGGCGAACCTCGACAGCACCCTGGGCATCGAGACCATGGACGAAGGCGTGGTGCGCAGCGACGGCTCCGTCTGGCTGCTCGGCCGCCTGCAGGGCGCGCCGGCGCGCGGATGCTCCCTGACGGTGGAGGAAGCCTGGGGCCGCCGGAGCGAGGGGTGAGCTGGCCCGCCGTTCACCGCTGGCTCGCCCGGATCCGAGGCTGCGATCCGAGTCCGCTCGTGCCCCACCTGTCGCCCCAAGGCTCGAGAGCCGCCCTGGACGCAGCGCTGGACGCGCTGACCCCCGAGGCGCTGGCCCCCGTCGCAGCACTGCCCGGCACCGGCCACCCGCGCGCGGTCTTCGTGGCGGCGCGCACGGTGTTCACCGCTCCCCTCGAGTGGTGCGCGGTGCTGCTGGGCCGCGGCTCCCAGGTGGTGCTCAAGCACCCGGCAGCGTACCCCTCGATGGCTCCTCGCTGGGCCGAGCTGGCGCGAGAAGAGCAGCTGCCGCTTCGGGCCACGCCCGATCGACACGTCGTGGGCGACGCCGATCTGGTCGTTGTGATGGGCTCGGATCCCACCGTGGAGGCGCTCCGGGCAACGCTGGGGGATCGCGTGGTGGGGTTCGGCCACCGGTTCAGCGTGGCCTATGTAGAGAACCTCGCCTCCCTCGACGCGGTGGCTCTGGACGCAGCGCTGCACGACGGTGTGGGCTGCATGAGCCCGGTGGCGGTCTTCACCCCGCATCCACTGGAGGTGGCGGTGCCGGCGCTGGGTGCGGCGATGCAGCGAGCCCAGGCGGTGCTGCCGCGCGGGCCCCTCGCGCCTGCGGAGGGAGCAGCCATCCGCCAGCGACGCGCGCTGGCGCGGACCACGGGCCACACTGCGGAAGGCCCGGACTGGGCCGTGCACGGGCTTGCGCTGGAGCGCTTCCAGCCGCTGGCTCTCCCCCGCTGCCTGGCCGTGCACACGGTGCCGGACCTCGGGGCCATCAGGGAGGCGCTGGCCCCGCATCGACACGCCCTGTCCACCCTGGGCACCGATCGCGACGACCTCGCGGCGCTGGGGCTGGATCCTCGGCAGATCCGCCTGTGCGCTCCAGGCGAGATGCAGCGGCCTCCCTTGATGCGCCGACACGACGGCGTGGACTGGGTGCGGATCGCCGCAGGGCTCGCTAGCTAGGCCGCTTGCGCGCGGCGTCGCGGATGTTGGACTGCTCGCGCAGGCGAATCAGGGCCTCGCGCTCGATCTGGCGCACGCGCTCGCGCGACAGCCCCATCTCCTTGCCCACCTCCGACAACGTGCGGAACTCGCCGTCGTCGAGGCCGTAGCGCCGGGTGAGCACGAAGCGCTGCCGCTCCGAGAGCACCAGGTCGAAGGCCTCGTGCATGCGAGCCAGCTCCTGGGCGTTGATCGCATCGGCGTCTGGCTGGACGGCGTCGTCGTCGGACAGGAATCGCTCCAGCGGACGCGGACGCGGACCGTCGTCCACCGGCTGCTCGAGGGAGATGGTGTTCCCCTGCGACAGCAGCAGCTCGGCGCGCTCCTTGTCGATGCCCACCTCGTCGGCGAGCTCGGCGATCCCGTAGGGCTCCCCCGCCGCCTCGAAGCGCTTCATGGCCTTGCGCAGGTTGCGCGTCTGCTCCACGGCGCAGCCCGGCAGCCGCACCGGCCGCCCCGTGTGGTCGATGGCGCGCGTCATCTGGGCGCGCACCCACCACCGGGCGTAGGTCGAGAAGCGGATCCCGCGATCGGGATCGAAGCGCTTCGCCGCACGCAGCAAGCCGATGTAGCCTTCCTGGACGAGATCCTCCTCGTCCATGAAGGGACCCGCCAGCTTGCGGGCCTCACCGTGCGCGATCCGGCGACCGGACATGGCCAGACGCCAGCGCAGCGACTCGGCTTGGGCCCACGCGCCCTTGGCACGACGTGCCGCAGACCGGAGCTTGGGGTCGTCCTTCCCCGCCTTCCAGACCGCCTCGACGGCGGCCTCCAGGCGGTCCACCGCACCCGCACGGGTGCGCTCAGTGCGGTCCGGCCTCTGGGTGAGGATGGACTGCGCATGCTCGTTGCCTTCGATCGCCTCCCGTGCAGCCGACTCGGCTGCATGGATGGCGCGGGCGATATCCTTCTCCTCGTCCGCCGTGAGCCTTTCGGAGCGACGGTCCGTGGAAAGGAGGGAAAACGGATTGGCCATACGTCGGGGTGCTAGGAATGTCGGCATGATAACGCAGCGGCGGAGGTCCGAGGAGGGATGAGCCGACGTTCCTCATCGAGTGTCCCCATCGACCGCTTGCACACCCTCCCCATGGTGATCGTCAACGAGACGGTGGCCACACTGCGATCAGCCTGCTGGCCGCTGGCCCGCCTGCGCCCGCTCCCCGAGCCACCCGATCCGGCGGGCCGTCCACCGGTGGTCCTGGTGCACGGATTCCTGGGTCACCCCGACATGTTCCGCCCGCTCGTGCGCAGGCTGTTCCGCGCACGCTTCCACGCGGTTCACCGGGCCCGCTACCCGAGCCTGAGGTTCGCCCTCGACGAGATCGCACGGCACATCCACGACGTGGTGGATCCGGCCGCCAGCGACGGCCCCGTGGATCTCGTGGGCCACTCGCTCGGTGCCGTGGCCTGCCGGGCCTACCTGAAGTGCTTCGGCGGCGCAGACAAGATCCGGCGCTTCGTGTCGCTGGGGGGCCCCCACGCCGGCACGGATCTGTTTCGGCTGGCGCCTCCGGTGCTCTGGGACGTGCTGAACCCGCAGGGAGCGTGGGTGAGGCGCCTGAACGAGGAGCCGGAGCCCGTCCCCACGACGGTGATCCGCGCCCGCTACGATCACCACGTGGTCCCGCCCGTGCGCGCAGCCCTGGAAGGTGCCGAGGAGGTGGTGCTGTCGGTGCAGGGCCACAACGGCCTGCTGTGGTCTCGGTCCGCGCACGCCGCGATCATCGAGGCCTTGACCTAGGTCTTGGGCACCACGGCTCGAGCAAGCTCGCCGGCGAAGCGATCCATCGCCGTGCGGTACCTGGACTGCGACAGGGCAGCCAGGGCCTTCCGCGCGCGCCAGGACTCGCGAATCATCACCTCACGGCTCGGCCCCACGCCCACCTGACGAACCCGATGGGCCAGGGAGCGGGCGCAGTCCGGATCGGCCTCGGTGGTCAGCCGCCTCCAGTCCTCGGCCACGGCGCCGTCGCGCTCGGCAGCGCAGATCACCGGCAGCACCGGCCGCCCGGCTGCGGCCCGCGCGAGCAGGTGCAGTGCCGGCTCCCCGTGGTCGAGCACCGACACGTCCTCCGCCACGTGCCACATGCGCCCCAGGTGGCGACCGAAGCGCCCCAGGGCGGCCACCTGGCGAGTGGAGGCGCCGCCGATGAGGCCCCCCGCGCGGCAGCAGAAGGCGAACAGCGCGCCCGTGTGGGCATCGGCGTGCTCGAGCCAGTCCTCCTCCTCGGGCAGCTCTCCCACGAGCTCGCGGGACAGCACCTGAGCGTCGGAGAAGGACCGCAGGGCGTCCATCAGCTCCTCGAGCACCCCCGGCTCGCTGTGGCGCGACAGCTCCAGAGCGCGCAGCGTGAGGTAGTTGCCCGTGAGCCAGCCCATGGATCGACGGACGAGCCGCCGAGCCACTCGCCGTCGGCGCCCTCCCTCTCGCCCGAGGGCCAGATCGTGCACGCGCAGAGCGAGGTGCAGCAGCTCCGCCGCATGCTGCGCCTCCTGATCCACGGAGTCTGCGCCCGACGCTCGAGCGGCCAGGGCCACCAGGATGGGCCGAACCCTCGGGATCTGAGTGCGTCCCACCTCGAAGCGCGGGCCCACCACCTCGGCCAGCGCCTCGTCACCGACGAGATCGTCGGCCACCAGGGCGCGGAGGTGGTTCAGCTCCACTCCGGAGGGAACCCAGTCCAGGAGACGATCCAAGCCGCGTACGATGGTCTTGGTTGCCTGACTCATGCCGCAGTCCGCTCCCTTCCGAGGGCCACCATGCCATATGGCGCCATAGCGCAGTGGTGTCCACCGCGCGGTGACAGTGACATGCAGCCCTACGCTGCGGTGCTGGCCTACACCTTGCCGCATACTCCCCACGCTCCGGAGGAACGGTCCGATGAGTGCGTCCAGCTCCGACGTCGCAGAGGGAAACATCTGGTATCTGCTCGGCCTGTTGACAGGCGGGCTGGTGCTCGGCTTCGGGGTGATGAACCTCCCCTACTCCTTCGGCCGAACGGGCCCGAAGGGCAACTGCTTCAACTGCGAGCAGGCCGTCACCGGGTTCTCCGCCATCGACAACATCACCACCCTGCCCGCCGCCGACTACTCCATCGGGATGGTGGTCGCGGGCCTGCTGATGCTGGTGGCGCTCAACGCAGGCGCCTGGCGCCGCACCGGCGGCTACTGATCGGGCTGGCGCGGCCCTCCGTGCCGTGACCGACCCGCCCACCGAGCCCGACGCCGCTCCCTCGCCGCTTCGCGAGGTGGTCGCAGACTGGGTAGCGCGCACGCAACGACTCCGGCCCGCTCCGCGTAAGCGGCAGGTGCAGCGTCTCGAGCGGGCGCTCCAGGCCGCCACCGAGCTGGCGCGGGCGCAGCTCGGCCCTCGCTCCGACGTGACCGCGCGCTACGCCCATCGTCTCGAGCAAGCGCGGCAGGTGCGGCGCGGACGCCTCGAGCTCGAACCGCTGGCCGAGGCGGTGTGCGACGCGCTGCAGCACCTGTCGTCGGCGGTGGCCCACCTGCAGCCCTCCCCGCGTGCCGGCGACGCCGTCTTCGCCGAGCGGTTCGGCGCGCTCGCTGTGAGCCCCGGCGACCTATGGCTGGATCTGGGGTGCGGCGATGGCGCTGCGCTGCGCGCCTTCGCCAAGCGCCATCCCGGTATCCGGACCGTGGGCGTCGAGCTGTCGGGCGCCGTGCCCGAGCAGCAGGGCGTGATCACGGTGCCCCCCGATCCCGATCCGGCGGTGCTGTCGGCGGCCACCGTGCAGCAGGTGGGTGCAGCGACCGTGGCGGTGGCCACGCTGCTGTATCCGCTGCACAATCGGCTGGCCTCGGGCGAGCACACCGACCTGGCCCACATCTGGCAGCTGGGCACGCTGCTCGAGGTGCTCCAGCCCGGGGGCCACGGATGGCTGGTCACCGAGGACCCCGTGGCGTGGCGACGCGCCTGGGAGTGGCTGCTGGCCGACGAGCGCGCTTGCGAGGTGGCGGCGATCCGACAGGCCGTGGGCGCGAAGGCGCTTCGCCGCCACGGGATCGAGCCCTACCACCCCACCGCCAGGGACCTGCAAGGAACGACGGAGGCCCCAGGGTTCACCTGGGGCCTCGTCATCGCCTTTCGGCGCTGCGCCTAGCTGCGGAGGCAGCTCGCGACTACTTGGGCGAGATCTCGAGGATCAGGTCCTCCTTCTGGTCCACGACCCACAGGTCGCCCTCGTCGTCCACCGCGAGCCCACCCAGGGTGCCCTCGGGCCAGCCGGTGTCGAGGTAGTCCAGCAGGGTGCCGTCCTGATCGAAGGCGAAGATGTAGGACGTGACGGCGTCGGTGACCCACAGCACACCGTCGACGAGCTCCAGACCCGACGGCATCTCCATGCCCTCGATGTCAGCGCCGTCGATGAGCCGCGACAAGGCGGCCTCGTCCACCGACCGCATCTCGCAGCCGTCGTAGTTCGGCCCGATGGTTCCACCGAGCTTGCCAGACGAGGTGTCGAGCACGCGGATGGCGTTGCGGTTGCTGTCGGCCGCGTAGAGCATGTCGGAGTCGCGGTCGTAGGCCAGGTGGCTGACGACGCCCTTCTCGTAGCCCATCTTGTCGTCGGCGAAGCGCTGGATGATGCCGTCGGTGTGGTCCGAGCCACCCAGACCGTGATCGTCGGCGAAGTCGTACCGGGTCAGCGCACCGTGCCAGCCGTCGTAGATCCAGAACACGTTCTGGCGCTCCCACGCGATGCCGGCGCCATTGGGGCTGTTGTGCAGCATGTCGAGGTGGCTGTCGTGGCCGCCGTCGAAGATGTCGGAGTCCGCGGTCCACATGGTGGGGCCCATGAAGTCCTCGGGCGTCGCGCCGCCCTGCGTCAGCTGATCCTCCTCGTGGGAGGTGGCCAGCTCGCCGCTGTTGTTGAACGCCAACCCGGAGGGCTTGGCCAGGAAGTGGTTGCCGCTGCCGTCGGCGGCCTGGCGGTGCTCGGTGTCCGCAGCGCCGTGGGGATCGAACACGATGGTGATGGAGTCCTCGCGCCGGTTGACGACCCACAGCTCGTCTGCCTGGGGATGGAACTCCAGATCGCGCGGTCGATGCAGATCACTGCTGACCACCTCGGTCACGGTGACCGAGTCGAGATCGTGCGCTCCGTCCCCCAGCACAGGCAGGCCGTCCATCACGGTCGACATGGTGTCGGTGACGTCGCTGCCGTTACCCGAACAGGCGCCGAGGGCCAAGAAGACGACGATGCGAGACATGAAAGCTCCTGCGTATTGGACGATGATTATGTTTCGCGACGGTGCGCTGTCTACCCCGAGACGACTAGGTTGCCCCATCGATCGCCGAGTGAACACTTTTTTGACAGAGTGTGGAGATGGCTCCCGGTCTCCCGTCAGCCCTGTTCGTTACGCCCTTTCCGAGCATGCGAGTTCGCCCTCACACGGATAGGATGGCGCGCATGAAGACGCTTCTTCCATTCGTCACTGCACTCTCCTTTTCTGCCTGCACCATCCCCGAGCTGGCCACGCCCGAGGCCGGTAGCTGCGATGCCGAGACCGCGCTGAATCGCTGGCCTCAGTTCGAGGGCACCAAGGGCGCGATCCCGGTGTTCACCGACGACGAGCTCGGTTGGGACGAGGGGCAGGTTCCCACGGACTTCCAGCTCACGGATCAGTTCGGGGATCCGGTCTGCCTGTGGCAGATGGTGGGCAAGTACGTGGTGCTGGACTCCAGCGCCTTGTGGTGCGAGCCGTGCAAGGAGATCGCGCGCACCCTGCCCTGCCAGTCCGAGGCCTTCGGCGACGACGTCGTGTTCATGACGTTCATCGTGCAGGACAACAACAGCATCGCGTCGGAGGACGAGCACGCGCAGCAGTGGTCCGACACCTTCGAGCTGGACGGCGACACCCTCACCCCCGTGGTCAACGACGGCGGGCTGCTGGCGGTCAACAACTTCCCCGGCGGCGGCTTCCCGCTGCCCACGGTCATGCTGCTCGACCAGGAGCTCCGGGTGGTGATGGGCGGCTCGGCGGAGTCCACCGAGCGCGACATCCAGCTGTACCTGGAGGAGGAGACGGGGGTGAACGTCGACGACTGCCTCACGCACTCGGAGTAGCCGTCCCAAGGAGCGGTCCGCCGCACTTGACAAGGGACTGACGAAAGCGGTGGTAGTATCCACAGTATGCAAGCCATCGTCCCGACTGTCGCCTTGCTCTTGGCCAACGGGTGTGTGATCCCTGAGCTGCAGAGCCCGCTCACCGGCAGCTGCGACGATCAGACGGCCCTCAATCGATGGCCCCAGTTCGCGGGCACCGATGGTGTGGCACCCGATCTCGCTGATGCGCAGCTCGGCTGGCAGGTGGGCCAGATCCCACCCGACTTCCGGCTCACCGACCAGTTCGGAGACCCGGTCTGCCTGTGGCAGATGACGGGCAAGTACGTGGTGATGGACTCGAGTGCGCTGTGGTGCGGTCCGTGCAAGGACATCGCGCGCACATTGCCGTGCCAGTCCCGCGCCTTCGGCGAGGACGTGGTGTTCATGACCTTCATCACCCAGGACGACGAGGGCGTCACCGCCGAAGACATCCATGCTCGCCAGTGGTCCGAGCTGTTCGATCTCGGTGCAGACGACACCCTGACGCCCGTCATGAACGATGGCGGACTCGTGGTCGTCGACAACTTCCCAGGCGGCCCCTCATCGCTCCCCACGCTGGTGCTGCTCGACCCACAGCTCCAGATCGTCATGAGCGGCAGGGCCGCGCAGACCGAGCCCCTCATCCAAGGCCACCTGGAGGAACAGACCGGAGTGAATGTAGGGCACTGCCTCGTCCATGAGGAATAGCCAGGAGAAGACCATGAGAGCGACAGCCATCGCCTTCGCTTGCCCTTTGATGATTGTCAGTTGCGGCGAAGTCCCCCAGACACCCGATGGCGCTGCCTGCACTGCGGAGGAGGTCCCCGGCAGCTGCGATGAGCAGACAGCCACCAACCGCTGGCCGCAGTTCGAGGGAACCAACGGTGCCGCACCTACCTACAGTGACTGTGATGTCGGCTGGAGCGTGGGCCAGGTCCCGAACGACTTCCAGCTGACGGATCAGTTCGGCGAGCCCATGTGCCTGTGGCAGCTGGTGGGCAAGCACGTGGTGCTGGAGTCCACGGCGCTGTGGGCGCAACCGAGGAATCCCGATGCCGACTCGCTGGCCTGCCGGGCACAGGCCTATGGCGACCAGGTGGTGTTCCTGACCTTCGTGGTCGAAGACAGCTCCAGCCTCGCGTCTCGAGACGTCCATGCCGTTCAATGGTCCGATGCCTTCGGGCTGGGCGACAGCACCCTCACGCCGGTGGTCGCCGACGGTGAGGAGACGGTGGTGGCGAGCTTCCCCGGCGGTGGCCGCCCCCTCCCCGCCAACGTCCTGCTCGACGAAGAGCTCCGGATCGTGGTGGCAGGATCGTCCGAGATCCTCGCTGCCGAGATCCGCGACAGGCTGCAGGCCGCCACTGGCATCAACGTCGACCACTGCTTCGACAGCGAGTAGCTAGGCCTCAGAACGTGCCGGTGATCGCCAACCTGGTTCCCGTGAACGCCGGCACGTTGCGGCACTGCCCGCCCGAGCACCGGATCCCCGCAGCGTAGCCGCCGTGGAACGCCTTGACGGTCCAGGCCGACGCAGGCTTCCAGAACACCTCGATGGCCCCGTAGTTGTTGGGGCCGCCGAGGTTGCCTCCGTTCTGCGCGAACGGGTTCGTGGTGTAGTCCAGGAATCCCGTGATCCCGAAGTCGGGAAGGGGCAGCACCGACAGCGACGCATTGAGCTCCGTCCAGTCTCCGTCGCGGTTGTCGAGCCCCTCCGCGTCCACGAAGTTCTCGCGCTCGGGCCCCGCCAGGAAGCGCTGCCCGATCAAGATGAGATCGGCGTGAGCGTGCCCCACCAGGGGAAACTTCAGGTCGATGTCGGTGTAGAGCTGCATGTCGCGGCCTTGGTCGCCGTCACGCCACTCCGCTCGTGCCAGCGCGTTGGCGAGCACGGTGAAGTCGTCCAGCAACACCTCCGCACCACCCAGGATCTGTCCGATGTTCTCCGGAGCCGGAGCGTGCTGGGAGGCGTTCTCGAGATCGGTGTCGCGGAAGGCCGACACGGCGATGTAGGGGGTGGCTGCTCCGAGCGCCAGGTCCATGCGGATCCGGCCACCGAACACGTCGTTGGAGAGCACCGAGGCCGCGGTGTTGAAGTTGATGGCCCGCTCGTACTCCAGCGTGGGCGGGATCACCGACTGGTACTGCTCCCCTGCCGTGGGTCGGTTGATCCGGTTCACGTTGCGGTACTTCTTGGCGTCGACCTGCCAGATGGTGGAGCCGACGAAGAAGGAGGCCGATCCGAACAGCGCATGGCCAGGCTCGGGCACCCCTCCGATGAACAGCTCGCTCTCTCCGGCCTCGTTGAGGGGGAAGCCGTAGAGGTCTCCCTCGAACACCCAGTCGATCCCCGCCACCCCGTACAGGGCCACGGTGCCACCGGCCACGACGGCGTCCATGGAGGTGCCGACCTCGTCCAGCGCCCCCTGGAACCCATAGGTGTCGGCGAAGTCGTAGCCCACGGCATGCACGCCGAGATCGGCGGGCCCGAGCCCGAACCGCTCGACGCGCGCGCCCGCGATCAGGTGCCGCAGATCCCCCTCGAGCAGGCCCACGTTGGGGTTGTCGGCGAAGACCTGCTGCCGGTTGAGCGTGCCCGCGAGCCCGGTGATCTCCCAGTTCCCCGGCGAGGCCACCACCCGCGCACCCTGGATGGAGGTGTCGATGTCGATGTCGACGTTGCGGTTGACGTTGAGCGAGCCGCCGTAGCCGAAGGCCGAGTAGAAGTCGCCCACCGTGAAGGAGACCTTGTCTCCGTCGTAACCAGCCGCCACCTTCTCGGGGTTGGCGTACACGTACTCGCCGAAGGGAGACTGCACGCACTCGGGCAAGCCGCAGTTCAAGATCAGCCGAGGTGGATCGGCCACCCGGTTGCCGTCGAGCAGGTAGGGCAAGCCGGCGAAGGCCACCTGATCCACCTGCACGTTGGCGAAGAAGGAGCCGGCGCTGACGCGGCCCGTGAGCCGGTTCACCTGCTCGATGAACTTGGGCGGAGGTCCAGCGACCCGAACCAGCGGTGCTGGGTCGAAGTTCTGGATGCGGAACTCGAAGTCCTCGGAGAACGACACGCTGACCGGGTTCTTTCGCTCCTTGGTCGGCGGGTCGCTCGGGGGGGCGACGGCCTCGGCGGGCACTTCCTCGGGCTCCGGAGCGGGTGCCACGGTGGCTGCCTCCTCCGACTCCTGTGCCACGGCCGTGCCTGCGCACAACCACATCGACAGGCCAATCACCCCCATCTCCATCACGGCACGGGCTTCGCGAGCTGCTCGACGATGGCTTCCTTCACGTGAGTCTCCTCACCGGGGTTGAAGCCCTCCCACACCTTCACCACCTCGCGGCTGCGATCGATCAGCACGCTGAAGGGCACGGTCTTCTTGGGGTTGAAGATCCCGACCACGTCGGACTGCTTGTCGAGCAAGAAGACGTCGCTGTCGTAGCGGTTCTTCCGCACGTACTGCTTGACCGCTGGCATGGCGCGGGCGTCGTCGATGGAGATGAAGAGCACCGTGAGGCCCTGCTCCTTGAGCTCTTGGTAGAAGCCGTGGAGGTGGCGCATCTCCACCTTGCAGGGCCCACACCAGGTGGCCCAGAAGGACAGGAACACCACCCGGCCTTCGAAGTCGGCCAGGCTCACCTGCTGCCCCGCGAGGTTGCGCAGGGAGAAGTTGCTGGCCGGGGCCCCCAGGGCCAAGCTCGGGCCGACGAGAGCGGTAGCGGATGCAGCCTGAAGAAGGTGCCGCCGACTGAACATAGAGGACTCCATCGAGGGGTCGCCGAACGTACCCCAGGTGACGTGGGGGACGACAGGCCGCGGTGAGAAATTCACCGCGTTCGGACCGTTGGGGACACGTCCCTTCCAGTCCGGATTCCGTGACGATCGGAAAACCGATGCGTCCCAAAGAGGATCGGCATCTCGACACGAGGTTTGCTCCCCGCTGCCCCTCCCGTTAGCGAAACAGCGAGGATCAACTGCATGAAGCCCACCCGCCCCAACTACGGACCCGGAGCGTTCTCGTGAGCTTCTGATTGGATCACCCAAATCCTTCGAAGAGCCCGCTCGCGAGATCACCCTCCGAGCGGGCTCTTTGCGTTTGGAGCCCATCCCCTGTCCTTCGATCTCGTCCTTCTGCTCCCCAGGCTGACATCATGTTCGACAGTGTTCGTGCCGTCTGGCACCTGATGCAGGGCTCCAGAGCCCTCTACGGCGCAGCCATCGCCGCACTCGTGGTGGCGAGCTGCTTTCTGTACCTGGCCCCACTCATACCGCAGGCCGTCATCGACGGCGTGTTGATGCCCCCCGACGACCAAGAGCCTGGCTTCTGGGTCACCGCTCCCCTGGCCGCCATGGGCGGCCCCTCCTTCGTGAGCCGACACCTTTGGGTCCCAGCGCTGGTGGTGTTGGGCCTGACCGCAGTGGCGGGCGCGGCCACCTACCTGCGCGGACGCTGGGCAGCCCAGGCCAGCGAGGCCATCGTGCGCCGCCTCCGTGATCGGGTGTACGACCACATGCAGCACCTGCCGAGCCGTTTCTTCGACACCGCCCAGACCGGAGACCTGCTGCAGCGCTGCACCTCGGACGTCGAGACCATCCGCGTGTTCCTGGCGAACCAGGTGGTGGAGATCGGCCGGGCCTTGATCATGTTCTTCGTGCCGCTGCCGCTGATGATCCAGATCGACGCCCGCATGACCGGCGTGGCGGTGCTGTTGCTGCCCTTCATCGTGGGCTTCTCGGTGATCTTCTTCCTGCGCGTGCGCACCGTCTTCGAGCAAGCCGACGAGGCCGAGGGCGAGATGACCACCACCATCCAGGAGAACCTCACGGGGATCCGCGTGGTGCGCGCCTTCGGCCGCCAGGCCTTCGAGGAGGGCCGCTTCGCGGAGCGCAACGCCGACCACAGAGGCAAGGACTACCGGCTGTACCAGCTGATGGCGGTCTTCTGGTCCATCTCCGACCTCATGACCTTCGCCCAGCACGTGCTGGTGGTGGGTGCGGGCGTGATGTGGGTGTCGACGGGCGAGCTGTCGGTGGGAGCGCTGTTCTACTTCCTCACGGCAGTGAGCATGTTCATGTACCCGCTACGCCAGATGGGCCGGATCGTGGCCGATCTGGGGAAGGCCACGGTGGCCTTGGGGCGGCTGCGTCGGATCCTCGACGAGCCGGCCGAGCAAGCTCCCGTCCCGCTGGTCCCCTTGTCCTCCTCGACCGGCGCCCTCGCCCTGGCAGGCGTGACCTTCCGCTACGCCGAAGGCGCCGAGCCCGCATTGAAGGACCTCACCCTACGGATCGAGCCCCGCTCCACCGTGGCCTTCGTGGGCGCGTCGGGATCGGGCAAGTCCACGCTGGTGTCGCTGCTGCTGCGCTTGTACGACCCAGACGAGGGCTCCGTCACGCTGGACGGCCGCGACCTGCGCACCATCGAGCAGCAAGAGCTTCGTCGCCAGCTCGCCGTAGTGATGCAACAGCCCTTCCTGTACTCCAAGACGCTGGGCGCGAACCTGAAGCTGGGCCGCAGCGAGGCCACCCTCGAGGACGTGCACCACGCCGCCCGCACCGCCGACGTGCACGAGACCATCGTGGCCTTCGACGATGGCTACGACACCGAGGTCGGAGAGCGGGGTGTGACGCTGTCGGGTGGCCAGCGCCAGCGGGTAGCCCTGGCCCGGGCGCTGCTGCAGCGTCCCTCCGTCCTGATCCTGGACGACTCGCTGTCGGCGGTGGACACCGCCACGGAGTCGGCCATCCTCGAGCGCTTGCGTGAGCGCCGAGGCCAGCAGACCACGATCCTCATCGCCCACCGCCTGTCCACCGTGGCCTTGGCCGACCGCATCTTCGTGCTCGACGAGGGACGTCTGGTCCAACAGGGCACCCACGACGAGCTCGTGGCTCGAGCCGGCCCCTACCGAAGGATGTGGCGCCTGCAGACCGAGCCCCACGCCCCCTCCCCACTCGCGGAGCCCCCCGACCGCGATGCACGCCCCGAGCGGGCGGTCCAGGAGGCACGATGAGTGCCGAGCTGTTCGAAGACGACGACGACGCCACCCCCAGGCGCCTGGACCTGCAGCTGTGGCGCAGGATCGTCACCCATGCCCACCCCTACCGCCTGCAGGCAGCTGGGATGGTGGTCACGGGCTTGCTCGTGGCCGGTGTGGACGTGTCGCTGCCCCTGCTGACGGCGTGGCTCATCGACGGAGCGGCGGCAGGTCAGCCCCTGGCCGAGCTCGCGCCCTACGGAGTGGCCTACGCGACGCTGCTCGCCCTGCTGGCGGGGGGCATCTACCTGTTCATCGTGCTGGCCGGGCAGATCAGCACCGGCGTGGCGCACGACCTGCGACGCGCGGGGTTCGCCCGGCTGCAGCAACTGTCGTTCTCCTTCTACGATCAGCACCCCGTGGGCTGGCTCGTGGCGCGGCTGACCTCGGACTGCGGCAAGGTGAGCGGGCTGCTCCCGTGGCTCCTGCTCGACACGGTGTGGGGCACGTCCCTGGTGCTCGGGATCGCTGCCGCCATGCTGTGGCTGAACCCCCTGCTGGCGCTGGTGGTGTTGCTGGTGGTGCCCCCCCTGGTGGGAGTGAGCCTGATCTTCCAGCGCATGATGCTGGAGAGCTCCCGCAAGGTGCGGCGCGCCAACGCGATGATCACCAGCTCCTTCAACGAGTCCATCGCTGGGGTGCGCACCACCAAGGCCCTGGCGCGGGAGGCCCCCAACCTGGAGGAGTTCCAGGTGCTGTCCACGGACATGTTCACCCACTCCATGCGCAACGCGCTGCAGTCGGCGGTGTACCTGCCACTGGTCATCGTGCTCGGCAGCCTGGGGGTGGGGCTGGCCCTGTGGCGAGGCGGCGTCGAGGTGACCATGGGCGGCTTGACCCTGGGGACCCTCATCGCCTTCATGCAGTACGCCAAGCTGTTCTCCATGCCGATCCAGGACATGGCGCGGCAGTTCACCCTTCTTCAGGCCGCGCAAGCCGCCGCGGAGCGCGTGCAGGGCCTGCTGGAGACCGTGCCCCAGATCCGCGACAGCGACACGCCGCAGCTGCCCGACGATCCCGAGCAGATCCGCGAGGTGGCCTTCGAGGACGTGGACTTCTCCTACAAGGAGGGTGAGCCCGTGCTGCAGCAGTGCTCCTTCGAGGTGCGCCAGGGCCAGACCATCGCGCTGGTGGGCCCCACCGGTGGTGGGAAGTCCACCATCGTGAAGCTCCTGAGCCGCTTCTACGACGCCGACGCCGGTGCCATCCGCATCGACGGCGTGCCGCTGCCAGAGCTCCCGCTGGGCTGGCTGCAGGCCCGCTTCGGCATCGTGCTGCAGACGCCTCACCTGTTCAGCGGCACCGTGGCCGACAACATTCGCTACGGCAACCTCGAGGCCACCGACGAGCAGGTACGCGCTGCCGCCGCACTGGTGCACGCCGACCGCTTCATCGAGAAGCTGCCCGATGGCTACGACACCGATGTGGGCGAGGGCGGCGGAAGCCTCTCCACCGGGCAGCGACAGCTCGTGTCCTTGGCGCGCGCGGTGCTGGCGGATCCGCAGGTGTTCGTGATGGACGAGGCGACGTCGTCGGTGGACACCGAGACGGAGCAGGCCATCCAGGCGGGCATCGACGCACTGCTGGAGGACCGTATCGCCTTCGTGATCGCGCACCGGCTGTCCACCGTGCGCAACGCGGACCAGATCCTGGTGGTGGACGGTGGACGCATCACGGAGCGTGGAACTCACGCATCGCTGATGGGGGCTGGTGGCTACTACGCGCAGCTCGTGGCCCGGAATACGCCGCAGGCCCGGGCTGTGGCGGATAATCCAGCTCCATGACCCGCCGAGTCCCCCCTCCGCCTCCCCCTGGTTCCCGCCCTCCGGCGCGGCCCGTTCCCGTGGACGATGCGCCCGGCCCGGAGCCGAGCTGGGAGGAGGAGGACCTCGACGAGCTGGATCCGACGCTGCTCGATCCAGCGGTGTGGCCCGACGACGAGCCGGATCCAGCAAGCGATGCGTGGCTGGCCGATCCCGAACCCGTCGAGGAGCTGCCCGATCTAGCAGCACCCGACGACGAGGAAGACACCGAGACGTCCATCGAGCCGGTGGACAGCCTGCAGCTCCTCGAGCCCGTCGACCTGCAGCACGACGAGCTGCCCGTGCTGGACCTGCACCTCGAGGTGGAGGTGGACGGTCGGCCCGTGGCCGCTGTGGCCACGCCCCATCGCGCTCGCAGCCACCTGGCGCTGGCGGGGGTGGACCCAGGTCGGCGCAGCGTAGTGTTGCGGATCGCGGGGGTCTCGGTGCCCGTGGAGGTCACGGTGGAGCGCTCCGACAGCGCTCGCGTCCTGCTCGGGCAGGACGTGTTGGCTGGACGGTTTCTCCTTCGCCCCTGACACCCTCCCCACGATAGAGCCGGCCTGTGCGCCCCCTCCTCCTCTTCATGCGCCGCTATGGTGTGCGCTACTTGCCCTGGTACCTAGGCGGAACCCTCCTCATCGGCGCCACCAACTGGCTGTCGGTGACGATCCCGCTGTACCTGGCCACCGGCATCGACGCGGTCGCGCTGGGCGCCGACGCTCGGTCGGAGGTGGTGTCGGCGGCCATGTGGGTCGCCATCATGGGTCTGTGCGTGATCGTGGTGCGCTTCGGCTCCCGCATGCTGTTCTTCACGCCCGGACGCCTCGTGGAGGCCGAGGTCAAGCGCGATCTGTTCCACGCCGTGCTCTCCCAGCAGCCTGCCTTCCACGCTCAGTTCCCAGCGGGCGATCTGATGAGCCGCATGAGCTCCGACATCTCGATGGTGCGTCTGCTGTTCGGGTTCACGGCACTGGGCATCGTGAACACCATCATCGCCATCGCGCTCACGGCGAGCCAGATGGTGCGCTTGTCCCCCACACTGGCCGCAGCCGTGACGATTCCATTGGTGGTGGGCTTCACCATCACCCTGGCCTTCGTGGGCCGCTTCCGTCAGATCGTGAAGCGGATCCAGGAGGCCAACAGCGCGCTGTCGGACCAGGTGCTGTCCAGCTACCAGGGCATCGCCACGCTGAAGGCCTTCGGGGCCGAGCAGGCCATCCGCGATCGCTTCTCGCCGCTGAACACCGAGGCGCTACAGGCCCTCCTGTCGCGTGCGCGGCTGCGGGTGGGCATCGGCCCCGTGCTGTCGCTCGCCGCCTCCTTCAACCTGTTCCTGCTGCTGTGGGTGGGCGGGCCGATGGTGATGGAGGGCGCACTGTCGGTGGGGGAGCTCGTGGCGTTCACCGCACTGGTGACCTACCTCACCGCCCCGCTGCGCGGCATGACCTTCATCCTGTCGCTGTTCCGCCAGGCTCAGGCAGCAGTGGACCGCATCGACGCGGTGATCCTGCCCCAGCCCCATCGCCCGGACCTTCCGAACCCCGAGCCCGCCCCCGCCGGCGCGCCCGTGCTGGAGCTGCGGGACCTGTCGTATCGGTACCCAGGTGCGAGCGACGACGCGCTGCACGGGGTGTCCGTCACCGTGCCCGCCGGAGGCACCCTGGGCGTCTTCGGCCCCACCGGAAGCGGCAAGAGCACGCTGCTCCGGTGCCTGGTGCGGCTCGAGGATCCACCCGAGCAGTCGGTGCGCGCCGACGGCGTGTGCGTGCGCGAGATCGAGCTCGAGGCGTGGCGACGTCTGGCGGTGCTGGTCCCCCAGCGGGCCTTTCTGTTCACCGAGAGCGTGAAGAGCAACATCCTGCTGGGCGACACCCACCGGGACCTCGACGCGCTGCTGCAGCAGGCTCAGCTCGACGTGGACATGGCGGCCCTGCCCGACGGTGTGCACACCGAGGTCGGAGAAGCTGGCCTCACGCTGTCGGGCGGGCAGCGCCAGCGCGTGGCCCTGGCTCGCGGGCTGGCGCGACGTGCCGGCCTGCTGATGCTCGACGACGTGCTCTCGGCGGTGGACCACACCACCGAAGGACGCCTCATCGACGCGCTGCAGCAGCTCGACGATCGACCGACCACCGTGATCGTCGCCAATCGCATCTCGGCCCTACGCCACGCCACGGTCACCGTGGTACTCGACGGTGGCCGCATGGTGGCCAAGGGCACACACGAGGAGCTCGTCGCCATGGAGGGACCCTACCGTGACGCGTGGGATCGCCAGTCCGAGGGGGCGAAGTGAGCGACGCCGAGCGCACCACGGGCAGCACGCTGTCGGAGGGAGGGACGGGAGACTGGCGCCTGATCCGCAAGGTCCTCCCCTACCTGCGCGACGACCTGCCGCTGTACCTGACGGCCTGCGCGATGGCGCCCGTCTCCGCGGCCCTGGTGGTCGTGCAGCCCTGGCTGCTGAAGAAGGCGATCGACGACGCCATCCTGCCCGCGGACGCCTCGGCCCTGGAGCAGATCGCCCTGCTGTACCTGGGCGCCGTGCTGATCGCCTTCGTGGCGGAGGCTGCCTACACGCTGTCGATCTCCTACGCCGCGACGCGCTCCATCACCCGGCTGCGCGACGACGTGTTCCGGCACACCCTGTCGCTGTCCCAGAGCTTCTTCGACCGCGAGCCCACGGGCAAGCTGCTCACCCGGGTGACCTCCGACGTGGAGGCCCTGGGGGAGACCCTCTCCGCGGGCGCGTTCACCCTCGTCCTCGACGTGATCCTGGTGCTGGGGATCCTGGGCGCCATGGTGGCGCTCGATCCGGCACTCACCCTCACGCTGCTGCTGGTGGGACCGCCGCTGGCGCTGGTGGTGGAGCTGATCCGCCGTCGGCTCCGAAAGCTGTACCTGTCGGTGCGCACCACCCTCGCCACGCTCAACGCCTACGCCGCAGAGCGCATCACCGGTGTGGAGGTGGTGCAGCTGTACAGCGACGAGGAGCGCGTGGCAGGCCAGTTCGAGGATCGGCTGCTGGCCTACCGCAACGCCACCATCAACACCAACGTGTGGGACGCGCTGCTCTACGCCATCGTGGATGGCCTCACCTCCATCACCATGGCGCTGATCCTGTGGTACGCGGGATCGGGGTGGCTCGAGAGCGTGGTCACCGCGGGGCTGCTGGCGGCCTTCATCGAGTACGTGGGCAAGCTGTTCACGCCCATCCGCGAGCTGTCCTCGAAGCTCGCCATCCTGCAGCGCGCCACCACGGCGCTGGAGAAGATCTTCTCCCTGCTGGACCACGACGAGCACATCACTCCCGGCGACACTCCGCTCCCCGACGAGCCAGGCGACGTGGAGCTCGACGGCACGAGCTTCGCCTACGGCGCCGGCCCCACGGTGCTCGACGACCTCCACCTCACCGTCTCACCGGGCGAGGTGGTGGCCCTCGTCGGGCGCACGGGCTCCGGCAAGACCACCGTGGGCCGCGTGCTGTTGCGCGCCTACGACGGCTATACGGGCTCGGTGCGCATCGACGGCGTGGAGCTGTCGCGGGTGCGCCCCGACGATCTGCGCCGCCGCATCACGGTGGTCCAGCAAGACGTGGTGCTGTACCCAGGCGACGTGCGGTTCAACCTCACGCTGGGCTCCGATCTCGACGACGAGCGGCTGTGGGACGCCATCGGAATGGCTCAGGCCACCGACGTGGTGCGCCGGTTGGGTGGACTGGACGGCCGCATCGAGCACGGCGGCCGAAACGTGAGCGTGGGCGAGGCTCAGCTGCTGTCCTTCGCGCGCACCTTGGCCCACGATGCGCCGCTGGTGATCCTCGACGAAGCCACGGCCTCGGTGGACACCCTCACCGAGGCTCGGATCCAGGCCGCCACTGGGGCCCTGCTCGAGCAGCGCACGGTGCTGGTGGTGGCCCACCGCCTGTCCACCATCGTGGGCGCAGACCGCATCGTGGTGCTGGACGCGGGACACATCGTGCAGATGGGCTCCCACGCAGAGCTGCTGGCGCAGCCAGGCGCCTACGCAGACCTCTTCCACAGCCAGTTCGAAGAGCACAACGGGACCCAAGAGGACCAGGCGGGAACAGCGTCGTAGGCCCGGAGCGTTCCAGCCAGATCCCTCTGCGACCCTGTTGGAGCGGCTGAAACGGTGGTGAACAGCTCGACTTTCCGCAGGCCCTGGTGGAGCGTCTCGACGATCTGGTGGCCTCCGCCCGCACACTCCGATGCCCCATGGCAAACGGGCCCCCCTCGGCCGTAGACCAAGACAGCCGATGGAGATCCCATGCCAATTCGCCTGTCCCACCTCGCCACCTTGACCGCGCTGCTCTGTGGCTGCGCCCGCTACGAAGGCACCCTCGACGTCGATCTGTCCACGGACGTCCCCG
>JAHQVJ010000240.1 GCA_019634415.1 Myxococcales bacterium
CACCCTTGGACGTGGTGGACGGGGCTGCGCGGATCGTGGATCCGATCTTCGACGGAATCAACACGGGCGAGCACGTCTGGGGGCAGTTCCTCAAGGACTACAAGCCGACCGACTGGTAGCTACTGGTGCGGATCATCGAGCGAATGGGCCGGGACTCCGCCGGACGTGATGGGGAGCGCACCTCGAAGGGCAGCCGCCGGAGAAGGTTGGCGGAGCGGTGGCAGAGACTCGAGGGCTCCTACGACGCCCACTGCGGCAGCCAACGCCCCACCTGGATCTCCGACCGACGCGTGTTGTCCGAGCCTGGACCAACGCCGACCCTCCGCCGATCCGACCGAAACCTGCTACCGTACGCCATGCTCACCTTCGCCCTGCTGGCCACCGTCGCCGCCGCCAGCCCTCCCGACATCACCGGTGAGTGGGTGATCATTCGAGCCCACGAGCCCCGCACGGGCACCGTGCCCGTGGTGTCGTGTCACGGCCGCCGCGCCACATGGCGACTCGAAGTGTCGGACCGAGGCCAGGTCGTCGGAACGTTGATTCCTGCACACCACACCTCGGGTGCGCGTCGACCCACCCGAACGACGGCCACCGGCGAGGTCAGTGGAACCTGGCAACAAGGGGCTCTCGTCCTGTCGGGCACCGAGGTCTGGCGCACGGTGCACCTGCTCGGCAACACGGCGCCACAGCTCGAACAACACCCTCGCCGGTTCGTCTTGACGCCAGACAAGGACCACCTCGTCGGCACGCTGGAGGAACGCCCAGTGCGGCTCGCACCCGCAGATCTCACGGAGCCGACGGGCCCCTGTGGGCCACCTCCCCCCTGAAGCCCTCCCTATGGCCGGGCTTCGTATTTGCGCCCCGCGAACCCCCCGAACGCGCACCGGGGTTCTTCGAATCCTGATCGGCGCACGTCCCAGGGGATCGCAGTTCGCACGAAGCCTCCCTGTTTAGCGGGCTTCTCGATCGCCCCCCGCGGTACTGCCGACAAGGAACTGGCGCACGGCGTGCGCTGGTCAGCCCCTTGCCGACAGCACCGCGGAGGGCACGAAGCCCTCCAGGCTGCACTGTGATCCTCCACCCGGGACCGCCCTGACCGCTTCAGGTCCAGGGGACCTGCCGCCATCACACCTGGGTTGACCACGATCGTCGACACCCAACTGACGCAAACCCAATCGGAATCCAGATCCACCCCTGGACCGTGAGCGTCACCTTCGCTGCCCCTGTACGGATGGGCCGCGAACTGCCCTCGCAGCTGATCATCGCCGACGTCGCGCCTCGGCGACCTGGCTGACGTTCAGCGTCAGACCGTGCCGGCTCCCGACGACAGCCGACCAGCCGCAGCCGACACACGCTGAAGGAACCATCGCACCCCCGGCTCGTCCCCCACCGCAGCACTGCGGTACACCGACAGCCCCTGCAGAGGCAGCTCGAAGGGCGCCTCGCGACAATCCAGGCCATACACGAACGACACGCTGGTCATCACCACCGACGGAACGGTGAGCAACAGATCCGTCTGGGCGAGGATCGGGGCCGCCATCGAGAAGTGCGGCACCACCGCTCCTACGACCCGGCGGACGCCGTGCTCGGCTGCCTTGCGACCGATGGGACCCCTGCCCTTCTGGAGCAGGGTCGTTCGGATTTGCAGGTGCGGGAAGCGCGCCCAGGCACCCAACGACCAGTCGTCGAACGCGGGGTGGCCCCGGCGGCCATATACGGCCCACGGCCAGCTTCCGATGACCTCGCCGCGCAGCCCCTCGTTCTCGATGCCGCTCGGCGCGATGAGGGCATCGTAGCGGCCTTCCGTCAGGTGGCGAATCGCCCCCTCGGAGCGCGGCACCAGCTCGACCCGCACGCCGGGCGCGACCCTGCCCACGTCTTCAAGCAGGTGTGGCACGAGCGGCGCCACGAAGTCGGGCGCAGCCAGACGAAACGTGCGGCTCGACGCGTCGGGCCGAAACGGCGAGGGACCGGCGAGCACGCGCTCCAGCTGCCGAAGCACGCGGGGCAAGGTCTCGGCCAGCCCCTCGGCCCGCACCGTGGGCCGCATGCGCCGACCGTCTCGGATCAACAGCTCGTCGCCGAAGGTCTCTCGGAGGCGCTTGAGGGCGTGGCTGACGGCGGAGGGCGTGAGGTGAAGCTGCCGGGCAGTTCGTGTGACACTCCCCTCCCGAAGCAGCGTATCGAGCACGACGAGGAGGTTCAGGTCGATCTGCCGTAGTTGAATCTCGTTCATCAGAGCCGAGCCCTGTTCCATCGGCTCATGCTATCGGCCAGCCATTCCTCGAGCCAGCCACGCACAGGCTCCATCGCCGTCATGCATCGTCCTCCCTCTCTCCAGGCGACGCAGTCGACGGCGGCGTCAGCGCAAGTCCCACCGTCATGCGGGTGTCGACGGGCCTCACCCCATCGAGCACGACGCTCAACGCAGGCGAGCCTGGCAACACGCCTCACCTGGGAGCCCCACAGTCGCGCAACCGGACGGGCAGCACTGACTCGGATGTAGCGTGCGCCTCGCTCCGCACCACGTCGTCCAACAGGTCACGGAAGTTGTTGCCCGCGACGTCCTCGAGGGCGCTGTGGACGACGAGCAACAGATCCCCGTCGGCCCACGCTTCGTCCGGCGTGAAGCGCCACACGCGCTCGCCATCGCCGACCTGAGGCGTGCCGGCGACCACCTGTCGGTCCTTGGCGACGATCCGAATGGCCGGGCCCGACAGATGACGATCGAACGGACGATCGAATCGGACCTCCAACACCTCGCGCGTTCCGATGCAAGGAGGTACCACCTGCCACCGACCGACGTCGGGTCGCTCCCTCAATGCCTCCGACACCGTGAACGTCTTCGAGAAGCCGGCCAAGCAGACGTCCCATCGGCGGATGGCCAGCCACCCACGACCGCGAGGCTGTAGCGGCGTCCCGCCTGCAGCGCAGGTCCACGCTCCACGTTGGTCGCGACCTCTCTCTTGATACGGCCCGGATCGATCAGAACGGTCAGGCGCGTCCGATCTTCGCTCCAGAGCTCCTGCTTGAACTGCATGAAGGCCGCGTCGTCGACCTCCCCGGAGACGTCGCGGAGCTGGACGTACTCGAAGGCGACGTGGGGCGCCATGGGCACGGAGAAGTGGATGTAGAAGCGCAATACGTTCTGTGGCAGGGTATCCCCGCTCGGAAACACATCGGTGACGGTCGCCTCCACTGGGGCTGCATCACAGGGAATGCGGAAGGGCACGAGCCGCTGCTCCGCTGAAGCCAACCGAACGCGCGCCACGTAGTCCACACCTGCGACGAAGCCGAACGTGGGGCGGAAGCTCAAGACGTCTCCCTCGAGGCCGACCCGACCGGCGACCGGGACCCTGCCTTCACAGCACTCGTCGGACGCCCCCACGAAGACCTGAATCACGTCGTCGGCATCGACCGCCTCCCGAGCGAGGTCGCCTTCCACGAGCCGGAGCGCGAGCGGCGCGTCGACGTGCTGCGGCAAGGAAAGACCGTCCTCCATCGCAGCGGCCATCGAGCCCACCCCCACGCCGAGTAGCAGCCCCATCGTCACGGCGTATCTGTGGGCTTCGCTGCAGCGCGATCGAATTGTGGAAAGTCCATCTCCGCGAAGAAGTTGTGCATTCGGTTCGGGAAGGAGGCCATGTTGATGTCTAGATTCAGGCTTCCGGTATACGCATCGCGGGTCAGCGAGACGAGGAAGTCGTCGTCGAGTAAGGCCACGTGGAGCGGCATGCCATCGAACATCACGGCCTTGCCCGCTGGTCCGAACGGCATGAGCGGATGCAGATCGAGCTTGGGTCCACGCTCGAAGTCCTCGTGCGTCACGACGCGGGCGCCGCTCAGCCCGCTCAAGGGGATGATCCTCGGCGTACGGCTGTTGCTGGTGACGAACAACACCGGTTGACCACCCATCTCGAACGAGATCATGTCGAGCGGCTGGCCATTCCCCATATCCATGATGGTCCTGGCGGCGATCTTGGACCCATCCTCGATGTCCTCCAGAGGAACCAAGACCACGGGGCTGCAGGTGTAGGCGGCGACCAGCTGAGGGGTGCCGTCGATCTCCTGAATGGACATGGCCCGAATGGGTGCGCGGCTCTCGTACTGATCGTGCGCGATGTGGTACATCTCGACGCTCGCGACGCTCTGTGTACCGTCGAACGGAACCGAGATGCGGCGCAGTGAAGACAGGAAGTTCTCGTGCGCCACACCCGCCACGAACAGCTCGCCGTCGTGGTACGCCATGTCCATGATGGCCAGCGAGGTCAGGGGAAGCTGACTCTTGGCGATGTCCCTCGGCAGTGGAGGCATGGAAGGCCCCATGTCGCGCACCGCGAACGTGGCGTCCGAAGGCGGGAACGCCCTCAGCTCCTGCTTCTGGAACGCCAGGGAGGACATGTCCAGCAGCCGGAGCCGCTGGTCTCGCGAGACGATGACGATGGCAGGCTGCGAGGCGAAGCTCGTGAGCCGGCTGACCGAGATGTAGATCTCGTTGGACTGCGGATGCACGGCCATGTCGTTGATCTCGAGCGAGCCCACGCGCACACCGAGCAAGTCGGCAATCTTGGCGTCGATGTTCCCGATGGAGCCAGGAGTGGTCTTGGCCTCCTCTCGCTGCCGACGAGCTCGCCGCGGTCGCTCGGGCTTCTCCTCTTCTGGGAGCTCGAAGGCATAGATGGCGCCGCGATGGTTGTCGCCCACGAAGAGCGTGCCATCCGTGGCGAACTCGAGCGCTCCCGCGAACTGGAGGTCGAGTGATCCTGCCATGGCGGGGTTCGTCATGCTGACTCCGACGAGCAACGCCATCGAGAGCGCGCACAGGTGTGTTGCGAGGTTGGACACGATGTCCTCCAGAGGGCTGACGTTTACCGACAGCAACGGTGATGCAGACGGCCTGGCAGAGCTAGGCCTGGGGCACCTCGATCGCGCCAGAGGCCTGCTCGTGCGCAGGATCTCTCCACAATGTGTACAGCCTGAACAGTGCGAAGGCCTGCACACCCACGATGACGAGGTGCATCACGAAGTCCGCAGTGGGAGAGAGTCCGGCCGCATTCGCTGTGGGGAACAGTGGATCGATGATCGTCTCCTGACCCTCTCGGAGCAGGTTCATGAGGAACATGGCCATGAACAGCTCGACTCTCTGAGAGGCGACAATGGCAGCGGAGACCAAGGCCATCGTCAGCGTGCGCGCAGCGAACTCGTATGCAAGTCTCCGATCGGCCACGGTCTCGATCGTGATGCCCGAGGCACGAACCGCCTCGTGGTCGAGGTAGAACTCATAGACCTGCGTCATCATGATCCCGATGAGCAGCACTTGCAGCACGCTGATCCAGAGGGGGATCCGCTTGCTGGGAAGGGTGTTGGTAGTGGTCACGGTCACGCTCCCTCTCGAGACAGCGAGGCACCCTGGCGCCCCTGCCGCTTCATGGCCATGCTGATATGCACGCCAATGGTGAAACACCATTGAATCATGCACATGTGTGATGAACACGATTCACATACGGTGAGGGCGGGATCCTGCCAGCCCTACGACGCAAACGGTGAGCCCCTCATCTGGGCGTAGGTGTTCGGTAAGTGGCTCGGCGCTCGAGGCAGCGTGACGCTCGCCACATGGCACAGCCGCCAGCTACCCCCTCAGCCCCCAAGTCACACGGGTCTCGACTCGAAGCCAGCCATCCTGGAGGAAGTATGCGCATGTTGCGTGCTCTGGCACTTGCGTCGGCGATGATGCTAGCACTCCCCACCCCAGCGAGTGCAGCAGATCCTCCGTCTCGGTTGACCCTCGATACCGCCGAATACCACCTGAAGAACTTCCAGGAGCAGGTGTCCAATGCCAAGGGGCGGCCGATCAAGATGACGGAGTCGGGCAAGGAGGCGCTCAAGCGAATCAAGTCGCTGATGCGCTCCCACCCCGACCACCCGCGGGTCATCGAGCTGTTCGATCAAGCCAAGGCGGCACTTCGGCTCAGCAAGGGAAAGACCTTCGAGATCACCGACG
>JAHQVJ010000023.1 GCA_019634415.1 Myxococcales bacterium
AGTCCCTGCACGCGCTCGCACGCTCGCTTGTTCCAGTCCCACTGCAACCCCGGATCAGACGCGCTCCGCTCGATCGCGACAATCAACGGAGTTGATTGTCGCGATGCTACCGGTTGCCGCTCCGCGCCTGGACTTGCAGCAGTCCCTGCACGCGCTCGCACGCTCGCTTGTTCCAGTCCCACTGCAACCCCGGATCAGACGCGCTCCGCTCGATCGCGACAATCAACGGAGTTGATTGTCGCGATCAGTCGGTGGTCAGCCCGTAGGTCTCGATCTCGTCCTCGGTCATCCAGTGGATCCCCGCAGCGGGGGCCGCTTCCAGGGTGAACCAGTAGAAGTCCTCGTGGATGCCCATCTCCTCGTAGTAGTCGAGGTACAGGGCGTGCTGAGGATCATCGCGGGGAAGATCACCGCCCTCGATGCCTCCGCCGGTGGCCCAGGAGTGCACTCCGAGCAGCGCGCCTGCCTCGGCGCTGCGAGGGTTGCCTGCGCAGAAGAAGTCCACCCCACCGGAGGCGATGACGCCGTCGGCGGGGACGTGGGTCGCGAGGCCAGCGGCACGCACGGCGCGGGAGGCCTCCAGGTTGGCCACGTCGTCCCTGGAGCCAGGGACGTCCTGCAGCGTGATCTGACGGACCTCGGGGTACATGGCGACGAGGTCGGCGACTCGATCGGGGGTCCCCGAGCCGATGACGCCACTCATGGTGGCGACCTCTCCGTCGACGGTGAAGGTGGCGGGCGAGCCGCCGCATCCCGCCCACAGGGCGAGGACGAAAGAGCGTTGGATGTTCATGGCATCTCTTCGACGAACGAGGGCTGCGGGCGGTAGCTGCAAGTGGCTCCGCGTCTCCGCATCGTGGCGCGTGGCGCACCCTCTGTGTGCCCCTTAGCGAGCTGTTCGCCAAAAGGCCCACGCAGGTTCTCGACGTCACTCCGGGGCGGACAACCTTCGGCTCGACCACCAACTAGGAGTTGAAGGGAGGGGAGAATGGGACTCGATTGGCTCGCGGGGAACAAGGCTAGGCCCGGTCACGAGGAGGAGTTCCTCGCCCTGGTCCGCCAGGTCGTGGAGGGAGATGCCGGGGACGTGGACGGCGATCGCTTTCGCGCCATCAGCACCCCGTCCTTCGCCTGCCTGGGCGCGCCCGTGGTGGGGCAGGACGTGGCGGCAGACCGGTGGGTTCTGCAGAAGCTGCGCGGAAGCGACGATCCGAACGAGGAGCCGACGCCGCGCACGGACGAGGAGCGGAGCGCGCTGCAGCAGGCGGCGGGCTACCACGTGCTGCAGCTGGCGCCGCAGTGCGACGGGCTTCCCGTCTACAGCAACGCGCCGCTGATGCCGGATCGTCTGGAGCTCACGAGCTTCCGGGGGCAGTTCCTGCAGGACGTGACGGACGTGGTGGGCGAGGAGCTGGTGCAGCAGGCCTGGAACCGGATGACCCCCGACGGACTCGCCGAGTACGGTCGCACCTTGATCTCGCTGGCGCGCGACTATGCGCAGGCCCACGATTGTGCCCACCTGGAACACGAGCGCGGTGCGCCCGAGGGGGAGGGCCCGTCGAGCTTGGCGCACATCACGTTCGCAGCGGGGAAGTGGTGCGTGTTCTGGGGGCAGCGGGGCCATTGGCTCGACGTCTGGTTCTGACGCCCGTCCCTCCGGACGTCTCGTGGAATGAGGCGCGAAAGTGTAGGTTCGGAAAAGATTTTTCGACGATAATTACAGGGCTGGCGAGAGGGCGATCCGCGCAGTAATCGATCCACGACTGCCGTGGAGAGTCTGTGATTCTGTCGCTGCTTCTTGCAGGTTGTACCGAGACGATTCAGGTTGCCGTGGTTCCCGATCTCCCGGAGCCACCGCCAGCCACCTTCATCGAGGGGCGGTATCTACTTCGCCCCAGTGGTCAGATGGATCCTTCCTCCGCGCCGATCGCTGCCGCGCTGTCTGGGGTGGAGGCCGAGGGGGTCGCGCCGGTGGATGGCGTGCCTGGTGTGTGGGCGTTCGAGTCCGACGTCGGGATGGACGTCGTGGTGGGAGGCTTCGACGACGATGACGTGGCCTGGGTGGAGCCGTTGGTTCGGGTGGTGGCGCTGGCGCCCACTCCCGACGACGAGTTCTTCGGCCTGCAGTGGCACATGAGCCGTCTGGGGGCGCCCGACGTGTGGCGTGTGGCCACGGGTGCCGGGGTCGTGGTGGCCGTGGTGGACACCGGTGTCGCGCCCGGCCTGGACGGCTTCACCAACCTCGTGGCTGGCTACGACGCGGTGGAGGGCCGCGCCGGCTTCTACGACGGCAACGGCCACGGCACGCACGTGGCTGGCACCGTGGGGCAGTCCACCGGCAATGGCTACGGCACCGTGGGGCTCGCCCCCAACGCCACCATCCTCCCTGTCCGCGTGCTGTCCGACAGCGGCTCTGGCACCTCCGCCGACGTCGCGGAGGGGATCCGCTGGGCTGCCGACAACGGCGCGCAGATCATCAACCTGTCGCTCGGGAGCAGCTCGCGGAGCTCGGTGATCGCCGAGGCCTGCGACTACGCGCGCGATCAGGGCGTGCTGGTGGTGGCCGCGTCGGGTAACGACGGCTTCACCAACTTCATCGGGTATCCGGCAGCGCTGGCGTCCACCTTGGCCGTGGGCGCGACAGCACTCGGCGATCAGGTCACGGGCTACTCCAACAAGGGCCAGCAGCTGTCCCTCGTCGCTCCGGGGGGCGACACCACCGTGGATGCCGATGGCGACGGCTTTGGCGACGGTGTGCTCCAGGAGTCCACCTTCAACGGAGAGGAGGGCTTCTACTTCCTCGAGGGCACCTCCATGGCCACGCCCCACGTGAGCGCGGTGGCGGCGCTCCTCGTGGAGGCAGGTGTGGACAGCGTCGACGAGCTGGAGCAGATCTTGCTGCAGTCCGCGACGGATCTGGGCGATCCGGGTTGGGATCCGGTGTTCGGCCACGGTCTGGTGGATCCAGTCGCGGCGCTGGCGCTGGTGGGAGGCACGGTGCCCACGGTGCCGGACTGTGAAGCGGATCGCTGCGCCGTCGATCTCGAGGCGGGCGACATCCGGCTCACGGAGGTCCATCCCGATCCCGGCGTGTGCTCGGACGTGACGGGGGAGTGGCTCGAGGTGGTCAACCGCACGGATGGCACCGTGGATCTGAACGGCATCGAGCTGCGCGACGCCGCGGACAATCTGGGAGTGCTCACGCTGTCGGGCATCGTGCAGCCCGGTCAGCACGTGGTGCTGGGTCGGGTGGAGGCGCAGGCCTTCTGCGGGCCGGCCATCGACGGCACCTTCGGCAACGTGGCGCTCAACAACGGCGGGGACGCGCTTCAGCTGTCGTTCGACGGAGTGCTGCTCGACGCCATGAGCTACCCCAGCAGCGAGGACGACGAGTCCTGGTCGCTGCCGGAGGAGGCCTACGACTCCCCGGTGGACTCCGACTGGGAGCGCTCGGCGCCCACGCCTGGCTCGGCCCACGGCTCGGCGCCCGTGATCGTGCTGGGCGTCGAGGAGCTGGTGGCTGGTGACCTGCTCCTCACCGAGGTGATGGCGAACCCGGCCGTCTGCTTCGACTCGGTGTGTGAGTGGCTCGAGCTGGAGAACACGTCGGGCAGCTCGGTGGACCTGGACGGTCTGGTGATCGGAGATGCCTCGCTGTCGAACCGAGGCGAGGTGGTGGGATCGGTGGTCGTGGCAGACGGCGAGCGCGTGGTGCTGGGGCGCGGCACTGCGGCGACGTGGGGCTACACCTCCTTCACTCCCGCTGCCTTCTACGGCAGCGAGCCAGCCCTCAACAACGGTGGTGACCAGCCCTGGCTCGGCAACGCCACGGGCCACGTCGCCGACATGGCGGCCTATGGTGATGCAGCGTCGGGCGTGTCCATCGAGCTCACGGGTGCCGACCCCGAAGACGCAGCCAGCTGGGCGCTGTCCACCACGAAGATGTCGGGCGGAGACTTCGGCACGCCCGGGAGCTGAGGCGACGGGGGTGCGCCGCAGATGCGCGAAATTGTGAGCGCCCCCGTCCGTGGCCCCTTAGACGTGCGGATGGAATTCAGCGACTATGACCTCGACCCGAGGCTCGTCGAGGCGGTCGCCGCCTTGGGCTTCGAGACTCCCACCCCCATCCAAGATGCCTGCATCCCTCCGCTGTTGGAGGGGCGCGACGTGCTCGGTGGCGCGCGCACCGGCTCTGGCAAGACGGCAGCCTTCGGACTGCCGCTGCTCCACGCGATGCGCGAGCACCCCAAGCAGGTGGGCGCCGTCGTGCTCGCTCCCACGCGGGAGCTGGCGCTGCAGGTCACCGATGCCTTTCGCGACTTCTCGAAGGGTCTGCCCGTGCGCATCGTGTGCATCTACGGCGGCGTGCCCTACCACAAGCAGCTCGACGCGCTGAAGCGCGGAGCCCAGGTGGTGGTGGGCACGCCGGGGCGGGTGCTGGATCTGGTGGACCGGGGCGCGCTGCCGCTGGATGCGGTGCGCTGGCTGGTGCTCGACGAGGCCGACGAGATGCTGAACATGGGCTTCCTGGAGGACGTGGAGCGTCTGCTGGCAGGCCTGCCCGAGGAGCGTCAGATCGCGCTGTTCTCGGCCACGATGCCCGATCCCATCCGCGCCGTGGCACAGCGGTTCCTGTCGGATCCGGTGGAGCTGGCGGTGGAAGGCCGGGCGATGACGGTGGACCACATCGAGCAGATGTGGATCCGCGTGCCCCGGCGCCACAAGGTGGACGCGCTGGTGCGGGTGCTCTCGGCGGAGCCGCGCGGCACCACGTTGGTCTTCGTGCGCACCCGCAAGGGGTGTGCGGAGGTGGCGGACGAGCTCGCCCGGCGTGGCCTGTCGGTGGACGCCCTACACGGGGATCTGTCGCAGTCGGCGCGGGAGCGGGTGCTCACGCGTCTGCGGAGTCGGCACCTCGACATCGTGGCGGCCACGGACGTCGCGGCCCGCGGCATCGACGTGGCGCACATCACCCACGTGATCAACTTCGATCTGCCCGACGAGGCCGAGGGCTACACGCACCGGATCGGTCGGACGGGCCGGGCGGGGCGCGAGGGCGTGGCGATCAGCTTCGTCACGCCGGGAGAGCAGCGGAAGATCAAGGCCTTCGGGCGCGCCACGGGGTCTCCGATCCCGCAGGTGAACGTGCCCTCGGACGCGGCCATCCAGCGACGGCGAACGGAGGCGCTGGCGAACAGCGTGCGTGCGGCGATGTCGGAGGATCTTCAGGCGGAGCGAGCCCTGATCGAGTCCATGGACGAGGATCCGGTGGCCCTGGCTGCGGCGGCGCTGCGGCTGGTGGCGGCGGCCCAGGGGCTGCCGCTGGGGGAGGGCGAGGCGAGCGAGGAGGCGCCGCCGTGGGCGCGTCCGCGTGACCGTGACCGTCGGGGGCCAGAGCGCAGCCGATCGCATCCTCCCCGCGAGGTCAACGGCGAGCGAGGCGGGCCCTCGCGGCCGCAGGAAGGATTCGACGACGTGAACGAGGTGCAGCTGTTTCTGCCGGCGGGCAAGCAGCAGGGCGTGCGACCCCAGGACCTGGTGGGGGCGCTGGCGTCCGAAGGTGGTGTGTCGGGCAGCGACATCGGCCGCATCGACGTCAAGGACCGGGTGAGCTTCGTGGGCATGTCGCGGGCGGCCGCCGAGCAGGTGCTCTCTCGGGTGGATCAGGTGCAGTTGCGGGGCCGGACGGCTCCGGTGTTGTTGGCACGACCACGCAAGGGTGGAGGAGCGTGACGGCGAGGTGAGCGCTGTGCAGCGTGCGGACGTCAGGTGTGTGGAGATCTCGCAGGCTCTGACCGCAGCGTTCGGCCAGTGACCAGCCATCACTTCGGATGCTTGGGCTCAGGCGTGCTGCTCGAGCCAGCGCACAACGGCGTCCTCGTGGTGGGCGCCGATCACCTCGTCGGCGGCCTCGAGCACGTCGGGCACGGCGTTGGCGGTGGCCACGGCATGATCGGCCCGCTCGAACAGCGGCAGGTCGTTGAGCTGGTCGCCGAAGGCCACCAGCCGATGGTCGGCGAGACTCGCCTCGGTCATGAGCCGGTCCACCGCACGCCCCTTGGTGGCCGTGCCCGCGTGCATGGTGAGCCAGCTCCAGGGGCGGGTGTAGAGATCGTCGAACAGGTGTAGCTGCAGGGCGGGTCCGTGAGCTGCCTGCAGGTCGCGCACCAAGGGGAGCAAGTCGGCA
>JAHQVJ010000241.1 GCA_019634415.1 Myxococcales bacterium
ACCTTGGAGTCCGTGGACTCGGACTGGGGGCTGACCTTCGACAACGAGCCGGACGACGTCTGGTTGGTGCCGTCGGCCCTGGGCTACGCGAACTTCGGATTCGGTGAGTCGTTCGTCTGCGACGCGTTGGTCTGCATCTGACCGCGCTACGACGGCCAATCCTCCGGGGTCACCCGCCCCACGGTGGTCCCGCGGAGAGCCAGACGAGCCCGACGGCGATGGCGAACACGCCGCTGCCGCGCATCAGCCACTGCAAAAGAGCAGGTGTCCCCGAGCGGGCGAGCCGGGCGAGCAGCCCCCCGAAGAGGGCCATCGAGAGCACCGCGGCCGCGAGGTAGGCGCCGAGGTAGACCAGGACCTGCTCCACGGGCAACATCAGCGCCGGCACGAGGCCGTAGAGGTGGCCTGCGCCGGCCGCACCGTGGAGGAGGCCCACACCGACGGCGGCGTGGGTGTGGTGGGGAGTGGGCTCGGTGTCGCGGCTCGACGACCAGAGCGCCCAGGCTCCGACCCCGATGAGCACGAAGCCGACGAGCCATTCGGACCAGGCGGACAGCCAGTGGGGATCGAGGACGTGCCGCGCGCCCAGGCCCAGCAGGCCGAGCAGCACCACGCCGAGACCGTGCCCGGCTCCCCACTGGGCACCCACGCGAAAGCCCTGGGTGCGGCTGTTCAGCGCGATGGGAGCGAGGGCGGCGAGGTGGTCTGGTCCAGACAGGACGTGCAGCGCGCCGGCAGAGAGTCCGAGGGACAAGGTCAGCATGGCGCGATTACAGCACACGGCCGACCTGCGTGGGGGTGGCCCCGCCTCAGTTCAGGAGCTGGCTCCACCAGGCGCTGACGGTGCCGTCCAGTGTCATCTCTGCACGACCGCCAGCGTCGTTCTCCCCGACGAGCATGGCGTCGACGTGCGCCATGCCCGTCGACGTCTCGCACGGTCCGGGAGCCTCGGGCTCCAGGCACTGAGGGGCGGTGGTCAGCACCTCGAAGTCCGACACCTCGACCGTCGACGCCGTCACCTCGAGATCCTCCATGAACACCCGCCCGTCGAAGGCACCATCCACGGTGACGGTGAAGACGCCCAACATCTGGGACGACTCCGGCAGTCCGAAGCTCTGTGGCTGGTCGCTCGGAACGGGGCCAGACGCCGAGCGTGGGAAGGTCAGGTCGGCGGACACCTCCACGGACTCGATCGTGCTGCCGTCGCCAGTGGTGCTCACGGTGCCGAGGAACAGGGTGATGGCGTCGGTGTCCTCGGCGTACTCCAGCGAGGCCAGGTCGAGGGTGGTGGTGAACGTACGCGAGACGGGCTGGTCGGTGTCGACATCGGTGCCCGAGAGGACGAGGGTGGCCGTTCCGCCGGTGGACGCGCTCGTTGGCTGCGCGCCCGTGTCCCCTTCGGTCGAGGTGCTGCTCCCGCTGCAGCCACTCGCCACCACACCTGCCACCAAGACCCACAACCGTCGCACACGCACCTCCGAGATCGATGGACGTGGCCTATGCGGGATCGCGATGGCCTCGATTGGCGAACGCTAGGGGCATCGTTGGCTCGGCGTTGTCAGATGCGACGCACGACGATGGCCTGGGCGGGGACGTTCAAGACGTAGCCATGCCCGCGCCGGGCTCGCACCACCCACAGCATGAGGTCTTCGAGGGAATCTGTGTCGGGGGCATCGGGAACGTGTTCGGCGCGCCAGGCGCGGAGCTGGTCGACATCCAGGAGGCCTCGCTTGGCCGCGGCCACCAGGGCCTGCCGTACGGCGGTGGCGTGGGGGGCTGGGTACTGGCTGTCGATCTCCTGTTGTAGGTCCCAGCGGTGCACGATCTCTCCTGGGCTCTCGGCGAGGTGGCCCAGCAGCTGGCTCGCCGTGGGCGGTAGATCCAGTGGCTGTCCGCCGCAGCGGACCACGCACTGGCCGGCGTCCCAGGTGATCTCGAGCAGGGCCCGTGGGGTGGCGGGGCTCCGGATGACGTCGAGCACGGGTCGCGTGTCTCCCATGGGCACGATGGACAGCACGACGCCCCCTACCTGCAGGCGGCGGCCTTCCTCGCCGAGCGGCTGCCGGGTGCCTGCGGGGAGCGGCACCTCGTCCAGGAAGGTGCCGTTGGACGAGGTCAGTGCCTCGACGGTGGCGGGTGGCCCGAGATCGAGTCGGGCGTGTCGACGCGAGACCGACGGGTCCATGAGCACCAGGTCCGCGTCGGCGGACCGTCCGATGATCGTCGTGCGCAGGGTCACGGAGATCGGCGGGCCTGGCTGCAGCGGGGAGCCCTCTGGTGCGCTCTCGATCCGGATCAGCAGGCCGTCGGCGTCAGGGACCATGGGTCCTCCACAGAGCGGCGAGGCGGGTCGACCAGGGCTCCGACACCAGCTCGATGGTCAGGGCGATGGGCTGCTGCAGGGCTGCGGGCAGGGGGTCGCTGCGGGTCTCCAAGGGTGCCAGGGCCTGCTCCGTCGCTCCGTCGTCTCCCTGGGCAAGCCCTACCAGCACGGCGTGGAACTCCATGAGGACGCGGAATCCAGGGGCAGCGCTCGCCGTCCGCTCGGGCCAGTCGGGTGGGGTGAGGGAGGGGATCGGGGTCAGGTCGCCGCGCCTGAGGCAGAGCAGCGCCTGGTTCAGCACGAACACCGTCTGGGGCTTGCCGCGACGCAGGTAGTGCGACTGCGCCTCCTCGAGGTGACGGAAGGCCTCGTCCCAGCGACCCTTGCGTGAGGCGATGTCTGCTCGTACCAGCATCACGCGCGTGCGGACCATCAGGTGTGAGACCTGCGCGGTGGCGGGCTCGATCTCGTCGACGATCCGCGCTGCGTGGTCGAGGTCTTCTGCGAAGTAGGTGGCCGCCAGCGCGAGGTGGCCGGTCACCACCGAGGCCGGGATGTCGGGGGTGGAGGCTTCGATGGCGGCCAACGCGGTGGCGCGGGCCTCCGGGGCGTCACCGAGCACACCGTGGAGCTCCGAGAGCGTGGCGAGCGCGGAGTTGGCGAAGATCCCGTCGTGGGCTCGTGCTGCTTGTCGGAGGACGGGGATGGCGGCTCGGTCGGGGAGATAGGCGAGCAGATAGCCGCGGTTCAGGGTCATGCGGGCTCGGACGAGGGGATGATCGCTGGGCGGCAGCTGTTCGAGCAGGGCGAGACCTTGCCGGGGCGCCCGTCCTCGGCTGTGCACCTCGACCGCGGCGCAGCCCAGGGCATCGGCGAGCCAAGACCAGCCTGCGGTGCGGGCTTGATCAGCGGCGTCGAGGAGGGTGGGGGCTTCGTCGAGATCGACGTGGAGCTCGAGACGCGACCGACAGAGCTGCAGCGTCAGCTGGCGGCGCAGGGCGGGCCACGCTGGGGCCGTGGTCTGCTCCAGCTCGGCGGTGATCTCGGCGAGCTCGGCGGCGTCGCCCAGCCACACCGCGCGTCGACAGCGCTCGGCGAGATCACCCGAGGAGACGGGGGCTGGACTCGAGCGCAGCTGCAGCCCGTGGGCGGTGGCCTGCACGAGGTCCGCTCGCACGTACTCCGTGAGTCGGGCGCGCACGTCCGTCCAGGAGCCCGTGCCGCGAGCGATGCGGATGGCGTGGACGGGATCGAAGCCGAGGGCCTGCACGCGACCCTGGACGTCGGAGGGCGTGAGGGGCGGAACGCGCGTCGCGGCACCGGGCACGTGCTCGATGGTCCGGGTGTGTCCGACCTCACGCGCCCAGCGCGCGAGGGTGTCGCCGACCTCGGTGACGTCGCTCGGATCACCATCGAGCGCGAGCGTGGGCGCGTCGCGCAGGCGGATCCACAGGTTGCTCAGTAGCTGCGAGCGTCCGAGCCGGGGCACTGGACGGTGCGGCAGCAGTGCCGAGCCCGCATCCAACAGGGCGAACGGTGGGAGCCGGTGGGGTCGAGCCGGAGGTCCTTCGGGCCAAGGTGGAGGGTGCACAGGCGTGGGCGGGACCGTGTGCTCGGTGCGGGGAATGGGGGACTGCACCGGCTGGGTCTCGGTCTCGGCCAACCCCGGGGGAGCCATCGTGCGGCTGGGGACGCTGGTCGTGGGCAGAGCGCCGAGGGCATGGGCGGCGGTCGCGAAGCGCTGGGTGGGGTCGATGTGGGTGGCGCGTGCGATCCAGGCGGCCCAGGGACCGGTGGTGGGCCCCTGCATCACCGCCTCGACGACCCGGGCGAGGCTGTAGATGTCGTTGTGGGGGTGGTGGCTGGCGGCGGTGCCGCCGGACTGCTCGGGGCTCGACCAGCCGGGGGTGCCTGCGGAGTCCAGCGAGTCTTGCCCACCGGCCCAGGAGATGCCGAAGTCCGCGAGGCGGACACCGGCGCGATCCGCGGCGTCCTCTCCAGTGCGGGTGGGGCAGCCCACGAGGATGTTCGATGGCTTGACGTCGCGGTGGAGCAGGCCGTGTGCGTGCAGATGGGCGAGGGCGGACAGCAGATGCGCGGCGAGGTCTGCGATGGGCACGGCGGCGGGGAGCTGGGCCAAGGTGCCGGTCGCGAGCTCGAGGGCGAGCCAGGCCCTGCCGTTCACGGTGCCTCGATCGAAGGCGTGCACGATGCCGGGGTGGTCGAGTCGGGCGAGTCGCTCGGCCTCTCGCTTCAGCGCTTGCTGGGGAAGACCCGTGCGCTTGGCGAGCTTCAGCGCGACGGTGGTGCCGGAGGGATGCGAGGCACGCCACACCTCGGCGAACGAACCCTCTCCGAGTCGCTCCTCGACCCGAAAGCGGCCGACCTGGAGCCCGGGCCGCAGGGCTTGGTGCTGCCGACGCGTGGGCACGACCTGTCTTCCTCGTCGAGGATCCTAACGGTCGGCATCGAGCATCGGGGCTAGCTTGCGTGGAGCTCGGGGGTTTCATGCGTTTCATGGTTGTCGGGGCAGTGGTCGCTGCGAGTGGCTGCATCACGTTCACCTGCGAGGCCCCGAAGATCGCGGCGGGCGTCGACGACGGACGCGGCAACGTCGCGTGGTTCCAGCATCTCGACGATGCGTTCGCCCACGCTGCCACTCTCGACTTCGCCGACATCGGGGTCTGTAGCGGAGACTGGGACGCCACCGAGCCCCTTCGGGCGGACGGTGTAGGGGTGCGCATGGAGCTGCACGGTCCCGCCGATGGGAGCGGCCGCATCCACGTGCAGGGCGACACGTTGGTGGAGGTGTCGGGCACGTGCTCCATGTTCGTGCGCGACGTGCACATCACCGGCGCGAGCGATGCCGCGCTGGTGATGCGCGACTCTGGCTCCACGCTCAACGTCGAAGGCAGCACGCTGCAGGGCAACCGCCAGGGGATCCGCGTCACGGACGGTGATCTGTCGGTGGCGACCTCCGATCTGATCGGAAACGGGCCGGCCGAGCATGGAGGAGCCATCTCCTACACAGGGGACACCTTTCTCTTGGTGCAGGCCAGTCGCCTCGACGACAACGAGGCCACGGGACATGGCGGCGCGTTGCACGTCGCGCTCCCCGACACGGGTCTCGGGCCGAGCGTGGACCTTCAGAACAACGAGTGGACGGGCAATCGAGCCGACGTGGGCGGGGCGATGGCCCTCGATCTGCCGGGTCTGCTGCTGCTGCTCAACGGGCAGACGGTGACGGGCAACACGGCGCGGGATGGTGGCGGCTTGTACGCCCATGGTCTGAACGTGCGTGGATCCTTCATGAGCACCGAGTTGAGGGGCAACACAGCCGAGCGCGGAGGCGGCGCCTTCCTGGAATTCTCCGGAATCGACGACTGCATCATCGAGGGCAACGAGGCGGCTCGGGGAGGAGGGATCTACATCGCCGACGATCCCGCGTTCGAGGGTCGACCCTTTGCCACCCTCGCGGCGGTTCGCGACAACGTGGCCACGGAGCTCGGCGGTGGCTTGTTCGTGGAGCCCGACGTGGGAGTGGACGTGGTGTCCGGAGAGGTCACCGGAAACGAGGCTGGGCTGGCAGGTGGTGGCGTCTACCTGTCGCACGGGGCGTCCCTGACCTCGGACAAGGCTAGCTGGGGAGCGGGTGACCGCGACAACACCCCCGACGACGTGGGGACGGCCTCGGGGGGCGCCTGGCAGTTCGAGGACGAGACCTTCGAGTGCACAGGGTCGGAGGGATGCTCGTAGGCCCTCGCCGCTCCGGCGTCAGAGGGCGGGGCCGAACATGATCAGGCACTCGTCCTCGGCGTCGCTGCCGTTGATCTCCTTGCGGCGGTTGCCCTGCTCGTCCCAGTAGAACCACTTTCCGGCCTTCTCCCCGGCGTTGTTGTAGGCGCCCTTGAGTCGCATCTCGCCGTTGCTGTACTTCTTCTGCCAGCACCCCACCTTCTTGTCTTCGACGTACTGCCCCCAGGCGATCCGCTGGCCCTCGTCGGTCCAGACGCCGTAGTCGCCGTGGCGCTTTCCATCGACGTAGTCGACGACGGACCACTTCTCGCCGTTGTCGTGCCATGCCTTCACGCGACCTGTGAGCAGGCCGTTGGCGAAGGTGGCTTCCCAGCGCTTCTGCCCGTTGTCGTGCCATGCCTTCCACTCGCCGTCGAAGAGCCCACCGACGCAGGTTCCCTTGAACTGCTTACCGCCTGTGCGCCAGGAGGAGAGGTATCGCCCATCCTGCACGTCCTTGGGGCACTCCCAGCTCTGCACGCGACTCGTGCTGTGGGTGGGGGTGCCGTCGGCAGCTTGGTTGAAGGGGCCGGTGACGCCGAGCAGGCTCAAGGCGACGACAGGTAGCAAGCGACGCATGGATCCTCCGTTGCGGTGGAACCGTGCCACACGGTGTGCCGCTCCGTCGAGGGGCCTGGGTCACCCTGCCAGACGACGACGGGATCGCATTGGTGCTGGACTACGTTCGGAGCCTTCAGCAGTCCCGATGCAACCCTGGGTCAGGCGCGCTCCGCTCCACAGTGACGATCACCAGAGTCATTTGTCGCTGTCTAGGGAGGTGGCGGCGGGGAGGTCGTGGTGTCCGGGCCCCAGCCCTCGCACCACATGCTCTGGATGGGGACACGCAGCTCGCCGTAGGGACCGAACGTGGCGTAGGTGTAGGTGCCGGGGGCGAGGTTCGGCACGCGACACCGAAGCCAGCTGGCGCAATTGTCGGCGCAGGTCTTCGCCCACCGGTCCCTGTCCCACGACATCCACGTCGCGATTCGGAGGCGTTCTCCGTCCACCTCCACCTCGCACTCGCCATCGGTGTTGCGGATGCAGCCCGATCCCACACAGACCGGGGGCGCCACGTCGATCACGACATCGTTGCCATCCTGACGGAAGCAGAGATCGCCGCGCTCGTCGGTCACGAAGGACTGGAACCGCGGCTCGCACCCTGCGTGGAGCAGCATTGCAACCGTCCACATCCCGAGAAGCGCAGGTGGAATCGCGCGGGATTCCAGTCGTCCTGGGTGGGTCATGGGTACCTCCGCCAGACCCCACAGCAAGAGTCGTTCCACGGAGGCCGAGGGCACGACGGCGAGTTCTTCCGAGCTGACCAGATTCCCTAGGGTTCCTCCTCGGCAGGCTCTTCCGGAATCCCGCGCGACTCCGTCGCGCTCCGATTCCCTTGGGCCTTCGGCTGCGGGCCTTCCGGAGAAGTGGGCTGTGGTTCCGGCTCCGGGGGGACCTCTTCCCAAGGCAGCGTGTCGGGATCGAAGGGGACCTCTGGTTCGCCGCGTCGTCGGCCGCGCACGAAGCCGGCGCGCGCGATGAAGCCGACTCCGATTCCCCCCGTCAGCGAGCTCCGGGAGCCGATGCGGTAGTTGGGGCCTGCCTCGATCCGTCCCACGATGCCGATCCGGCGGTCGAACCACCAGATTGCAGCCCCCGAGGCCCGAACCACGAGGCCCAGGTCCAGCGGCGCGTCTTCTTCCTCGTCTTCGATGTCTTCCTGGAGCACGAACACCGCCGGGCTCACCACCACGCGCCAGTACGCCCCGGCCTTGAGCAGATCGATTCCTCCGCCGAACTCGGGCCCGAAGCTCAAGATGATGCTCTCTGGTCCATCGCGGAAGGGAGCGGCAGACGAGGCGTTGACGTTCAGCCCCGCGCGTTGGTAGCGGCCATACTGGATAGTGGCCTTGTAGGGCCCCCAGAAGGCGCCTGCCGACAGGCCCCCGGACACGCCGCGCGTGATCGGCCCGGTGGCGTCGGTCCATGCGGCCCCTGGGGTGGTCTCGATGTAGAGGCCGCCGCCCCCGGCGAGGGCGGCGAGTGCAGTCCATAGGAGCAGCATGTCAGGGCTCCACCCGGGTGCGCGATCGACGGGTCTCGAGGTAGCTGAAGGTACCGTTCTCGACAGGCTCGAAGCTGTACCGCTGGCAGCCTCCATCCTCCTCGAGGTGCCAGGCGCAGATGGTGACGCCGGAGGGCTCGATCTCCAGCGCCCAGAGCAGGCGCTCGAAGCGCCCGGCCGCCCCGCTGTTGTAGTACCGGGAGGTCGGCCCGGACGGGATGTCGCGCACCTCGTGGGTGTGGCCGAACACCACGTCCGCGTCGACCTGCCAGCGCTCCAGCGCGAGCACCACGGCGAGCTCGTCGAGGTGGCGGAACTTGAAGAACTGTCGGCCGAGCATTGCCTGCTCGATGATGTCACCTGGGCGGTAGGCGCCGTAGCGCGCGCCGAGCTGCCAGTCGTCGGCGGCGTACTCCCAGGCGATCGGATGGCCGAACAGGCCCTCCCACGCCGCGGCCCACTCGTCGACGTTGCCGTCGCTGCCGGCCATCAGGGCGGTGACCATGGTGCCCAGCCCCCCGTGGCTGTCCCCGTGGGTCGACAGCCGATTCGGGAAGCCTCCGCCGAGGATGCGTGCGGTCTCGCGTGGTCCCCAGGTGCGATCGGGCCCCTGGAACCACACGCCGAGGCACTCCGAGATCACCTCGCCGTAGAGCGTCGCGACCCCGGGTGTCGTGGCCTGGTCGAACTGGTGCCCGTGGAGGATCAACATCGGCCGATCCCGCTCCACGACCGCCACGTCGACGGGGCGCAGGTGTTCGTCGGTCTGCAGCTCGGCCAGGTTGTAGCAGTGATTTCCGGTGACGCGAACCAGCTGATCGCTCTGGGCCAGCTGACGCAGCATGTCGTAGTAGCGCTGGTTGCCAGGGGCTGCGCGGATGCGGGCGTACTGCTCGCGGCGCCGCGGGATGCGGGCTTCTTCCAGCGCTCGGAACGTCTGGGCGGGATCGGTGGCGATGCTCGCCAGCAGCTGCTTCGCGTTCCTCCAGCGCACACGGCGATCCATCTTGCCGCGCAGCACCTCGGCGTACATGGACTCGGTGACCGCCGGCTCCAGGATCACCAGATCCTCGATGTCGCCGTCCTCCACCACCACCCAGCCGTCGGTGCCATAGCGCTCGAGGACCCGGGTGTAGCCGTCGCGGTTGGCCCGCCACACGCCGCTCTGGCGGTTCTCGTCGGGCAGGATGTGGTGGTCGGAGAAGACCACGACCTTGCCGTCGGGGATCCGGCGCACGCTCTGGAAGCCAGCTTGCTCGCTGGGGCGGCCATCCAGCACGGACTGCAGGCCGTGCATCGCCCGCTCGACGGTCTCCACCACGGAGGGCCAGGAGCCGATCTGGCGGACGGCCTGCTGCACGGAGAACAGGCTGCGGAACGTGCGCCGGTCACCATGCAGGGCATAGCGCTCCGCCATCTCCATGAAGAGCGAGCGCTGCATCATGGTGCCGACGCCTGCCTCGGCGGGAATCGGCACCCCGAGGGCCAAGAGGCTTCCGAGGCCGGTGAGGACCTCGCGACGATTGGTCATGGGACGTTCCGGGTTGTCCACGCGCTCTTAGCCTACCGCAATGGCCGTCTGCCCAGCTCTGCAGTAGCAAGGGGCAGATCGTCGTGTGTTCACTCGGGCCTGCGGCTTTGGGCGCGGCGGTATGGGTGGCGAGCTTGCTCGAGGTGTCGAGGACATCGACGCGCTGCGGGGTGTACCTCGGCGCTGGCCAGGCTGCGCAGGACGACCACACGGACCGCAGGGGCGGATTCCGAGGAGCGGGAGGGCTGTTCGGTGCGGGTGGCACTGGATCCGCACGCCGTCGTGAGACACCATCTGGATGTCGACCGGAGAGATCATGAACCAGAAGCTGCTTGCTGCCTCGATCGTCGCGCTGGCGCTGGCCATCGTGTACGCGTCCACACCGACCGCGACGGCCCAGGAGTCATCTCCAGGCGCGGCGTGTGACAGCTTCGTCAGAAACGGCAAGACTGCCGAGTGGATGAACCAGCAACTCGCGGACGGTCGTAGGAACTTCTCGATCGGTGGACGGGGCGAGAGCATGACGGTGGTCTGCGCCTGGTGATGGGCGTGGGTCCGCCGCGGTGACGGGGCCCTGGACTAGACCTCGTCTCCTCGATGGGCGACGCTTGCGTCGTCACCTTGGGGGGACCTGTGAACCAGAAGCTTCTTCCTGCCTCGATCGTCGTGCTCGCTCTGGCCATCGTGTACGCGTCCACGCCGACGGCGACGGCACAGGAGAGACCGGTGACGGCAGTGTGCGAGGTGCTGTCTGGTGCAGTGAGTAAGGGAAGAGCTGCTACCGTGACTGCCGAATGGATGAATCAGCAGATCGCTGCCGGACGCGACGACTTCGTGAAGGAGGGACTGCTGCTGTGCGCCTGGTGACGAGCCTGGTCGGGTCTCGATGACGGCGTTGCCCATCCAAGCCCAGTTTGCCTCGACCTCGAAGCTACAGCCGGCTACGACCGCCACCCACGATGTGGGTGCGACGAGCTGCCGTTTCGCCCGCTGCCGATCATGAGATCCACTTCACGAGGATTCCTGCAGGTGCCGCCTACTCGTCTTGGTCGAGACCGAGGAGGCCGGGCAACTTCGGGTGTCCATGTCGCATTGCGTCTGCCCCATCTGCAGCCGGGTCGGTCGGGCTTCGCACCTGGTGGCCCGGCGCGTGGGCAGCCGAGCCAAGCGTGGAGCCACCGAGGCCTCGGTGGAGGCGGTGGAGCGGCTTGCCGACGCCCGTGGATGCACGCTCGCGGTCGGATGGGCTCGAGCATCGATCGACCGGGGGGAGATGCGTCGCCACTCGGCGCTCGTGGCGTATGTCCACGATCTGGTGGAGCGTGTCGAAGGGCGCTCTGGGGACGAGGTGAGCCTCGCACTGTGGCGGCGCTTCGCCTACACTCGGCAAGGTGCCCCGATCCAGGGCTTCGAGCTCACCCTGCCTGCCGTGCGGGATGCGCAGCACGCGTTGCTGAGGGCCATTGCGGCCCGCTGACCATTCGACGAGTCCAGTTGTCCTCATGGTGGTGTGACCGCGCGCTCGACGAGGGGACGCTGACACCGGGCCCATGAGACCCGTACAATCGCTGTGACAGAATCGGGCGCCGTGGGCCGCGAAAGTCCCGTCACAGTACGCGAAAAGCCCAGCTTGAAGCTGGGCCTGGTAGGTATGAGTACTCCCAAGGGGAATCGAACCCCTGTCTCCGCCGTGAGAGGGCGGTGTCCTAACCGCTAGACGATGGGAGCGTGACGTCGAGACATGTAGTCCATCTCCGAGGCGCAGTCCACCCCTGACAGCCACCTTGCCGAAGCTCCGCTTCGCATGGCGTAGACTCGCTGCACAGCGGGGTCACATGGGGTGGGTGAGGGCGATGGGATGGACAGCCCTGGTCAGCGGATGGCTGTCTGGCTGCGGGGTCAAGCAGTACCTGCCCGCCGGTCCGGCGCTTAGCGCCAAGGAGCGTGCCGGACTCGCGGAGCCTGGGCCCAGCGCCGTCACCTACACCTCCGCTCCCAGCGTGCCCTTCCCCGTGCTGCCGCTGCAGGTGTGGGGGGTGCACTACGACCTCGATCTCGTGCTCGAGTCCACCCACCCCCGCTACGACATGCACGAGTACGCCCGGGTGCAGTCTGCACGAGGGCCCGTCTGGTTCGCCAAGGACGCCCTGGCTGCCACCAAGACCCAGTCCATCGTCGCCGATCTCGACGACCTCGACAGCTGGGTGCCCGAGCTCGGGGTGCCCAGGAAGATGGGACCGGTACAGGTGACCGGCGACACCGACGGCGCGCAGCTCGACCTCACCCTCCGCTACGAGAACCTCGAGGGCGAGCCCGTCGTCGTGACCTACGCTGGCAAGCGACCCCACCGTCCGCTTCGGCGTCGCAACGGCAACACCATGGGCCACTCCGCCGATCTCGTGATGGCGGTGCTCGACATCCCCAAGCGCGAGTTCGCGAAGCGGGCCTCGATCACCATCGACGGCCAGCCCTATGCCATTCGCAAGCTGCTGGGCCTCGTGAAGCTGCAGGTGGCGCTCGAGCAGACGCAGGGAGGGTTGGCCGTGGCGCGCTTCCGCCAGACCGCCACCGACGAGGGCTTCTCCACCGACCTGCACGGCCCGTGGCGACTGCGCGAGGAGGGAGCGACCCTCGTTGCCGAGCAGGACGATGGCTTTCGGCGGCTGTCCTACACGTTCCGGGTAGGCGACGACCGCTTGGAGCTACAGGGCATGGCCGTACATCAGTACGGCATCGAGGCGCCCATCCTCACGATGGTGCTGTCGCCCGCGCTGCCCGACGTGCGGCGCCGCTTCGACGGAGTGCACACGAGCCGCTTCGCCGTCGACGTCAACGACCAGCGAGGGCAGGCCGTGGGACACATCGCCACCAGCTGGCAGGGCGATCAGGTGCAGCTCCGGGTGACGCCCGAGGCACCGCAGTGGGTGGCGGACCGTCCGCTGCAGGCCACGATCCGGAGTGACGGAGACCAGGTCGACGTGGACATTCGACGGGTGGACCGTCCCTAGAGTCGAAGGAGACGCAGATGCACAAGTGGTGGGGAGCCTGGGCGCTGGTGTGGAGTGCGAGTGGGTGCGCCCCCGATCGGGGAGACTTCGACACCGCCACCGTGTACGCGGTGGGGGACTCCATCTTGGAGTGGAACCTGCGGGGTGGGGACTCGATCCCCCAGGTGGCGGCCGCCGAGCTGACGCGCGGTGCCTACAACGCTGCGGTGTCCGGGGCCCGCGTGCTGGGAGACCCACCGACCATCGACGAGCAGTACGAGACCAAGGACTGGGACTGGGTGATCGTCAACGGCGGTGGCAACGACCTGAACGAGGACTGCGACTGCGATGGCTGCGACGACGTGCTCGACGACCTCGTGACCGCAGACACGGGCTTCGGAGACCAGGTGGATCTCGTGGAGCGCATCCAGGCGGACGGCGCTCAGGTGGTGATCCTGGGCTACTACGAGCTGCCCAGCTTCGACGACGTAGACGAGGACGGTCCCTTCGCGAAGTGCGCGGACGAGCTGGCCACCCTGAGCCAGCGCCAACAAGGCCTGGCGAGCCGCTTGGACGGGGTGTGGTTCGCCGACGGTCGCAACGCCGTGCGATCGAGCGACGACGCGCTGTTCGACAATGACCAACTACACCCGTCGAGGGCGGGAAGCCAGCGCCTCGGGGAGCTGGTGGCCTCCGTCATCGGCGAGGCCGGGACGGAGTTCGCGCGCCCTTGATCGGTCGAATTGAGATTGACCCGCCAGGACTCGAACCTGGAACCTTCGGGGCCAGAACCCGACGTCTTGCCAATTCGACCACGGGTCAATGTCGACGAGTACGTAATCAGCGGGGCCTGAGGGGTCAAGGCCCTCCTGCAAGGTCAGGCGAGCGGCCGCCTTAGGGGTAGGCATCCAACATGAAGCCCATCGGGGCCACCGTGTTGTTCACCATGTCGAACCACTCTTCCTCGCGAATCTTCACAGTCTCCGCGAGCTTGCGGCCCGAGTCCCACGTCTCTTGATCCGCGGTGCGGAGCCCCTCGCTGATGCTGCGGTAGGCGTTGGCCCGCTCGCCCCAGATGGCCACCAGGTTGGCGTGGGTCGCGGACCACTCCGCCGGTGCCGCCACGAAGGTGGACTGATGGTGGAGGTGCTCGGCCACCGGCACGATGTCGGTGGTCCACGCATCCGACACCTCGTCGGGACGGGTGGCGCCGTTGTAGACCGCCGAGGCCTGGAACAGCACCCGCTCCGCCAGCAGGCTGTTCTCCTGGAGCAGCGGCTGCAGCTTGGTGAGGTACTCGGTGGTGGACCGCGCGGCGGGGTCCACCTGACAGGACGCGAGAACCAACAGGAGTGGTGTGGCCAGCATGTCCGCAACATACACCAGGCTCCCCGTCCCGGCACGTGGCCGTTGACCTGGCTGGGCAGGTCGGATATCCGTCGCGGGTTGCGACCACGTCGCAGGAGGAATCGTGCGGATCCCCGTGGAGGGCATCCCAGACGCGGGACGGCAGGTTGCCTTCTCGTTGCGGGAGGCCTGGGCCACCGAAGCGGCCACTCTCTCCCTGGACCACCCGCCCACCACCCTCGAGGGACTGCTCAGCATCGAGCTGGCGTCCAAGCGGGCGGGCTTGGTGCGGGTGCAGGCCCAGGTGCGCGCCGAGGCGGCCTCGGAGTGCGACCGCTGCGGCGAGGACTGCACGCTGCTCGTCGACGAGACCTCCACACTGCTCTACGCCCCCGAGGAGTCGGGGGGCGATGCCTTCGACGGCGGCGAGCTCGAGCTGAGCGCCGACGACTTGGACCTCGGCTGGTATGCCGCCGGGGAGATCTCGTTGTCGGACGTGCTGCGCGAAGCCATCGCACTGGCCCTTCCTGCGCGCGTGGTGTGCGCGGACACCCTTCAATGCGATACACGAACCGACGCGATGTTGGCTGCCCATGCGGCCACACCCGGCCATCCGGCATTCCAGGCGCTTCGCGCCTTGAGTACGGGTGCCGACGACGTCGACTGACTGGAGATTGGACAGATGGCGGTTCCCAAGAAACGGACCTCGCGGCGGCGTCGCAACATGCGCCGTGCCCACGATGCCCTGAAGGTGAGCCCGGCGGTGGAGTCCTGCCCCGACTGCGGAGAGCCGAAGCTGCGTCACAAGATCTGTGAGGCGTGCGGCACCTACCGCGGACGGCAGGTCCTCGACGTCTAGGCAGGCCAACACCGATCGAGCGCGCCTGGAGGCGCCTCCCGTCGTGGTGGATGCCATGGGAGGAGACCACGCGCCCCATGCCATCGTGGAAGGAGCGCTGCTCGCAGCCTCCGACGGTATCTCCGTGTGCCTGGTGGGCGAGCCGAAGCGCGTGGCCCAGCACGGAGGCGCTCACCGGCTGAGGCTGATCCCTGCTGCAGATGCGGTGGGGATGGGGGAGTCCGCCGTCACCGCGGTGCGTCGCTCCGAGGACTCGTCGGTGCGGGTGGCCCTAAGGGAGGTGCGCTCGGGCTCGGCGAGTGCAGCGGTCACCTGTGGGCACTCGGGAGCGGCGCTGGTGGCGGCCATGTTCGATCTGGGCACCATCGACGGGGTGGGGAGACCCGCCATCGCCACGGTGCTGCCGCGCGCGGACGGTGGGCGACTGGTGCTGCTCGACGCCGGCGCGAACGTCGACTGCAAGCCGGAGCTGCTGGCTACCTTCGCGCAGCTCGGTGTGGGCTATGCGGAGGCCCTGGGGCTGTCCGAGCCACGGGTGGGCCTGCTGTCCAATGGGGAGGAGGACTCGAAGGGCAACCAGCAGGTCCGTGCTGCGCTGCCCCTCGTGCGGGCGACGGGGCTGAACGTGGTGGGCAACGTGGAGCCGCAGGCTGCGCTGGCCGGCCACTGCGATGTGCTCGTGACCGACGGGTTCACGGGCAACGTGCTGCTCAAGGCCGCCGAGGGGGCGGTGGGCACCGCGGTGGGGTTGTTGCGCGCCGAGATCAAGCGATCGCCCGTAGGCATGTTGGGTGCGTGGCTGCTTCGCGGAGCGCTGCGTCGCTTTCGCGAGAAGGTGGAGTGGGATGCCCACGGTGGTGCAGTCCTGCTGGGCACCAACGGCACCGTCGTCGTGGGGCATGGGCGGGCCAACGCTCAGGCCGTGCGCGGGGCGATCCATTTGGCCCACACCACGGCCCAGGCGCGTCTCGTCGACCATGTCGCTGCTCGTCTCGCTCGTCGTTCCTCCGCCTGATCTACCGGCGTGGTCGGCCTTGCCGAGTGATGGGGGGCGCTATATTGCGGGCGGCCATTCCTACCGCGCACAGGAGTCGGGGATGTCGAGTGACGAGATGGTGCAGAAGGTCAAGGACATCATCGCGGAAAGCCTCGGTGTGAAGAAGGCCGACGTGGTGGCGACGGCCTCGTTCATCGACGACCTCAACGCCGATTCCCTCGACATCGT
>JAHQVJ010000242.1 GCA_019634415.1 Myxococcales bacterium
GAGGCGTTGGCGCTGGTGGAGGATGACCCAGGTTCGGCCCACATTGCAATGGCCGTTCGACTCGCACATCGGGCTTTCAAAAGTCGAATGCTCGATCCCACGGAGCTGATGGACGCCGGGCACCGTCTGGAGGATCAGGGTCGGGTGGAGCTTGCGGCGGAATACTACGCGGCGGTGGTCAAGCTGGAGCCGGGCGCGGCGCGTGGGTGGACGAACCTCGGCGAGGCGCGTCGCAAGCTGGGGCAGTACGACGCCGCACTCGAAGCCTTCAACCGGGCGCTGCTGCGCGACGAGACCTACCTGTGGGCGCTGGCAGGGAAGGCGGAGTCGCTGCGCATGCTCGGGCGATTGGACGATGCGGTGGAGCCCTTCGAGCGCGCGTTGGCCAGGTCGCCGGATCACGTGTTCGCCATCGTGGGGTTGGCCTCCGTGCACACGGAGCGCGGTGCGTTTCGGGAGGCGCTGCCCCTATGGGAGCGCGCCCTGCGGCTGCGTCCGGAGTCGGGCTACGCCAGCGACGGGCTCGCGCGCTGCCACGAGGCCATGGCGGACGCCGTTACCCAGCGCGTGTCCGAGGGGGAGGCCCGCCCGCCTTCATAAGGGCTTCGTTCGAACTGCGATGCCCTCGGACGTGTGCCGAAGAGGGTTCGCAGAACCCCGGTGCGCGTTCGGGGGTTTCGCGGGGCGCAGATACGAAGCCCGTTCAACAGGGGTGGGTGCCCCCGCCTCTGGGGGGACCTCGGATGCGGGGGTTCGTGCGTCCGGTGGGTTCCGAGGCGGGGGCAGCGTGGTGGCGATGCCCGTGGTGAGGAGCAGGCTCGCCATCAAGGCGGCCGCTCCCATACGAATCAGCTGCTCGGCCGAAGGTGCCACGGGTTCTCCTGCCCGCCGTCTCGGATCGGGCCTGTCGGCGTTGCAGGTGGCTCCTGGCCGACACTGCGCAAAGACGTGCTCCATCGCTCGCTTCTCGGGCGGTTTCACGGCGGTGTGCAGAATCGGGCGTGCGCGTGGCGGCTCGCGATGGCACGCTGCGGCTGCGGGGCGCGGGGCCTCGCGCGGAGGAGGCACACAGCAGCACCATGAACTTCGTGCAGATCGAGTTCCTGTGGTTCATGGCGGCGGTGTTCGTCGCGTACTGGCTGCTGTCGCGCCTGGCCCAGGGGCGGCGCTACCAGAACCTGCTGCTGGTCGTGGGATCCTGTGTGTTCTACGGCTGGATCCACCCCTGGTTCCTGATCCTGCTCGGGTTCTCGGCCACCCTCGACTTCTTCGTGGCTCAGGCCATCGAGCGGCATCGCCAGCACCGCGACTACCTGCTCATGCTGAGCCTCGCGGGGAACCTCGGGATCCTGGCGTACTTCAAGTACTTCAACTTCTTCGTCGAGAACGTGATCGGTGCCGTGCACGGGATGGGGCTGCAGACCGATCTCACGACGCTGCACATCCTGCTGCCCGTCGGCGTGTCGTTCTACACGTTCCAGACGATGTCGTACTCCATCGACGTGTACCGGGGCGAGCTGCGCGCTCGCACGAGCTTCCTCGACTACCTGGTCTACGTCACGCTGTTCTCGCAGCTGGTGGCGGGCCCCATCGAGCGGGCGGGGCGGCTGCTGCCGCAGATCGAGCGGCGTCGTGAGTTCGATCTGAACCGGGTGCTCGACGGGCTGTCGCTGGCGGTGTGGGGGGGCTTCAAGAAGCTGTGTATCGCCGATACGCTCGCGCCCTACATCGACAAGGTGTTCGTGCTCGAGCAGCCGGCGGGGCCCCTGATCTGGACGGCGGCCATCGGGTTCTCGATCCAGATCTTCGCGGACTTCTCGGGCTACACGGACATCGCCCGGGGCACGGCGCGCATGCTGGGGCTGGAGCTCACGGAGAACTTCAAGAGCCCGTTCCTGGCGGCGACCACGCCGGAGTTCTGGCAGCGTTGGCACATCTCGCTGTCGTTCTGGATCCGCGACTACGTGATGGTGCCGCTGATGGGTGCGGCGAGCCGGATCTCGCTGCTGCGGTTCGTGGGGGCCACCATCACGACCTTCACCCTGATCGGCTTCTGGCACGGGGCGCGGTGGAACTTCGTGCTCTTCGGGGCCTTCCACGGCGCCTGGATGACGATCTACACGCTGATCGGGCGCAACTGGGGGTGGTGGTATGCAAACGTGTCGCCAGGCACGGTTGCACTGCAACATGGGCGGATCCGGTGGGCGCGGGGAGGAGCGATCGTGTTCCACTTCTTCGCGGTGAGCACGGTGGGGTCGCTGCTGTTTCGGGAGACCCACCTCGACCGCATCGTGCGGGCGCTGTCGCAGCACCCGCTACGGGCCACGCCGGACGAGTGGATGGCGGCGAGCGTGGTGTTGGGGATCACGCTGGTGTGTGCGCTGCCGCTGGTGATCAGCCACGGGGTGGAGCGGTGGCTGCTGCCACGGGTGCGGAACCAGCTGTGGTACCTGCCGCTACAGACGAGCACCTGGGCGCTGTTGGGGATGGGAATGTTCGTGTTCTACCGGGTGAGCACGTACGACTTCATTTATTTCCAGTTCTAGATTCCGGGTGTTCCGGTTCTTGGATCGTTTCTGGTCTTGCAGGCTGGGTTTCTGTCGTGCGACGTTGGAGATCGTAGCGCGCTGAGGGTCGATCTCGGGTCTGCTTGTGTCCCCAGTGTGTCCTGGGCCCAACGGCGGAGCCGAGAGGACTGGGCGGCCGCCGAGCTTTGCGGCGCCATCGAGCGCCCGCTGATCACGGCTCTGGATGCAACGGGCCCCGGAACAGGAGCTGCGGCGGTGCGAGTTCGGGCATGTGCGTCATGTCCTCCAGGGGGACGCCCTCAATGTCAGTGCAGACGTCGGTGTCCCGACACGTTCCGGCGCGGCCCGCGTAGTCGGTCCGGAAGGAGAACGCACACACCGACACCTGCTGCATGTGGTCGGGTCGGACGAAGAACCCAGGCTCTGCGTAGAGCTGAAGGGGGTGCCGGGGACTCGGGTACTGGATGTAGGCGTCACCGAAACACGCGGGCGCCGAGAACGCCAGGTGAGCGCTGCCTCCGGGTAGGGCCTGCGCCGTCTCGGTGTCGACATACCAGAGCAGGCCGTGCTCGTCGAAGACAAAGGGCAGCGGTCCTCCGCGAGAGACAACGATCCCCCGGCTGTCTGCCCACACCCAGCCCGCGTCCCAGCCAGGCCGCCCATCCCGTCCAGGGGGGCCAGGGGGTCCGGCAGGCCCGACTGCGGGGCCAACCTCTGCCCCGCACCCAACGAAACCAAAGGCCAACAGTCCTATCCCACCCATTTGCACCTCCGAGACGGAGGTATCCCAGCCGTCAGCTCATCCTGGGATCAAGCTGCTCCACGCGCCGGGCACAGTCGTGGAATCAAGCATCTTCCGAGGCTTCGCTTTGTGTAATGCGCGCCTGCACCAGCCGTACCCAGACCGACCTTTGGGACCATCCGCACAGCCCCCACGAAGGGCTTCGTGCGAGCCGCGATCCCCTCGGACGGGCGCCGATCAGGGTTCGAAGAACCCCGGTGCGCGTTCGGGGGGTTCGCGGGGCGCAACGACGAAGCCCGGCAACAGGAAGGGCTTGGGCCTGATCTCGAGCGTGCCCCGGTCGACGTCGAGGTCGCGCCGCTCCAGCCGCATCGCCTTGACTGCGCCCACGTCGGGGCGAGCTTGCGTGGAGGACGCTGGCAAATTCGACTCCGATGAGTCCGGCTGCGGGATCCCGACCTAGTCGCCGCGCGCCTGGCACTGCCATGCCCACTTCCAGACGAGTTTCGCGGCTGGATGTGCGTTCGACAGGCCTCGGGCCCTCGACGGTTCAGCTGGCGACCGATCTCAAGATTCTGCATGATCAGCGGGAGTGGGGATCTGCCACGGATCCGGGAGCCTTGCTGACCTGGGTGGTCGGGTGGACTCGTTCTTCGGCCTAAGAATCGTCGGCGTCGAGGAAGAACCTGTGGATGCCTCCGCCCAGCGCAGCACCGACGAGGGGAGCCACCCAGAACAGCCAGAGCTGTCCCACCTGGTCGCCCCCAACGAAGACCGCCATGGCGGTGGATCGTGCTGGGTTCACGCTGGTGTTCGTGATGGGGATGGAGACCATGTGGATGAGTGTGAGGCACAGACCGATGGCCAGTCCCCCCATCCCCGCTGCGGACCCCTTCGAGGTGGCCCCCAGAATCACGATCAGGAACACCGCCGTCAACACGATCTCGGCCAACAGGGCCGAGACCATGCTGTAGCCCCCGGGAGACAGCGCTCCGTAGCCATTGGTGGCGAAGGCGCCTGCGGCGGATCCGTCGATGGCAAATCCCTGAGCGCCGCTCGCGATGGTGAAGATCACCGTCGCCGCGAGAATGCCTCCCACGATCTGCGCCACCACATAGGCTGGGATCTTCGCGGGCTCGAACCGACCAGCCACTGCCAGCCCTGCGGTCACGGCAGGATTGAAGTGCCCTCCGGAGACGTGACCGAACGCGTAGGCCCCTGTCACCACCGACAGGCCAAAGGCCAGGCTGACGCCCAGGAAACCCAGCCCCAGGTTGTTGTTGGTCTCGGCACCGAACCCGGCGGCGAACACGGCGGCGCCGCATCCTCCCAAGACCAGCCAGAACGTCCCCAGGCACTCGGCGAGGGCGGCCCTCATGGGTTGCATGAATCTCCCTGCATAGGATTACACACGCGTCGATGACGACCCGTGCATTCAGGCCAACTTAGCGAGCGGCCAGCGTTGTTGTGGTAACAGCTGGACAACAGTAGCTCGGGCGGCGGTACTCCACCTGGTGAGTGCTCTTTCTGTATTGGGTGCTGGGCATGACAGCCCACAGTAGCCTCCAGGAAGAGGAGGAACCAAACCTCGGCGTGGCGTGCAAGCGCCACAGCGGTGTTCAACGAAGTCGATCGCGCGGTTCTACCGGGCTCGCTCTGATCCTTCGAGACATCATCGACGTGCGTGCCGAGGAGTCACTACGCTCCAACCAAACGAATGGGTGGGCTCACGGCAGAGTGGAGTCGCATGAGGTCCCGGGTCTGCGCAGAGATGCGGGTGGGGTGTCGAGCTGGACGATCGACTGCTGCACCAGGACCACCGTCTCGCTCGGCTCGGAGGCGGCAACGATGGCCCGCATCTTGCGGTAGGTGCTGCGGTAGAGGTCCACGATGGCATCGCGGTCCGCCTCCGACACCGTGAACGTGTTCCAAGACCAAGAGGTCGAGGGGCACTCCACGTGCTCCAGAGCGCGCTCGTTCCAGTAGCGACGAAGGGCCACGGGCGCTTCGGGGTGGCGCCGTGTGTCGAGGGTCTGGACGCGGCCGAACGCCAGGTGCCGATCCTCCCAGCGCAGCTGTCCCGTGGCCACCAACGCCTCCACTGCTCCGGTGACCTGGTACAGCTGGAGACCGAGGCGCGCCGCCAGCCATTGGTCGTCGTGGGCAGGCAGCGCTCGGTAGTCCAGGAGGTTGACGGCGACCAGCACGAGCTGCGCATGGGGCATCCGCCAGAACAAGGACCGTGCAGCCTCGAGCTGAGACCACTCCCTGGCGATGCAGGCGACGTCGGTGGGGTCGACGAGGATCGCGATGTAGTCCAGGAGGCGCTGCGTCGATGCCTCCACGAGCGAGAGGAGCTCGGGCAACCGGGGTTGAGCGGCGCCCCGGTACCAGCGCGAGAGCTGATGTCGGCTATAGCCAGTGCGCTCGGAGAGATCATCCAGTGTGCGAATTCGCCTGTGGTCCCGTAGAAAGGCGGCGACACCTTCGGGGGACGCGGGGTCTACCGTGTTCAGGGTGGGGGTGGAGAGCCGGTAGAACCTCTGCAGGCCTGCGTCGACGTCGACCCCGACGGTGCGAGCTGCCTGCAGCATGCGGGACGCGGTGGGCCAGCGACGGCGTCCTTCCCACGCCGCGGCGACGTTGGAGCGGTAGCCGAGCCGACGGCTGAAGGCGACCTGGCTCCGCGGACCGCGGAGCGCGCGCAACAGCTCTGCCGAGAGTTGATCGACGTCGATGTCCACATCAGCCTCACGCGTCCGAGTGTAGCGAATTCGCGCACGCGTGCGCTGGATTGACTCACGATATCGTGATTTCGATGTAGCGAGGGCGGCAGGAACGGCCCAGACTGCACGAGGACATGGGCTCGATGGGAGTGCAGATGCCGTTGGACTTCACACGGACGGGGACGCTGGCCGTGCTCCTGGCGTTAGCCTGTGACGGCGGTGCCGAGGTCGTGGATGCAAGCTTGGACGAGGGCGTTCAGGTAGGGTCGGAGGGCACCACAGCCATCGACTGTCGTGTGCCCATCGACGACTGGACCGTGCCTCCCAGGAAGGGGGTGCCTGCGGTGGCCGATCTCCTGGAGCAGATGGCCACTGGGCTGTCCGGAACGGCGACGATCGAAGGGGACGACGTGGCGCTGTCGCTGGAGCTCGACATGGACGACGCGTCGGTGGTCTTCAGCAACTGCGAGGCCGGGGGGATCTACATCATCGAGACCACGGCGCACGTCGAGATCGACGGGGCGCGACACACGGACGACGGGGCCATGCTTCGCGGCGATGACCCCGGATCGATGACGCTGTCCGCGCTCGTGGCCCCGAGCGTTCTGCCCGCGCCGCTGGAGGACGGTCGGCCGACGCTGTCGGGCGTTTTCACGAGTCCCACCCACGCCGAGGGCGAGCTGCACTGGTGCTGCAATCTGGGGAGGCCCATCGAGGTGGTGGGGACCTGGTCTGCACGAGAGGTCGACTCCACACAGTGAGGGGTCGGCGCTATCCATTGGAGGAACGATGATCTTCGTTGTGGCGGCCGTGATGGCCGATGCGCTGGCGTGCACCACGCCTGTGGCTGGAGTCTGGTCGACGACGCCTAGAGACGGAGCCACGAACGTACCGACGGACTCGGTCATCCGCATGCAGCTGCATGGCACCGACATCGAGGACGTGCGCGTCATCGCGGATGGAGACTCCGTGAACGGGACCGTGGAGTGGCCTGCGCCCGAGTTGATCACCTTCGTGCCCGACGTGCCGCTGCCGGTGGGTGCCCTCGTGGAGGTGGGGTTCCGGGCGACGACCTACGACGTGACGGAGACCTTTTCGTTCGAGGTCGGATCGGGCCCCGCTGGGGGCGAGACCTCCATGGTCTTCGTGGACACACTACTGACGCAGCAGTGGAGCGAAGCGTGGTCCACCTGTGACGCCGACGACGGCTGGGCCGTGCAGGTCACCGCTCGCCTGGACCGGACGGACGAGGCCCACCTGGGCTGGTTGGTCCTTCGGCAGCAGACTGGCTCGGGAGCGCCTCGAACGGCCTTCGTCGCTCGTCCAGGACTGGATGGGGAGGTGACGTTTCGGACCGATCAGCTCGGAACATGGACGAGTCCAGGGTTCGTCTTCGAGGATCAGTGCTTCGTGCTGGTCCATCTCGACGGCTACGGCGGACGCACACAGACCGACTTGATGTGTGCAACCACACCAGTCGACGAGGCTCTCGAAGACGAAGACGGGGTCGAGCCCGCCGTCGGATGCTCCCAGGTGGGGAGCACGCCCGGCGGTGCCTTCGTCGGCATGCTCCTGTTGGGCGTCGGTGCGCGCAAGTCCCGCCTCACAGGTCGTGACGTTCGAGGGCCGCGGGGCGGGAGCCGCGGAACGTCAGGAGAGCGTCGGGATTAGTGTCAGCATGGGCCGGCCGTAGACTACTATGAACCATACCCATCACAGAACAACCAACGAGTTGCCGTCTGTGGTCTTGTGAACGGAGGTCCACTTCTGATCTGGCATGGGGGGGACGGGCCTTCCATCTGACGGCGACCACCAGTTCGTCGTTGGCGTCCCAGGATAGCACATTGGCGCGCCATGACATCGCTGGCGTCAGTGCCCCTGGCTAGGAGAGACGAAGGAGGTCATCGTGGCGCGCACCCAGGGGTACTCGATCGGGGAGAACTGGAAGGGCATCCTCGCCGAGGTCGGGGTGGACCACGTCGACGTGCTCCGTCGAGCACGCCTTCCGGAGGATCTGCTGAACCGGGAAGGCGTCAGGCTCACCACCGAGGCGTTCCTGCGATTCAGCGAGGCGCTGGACGCCAGCGTCGAGGACCCCAGCTTCTGGGTGCAGCTCACGGAAGCCATGAGCCCCGAGTGGTTCATGCCGCCCGTGTTCGCCGCACTCTGCAGTCCGGACCTCGCGACGGCCACCGAGCGGCTGGCGCGATTCAAGCCTCTCATCGCCCCCATCACCCTCGACATTCGTGACGGACCCGGCGGCCTCGAGCTGACCTACCGATGGAAGGACGCCACGCTTCGACCGCCCGCGTACATGCACGGCTTGGAGGCCTTGTTCGTGGTCAAGCTCGCCCGGCTCGGCACACGGGTGCGCATTCGCCCGACCGAGGTTGTCGTGCCCCAGCTGCCGCGTGATCCACGTCCGTTCGAGGAGTTTCTCGGTGTTCGGATGAAGCGGGGCGACGTGATTCGGGTCAGGTTCGACGATGCCGATGCGCGCCGCCCGTTCCTCACGGCCAACAGCGCCATGTGGCGCATCTTCGAGCCCGAGCTACGCAAGCGACTCGCGGACCTCGAGGGCGACGCCACGTTCGCCGAGCGAACCCGAGCTGTACTCCTGGAGGCCCTGCCGAGCGGCCAGTTCGCGATAGATGCGGTGGCCCGGCGGCTCGCGGTCAGCTCCCGCACGCTCCAGCGGCGCCTGAGCGACGAAGGTACGAGCTTCAAGGAAGTAGTGGGTGTCACGCGTGAGAGCCTGGCTCGGCATTACCTGCACCGAACCCACTTGACCTCCACCGAGATTGCATTCCTGCTCGGATTCGAGGAGCCGACCTCCTTCTTCCGCGCATTTCAACGGTGGACAGGCACGACCCCCGAGGCGTGGCGTCGAGAGGTGTCGGAATCTCCTGGCCCTCTACGTGCCGAGCTTCCCGTCGAACCTGCCTGACCCACTGGGCTCTCCAGATGCGCCGCACCAGGTGCAACAAGCGTGGTTGGAGCACAAAGTCCCGCAGGCGGTCACCGCGTATCCACGTAGACGTGTTGGCCAGCCCCGAGGCCCCCGTGGGTGGGTGACGAGCTGGGCCGGTACATGGAAGGCCCCATGGCCACGTTCGTGCGGGTCGGGCGTCCCTTGCTGTTGCTGTAGGTCAGTGGTGTGGCTGATCGGCCTCGGGCCGAACGGCCCACCGGAACCGCAGGCCCCAGGTCAGGCGAACGTCCAGCCGAGCGAGATCTGCCGGGGGCAGGCTGTCGTGCCGTAGCTGCAGATCCGCTGTCATCGAGAACGTCTTGTTCACGTGGGCCTCGAGCGTGTTGTAGTCCACGATGAGCTGGTCGGACCATCGATCCATCCGGGGCTCGGCGTACACCGTGTGCATCCAGGTGAGCCCGTCGGGGATGATGCCCACCCTCCAGCTTACGCGACCCACCGCCCGTGGGTTGGTCACTCGCCGGGCATCAGGGCCCTCGGGATCGACGTTGCGGATCTCGTGCTCCAGCATCGCGCCGAGACCCGCGGAGACCGTCAGGCGTGGACGGTGCACGAAGAGGAAGCGAATGGCCACTGCGCCGGTCAGCCGGGCGTCGAGCAGGAGAAGGAGGTTGTTCTGGTACTGCGCCGCTGCCTCGAGACCCATGCGGCGGGAGAGCATGCGGGTGTAGCCCAGGTTCGCGAGTCGGCGATCGATGACGGTGAGCCCGTCGAACGTCAACAAGGAGCCGCTGGCGCTCAGCAGCGCGCGGCTCTTCACCCAGGGAAGCTCCTCTTCTTCCTCCTCGGCAGGGAAGTTCCTGCGGTACTGCACCGAGAGGCTTCCGTTGATGCTCACCGAGGAGAGGTTCCCCGAGGCGAACGACCCTCCGCCACCCAGCTGCAGTCCGTACCCTTCATCCTTCACGGCGGAAGCCATGTTCTCGTTGTTGACCTGTGCGACCGCGACACTCGCGAGGAGCAGGCTCAGCGGGGTCATGGAGTCCTCAGTCGAGCGCGGAGAGCGTGCGGGGGATCGGCAGGTGACGCACCCGCTTGCCGGTCGCCGCGAAGATGGCGTTGCACAGGGCCGGAATGGCGGGGGGCGTACCTGGCTCGCCCACGCCCCGCGGTGGGTCGTCGGGGCGATCCATCACGTGGACGTCGACGGTGTATGGCGACTGGCTCATCCGAAGGATGGGGTAGTCGTTGAAGTTGCTTTGCTCCACCCGGCCCTCCTTGACCGTGATCGCCTCGCCGAGCGCCGACGACAGGCCGAAGATCGCGCCCCCCATCACCTGGGCCCGCACCTGGTCGGGGTTGATGTGCACACCACAGTCGATGGCTGCGCTCAGGCGCTGGATCCGGGGCTGGTCGTTCTCGATCGTGATCTCGACCACCTGAGCGCAGTAGGCACCGGCCCAGTTCACCAGGCCGATCCCCTGGTGATGGCCTTCGGGGGCCTCGCCCCAGCGGCCCAGCTGGGCCGCCTTGTCGAGCACCGCCCGGACCCGCGGCTGATCCTCCTCGAGGAGGCTGCGACGGAGCTCCAGCGGATCCTGGCCGATGGCTGCCGCGACGTCGTCGAGGAACGTCTCCCGGAAGAACGCGGTGAAGCTCTGGTTCACCGAACGCCAGAACCCAACGTTCAGGTGGAAGCTCTGGGGCAGCACCTCCACCAGCACATTGTGGTAGTCGTACGGGCTCGCATTGCGGCTCATGCCCTCGGCGAGCTGTCGCTTGACCAACCCGACCCACTGGAGGCCGGGAAGCCACCCGCGAGAGGAGCTGTCACCCGTGATGCGGGCGTGCAGCGCGGTGAGTCGACCGTCCTGGATGGCAGCGCGGAGACGGCCCATCATCGGCGGCCGGTAGAAGCCGTGGCGTGTCTGCTCCTCTCGGGTCCACAACACCTGCACCGGGCTGTCCACCCGTTGTGCCACTTGGACGGCCTGCTCCACCCAGTCGACGTTCCCGCGCCGTCCGTAGCCACCACCGACGTACATCGGGTGGAGGATGATCTGCTCTGCGCGCATCCCGGTGAGCTTCCGGATGGCGTTCACCGTACGGGTGGGCTGCTGGGTGCTCGTCCAGATCTCACAGCGGTCCGACTGTGCGTGGACCGTACAATTGAGCGGCTCCATGGTGGCGTGCTCGAGGTAGGGCACCTCGTAGTCTGCCTCGATCACCTGATCGGCATCCTCGAGGGCACGCTTGACGTTTCCTCGCTTTCGGACGCGTGTGTAGCCTCGCTTGGCATCGAGGTTGGCTCGCAGCTGCTTCGAGATGGCCGCACTGCCGACTGCTCCGTTCCCTTTGGCGTCCCAGGTGATCTCGAGGGAGAGCATCGCCTGCTTGGCCTGCCACCACCCCTTCGCCACCACCGCCACGAAGGTGTCGAACACGAGGACGTCGAGGACTCCAGGCATCGACCGCGCGACTCGATCGTCGACCGAGTCGACCCGCCCCCCATTGACGGGACTGGCCACCGGGCACGCGTACACCATGCCCGGAAGGCGGATGTCGATTCCGTACTGCGTCTGGCCGGTGAGCTTGGGCGCGAGGTCCTCGCGCGGCATGGAGCGGCCCATGTACTCGAACTGGTCCCGCGTCTTCAGGGTCGGGTTTCGCGGTGCGCGCTGACGCGCGGCGTCTTCGGCCAGCTCTCCGTAGGTGGCCTCGTGGCCGTCGGGATGGCGGACCACGCTGTCTGTGGTCACGCAGTCCTCGGTGCGAACACCCCAGCGCTCGGCGGCCGCGGCCACGAGCATGGCCCGTGCCCGCGCCCCGGCCTTTCGAAGGGGGGCGAGCCAGGCTCGGATGGTGAATGAGCCGCCGGTTCCCTGGGACGCAGGCAACAAGGGAACGATGGAGACGCGATACTGCTTGCCTTCGTCCGCCAGCACCACCCGCACGTCGTCCCAGGCGGCATCCAGCTCGTCGGCCACGATCTGTGCGACCCCCGTGCTCGAGCCCTGACCCAGCTCTTGGGCGGGACAGATCACCGTGACGACCCCGTCGGTGCCGACCCCGACGAAGGCGTTGAGCGTGCCGAGCTCGGTGGACGACGGTGCGCTCGAGGTCGTGGAGGCCCTCGCGGAAGACGGCAGCTGGACGGCGACCACCAGAGCGCCCAGCCCCGCGAGGATTTCCCGGCGCGAGGCGCCGCGCTCGGAATGGAGAGGTTGCATGCCGGTCACTCCTGCTCGTGGATCGAAGGATCGGGGCATGGGCCGCCCGCGGATCCCCACGTGGCGAAGGCCTCGACCAGCTCCGGATGGCTCATCGGAGGCGGCGTGCGGCCCGAGTGCCAGCTGGTCTGGAGGAGATGGTCCTCCTCGAGATGCTGGGTGAGGTCGTTGAAGCCGCGACGCCCGTTGGTCTCAGGGTTCTTGAGCTGTGCGCAGATCTGCGAAGGTGTGCGACCTTCGAACACCATCTCCGCTGGGGCGATGCTCCAGATGGGGTCGGCTGGGGGCTGCGGCGCAAGTCCGTCTCCGACGGGCGACTGCGCATGGCACGTGCTGCAGTGCAGGCCCTGCAGGGGACTGAAGCGGGTGACCCCGAAGTCGTGGGGAATGCTCTCGTCGGTGTGCAGCGGTGCGTCGCCCGCGGGGTGGCAGTTCGTGCACCGGGGGTGCGAGACGGCGGCGTAGATCTGCTCGAACGCAGCTAGTCCCTCCTCGCGGGACAGGGTCACCGGGGGGTTGTTCAACGGCCGAGGCGTCGGGCGAAGCGCGGCGATGTGTCCCACGACGCGGTCGATCTCCTCGTCGCTCGAGGCGCCCACCATGGCGGCCATCTGCTGCGCGAACGGTCCGTCGTCGGGGCCCCCGCGCAGACCGTCCCGGAACTTGACGAGCTGGGCCTTCAGGTAGTTCGGCTGCTGGTATAGCAGGCCGGGTGCGTTCATCGCGGGGATGCCTCGCGCATCGGCCCCGTGGCAGGTGGCACAGGGGGCATACGCTCGAGCGCCCCCGCGCACCGACGGGCCTCGTGCGTAGGTCGGCGCTTCGATTGCCGCCACGTAGTCGGCGAGCTCCGACATGCGCTCATCCGACGACAACCCCGTCGCGATCGCGACCATGGGCTTGGCGGTGGGGTCGTCGGGATGTCCCCCCCGCGTTCCATCGTTCAACGCCTGCAGCTGACGCAAGATGTACGGTGCATCCAGATCGCCCAGGCGCGGCGTGCCCAGCTCGGGGCGGCCCTCGGCGTGAGCCCCGTGGCAGTGCACGCACGTCCCATACTGGATCGCTGCGGGGTGGTCGTCGGCCATCGAAGGGGCCGCCATCAACAGGAACGCGAGCATCTCCCACCTCCAGATCAGTGCTGCGAGTCGTTGCGAATGGCCGCCGCGGCGTCCTTGATGGCGGCGCGGATCCTGGGGTAGGTCCCGCAGCGGCACAGGTTGCCCGACATCACGGCGTCGATCTGGTCGTCGGTTGGATCGGGAATCGACTGGAGCATTGCGATGGCGGCCATGATCTGGCCGGACTGGCAGTAGCCGCACTGCGGCACGACGTGCTCGGCCCATGCCTTCTGCACCGCGTGGGTGACTCCCTCGCCCAGCCCCTCGATGGTGGTGACGGCCCGGCCCTGGACCGCCGCCGCTGGGGTCACACACGAGCGCGTGGCACGGCCATCGACGTGCACCGTACACGCCCCGCACTGCGCGATGCCGCAGCCGAACTTGGTCCCAGTCATGTCGAGGTGATCGCGCAGCACCCAGAGCAGCGGTGTGTCGTCGGCGGCATCTACGTCGTGCGATGTGCCGTTAATCTGGAGGCGAATCATGAGCGGCTCCCGGACCAGATCCGTGCCGAGTGTATGGGAGCCACGTCGAAGCCACGCTGGCTCTTCGCGCCAGAATGCTTGCAGGTGACGCCAATGTGGGGTCACCCGGAGACGGCGCCGCAGCGTATGTCCGACGGACGTGTCGCATCGCACCAGCCAGCTGGCGCGTCGAGACAGTGAATTGGCGTGCTCAGACATCCCGCCGCCGTGCCGGAGCCCATATCTCGAGGGTGTCCGGAGGTGAGGAACATGGCGAAGCGAACCATCCGCCGAATCGATGAACAGACCGCGTCGAAGGATCTCAGTGGGAGGGTGTACATCGTCACGGGTGCGAACTCGGGCGTGGGCCTCGAGACCACACGGCAGCTGGTGAAGCAAGGTGGGCATGTCGTGATGGCCTGTCGCCGGGTCGACGCCGGCGAGCAGGAGGCGCGGAGCTTTGCAGGCTCCAAGGGAACCTACGAGGTGATGCGGCTGGACCTGGCAGACCTCCAGTCCGTACGAGACTTCGTGACCACCTTCACGGAAGCGCACGACCGGCTGGACGGGCTGGCCTGCAACGCAGGAATGGTGAACATGTCTGGCGAGCGGCAGGTGACGAAGGACGGCCTCGAGACGACCATCGGCATCAGCTATTTCGGCCACTTCCTGCTCACCGAGCTGCTCCTCGACCTCCTGAAGCGAACCGAGGATTCCCGCATGGTGATTCTGTCATCGGTGGTGCACGCTGGGAGCCCGAACAACCGACCGCAGCTGCACCTCGACGATCTGAACTACGAGAGTCGGCCCTTCAGCGCCTTCCCTGCCTATGGCGAGGCCAAGGTCGCGACGACGCTGTACGCGATGGAGCTGGCGGAGCGCCTGGGGGGGACCGGGGTGACCACCGCCTCGGTGCACCCCGGTTGGGCACGCTCCAACTTCGGAGGCGGTGGCGGCTTCGTGATGCGAACCGCCATGGCCGTGATGCGACCGTTCTTCAACCTCTCCGGGATGACCGACAGCAGCGAGGAGTCGGCGCAGACGTCGCTGCACGTGCTGCTCTCGGACGACGCGCCCAACCACTCCGGTGCGTACTTCAGCCAGAGCAGCGTGCTGTATCGGGACCGGGAATGCAAGAACGGCGGGTGGCCGATGGAGACGCCGAACCCTCACGCGAAGGACAGGGGGATGGCGAGGGAGCTCGTCGCGCTGAGCCGGAAGCTCGTGGGGCTCGAGAGCACGTCGGCGCCGTAGCTTGATCCACGTCGGCGCGGTTCATGCGACCGAGGGAGCTGTCGAATCGTGCTTGGTGTGGTCCTTCGTCAGAACGGACTTCCGTCGGTCCGTGTGCCGGGGGAGAACAGCCACGCGGAGATGCTCCCGTGTTGCACGAAGCCTCCAGTGATGTCGGGGTCCCGGGTGAAGGACTCGTCGGGATTGTTCGAGCGCGGAGTGACGTCGAAGGTCTCCACCACCACTCCCGAGGGGTGGGTCACCCGCAGCATGTCGCCCTTGTTGTTGAGGTTGATTCGTCCACTGGTCGCCACCTGCACCGTGGTGTCTCCGAAGCTGCCCATCGGCTCGCCACCGCCGAACACCACCAGGGCATCTCCGGGGGGGAGTACGGTTCCCTGTGGCACCACGTGCCGAGGATCGTCGAGCTCCCAGCTCGTTTGGTCGTACAGCGCGTAGCCGCTCACGTCGACCGTCTTGCCCGAGATGTTCACGAGCTCCACGAACTCGTCGTCGTCGTGCACATAGGTGCCGTCTCCGTTGGCGTCCCCCAAGGGATGACCTGTCTCGTCGTCCTGATTGAGAGGATCGTAGAGCACCTCGTTGATGATCAGGACGGGAGAGGGCGGGGGAGTGGGCTCGGTCTGCCAGTCGCAAGCCCCCGACGCGCGACAGGACCATCCGTCTCCGAACGCGTCGACACATTGTTCGTCGCTGACGCAAGGGGTTGACAATTCGGCGCATGCCGCGAGAAGGACGATACCGATGAGCCACATCAGGTCCTCCCTTCGGCCAATGCGCTCCCGTCGGGTATCGCTACGTCCCTATCGGTCACGTTCATCCTGAACTCCCCTGCCATCGAGGAGTAGTATACAGGGTTGCGTGACGAAATTGATCGACTGCGAACGCAGCTCACGGCGAGTCGATACAGTGGCAGCGGAGCGGTGGCGATGTTGACCTTTTTGGTTAGCAGCGAGCCCGTCGCGTGATTCGGCATCCCCGCCATCGAACGACCACGGGGCTACCGAATCGGAGGGGTGCCTGACACCGGGTCCCAGTCCAGCGCCACATATTCCTCGATGTCGCTGTCCATCTCGATCGGACGGGTGAACCCCAGCGAGAGGTACAGATCGCGCGCGGCGTGGTTGTCCCGGTGGTAGCTCGTGGCGATCCGGCGCACGCTCGGGTGCAGCTTCAGACGCCGCACCACCTCACACATGGCGGCGCGACCGTAGCCCCGTCGCTGGTGATCGGGGGCGACCATCAGCCGCTTGATGAACCCGATCTCGTCCCACACCTGGTACATCACGAAGCCGCGGACGGGATCCTCGGCGTTCGCCACGCGGCCGATGAGCGCCTCGTCGTAGATCGCGAGCGGGACCAGCCGCGGGTTGGTGTAGGCCTCGGCCAGCGACTCGACGTTCGGGGCCACGAAGGCTTGTTGGTCGTCGGCCACGCGACAGCGGATCACCGCGCCGAAGTTGGCCATCGTGACCTCGCGAAGCATGACGTCCATGCAGTCCTCCACGACGCCTGCACGTCGCGTGAAGTCCAAGGGGGGGGAGAGATCGGGGAGATCTCAACGACGGGCCTGCAGCCTACCCCACAAGGGCAACCTGGAGGAGCCGTGCAACCCCGTTCTGTCCCACTCGTGGCGGTCATCGCCATGTTCCTGGGGGCCTCGTGTGCCCCACCCCCGCCACCCGTGAGCCACTCCCTCGTCGTCGGAGCGGGCCACGTCCTCGCCGTGGACGTGCAGCCCGGCGTCTTCGACTGGTGGATCCTCGATCCCGTCACCGAGGACGTGATTCAGACTGGTAGCTTCGTGGTACCCGCCGCCCCGCTGGGCAGCGTCGTGGTGCAGGCCAACGACGCCGCGGGGATCTACCTCACCACCCCCGACCTCACCACGCCCCCGACCTACCCCGTGAGCTTCGAGGGCACCGTGGAGGATCAGGCGCCCGTCTCCTACCTGCTCACCACCGAGACCGCGCTCGAGGATCTGCGCGCGGATCCCAACGATGGAGCCGCGCTGGCGAGCCTGCACACCACAATGGCGGATCTGTCCACCACCCTGGTGGCGCAGTGGCAGTCCGATCTGGACGCCCAGAACGAGGCCCTGACCACGCTGACCTGGGAGTCCGTGGACGCGTGGCGCACCCAGCTCGAGGGGGCGGTGCCGCTGCTGCTCGATGGCTCCGATCTGGACGCCGCCGAGGCGGGCAGCCTGGGCCTCGCGCCGTGGGCGGTCCAGGCACAGGCCGACGTGGACGCTGCGGGTGCCCTCGCCGTGGACGACACCGACGTCGGCCAGCTTCAGATCGACGATGCAGAGGCCTCGCTGCCCGATCCCGCTGCCCTGCAAGACGCCATCGAGGCCTGCCTGGAGCTGGACGCCTGGGGCGACGAGCTGGAGACGTACGTCGACCGGAACTTCCCCGAAGATCTGGGAGACGACGACGGCAAGGACCCGGACACCGGCAGCTTGCTCGGCAACTGGGAGGCTCTGGAGGACGCCCTCGAAGCCCACCTGGACACGCAGGCGGAGCTCGCAGAGGACGTGGTGGCGTGCATCCTCGAGGCCATCGGTGACGAGCCGGAGCCTGTGGTGGCGGAGGTGCTACCAGGCGCCTACGAGTCCCTCGCCTCCCACGCGCAGGCCGACGCCGAGGACGCCCGGCTGACCGC
>JAHQVJ010000243.1 GCA_019634415.1 Myxococcales bacterium
GATCTCGACGCGCTTGATGGAGTCGATGCCGAGATCGCTCTCCAGGGCCATGCCCATCTCGAGCATGTCGGCGGGGTACCCGGTCTTGTCGGCCACGACGTCGAGGAGCAGGGCCTCCAGGTCCACCGCTGGCCCCGCGGGAGCAGGTGCGGCAGCCGTGGTCGGAGCAGACACACCACCCGCGGGCAGGGCGCTGCGGAGGTGGTCCACCACCTGTCCGAGCGTGTTGAGCTTGGCCATCTCGGCGGTGTCGACCTCGGGGAGCCCGGGCGCCGCCTCGCGCACCGCACTCAAGATCTCGACGCGCTTGATGGAGTCGATGCCGAGATCGCTCTCCAGGGCCATGCTCATATCGAGCATGTCGGCGGGGTATCCGGTCTTGTCGGCCACGACGTCGAGGAGCAGGGCCTCCAGATCGAGGGAAGGTGCTGCGGGCGCGGCCGGAGGGGCCGCAGGCGTGGTCCCTCCCAGCACCTCCACCCCGTTCTGCACCAGCGAGGCCACGTCGGCCGACGCGCGCGCAGGGGTCGAGGCAAAGGACAGCTCGGGCGGAGTCGTGGGCATCGGGGCCATGGCGGGCATCTGCGGCAGCACGACCTCTGGGGGTGCCTGGCCCGTCAGCATCGACTGCAGGCCCGTGAGCGAGGTCTCCACGGTGCGCAGGAACTGCTCGTGGCTCTCGGCCATGGCCTTCTGGTAGGCGGTGTGGGCCTCCACGGTGGCGCGCTGTGCCTCCTGGAAGGCGAGGATCCAGGCGTCGGGTTGGTCCTGGCTCACGGCTCCTCCAGCAGTCGCAGCGGCGGGGGAGGCGGCGGGCACGGTGACCACTCGCTCCACCACCTGGGGGGCCGGGCCGCGCTCGGCGGCGGCTCCCGTTCGGACGGGGTTGGGCTTGGGCAAGGCGGCCGAGCCGCCCGGGGGCGGGTAGGGCTTTTCGTAGTTCGAGCCATTGATCGCGAGGGCGAGCTTCGGTGCCGTCCGCTCGTGGGGGTTGTCGGCGGCTGGGTAGGCCTCCCACAACGACGCCAGATCGAGCTTCACGCCCGCGACGCACAGACGCCCAAGCGCCTGGAACAGCGCGGTCACGCCGTGCTTCTTGCGGTGATCCGTGGGGATGGCGTGGTGCGGTCTGTCGCCGAGGACCTCGCTGGTCAGGCCACTCAGCACGCGTCCCGGCCCGACCTCCACGAAGGTCCGCACGCCAGCCTGGTACATGGCCTCGATCTGCTCCAGGAAACGCACCGGCTTGGCCACCGCCGACGACAAGCCCGAGCGGATGGCAGCGGGGTCGCGAGGGTAGGGCGCTGCCTCGGCGTTCTGGAACACGTCCAGCGAGGGGGCCTTCACGTCCACGGAGCGCAGGAACGCCGCGAAGGGCTCCACCGAGTCGGCCACCACGGGGCTGTGGAACGCCGTGGCCACCACGAGGCGCTTCGGCTCGATGCCGTCCGCCTTCAGCTTGGCCTCCACGGCGTCGATGGCCGCGGTGGGTCCGCTCACCACCACCTGCTGGGGAGCGTTGTGGTTGGCGAGCACCGCGTCGGGCACGGCGTCGACGTAGGGCTTCACGGCCTCCACGGGCAGCGGCACCGCGGTCATGGCGCCATCGGCGGTGGCCGCCTCCGCCATCAGCTCCCCGCGGCGTCGCGCGACGCGCAGGCAGTCGGCTGGCGTCAGGGCGCCCGCCGCACACAGTGCGGTCACCTCACCGTAGGAGTGCCCCCCCACGACGTCGGGCCTCACACCCAGCTGCTCCATCACGCCCAGCAGGGCGAGGCTCGCAGCGCCGATGGCGGGCTGCGCCCACTCGGTGGCGGTCAGGGCCGCACGTTGCTTGTCGCGCGCCACGTCGTCGAACACGCCCGGCGGGAACACGATCTGGTGCAGCGGCACGGGGCCGAGCTCGAGCCCAGCGGCGTCGTCGAAGGCCTGACGGGCGCTGTCGAGCAGCATCACCTGGCCCGCCGTCATGCCCACGTACTGGCTGCCTTGGCCCGGGAACAGGAAGGCGATGCGGCCAGGCTCGGCGCCGGTGCCGTAGTAGCCGCCGGTGGGCAGCTCGAAGGGCTCGTCGGGCGACCCCTCGATGCGCTCGGCGAGCTTGGTGAGCTTGCCGGCGAGATCGGCCTCGGACTTGGCCACCACCGCCAGTCGAGCCGGCTTCGAGACCTCGAAGGTGCGCTGGCTGTGCTGGGCGGCGTAGGGCAGGAAGTCCGTCACCGTGGCCTGAGCCGCCAGGTCGCGTGCCGCCTGGGCGAGCGCGCGAGGCGTGTCCGCCGAGAGCACCACGAGCTCCGTGGGCACCGTGCGCAGCCGATGCGCGAGGGCGCCGGGGCCGGTGTACTCCTCCAGCGTGAGGTGGAAGTTGCTGCCTCCGAAGCCGAAGGAGCTCACCGATCCACGCCGAGGGTGGTCCCCGTCGCGGATCCAAGGCCGGGACACCGTGTTCAGGTAGAACGGCGAGGTCTGCAGATCGAGCTTCGGGTTGGGCTTGTCCACCTTGATGGTGGGCGGCAGCACCTTGTGGTGGAGCGCCATCACCACCTTGAACAGCCCAGCGGCGCCCGCCGCGGCCTTGGTGTGGCCGATCTGGGACTTCACCGTGCCCAGGGCGCACCACTGCGCGTCCGTCCGCCCCGACTCGGTGAAGGCCTGGCGCAGTCCCTCGAACTCCGCGGCGTCGCCGGCCTTGGTGCCCGTGCCGTGCGCCTCCACCAGCTCCACGGTCTGAGCGCCGTATCCGGCCTGGTCGTAGGCCCGCCGCAGCGCCTTGGCCTGCCCCTCCGAGACCGGGGCGTACACGCTCTTGGACCGCCCGTCCGAGGACGAGCCGATGCCCTTGAGCACGGCATAGATCTGGTCTCCGTCGCGCTCGGCGTCGGCCAGGCGCTTCAGGGCCACCATGCCCAGGCCTTCACCCAGCAGGGTGCCGTCCGCCTTGTCGCTGAAGGGTCGGCACTCGCCCGACTTCGACAGCGCCGGCGTCTTGCTGAAGCACATGTACATGAAGATGTCGTTCATGGTGTCGGCGCCGCCCGACAGCACGAGGTCCGCTTGGTCCAGCCACAGCTCGTTGACCGCCATGCTGACGGCCGAGAAGGAGCTGGCGCAGGCCGCGTCGGTCACGCAGTTGGTGCCACCGAGATCGAGCCGATTGGCGATGCGGCCCGCCACGACGTTGCCCAGCAGACCCGGGAAGCTCGACTCCTGCCAGGGCACGTAGGAGCCCGCGATGCGATCGCAGGCCTCCTGCACCTCTTCCTCGGCGTAGCCCATCTCCCGCAGCGCCTTGACCCAGACCGGCCGCTGCAGCCGGTTGACCATGGTGCCGAGCAGCTCCTGGGCGCTGGTGACCCCCAAGATGCAGCTGACGCGATCCTTGTCGACGCTGCCGACGTTGCCGCCGGTGGCGTCCTCCAGCACCTTCTTGGCCACGATGAGGGCGAGGAGCTGGGTGGTGTCCGTGGCTGGCACGATGGACGGCGGAACGCCCCACTCGAGCGGATCGAAGTCGACGTCCGGCAGGAACGCACCCCGGTGGGCGTAGGTCTTGTCGGGGGCGTCGGGATCCGGGTCGTAGTAGTCGTCGATCAGCCAGTGGGTGGGCGGGATGTCGGTGATGAGATCCCGACCTCCGACGATGTCGTTCCAGAAGCCCGTGGCGTCCACGCTTCCGGGGAAGATCGCGCTGACGCCGACCACGGCGATGGGGCACGTCCGAGGGTCGTACACGCTCATGGATCAGGCCTCCAACGGGCGGGGTGCGAAGGTGAATGCGTCACTGGGCATGGGCACGCCGAAGGCCCGCAGCTGCTGTGCGCGGGTGATGGCGGCAGCGCCCTCCAGCAGGTTGCGAGCGATCTGGACGGCGTCGCGGCTCTCGGGGGGCTCCAGGAACGAGCCCGCGACCCAGGCGTTGAAGGCGCCCATCGCGGGGCCACACCAGATCTGGTAGTCCATGCCCCGGTCGGCCTCGCCGGCGATGGCCCACTTGCTGGACAAGCCGAGGTACCAGCGAAAGACCAGCGCCATGCGGTGCTTGGGCTCCTGCTTGGCCCGCTGCAGCTCGTGTGGGTCGCGCTTCGCGAAGAAGGCCTCGCAGCCGGCCCAGATGTTCTCCAGGTCGTCCTTGAAGATCTCGCGCTCGAGCTTGGCGCGCACGTCCGCGGGGATGTGCTCGATGCCGTCGTAGGCGTGGTAGGCCTCGTACAGCCGCTTGGCGCGCACGCCGAACATGGTGCCGCGCTTGAGCACCTGCACCTCGACGCCGAGCTCGAACATGTCGGCCGCCGGGGCCATCGCCACGTCCGCCAGGCCGGCCTGACACAGCAGCTTCTTGCCGATGGGCGACAGCCCGCTCTGGAGCGCCGCCTGGTTGACGGAGCCGGTGAGCACGAAGGCGGCGCCCAGCTGGAAGGCTGCAGCCACCGCGGCGGGCGTACCGATGCCGCCCGCGGCGCCGATGCGGATGGGGCGCGTGTAGCCATGGGCTGTGGCCAGCTCGTCCCGCACCGCCAGGATGGTGGGGAAGAGGGCGGTGAGGGCCTGGTTGTCGGTGTGGCCGCCGGAGTCCGACTCCACGATGACGTCCTCGGCGACGGGCAGGCTCCGACCCAGCTCGGCCTCCTCGGCCGTGAGGTGCCCATCGGCCACGAGTCCGTCGATGATCTCGGCGGGGGCAGGGGCGAGGAACCGGCGAGCGACCTCGGGTCGGCTGATCTTGCAGAACACGAAGTTGCGCCGGTGCACGCTGCCGTCGGGTAGGCGCCGCAGACCAGTGTAGGCGTAGCGTACGATCATGGGGTTCAGCCCCATGTAGGCGCTGGCGGAGACGCGCCGGACCCCGCGGCGCAGGTACAGCTCCACCGTGCCCATCTCCACCTGGGGCTCGTTGGGCGCGTGGATGAGGTTGCTGCCCCAGGACAGGCCCGTGCCTCCGAGGGCGTCCTCGATACGGTCCAGCGCCTGCTCGATGCGGTCCACCGTGAGCCCTGCAGCACCGAAGAAGCCGAGCATGCCCGCCCGGGCCATACAGATCACCAGGTCGGTGGTGGCGATGCCGTTGGCCATGGCGCCGCTCACGTAGGGGAAGCGCAGGCCGTGGACCTCGGTGAAGGAGCGGTCGCCGAGCCACTCAGGGTAGATGGGAGGAACGGCGGCCACCAAGGGGTAGGCAGGTGCGCCGTTCACGTCGCCCCTCGTCCGTGGTTGGCCTCCGCGGGCCACCCCGAGGGGGCCGCGCTCGCCGTCGCGAACCACATAGACGGGCTCGCGGAAGTGTCGAGCCGCCGCCGCCAGGTCGGCAGGCTCGAAGGCAGGTGAGTGGCTGGTGGATGTCCACATCGCCATGGGTCCGATCCCGGTGTGCACGCGTCCCCTCCTGCGTCGCCAGCCACGCGGCCGACCCTATAAGAGGTTGTCCTACAGCCTGTGTCATGGAAGCGTCATCGGGGAGCGCACGCCGCTGGGAGCGGTGTCGCAGAGTCGACGGCGACCTACTCGCTTCCCAGGAACACAGGCCGTGTGGCCCACCAGATTGCCGCCACCAGAATCGCGGCCACCAAACCACCCAGGACGAACGCCGTCCGCACTCGGGCCCACTCGATGGCCACGGGGCTCCTGCGCCGCATGCGCCATGCCTCCCGCACGCCCTCGATGGACGCCTCCTGCCCCGGTCGCGCCTCGCGGAGCCGATCGAAGAAGGCGTCGTCCACCGCACCGCTGCGCATCAAGGCGCGCGCAGCCTGCTGAGACGTCTCCTCCTCGCTCGCTCCCGCAGTGGGCAAGGCCGCCAGCAGCTCGGGACCCCGTGGCTCGAGGTCCAGATGACGCCGGAGCTCCGCGGGCGTGAACAGCGCCATCAACAGATCAGCCAGCGCGCTCCGCGCACTCATTCGACTCCTCCGCAATCTGCACAAAGGTTCAGATTGCGGATTGGTTTCGTCAAGCGTGGGGTTGCACCCGCTCGATACCGCCCTGGACGGAATCTCGGGGAAGCGCCTTGCTGCGCCGCTTCTTTCCTTCAGTGCAACACGAGCCGGTGTCGGACCGTCAATGACATGACGGGTCCCGCCGCGGGGCAGCGGGCAGCCCGGCGGATGGGTCAGCCGTCCAGCGACCAGCACGTGATGCGCTGATCCGAGCCCACCGCGCACGCCTCGTCGCCCAGCATCGACACCTCGCCGAACCCACTCCCAGACGGGGCGTTCGCCGAGGCATCTGCTCCCCAGCACGACAGCTCGCCCGCCTCGGAGCGGGCGCACGCGTGGCTCGCAGCCGTCCAGACGCGCTCGAAGACTCCTGCGGGCACGGCTCCCCAGGGCTGATCTGCCTCGTCCAGGCACTCGAGCGCGCCGTCCAGATCGATCGTGCACAGTCGTGGAGACAGCTCGGCATCGAGCAGAGCCACCTCTGTGTCCAGCGTCTGGAGCACCAACTTGGGGTAGTACTTCTTGAAGTAGTCGTCTTGTTCACAGATGGGGAGGCCGTCGTCGCCCCAGGCGCACGCCTGGTACCGACTCCGCACCACGCGCACGCGGTCTTCCTCCGGAAACTGGTTGATGTCGCACCTGGCGGTCCCGCTCACGATCGCGCACCACTCCGCGAAGTCGGTGCCTGCGCTGAAGTCCTCCAGCACCGCGTCGGGGCCTGGAGGCGTCAGAGAGGTCTCCGACGTGCTGCCCGACGCCGCCGACAAGCAGCGCACACCGTGGGTGTCGGTGACCCCGCACAGCTGACCCTCCCCCGAGTCCAGCTCGAGGTAGGTCTGGGCCGTGAAGAACTCGTTCACCGCGGTAGCCCAGCAGCCCAGCGACCCGTCGTCCCGAAGGCCGCAGCGATGCCCCTGCGACAGCGCGACGTCCACGAACGAGCCCTCGAGCTCGTCGGGTGTGGCGGGGATCGGGATCTGCCCTGTCTCTCCTGTGGCGTTGGTGTCGGTGTCCTCGGTCTGGCTGCACATGCAGCCGCTGAACAACGCTGCCGTTCCTATCCACAATCCCACCTTCATCCGTACCTCCCGACGATGGTGCCACCGTTGCACATGCAGGCCGGTGCGGCTGGGGAAAATGCGTGCTATCCGTGCGCGCTTCTCCCCAGGATCAGCTTCGTGAGGGGGTCGCTCACGGTATCGGGGGCTCCGCTGACGGCCGCCCGTCGGAGTGCCTCCAGCGGGTCTGTCGCACCCAGCAGGCTGCGGATCCAGCCCCCTGCGGTCCTGCGCTTGGGGGGCGGTGGCGCATCGCGCAGCACCGAGCGTGCCTCTCGCGCAGCCTCCGTGGTGATGGGCACGTGCACCACCGCCACCCGGCCCAGCGCACGCGCCACCCAGGGGCTGGTGCGCAGCGCCGAGCCCGTGGTGGGCTGCACCTCGCAGGTGAACAGGGCTGGATCGGCGTCGGGGTCGGCCGGAGCGAGCAGCGCAGGCCGATCGGGCCATGGATCGAACAGCTCGGCCACCATCGACTCGGGCACTGCGCAGCGGTCGTCGGGCAGCTGCGGATCGGGCACCACCGCCGCGCGCCCGCTGAAGTCCACCGGCTTGGTCAGCAGCGATCCTCGGAGCTCGGCGAGCAGATCCGCCAGCGACTTCAGCGGGCGTCGGTTCGGTCCCGTGATCTTGCCCGGCCGATTGTCCACCACACAGGCCAGGCTCTCGGCCAGCATGCGACCCTCGTTGCAGTTGATCACCAGGGGCGCGTTCAGCTCGAGCAGGCGCGTCAGCCGCCGGTTGCGGTTCACGAGGCGTCGGTACAGGTCGTTGAGATCGGAGGCGGCCCAGCGCCCGCCGGACAGGGGCACCAGCGGTCGCAGCCCCGCCGGTAGGACCGGCCAGGCGTCCACCACCCAGGTGTGGGCCTCCCCAACGTCTCCCAGGCAGCGCCGGATCAGGAAGCCGCCGCTGTCTTCGAGGCGCGACCAGTCTCGATCGCTCACCCGGAAGCCGTCTCCGTCGGGCTCGAGGCTCGCCTCGTAGGCGATCACACGGGCCAGATCGGACCGCGAGAGCCCGAGGCGGTCGGCGACGTCCTGCTCGAACAGGGGGTGCACCAAGGGCACCGCCAGCTCCACGCGTCCGAGCTGTCGGCGTCGCTGGTCCTGCCCTCGTGCGCCGAACACCTCCTCGCAGAACAGGCCGTGACGCTCCGGCACCAGCGTGCGGTGGTTCAAGGTCTCGGGCTTGAGGACCTCGCCCGGAGCGCGCCGCCGGATCCGATCGGCGTCCATCGACATCAGGGCCGGGCACCCAGCCTCCGGGTCGACGTCCAGCGCCAGGGCCCCGAGGATGCTCTGCATCCTGTGGACGGCCTCGGGCACCTCCGGGGGAACGGCTGCGTCGGCACCGGAGCTTCCTTCGTGCAGGACTCGGCGTGCCTGCGGGGCGTCGGCCTTCGCGCGGGTCCACTCCTCGCACACCGTGGGGGCTCCGGCGTGCAGTGCCGTGCGCAGGTCGCGCACCAGCACCCGCTGGGGAGGGTGGCCATCGCCGCGAACGGGCATGCGGGTGAAGGATCCGAGGGGGCCACAGCCGCGATGGGCGAGCAGGTCGGCCGCGCACGACACCTTGTGCAGCACGCACGTGCCCGACGGCTGCGACCAGAGCCCCTGAGCCGAGCCAGGAAGCGAAGGGCGGATCTCCGTGACGAGGACAGCCTCTCCCTCTGCTGGCTGAATGGTGTCTCCCACCTCGGCCGCCCGGGTCCACCCGATCTCGATGGTGAGTCGCTGCTGCACTCCTGGCGACGTGCCGTGGTCGTGCACGGCACGCACCTGACCGCTGATGCCCACGGGCACGGTGACGCTGCGGCGCTCGCGGTGCTCGGGGTCGTCGGGCTGGGGGAGACGAGTGGTCTGCGTGACCAGCGCGTCGCCTGTGCTGACCCAGGTGGTCTGCTCCACCACGGAGTGGACCTCGTCGCCTGGGTGAACCACCACCTCCACCACGTGGCGATGCACCGAGGTCAAGGCCGTGGCGGCAGCCTCGCTCAGCACGAGGCCCCCGTCCGCGGTGGTCGCGTCGTCGAGGTGACCGAGGATCAGCGAGATGCCAGCGCCTTCGGGCTGACCGACGAGGGGTAGGAACGACATGGAGCCACGCTACAGCGTGTGCCCCCAGACCACCAGGCGGATCACAGCGTCCAGCACTGGATCCGGGAGTCGGACGTCACGGCACATGCCTCCACGCCCCACACGGACACCTCTCCCCAGCCAGTGCCTGGGGGCGCGAGCGCTGCCCCGTCGGTGCCCCAGCATGCCAGGGCGCCCTCGCCAGTACGAGCGCAGGCATGGTCCGTCGCTGCCCACACTCGAGAGAAGCGGCCGAACGGGGGCGTGCTCAGCGGCGACAACCCCGCGCTGAAGCACTGCAGCGCGTCGTCCGTGCGCACGGCACAGACGTGGGGCCATGTCACGCCGTCGACGATGCGGGCCGACGAAGGGAAGCTGGGTTCGCCACCGTAGGCATCGGTCGTGGCACCTTCCCCTCGGCAGATCGAGGTCCCGTCGTCGCGCCAGGCACAGCTGTCGCTCGCGCCGCGCGTCACCCCGATCAGCCCGGTCTCTCCGTCGAAGTCCCCCTGGTCACACAGGGCGCGGCCGTCGAACAGCACACACCATGTGTCGAGGACCGGGCCAGCTGAGAGGGCGTCCAACCGAGCCCCCTGTGGCAGCTGCAGTGAGCTCTGGTAGAGGGAGCGGCCTGCGTTCCCCGAGCACTGCACCAGACCGCTCGCAGTCACCCCGCACACCTGCTCGTCGGAGCCCGACAGGTCGACGTAGCGCTCGATCAGGAAGTCTGGATGAGGCGTGCCCGACCAGCACGACGCACGACCTTCCTCGTCGAGACCGCAGCGCAGCCCTCGGCTGAGGGCCACGTCCACCTGGATGCCCGACAGCTCCTGCGGCCCGACCAGGGCGTTCGGGTCGAGCGTCCCGATCGAGGTGGTCGCTGGCCCTGATCCACAGGCGCACGACCCCACCGCAGCCACCCATCTCATCGCGACAATCAACTGCGTTGATTGTCGCGATCGAGCGGAGCGCGCCCGATCCGGGGTTGCAGTGGGACTGGAACGAGCGAGGGTGCGAGCGAGTGCAGGGAGTGCTGCAAGTCCAGGCGCGGAGCGGCGATCTGTAGCATCGCGACCATCGACCCCGTTGATGGTCGCGATCACAACGTCCTCAGCCAGGCGATCAGTGCGCGTCGCTCCTCGTCGGACAGGTGCTCGGGGTGCCCCATCTCGCCGCCCTCCGCCAGGCGCAGCACGTCCTCGAGGGTCTCCGCACTCCCGTCGTGTAGGTAGGGGGCGGTGGCGGCCAGCCCCAGCAGTGAGGGCGTCTGCACCACGGCGCGACCGAACATCCCGTAGCTGCGGTTGTCGGTGTAGGTCGGCCAGACGTGGCAGTCGGCGCACCCGACCTCCGCGCGATGGAACACCCGCTCGCCGAGGGCCAGCACCTCGTCGGCCTCCTCCACCGTCGGCGGGGTGGGGAGTCGCGTGTGGTTGACCCAGGCGGCCAGCGCCTCCAGGTCGGCCTGCTCGAGCCCCGTGCCCCCCATCGGACCCGTGATGGTCAGCTCCGCCTCCGCAGCCACCGAGGGCACGTCCTGGCTCCAGGTCACCGGCGACGTCGACGCCACGGCGCCGGCCAGGGAGGGCGTCTGCCAGCGGCCGGTGTTCAGACCCCAGGTCCGTCCGTCGCTGCGGCCCTCGTCGTGGCAGGTGTCGCAGGAGACACCGCCAGCGCCCATCTGCGGATCCGCTGCGTTGTGGAACAGCTCTCGCCCGCGCTGCAGCGTGTCGTCGAGGGCGGGCTTGGCCACCACGATGCGCCTGTGGGACTGTCCGAGGCGCTCTACCGTGCGGTCGAACGTGACGTGCACCCAGGGAGGCTCGCCCATCTCGGCGAAGATCAGCCCTCGCGCCCCCAGTGCCATGGGAGACTGCGACGAGCCGCCGCCAGACAGCGTCCAGCAGCTGACCTGGGGCAACCCCACGTGGGTCCCGCACAGCAGCTGCTCGCCCGGCTGCCAGGCCACCTGAGCCACGTGGTGCCCGGCTCTGAAGCGGTCGACGGTGGTATAGCCTCCGTCTCGCTGGCGCGTGGCGCGCAGCACCTGGGGGCCCGTCACGCCGGCACCATTGAGCGTGGAGTAGTACGCCAACAAGGGGCCCACGGGGTCGGAGCTGCTCGTGAAAGGAATCGCCAGCGACCAGCCATCGGCGCTGTAGGCCATGTCACCGGTGGCTCTTCCCTGAAAGGAAGCCAGAGGGTGGGGCCTGGCCACGGCCAGGTCGAGGCCCACGGCCAGCGTGTGGAAGGTGGAGCCGCGCGCCGATCCCACGGCGAGCTCCCGGCCATCCGGGCGCAGCGCCAGCCAGCGAGGCTCGCTCGGCACATCGAAGCTGCGCACCGGATCGAGGGTCTCTGTGTCGAGCTCCAGCACGCGGTCGTCCATCGACACGGCCACGAACACGCGCGAGCCGTCGGCCGTGGCCACGATGCCGTAGGGCTCCGAGCCGACCCAGCGACGCTGGACCACGTGGAAGAAGCCTGTGTCGTCGACCGTCAGCTCCACCACCTCGCCGTCCAGGCGCGTGGTCACCCAGATCCGCCCCGCTGCTGCGGTGACGCGCGTGGGCTCTCGACCCACCTCCAGCTCGTCCACCTCACCCGTGGCGGTCTGGATCCACGACACCGTGTCCTCGTCGGTGTTGACCGCGACGAGCTGCCCAGCTGCGTCGAGGGCGGCGAGGGTGCCGGACGTGGGGGACTCGATTGCAGGGGCACCATCGGGTCGGCATCCTGCCAAGGCTATCCAGAACATGGTCGCGACCAAGGCTTACCTCCAACAGAGCAACGCAGACGAACTATCTAAGGCACACCAGCGCTTTCCGAATCGCGTGACGTCCTGGACGCCCTCGACGGGTAGCGGTGGTGCCGTGGTGCACACCAGCTCCTCGAGCGGTGTGACGAAGCAGATCTCCCCTTCGTCGAAGGCCACGGCGAGGGGAACGGAGCCCTCCGGCAGGTATGCCCAAGGCGCCTCGTCCGTCGCGGTGCCGAAGAGCTCCCCCGTCGACGCCAGCACCCACGGACCCGGCTCTCCGTCGAAGAGTGCCACCACGGAGTCGGGGTGTCGCGCCATGCCATGTCCAACGGAGGACCAGCAGTCCACGGTGTTCTTCGCGGTTCTTGCGCAGATCCCGGTACCGCCGCCAGCGATCTCCACGTAGGCGTCCTCGGGGAAGGCGATGTCTGCGCCCACGCCCCAGCACTCCACGGGTCCAGGAGCTTCAGCGAGGGCACAGGCGGCCAGCGGGGTGATGGCGATGTCGACGAAGGTGCCTGCAGGCGGCTCGACGAGCCACCGTCCCTCGCCCCAGCACTCCACTCGTCCCTGGGGGGAGGTGAGCCCGCAGGACCACTCGTCGGACGGTACGACCTGGAGGAAGGGGAGCCCTGGCGGAGAAGGTAGCGGGTACCCACGAAATTGGCACTCCGCACGCCCTTGTGCGGTCCACGTGCAGAGCTGTCTCGCGACGGCTTCCACCGCCACCAGCTGGGGCGCCTCTGGGCTCGTCAGCTCGACGGGCGGCACCGAGGCGCCCGGTCGCTCCGGCGCGGGCCGACCGATCTCCACGGGAGGCAGGTCGCCACCGCACGCCGTCAGCAGCAGTGGCCCCACGGCCCAGCGCAGCAACGGTGTGTTCACCAAACGCCTCCCAGCACCAGGAATACACGGAGATATGTCGACTTGCACTCCCCGATGTAGGTGATCGGATGCCCACCCGTCGACACACCCTGATCGGCGCCACCGCCGTGGCCGGGATGACCGCTGCTGGAGGATGGATGACTCGCCCTCGGTCCCACGCTCGTCTTCCCTCCATCTTCGTGCCTCATGGGGGAGGACCATGGCCGCTCATGGACTTGCCCTTCATGCCGCCGGAGGAGGGACCTCCGCTGCTCGCCTACATGCAGTCCATCTCCGACGTCTCCGCCGAGCCGAGCGCGCTGCTCGTGATCTCGGCGCACTGGGAGGCACGGCATCCCACGGTGAACACCGCACCAGCTCCCGGCATGCTCTACGACTACAACGGCTTCCCCGACGAGGCCTATCGCCTGCAGTGGCCTGCTCCGGGGCATCCCGAGCTGGCCGCCGAGGTGCGAGACCTGCTGCGCACGGCGGGCTTCCAGCCCGCCGAGGACGCCCACCGCGGCTACGATCACGGCACCTTCGTGCCGCTGCTGGCCGCCTACCCCGACCCCACCATCCCCGTGGTGCAGCTGTCGCTGAAGCTCGGTCTGGATCCTGCGGAGCACCTGGCCATGGGGCGGGCCTTAGCACCGCTCCGCGATCGGGGGGTCTACGTGATCGGCAGCGGAAACTCGTTCCACAACCTCCGCGCGCTCTTCGGGCGTGATCCCTCGGCCATCCGGGCGTCGGCCTCCTTCGACGAGTGGCTGACCGACACCATCGCGCTGCCCGCCGCCGAGCGCGACGCGCGGCTGGTGGACTGGAAGAGCGCGCCCCACGCCGCGATGTGCCATCCGCGGGAAGAGCACCTGATCCCGCTGATGGTGGCAGCGGGCGCAGCCGGCGACGACGTGGGCCGCGTTCCGTGGCGCGGCACCATGAGCGGGATGCACGTGGCGGCGCACCACTTCGGGTAGGCTGCGGGCATGGGAAAGCTAGCGCAGCTGGTCCAGGCGGGTCGCACCCCTTGTGCCATCGGCTTCGACGACGCCCCGTTCCCCCGTGAGGCCGGGCACCCGGTCCACATCAGCGGGATCGTGTGCAACGGCACGCGGTTCGAGGGCATGCTCTGGGGACTGGCGCACAAAGACGGGATGGACGCCACCGAGGCCCTGCTGCGCATGCTCGACGGCTCGAAGTTCACACCGCAGCTGCACGTGATCCTCACCGATGGTGTGACCTTCGGAGGCTTCAACGTGGTGGATCTGTCCGAGGTGCACCAGGCTACGGGCTTGCCCTGCGTGTCCGTGATGCGTAGGGCGCCCGATCTGGCCGCGATTCATCGAGTGATCGAGCGGCTCCCCCAGGCCGAGGAGCGAAAGGAGCGGATGCGGCGCGCCGGTCCGGTGTTCCACCAGCGCGACTTCCACTTCCAGGTGCTGGGGGCGGAGCCCGAGGATGCTGCGTTGGCGCTGGGGGCGCTCACGGATCGTGGCAAGGTGCCCGAGCCGTTGCGGCTCGCCCACCTCATCGGATCCGCGATCGTGACGGGGGAGTCCTCCAAGCGGGCATAAGCGCTGGGGCGTCTGGTTGCGGGTCCTCCGTCAGATCGGCGAACCTGCGTGGGACGTTGGGCCGACTGATCGGTCCTTGTTCCTCGGGACATGTGTTGTGGAGAGGCTCGTTCATGGTTCGTGTGTGGTTCGCGCTGCTGTGCGTGTCGTGTGTGCCCGAGGAGGACTTGGACGAGCAAGCCGTCGAGGACTGCTCCGAGCTCTGCTACGAGCTCGTCGTGGTGTGCGACGTGGCGTCCTACCCCGACGAGGCCAGCTGCCAGGCAGGCTGCCTCTCGGGGTCCGATCAGGGCGCAGACACGGAGAGCCAGCGGGCATGCGTCGGTCTGGCCGAGTGCGATCTATTCGCGTTGTTGGAGTGTGAGCATGACTTTGGCGCGTAGCGTCGCGTTCCTCATCGGTGCTCTGGCGGTCGGGTGTGTGTCCGAGAACGAGGTCAGAGACGACTTCGAGGTGGACCCCGTCGACATCCTGCCGTGTGGCTTCACGCCCATTTCTGGCACCCACTGGTCCATCTACGACTGCAACCCCGTGTTCACGGGCACGGACGAGCCGTGGGTGGAGGACATCATCTCGGTGGCCTTTCGCACGGAGTCGGTGTTCGGGCACCCCGTCTTCCAGGTCTGGTACTCGGCGGCCATGAAGGGCTACCAGAGCTGGGGCCTGGGGTATGCCGTGTCCGATGACGGCATCGAGTGGGCGACCCACGCCGACAACCCGGTCTACGGCCCGACCTTCGGCTGGGACGCGCAGCGCGCCACGGCGCTGACGGTGGCCTGGAACGCCGCGGAGGGGGAGTACGCCATCACCTACCAGGGCTCCGATCTGCCCAACGACAGCCTGGGTATGGGCGTGATCACGTCCACCAACGGAGTGGCGTGGCGGGAGCCGCCCGCTGGCTCGCGGCTCATCGATCTCACGGCCGCCGGCAACTACTACTGCTGGCCCCTGGGCTTCACGTGGCAGCCAGACGAGGGCTACATCGGCTACATCGCCGCCAACGCCAGCAACGGGTGCCACGCCTTCCGGTTCGACGCCGATGCGCTCGCGCCCGATGCCATCAACGTCCGTCCGCGCCAGGCCCTCGAGACACGCTCCAACACGCGCTACGACGCAGCCGGCGCCACCTCGGTCGCCACGGTGGTGTTGGGCGAGACCCACTACATGTTCTACACGGGCTTCTCGGGGTGGGTGCCCGTGAAGACCAACCCGAACTTCCGCCGCACCAACGACACCACCCTCGCCGTGGCCACTTCCGAGACGGGTGTGCGCTGGACGCGCGACGAGGACAACCCCGTGCCCATCAGCCTCAACGAGCCTGGCCGGGTGGGGACCATCGGGGCTCAGGCGATCAACGGTCGAGTCCACGTCTGGGTCACCGACTTCTACCCGGATCTGAAGCAGAAGGGCGTCGGCTACTTCCTGTACGAGCCCGACAGCGACGCGCACCCGTGAGGGCGCTGCTGGCGATGGTGATGGGGTGGTTGCTGCTGGGCCACTCCACGGCGCATGCCCAGATCGCGGGCGTGCTCGGGGCCACGGGCAACCCCCTGGCGCTCGGCACCGTGCGCGATGCGTTGTTCTGCACGGGTGAGTTCACGGCGGTGCACACGATCGACGTGGCCACGCAGGTGCCCACGCTGTCGGATCTGCAGGAGCATCATGCGGTGATCGTGTTCTCCGACACGGCCATCACGGATCCGGTGAGCTTCGGAGACGCGCTCGCGGACTATGTGGACGCGGGGGGCGGGGTGGTGCTGGCCACCGGATCCTTCACGAACGGCAAGGGGATCGAGGGTCGGTTCCGCAGCGACGGCTATGCACCGGTGGCGTGGGGGAACATCTCGGATCCTGGCGGGAACCTGGGAATCGTGCAGGAGCCCGAGCACGCTTGGCTGCCCCTCGTCTCTGGGCACTTCACCACCAACGGGGTGAACGTGTTCGACGGGGGCCTCGCGAGTCGGCAGGTGGACGCCGAGTTCGAGAAGAGCGCCACCGTCACTGCGCGCTGGTCCAACGGAGTACCCGCCATCGTGCTCGCCGATACCCCGGCCAACATCGGTCGGGTGGCGGTGGCCAACCTGTACCCGCCGTCGGATGCGGCGGACAAGACCTCGTGGGTGTCGGCCACCGACGGGGATCGCGTCATGTCCAACACCTTGCTGTGGGCCATGCGCTACGCCCGGCCCTTCGGTACGTGCACCAACGACGACATCGCGCAGGACCTGGACTGCGACGCCATCGATGCGGCCGACGAGCGCTTCGTGGATCTCGGCGATCCGCAGTGCGCCGCCAACATCGATCCCGAGACGGGTCTGCCCTACGACAACGCCGACTACTACATCGACCCGGGCTCCTTCGGCTGCGACTACCTCGTGGTGGGCCTCGACCCCGACGGAGACCTGCTCGGCGGGTTGGGACAGCCCGTGGCGTTGCCCAACGACGATGGCGTCACCATCGTCGCACTGCTCGACTGCGACAACTGCCCCTTCGACTACAACCCCGATCAGTCCGACATCGACTGCGACCGCATCGGGGATCTGTGCGACTCCTGTCCGTACATTCCCGACGACGGTCGCAACGAGGACGGTGACTGCTTCGCCAACGCGTGCGACAACTGCGTCTTCGTGCCCAATCCCGATCAAGCGGACGCGGATCTCGACTTCGTCGGAGACCTCTGCGACAACTGCGTCGAGGACTTCAACCCCGATCAGATCGATCAGGACCGCGACGGCTGGGGGGACATCTGCGATCTGTGTCCGGTCATCCCGAGCAAGACCCAGGACGACACGGACCTCGACGGGGTGGGGGACGACTGTGACAACTGTCCGGAGGAGTTCAACCCGGATCAGTCCGACATCGATGGCGACGAGATCGGAGACGCCTGCGACGTGTGTCCCGAGGAGCCCTCGAAGGTAGACGACCCCGACAGCGACGGCGACGGAGTGGGGGATCGCTGCGACAACTGCCCCACGCAGCGCAACCGGAACCAGCTGGACTCCGACCTCGACAACCTGGGAGATGCCTGCGACAACTGTCCCGGCCACTTCGATCCCACCGACGGCCTAGGCGGTGTGGAGCAGCTCGACACGGACGGCGACGGGGTGGGCAACCGCTGCGATGTGTGTCCCGACACCCGCGATCCGGCACAGCTCGACAGTGATCTGGACGGGGCCGGCGATGCCTGCGAGACCTGTCCCTTCGACTTCGACCTGGACTTCGAGGACACCGACGGCGATGGGTTCACCGACTCCTGCGACCGGTGCATCCTGCTGTGGACGCGGAACAATCGCGATCGCGACGGCGATGGCGTGGGCAACGCCTGTGACAACTGCCCGGACATCGCGAACCCCGATCAGTTCGACGACGACGGCAATGGTCAGGGCGACGCCTGTCAGGTCTATGCGCTGCGAGGGGGCGGGGCGTTGTTCGGCGGCTGCGCCGTAGGGGCGTCCACGGCCGGTTCCTGGGCTTTGCTGCTGGGTGCCCTGCTCGCGCTCCGCCGCCGGCGTGGGACCCTCGGTCTGTGGGTGGTGATCTCGGTGCTGGTGACGTCCGCTTCCCCCGCGGTGGCACAGCCCTACCGCGTGGCGTTGCTGTCCGCCTCGAGCTCGGCGGACCACGCAGCCGATGCGCGAGACCTGGTGATGTGTGCGGGACGAGGGCTGGGCCTGGTGATCGTCGGCGAACCGAGAGAGGCCTACGAGATCGAGCGCATCGATCTGTTCGACGTCGGCAGCACCACCCCGCTGCTCGAGGAGGTTGCTGACTACGACGCGCTGTTGGTCTTCAACGACGTGCCGTTTCACGACCCCGTGGCGCTGGGGGACGTGATGGCCGCCTACGTGGAGGGAGGCGGTGGCGTGGTGGTGGCCGGTCAGGTCTTCGCCGACGGCGGAAAGGTGGAGGGGCGCTTCGACACGCAGCAGATGTCGCCCTTCGAGCAGCCCGGCACGCCTGTGCAGCCAGGTGGTTCCTTGTCCATCGAGGTGGTGGAGCCGCTGGACCAGTGGGGGGTGGGTCCGGTTCGTGGCCACGTGATCTTCCATGGATTCAACGCCTTCGACGGGGGGACCGGCAGCCACCACGTGCAGGGCCTGGTGCCGGCGAGCGGCGTGGACGTGCTGGCGCGCTGGAGCAACGGGGAGCCCGCCGTGGTCACGCGGCCTCCTGGCGTCGTGGGGCATGGTCGGATCGCGGCTCTGAACATGCTGCCGCCGTCGGATCGGGTGGATGCCAGTCACTGGAACGTCGACACGGACGGGGGGCGCCTGCTCAACGGTGCGCTGCGCTGGGTCCTCGACTGGCGGATCGAGCCACCCTGCGAGAACGAGCAGCTCGTGCAGGATCTGAACTGCAACGGCCTGGATGCCTCCGACGAGCGCTTCGTGGAGGTCGACGGCCAGGAGTGCCTGTACGACAACGCGGACTTCTACTGGTCCTACTACGGCTACGAGTGCGAGCACTCCACCGCCACCTTCGACTCCGACGCCGACGGCATGGGGGACGGCCAGATCCAGCTGTTCCTGCCTGGTGAGACGATCCCGTGGGAGATCGTCCGGCTGGAGTGCGACAACTGCCCCGAGCAGTTCAACCCGAACCAGGTCGACACCGAGTGCGACGAGTTCGGCGACCTGTGTGACGCCTGCCCCTTCACCCCCGTCGTTCGTCCCAATCCGAACATCGATCGTGATCTGGACTGCTTCGGTGACGAGTGCGACAACTGTGTGTCCACCCCCAACCCCGATCAGTACGACGAGGATCATGACTGGCAGGGGGACGCGTGCGACAACTGCATCGACGTCTTCAACCCGCCGGTGGAGATCCGGCCCGGGGTGTGGATCCAGTTCGACGAGGACGAGGACGGTGCCGGCGATGCGTGTGACAACTGCCTCGGGGTGGTGAATCCCGACCAGGCCGACACCGACGGCGACGGGATCGGAGATGCCTGCGACGTCTGCCCCGAGGACGTCGATCCGTTGCAGCTGGACGCGGACAAGGACGGCGTGGGCGACGAGTGCGACAACTGTCCGGACTTCCCGAGCCCCGATCGCACCGACCAAGACGGGGACGGCCTGGGAGATGCCTGTGACAACTGCCGCCTCATCCCCAACATCGATCAGTACGACGTCGATCTCGACGGGGCCGGGGACGCCTGCGACACCTGCCTGCAGATTCCCAATCCGCAGCAGCGGGACGCCGACGCCGACGGCCGGGGAGATCTGTGCGACAACTGCGAGGACGTCGCCAATCCCGATCAGAACGACACCGACAACGACGACGTCGGGGATGCCTGTGACAACTGTGGCGCGCGGCAGAACTTCGACCAGGACGATCGCGATCGGGATGGCTTCGGCGACGCCTGCGATCTGTGTGATCTGCTCCGCACCGAGACCAACTTGGACCGCGACGCCGACGGGGTGGGCGACGAGTGCGACAACTGCCCCTCGCAGGCCAACCCCGATCAGGCCGACGAGGACGACGACGACATCGGGGACGTGTGCGACGAGCTCCAGATCCGCGGGGGAGGGCGCTTGTTCTATGGATGTGGTGGCCAGACGCTACCGGCACCTGCGTTCGGGCTGGGCCTGCTGTCGTTGCTGGCCGTGAGGCGGCGCAGGCGCTGATGCCCCTCAGCGCTCGCCCAAGCGGGGTCGGCCCGCGGCAGTGGTGCGCAGGTACTCCACGTACAGATCGCTGGCCTGCCGGTTCTCGAACACCACGAAGTGGCTGCCCCCGAACCACTGGTGGAACCCAGCGGTCAGGGTGCTCCCGTCGAAGGCCGTGACGTTGCCGAAGACCGGCAGCTCGGCGGCCTCTCCCGTGCGCAGCTGCACCGCCAGGGTGCTGGTGGCGGGGACGCCCACCAGCGGCAGGCGCGCGGCGGCGGCCTGCGCGATGGCCGTGCGGTAGGGCGTGGCGGCGTCCTCGGTGCCCGAGGTGTGCAGCACGGGGACGGGCGCGTGACCTGGCCAGGTGCCCGGCTGTGAGAACCAGTAGGGCGCATAGTTCGCCGGATCCGTGGGCTCTACCAGCGTCTGCATGAGGCCCACCACGGGATGCAGTGGAGTGAGGGGCTCACCGTCCGCCAGATCGATGAGCTGACGGACGAGCAACGCGAAGTCCAGCGGATCCTTGCGCTCCACGATGGTGATGGCGAGCACCGAGCCCGCTCCCGACAGGACCATGGCTTGCACGTCGTTGCCCACGAAGGGCGCGGCCAGGCCGCCCGTGAGGCCACCCTGGCTGTGGCCCATGAACAGCACGCGGCTCGGGTCGGTGGTGAAGCTGCGGCCGTCGGGGGCGCGGAACGTGTGTGGCTTGGCTGCCAGGGAGCGTGCCAGGTAGATCGCGTCCACCGCGCCTTGGCGGAAGTTCGTGATCCCCGACTCCGGGTTGACGATGTTGAAGTGGTCCAGCGAGCCCGCTCGATCTCCCCCTGGCCGAGAGCCGTGCAGCGGCTGATCGATGCCGAGCCCGATCAGTCCGACCTCACCCAGACGATTCATGACCTCGAGGTTGCGCGAGCTGTCGCAGAAGCCGCGATACGCGCCGCCAGTCCCGTGCTGGTAGATCACCACCGCCCAGCCCTCGGGCGGAGCTTCCGTGAGGGGGGTGCACACCGCCAGGCGCATCTCGTCGAAGCCGGAGAGTACCGGCTCTCCTTGCTCGTCGAAGCGAAGGCCGCCTCCCTCGAGGGTGTAGGGCGGCTCGCCGTGGGTGAAGACGGGCGTCATGTAGCGGGTGCGCCAGGCGGTGTACGTGTCCTGGTCGGAGAGGTGCTCGAGGGTGCGCGCACCCAGATCCGCCGGGGCCACTCGTCGCTGCGCGAACGCAGCCAGCTTCGCCATCTCCTCCACCGGATCTTGCGTGGTGAAGGTGGTGGCGATGGCGAGGTCGTCGGGGTGTAGATCCAGGGAGAACAGGGCGCGAACGAGGTCGGCGTCGTGGTCTGGGTGGCCGGGCTGCAGCGTGCCCGCCCATCCCTCGTGGCGCGTCGCTGCTCGGGTGGTGACGATCAGGGCGTACTTGGTGCGCGGCCGCAAGGGGAAGCCGTACAGCGGCGCCACCGCGAGCTGATGCTCGGGCATGTACACCGAGCCCACGAAGGCGTTCTGCTGCCACAGCACGGGCACGCGCTCGCCCCAATAGGGAGACTGGGGGTCGACGTCCACCAGCAGCAGCGACGACTCCGGATCCAGCAACGACTGCTCCGGATCCGGCAGCGTCAGGGGATCGAGCGGTCCGTCGAAGCCCAGGTAGACTGGGCTGTTGGTGCCGAATCCCACGTGGGCCTCGGCCAGCTCGATGTAGTCGGCCAACAGATCTGCCGCGAAGGGGTTGGGGAACGCCGTCATGGCCAACGTTCCGTCGTCGTCCAGGCGACGATCCGAGGGCCACGGGCTGGACCAGAAGCCGACCCCGTCGGGTTGGTAGAGCGGCCGCGGGCCGACGGCGGTGGGCGCCTCCGTGCAGGCAAGGAGCGCTAGGGTCAGCGGGATCATCGCGTGCATGCGGCGGAGTATCGCCGTGCTCGCAGGGGGGCGACCGGATACGGCCGCCCGTCGACAGGATGGACAGATGGAGATGGGTCGCCTGCTGTACGAGGGCAAGTCGAAGAAGGTCTTCGAGACCTCGGATCCCGATCGCGTCGTCGTGCGATTCACCGACGAGGCCACGGCTTTCAACGCCAAGAAGCGGGCCACCGTCGCTCACAAGGCCCGGGTGAACTGCGCCATCAGCGTGCGGCTCTTCCGTGAGGTGGAGCAGGCCGGTGTCCGGCACCACGTGGTGGAGCAGCGCAGCGAGACGGACCTGCTGTGCGAGCGGGTGGAGATCATCCCCGTCGAGGTCGTGGTCCGCAACGTCGTGGCCGGTAGCTTCGCGCGTCGGTACGGGCTGACGGACGGACAGCCGCTGCATCGACCCGTGCTCGAGTGGTTCTACAAGTCGGATGCGCTCGATGATCCGCTCGTGGGAGACGACGCGGTGGTCTGCCTGGGATGGGCTGCGGAGTGGGAGCTGCAGTTCATGCGGGAAGCGGCGCTCACCGTCAACCAGGTGCTGACCGCGTTCTGGGCCGAGCACGGCATCGATCTGGTGGACGCCAAGTACGAGTTCGGTCGACAGAACGGGCGCCTGCTGCTGGCGGACGAGCTCACCCCCGACGGCTCGAGGCTGTGGGAGCAGGGGACCGGTCGTCCCTTCGACAAGGATGTGTTTCGCAAGGACCTGGCCGATCTGTCCGAGACGTACCGAGAGCTCCTCGGCCGGATCACGGGCGGCTGACCGTGGGACCTCCAGGGGGATTCGCCGACGGGTGTGGTCTGTTCGGCGTGAGCGGCCATCGGCAGGCGGCGCGGCTCACGGCGACGGGGCTGCGGGTGTTGCGCCATCGTGGGTCCGTCGGGGTCGCCGTGGCCTCCAGTGACGGACACGGCCTGCGCTGGGCGGAGGCTCGCGACCATACGGGGGAGGCCGTCGTCGACCCCGATCTGCACGCCCTCGAAGGATCGCTGTCCTGCGGAGCGGTGTGGGGGCGTCGCTGGGAGGGGGAGCTGGGCGCCGAGGCCGAGACCGCCGTCAGCGAGATGGTCCGCGGGCGCACGCGGGCGGGGGAGGTGGTGGCCACCGTGAGCGGTCACTTCACCAACGGCTTGCGGCTCCGTCGAGAGCTGGAGCAGTCGGGCGCCGTGTTCAGGACGTCCTCCGACGCCGAACTGCTCCTGCACCTCGTGGCCCACTCGGGGCAGCGCACCTTCGTGAATCGGCTGGTGGACGCGTTGTGGAAGGTGCGCGGCGCCTACGCCATCTTGGTGATGGCGGAGGACCGCCTGGTGGCGGTGCGCGACCCCAGTGGATTCCGCCCGCTGGTGCTGGGGCGGGTGGAGGAGGCCATGGTGGTGGCCTCCGAGGATGCGGCGATCCGATTCGCCGGCGGCCAGCTCCACCGCGAGGTGCGGCCGGGCGAGATGGTGGTGCTGGAGGGGCGCACGGAGCAAGCGCTGCGGCCGTTCCCCGAGGCTGCCATCCGCGTCTGCAGCCACGAGCTGGTGTCGCTGGCTCGGGTAGACGCCAACACCTTCGGCTGCGCCACCTTCACCGCGCGCACGGCGCTCGGGGCGCGGCTCGCCCGGGAGCAGCGTTGCGCGGACGCGGAGGTCGTGGTGGCGCTACCCGGGGCCGAGGCCCAGGCGCAGGGGTTCGCCCAGCTGAGCGGGCTGCCCGTGGCCGAGGGCTTGTTGGCCGAGACCAACGGCGCCACCCACGTGCAGTGGCGTCCCGTGGCGGCTGCCATCGCGGGGCGCTCGGTGTGCGTGGTGGCGGCGACGGTGGTGCAGGGGCGCGTGGCCCGCGGTGCGCTGGCGGCACTCGTCGCTGGAGGCGCGAGCGAAGTCCACCTGCGGGTCGCATCGCCATGGATCCGTCTGGGCTGCCCCTACGGCGTGGCCAGTCCCACCACCGACGAGCTGCTCCATCGGCGCCTGGATGCGGATCCGGCGACGTTGCTGGGGGCGAGCAGCGTGGGCTTCTTGTCGCTGGACGGTATGTCCGACGTGCTAGCAGGAATGCCCGGTGCGCCGAGGGGGTTCTGCCAGGGCTGCTTCTCCGGGGATCTGCCCATTCCCCCGGAGGAGCCCGACGATCAGCTGCCTTTGTTCCACGATGGAGGCGAGGGAACCGATCCCGTACAGTGAACGGATGGCAAACGAGGGTACACTTGAGACGTCCGGGAGATCGTCCATGTCCATGCTCGTCGCGATGTCCGCCCTCTCTACGTCAGCCCTCGCACAGGCGCCCGCTCAAGTTCGGGTCCGGCAAGTCGCGCAAGCGCAAGAGCGCCACTGTCGGCTGCGAGAAGCGGACTACGTCGAGATTCGCCAGAACCTCCGGTCCCTTCGGCGCTCCAAGGGCGGCGGCACCCTGGTGGTCGCTGGCGACGGGCCGAGCTGTGAAGCTGCGCTGCAGGCGATCATCGAGAACGATCCGCTGCTGAACGTGCGCATGGTGGACGCCCCTCGTGGCGAGGCCGTGGGCTACATGGCGGGGATCGCGGACGGGTCTGGCGAGTGTGCTGCGGTCCTGCGCCCCAACGACGACGGGTGGGCGCTGGTGTCGGTGGGGGACTGCGAGGCTCCCCGAGTGAACCAGCCGCGGGCCTTCACGCTGTCGTACTGGGAGCCCACGGGCGTCAGCTTGCGCTGGAACGAGCGGCTCTTCGATGGCTTCTTCATGCTCATGGACGGCGCGTACCAGATCGACGAGAGCGCGGTCGGTCAGCTCGGACCCTCCTGGCGCGTGCTGGGCGGCGTGGACATGACCCGCGGGCCGTTGTCTGGCGCGTACGTGGGGACTCGGCTCGGAGTTCGCCACGTGACCACCCGCGAAGGTGAAGACACCGACGCGGTGCTGCAGATGGCCGTGGGGCATCGCTGGATCGCCGGTACCACCACGCTGCAGATCGGTGGGGGTGTGTTGGCCCGGGTGCCGATGTTCGAGGGGCTGCAGCGCGAGACGCTGCACCCGCTCCTCGAGATCCGACTGGGCGTCGCTCCGCGCCAGTAGCGACCTCAGACGCAGCTCTGTGCTCGGTGGGCGGGGTGGGAGTCCGGTGGTGACTTCCACCCCGCCCGCGCGCGTTTCGAGGCCTGGTCCGAGGCCCGGTAGCGGTATTGACACGCGCGGGTGTCGCAGGTGTGCGCAGGCGTAACAGATGCGGTTGTGACGCGCGTGATCACCAAGTTCCCCTTGGCGTTTCGGAACTGAATCTCCCCTCATGGGTTGCGTGGCGGACGCTCACCGTCACAGAATGCCGCGTTCAGTCACCGAACATCGTTTCCGCGGGCACCGTTGTCCGCGGGGGGGGAGCACTATGAAGCGCTTCTATGCGTTTGGCCTTCTCGCAGGAATGACATCCTGCCTGAATGCGCCAACGCTCGTGTCCATCAACCCGGAGCATGCCTACGTCGACGGCTGCGTCGATGTGGTCATCCAGGGTCATCACCTCGGAACCACCGCCACAGCGAGTATCAGCAACGACAACTTCGAGAGCGAGTTCGATGTGACCGCGCCCGAAGAGGACCCGGACATCGACGACCATCGCGAAGATGTGGGCTTCCTCTACACGGGCACCGTTCCTCCGTCCCCGTCGACGTTCCGCGGCTTCTACGACGTGAACCTCACGGTGGACGGCGAGGAGCTGAAGCTGTTCAAGGGCTTCTACTACCAGAGCTGCCCCGGTAGCTTCGCGATCGATGCCTATGACATTCCGGCCTCTGCCCCCTCCGGAACGCTCATGAGCTTCGAAGGGTGCTCGTTGGACGACCAGGTCAACCTGGTGTTCACCGACGATGCCTGCAACGAGGTCGGTGCCACCGGCGTCGTGCCCCTCACCTCCGAGTGCGGCACGGCACGGGTCACGGCCGAGGTGCCCGACATCGGGCCTGGCAGCTTCTTCGTGACGGCTGTGCACGATGACGGCACCGTCAACGCGTTCGGACAGTACACGTCCCCCAAGAAGAAGAAGGGCCCTGCGTGTGACGGCATGCCCATCGAGATCACCGGCCGGCGAGGTGCCCGATGAACCCCTTGATGCCTACGATGCTGGCCATGCTCGTTCCGATGCAGGTGGCCGAAGCCCGTGAGACCGGGGCCATCCAGGGTGTGGTGGAGGACGAGGACGGCCTGCCCGTTCCCAACGCCACCGTGCTCCTGTCGGGGATCAACCTGCAGGGTGAGCGGACCGCCACCACGCGGGACGACGGCAGCTACCGCTTCGACGGTGTGAACCCGGGCACCTATGAGCTGTCCGTCACGCTGAACGACGCGCTGCTCGCGCGGGCCGAGGTCCGCGTCGCGCTACAGACCACCACCTCCGCGCGCATCACCGCCAACATGGGCGGCGTGAGCGAGGAGATCTCGGTCGTCTTCAAGCCCGTGGTGGACACCACCCAGACGGCGTTCTCCACGTCCCTGGGTGCCGACGCCATCCAGAACCTGCCCGTCGGACGGTCCTATCAGTCCGTCGCCCAGACCATTCCGGGCGTCACGGGTCGGATCAACACCAGCGCAGGCGGTGCCGGCAACGGCAACCCGAGTGTGCGTGGTGAGGGCCAGTACGGCAACAACTACACCCTCGACGGGGTCTCCACCCGCGACCCGGCCACGAAGACCTTCGGCGTGAGCCTGAACTTCGATGCCATCGAGGAGATCCAGGTCTACACCGACGGCGCGCCCGCCGAGTTCGGTCAGTTCACCGGGATGCAGGTGAACGTGGTGACCAAGGACGGTGGTGACGAGCACCACGGCTCCGCCGCCGTGTTCTACACGCAGCACGCGTGGTTCAACGACACCTACCCGATCTTCGACTTCGACACCGGCACCGAGGTGGACACCACCAAGGCCAAGAGCCGCATCCCCGTGTTCAACGGGACGGCCGGTGGTCCGATCATCAAGGAGAAGCTCTGGTACTTCGCGGCCCTCGACCTGGTCAACAACTGGATCGTGCCAGAGGGTGTCGACGAAGAGAACGCCATCACGAGTCAGCAGGGCCGCTTCATGGGCAAGCTGACCTGGTTCCCCGCCGACCAGCTCACCCTGCGGTACCTGTTCATCGGTGACTACGAGGCCCAGGCCAACTGGGACGCCAGCCAGTTCGTGCTGCCCGAGGCCACCGAGGACCGCATCGACTGGACGATCTCGAACACGTTGACGGCCGAGTGGCAGCCCTCGCCCAACGACACGTTCGAGCTGCGTGCAGGCTTCACCAACATCAACATCGACATCGTGCCGAGCTCGGGCGACCTGTCCACGCCAGGGCGTCTGACGGCAGCGGGTGTGCGTACCGACAACGCATTCCAGTTCGACTACAACGACCGCAACCGCCTCGGCGGTGGTCTGGTGTACGAGCGCCTGATCCAGAACCTCGTGGGTGACCACAAGATCCGGGCCGGTGTGGAGCAGTGGATCACGGTCGCTGCGCGCGACATCCAGAACACGGGTGAGACCACCATCACCTGGGAAGCAGACCTCGACGGTGACGGTGTGGCCGAGGCGGCTCCGGCTCCGAGCGGCGACGGCGTGAGCACCGACCAGCTCACTGGTACCCGGTACCTGGGACGGGAGGGCCTCCCCTGCGAGGCGGACGACTACTCCGACTGTGGGTCCATCGAGTACTGGACCAACGTGGGTCGTCTGGCCAACCGGATCAACACCACCAACCTGTTCGTTCAGGACGAGTGGCGTCCGAACCAGAACCTGACGATCAACCTGGGTGTGCGCCTCGACATCGAGGACGGCCGCAACGACATGGGCGAGCGTCCCCCCACCCAGCTGGTGGAGGAGTTCAACCTTCCCCTCGAGGAGCGGTCGCTGACCTGCGACGACGAGGAGAACCCCAACAGCCCGGGGTGCTACGACGGCGAGCTCGGCCCGCTGATCATGCCTGCGCCTCGTATCGGTGTCTCCTTCGACCCCTTCGGCGATGCGAAGACCAAGGTGACGGCCCACTACGGTCAGTACTACGACATCGCGGGTCAGAACCTGTGGGACTGGGCCAACACCAGCACCCCGAACGGGTTCGTGCGCTACGTCCGGCAGAACCCGGGTGAAGCTCCGATCTGGAACAACACCCAGGATCCGGTCTCGTCGCCCCTCATCTACGACGAGGGCATGCGGCCGGCGCGTCAGGACAAGATCAACGTGGGCATCGAGCGCGAGATCGCCACCGATCTGGCGCTCGGGATCCGCGGGATCCTCTCGCGCACGTCGAACCTGCCCGAGGACGTCGATACCAATCTCAACGATTGGTACATCATGAACAGCCCCCTCAAGGAGCGGAACTACCGCGCCCTCGAGATCACGTTGAACAAGCAGTTCGACGAGCGCTGGCAGCTCTTCGGCGCCTACACCCTGTCCGAGTCCTGGGGCCACACGCCCGGTCAGTTCGAGCTGCCCCCCGGCGCCAACTCCGGCTCCGACGGCAACAACGTGGGTGTGTACCTCGACGACATCGGTGACCGCACCGCGCGCGCCATGTACTACGAGACCGGCTTCGGTTGGCTGCTCGACGGCCTCAAGGGCCTCGGGCGCTACGATCCCGACAACCCGCAGTTCTCGGACTCCGCCGGCTACTTCGGGTACCTGCCGTACCACGCGTTCCACCAGATCAAGCTGAACGGAACCTACGTGGCGCCCTTCGGCACCAAGATCGGTCTGGTCTACGAGTTCAGCTCGGGCAATGCCTGGCAGAAGCGTGGTGAGGTCGGCTTCTACGGGGCGGGCTACTCCTTCCCGCAGGCGCGCGGCAGCCGCTTCATGCCGGCCGTGCACTGGATCGACCTGCGCCTCGCCCACGAGATCGGGCTGGGCACGGAGAACCGGAGCCTCGAGGCCACCCTCGACATCTTCAACGTGATGGACTTCATCACGCCGATCACGTACTTCGAGAACGACGCGCCGGGCTTCGGTCTGACCCTGAACCGTCAGGCGCCTCGCACGATCCGTGCGGGCCTGAAGTTCCGCTACTGATCTGACGCCTCCTCGGGTGGACATCGTCTGCCCGTGGTCGACCCCGGCATCGCGTGCGATGCCGGGGTCTTCTGCTCAGATCTCGTTGTAGCCGCAGGCCAGGGCCACCAGGCGATCCATGCCCATCGCGATGCCGCACGTCCGCGGCATCTGCCCCACGGCGGCCACCAGCGCTTCGTCGACGGGATGCGGTGGCTCACCCATGGCGATGCGCGCGGCGTTGGAGGCCTCGAAGCGGCGGCGCTGCTCGGCGGGATCGACGAGCTCGTCGAAGGCGTTGGCGAGCTCGATGCCGTCGATGTAGGCCTCGAAGCGGCTGGCCACGGCGACGCCGTCCGCCGAGGGGCGGATCCGAGCGAGGGCTGCCTGCGATGCCGGCCAGTCGGCCACGAACACGCCGGCCGTGAGCGTGGGCTCGACGTCCGTGACCCAGCGGCGCAGGAACGCGTCGTCCCAGGAGTCGTCGGCATCCGACAGCTCCTCGGCCGTGGCTCGCATGGGGTCGATGCCGGTGGCGGCAGTGAAGGCCTCACGCACGGTGGTGCGCCGCCACGGGGGCGCCTGACGACCGACGGCGGCGGTGGCTGCTGCCACGAGCGCCTCTACCTCGTCCATGAGATCGCACAGCTGCGCCCCCGCCCGGTACCACTCGCACATGGTGAACTCGCGGCGATGCCATGGTCCGTGCTCCCGGTCGCGGAAGCAGGGCCCGATCTCGTAGATCCGGCCTAGTCCTCGGGCCATCAAGCCCTTCAGGGCGAACTCGGGCGACGTGCGGAGGAAGGCATCTCCCACCGCCAGCGGAAACAGGTGCTCCTCCATGGCGGGGGAGGGCACCAGGCAGGGAGTCTGCACCTCCACGTAGCCGTGCAGCTCGAACCAGCTCCGCACCGACCGGAACACACGATGTCGCGCCCGAGCGCGATCGGCGTGCACTACTTTCGGACGCGCTCGACGTAGTCGCCGGTGCGGGTGTCCACCTTGACCCACTCGCCCTGCTCGATGAACAGCGGCACGTTCACGGTGTGGCCGGTGGAGAGTGTCGCGGGCTTGGTGGCGCCCTGGGCCGTGTTGCCCTTCACGCCGGGCTCACAGTAGGTGATCTCGAGCTCCACGAAGTTCGGCAAGTCCACGCTGACGGGCCGAGCTCGGTAGAACATCAGGTTGACCTCCATCTCCTCCACGAGGAAGTTCTTCGCGTCTCCCACGGCCTCCGGCTGCAGCGCCAGCTGATCGTAGGTCTCCATGTTCATGAAGTGGAAGGACTCGCCGTCGGCATAGAGGAACTGGTGTGTGCCCTCCGTGATGTCGGCCGGCTGCAGCGTCTCCCCCGTCTTGAAGGTCCGGTCCAGCACGTTGCCCGACAGCAGGTTCTTCAGCTTGGTGCGGGTGAAGGCTTGGCCCTTCCCGGGCTTCACGAACTGGAAGTACGTGACGACGTAGGGCTGCCCGTCGATCTCGACCTTGAGACCGTTGCGGATGTCGGACGTCTGATACATGGACGGGGTTCCTCTCGGGGTGGCGGCGGAATGTATCACGACGAACCGCCTGAACAGGGCCGTGAGGCGGGGTCCAGCGCCATGATCCGCCGAGCGGAGTTGGAGGCGGCTCGGCCGGACCTTCGCCCCACGTTCGACGCCGTGGACGACGCCTTCACGGTGCGCATCACACGTTCCTTCTGGGAGCGCATGGATCCACAGGACCCGACCGACCCCCTGGCGCGTCAGGTGGTGCCGGATCCGGCGGAGCTCGAGCCCCATCCAGACGACGAGATCGACCCGGTGGGGGACGCGGCCTGCAGTCCGCTGCCGTGGGTGGTGCACAAGTACCCCTCGCGCGTGCTGCTGCTGACGACGAAGCGGTGCCACCTGTACTGCCGCTACTGCTTTCGGCGGAACCACGCTCCCGATCAGCGCCTCGATCCCACGGCAGCCGAGTGGGAGGCAGCCCTCGACTACGCCATCTCCAGCGGTGCGAGCGAGGCGATCCTGTCGGGGGGAGACCCGCTGATGCTGCCCGACAGCGCCCTGTTCCACACGCTGGACCGGCTGCAGACGATGGCTGTGCGCCGCATCCACACCCGAGCGCCGATCACGTTCCCGAAGCGCGTCACCGACGAGCTCGTGGCGGGCCTGCGCGCGCGGGCACCGGTATGGGTGGCCGTGCACTGCAACCACCCGCGCGAGCTGTCGCCCGAGGTGGACGAGGCCTTGGCACGCCTGGTGGATGCGGGAGTGCCAGTGCTGAACCAGGCGGTGCTGCTGCGCGGGGTGAACGACGATGTGGCGGTGCTGCAGGAGCTGTGCGAGGCCCTGGTTCGGCGGCGGGTGTTTCCCTACTACCTGCACCTGACGGACCGCGCGGCGGGCAACGCGCACCTCCGCGTGGGAGCGGAAGAGGCGGTGGCGCTGCACCGTGCACTGGGACAGCGCGTGAGCGGTGTGGCCTGGCCGCGCCTCGTTCGGGACCCGCCAGAGGGCACGGGCAAGGTCGACGTGCGGACCGTCTCGCCCTGACCGAAGAACCGAGGACTAGATTTGTCCTCCTGGTCATTCTGCACGTGCAAGCTCCGTAGCTCGCGGGTCTGCCAGAAAATGTCCGGTACGGTCCGAAAAAGGAGTCTAAAAGGGAAGCAGAGAGACGTGCCAGGGGTAGACAGTACGCTAGACGAGGTGACGCCGTGGGAACGCTGTACGAATCGAGTGATTTGGTCGCTGCAGCCCGAGGGTCCGAGCCGCCCGAGGAGCCGACTGCACTGCGGTGTCGCTGTGGAGCGTCGCATCGGTGGGTGTGGTGGGACGGCAGCGGCAGGATCGGCCCACGATGGACGCCTCCCAAGGTGAATCCCTGTGCCGCCTGCACGGCGGACGGCGCGCGTCAGCGGCGAGACGACGCGGACAACCGGGTGGCAGCGGCCGGGTTCCCGCGGGGGTTGCTGGGCTTCCGCCTGCACGAGCGGGGTGTGGTGGCTCAGTCGCCGGGGGAGCCGGAGGAGCGCTTCCAGGAGCGGGTGCGGCATCATCCGGAGCGGCCCCTCGGGATCCTGCGTCGGAACCGCGACGCGATGGCCCAGCTCTACCGCTGGCGTCCGCCTGCGTGGGCGGTGCTCTACGGCACCTCCGGCACGGGCAAGACGGCAGTGATGACCGCCATGGCGTGGCGGATGCTGGATGCGCCCACCGACAGCTGGGTGCCCATCGACCACCGACAGCTGGGGCCCCGCACGGAGGCCACTGCGGCCTACCTGCGAGCGCGCAGGCTCGACCGTCGCTTGGTGCGTCGTCCGCCGCCCTCCGCCACCTACCTGCGAGCGGCGGATCTGGTGGACCGTGGGCGGGACCGCGGCGATCGGCGCAGCATCTCGGCGGCCAGCACCGCCGACGGCGTGCTGTTCCTGGACGAGATCGGGGTGGGCAAGCCCTCGGCCGCCGAGCGCCAGGCCGTGCAGCGGGTGATCTGTCGCCGCTCTGATCTGGGGCTTGCCACGGTGGTGGCCGCGAATTGCTCCTGGGAGGCGCTGACGGGCTCGGACGCCCTCTACGGTCCCCGAGTGGCCGACAGGCTGTCCTCGGCCCTACGGGTGCCTCTGACGGGCCGCTCGTGGCGCGCCCGCTCGTGACCTAGGCCCGACCTCGCAGCTTGGGGTCCATCGCGTCCCTCAGGCCTTGTCCGAAGAGGTTGAAGGCGGTGAGGGTCAGGAAGATGGCCACACCGGGGAACACCGTGAGGTGCCACAGCCCCTGGCTGACGTACGTGCGGCCCTGCTGCACGATCTCTCCCCACGAGGCCACCGAGGGGTCGCCGAAGCCCAAGAACGACAGCGAGGTCTCCGTGAGGATCGCCCCCGCGATCCCGAAGGCCAGGGCCACGAACACCGGGGAGACGGCGTTGGGCAGCACGTGGCGGAACATGATGCGGGTATCGCTCACCCCCAGCGCCCGCGCCGCCTGCACGTAGTCCAGGTCGCGGGTGGCCAGCACCTCGCCGCGCACCAAGCGGAAGATCCCGGTCCAGCGGATGCAGCCCAGCACCACCATGATGTTGACGATGGAGGGCTCGAGGAACGCGATGACGGCGATGATGAGGAAGAACGCAGGGAAGCAGATCACCACCTCCACCAGTCGCGACAGCACGAGATCCACCCAGCCCCCCAGGAAGCCGGCCACGACGCCGAGCACGGTGCCGATCGTGCCCGCGATGGACATGGAGATCACCCCCACGAGCCAGGCGACCACGGTCCCGTGGACGAGTCGCGCCAGCACGTCGCGGCCCTGGTCGTCGGTGCCGAGGACGTGGGCTCGGCTCGGCCGCTCGGTGATGGCGTCCTTGTCGAACTGGTTCGGATGCCAGGGGATCGGGGGCCACAGGGCGAAGGACATGTCTTCGCTGTCGGCCACGTCCTTCCAGGTGCGGCCCTCGAGCTCCGCGTAGTGGTCCGACAAGGGGAAGGTGCCGCCCACGCGCAGGCTCTTGAGGTCGTAGCGCATGCCCTGCCAGGGCACCCAGGCGTCGACGTAGCTGGTCATGGCGGGGAACGACAGGCTGCCTCTGTAGTGGCAGACGACGGGGCGGTCGTTGGCGATGACGGGGGCCAGCAGTGCCACGAGCAGCAGGCCCACGGCGATGGCCAGGCCCACCATGCCCGGCATGCCCTTGCGGAACTGGCGGCTGACCTCGCTCCAGTAGGAGCCGCTGTGGGGGGCGTCAGTCCGCATCTTCGGCCACCCTCACGCGTGGGTTGGCGACGCCGTACAGCACGTCCGACAACAGGATGCCCAGCAGCGTCAGCACGGCCGCGAACGTGGTGATGGCCATGATCACCGGGTAGTCGCGCGACAGGATGGCATCGAAGCCGAGGCGGCCCATGCCGTCGATGGAGAAGATGTACTCCACGATCACCGAGCCGCCGATCATGCGCGGCAGCAGGTTGCCCACCAGGGTGATGATGGTGATCAGTGCGTTGCGGAAGGCGTGCTGGAGCACCACCGCGGTCTCGCGCAGGCCCTTGGCGCGTGCGGTCCGCACGAAGTCCTGCGACAGGGACTCGAGCATGCTGGTGCGCACGTACCGCGACAGCGACGCGAAGCCCGCGTAGACCATCACGGTCACGGGCAGCACAAGGTGCCACCCGATGTCGCCGAGCCACGCCAGGTACGACAGATCCCAGGGGTTGTCGGACTGCAGCTTGCCCGAGGGAAAGACGTCGAGGGCGCGCGACGAGCTGAAGAGCATGATCAGCATGGTGGCGAGCCAGAAGTTGGGCACCGAGTACAGCACGAAGACGAGCAGCGAGCTGACGTTGTCGAAGGCGCGTCCGCGACGCACCGCGGCGAGGATCCCCACCGGGATGGACACCCCGTAGATGATGAGGATGGCAAGCACGTTGAGGCCCAAGGTGATGGGCAGGGCGCGGGCGATCTTGTCCATCACGGGCTCGTCGTCGACGAAGGAGCGCCCGAAGTCCAGCGTGAGGATGCGGCCGAGCCAGGTCAGGTACTGGGTGGGGATGGGCACCTTGCGCCAGAACTCGCCGACGGCCAGCACGTGATTCCCCTCCACGACGAGGTCCGACACGCGACCGGCCTTCTGGCTGGCGGCTCCGAGGAACTCGCTGTTCTTCCAGTGGAAGGCTCGAATCACCTCGTCGTCGCCGCCGGTGTAGAGCAGCTTGCTCTGCGCCGTCAGGGCCACGGCAGTGAGGCGCTTGGCGTGGTGGATGGTCGCGAGGAACTCGCCGGAGCCACCGCCCAGGAGGACTCGAGCGACACCGTCGTCCGACGCGATGGCCACGTAGCGGCCGGCCACCTCGATGTCGTTGATGGCTCCCCCGAACCCCTTGATCTCGCTCGTGACGTGTAGGTCGCCGGGGTCCATGACCAAGACGCGACGGTCGGCGCCACCCGTGTAGAGCCGTCCCTCGGAGGTGGCCACCGCATAGGCGCCGCCTCCGTGAGCGTCCGCGCGCTGTCGGATCAGCCGGCCGCTGGCGGGCTCGATCTGCCGCACGCTGCCCCCATCGTCGACTGCGAAGAGGTACTTGGCTCCGAAGGCCAGATCACGCGTTGGCTTGCCCGTTCCAGGTGTTCGACTGACGAGGCTGCCACCCCATCGATGCACCGAGACCGCTCCGTGGCCGTCGGCGGTGGCGATTCGGCCGTCGTGTGCCACCGCCAGCGCGAAGATGGGCCCTTCGTGGGCCTGCACACGGTGCAGCTCCACTCCGTGCGTGTCCATGACGACGAACACGCCATCCGCGCTCGCCACGATGCGCTTGCCCTCGCGCAGGGCGATGCGGCGACCCCACGAGGACAGGGCCAGCGCACGCGAGGGGGGCATCTCGCTACCCAGCGGGAACGACAGTGCGCTGTGATCCTCTTCGAGCAAGCCCAGCAGCTGCTTCTTGGCCTTGATGGAGTCTGCCGCACGCTCCCGGGCCGCCTGGTCCGATCCGTCTCCCACCCCGCCGATCTGCGTGGGAACGTCCACCGGATCGCCAGGAGCCAGCGAGATCACCACGAAGGTGATCACCGTGATGCCCAACAGCGTGGGCACCATCGCCAGCAACCGCTTGGCGAGGTAGCCGATCACGGCTGGTGCTTCACGTTCTCGGGCTTCGTCCAGTACTCCTGGATCCGCAGCCCCGTGGGTAGCACGCGCACGTCCTCGAAGCGGTTGTTCTGCAGCACCGACACGGCCCCGTGGTGGAGGATGGTCTGCGGCTGCTCGGTCTGGAACAGGCGCACGAAGTCCCAGTACATCTCGATGCGCTTCTGGTCGTCGAACTCCGCCACCATCGCGTCCAGCAACGAATCGGCCTGCTGATTGCGCCAGCCCGATGCGTTTCGGCCCCGCGGGATGTCGGTGGAGGAGTGGAAGGAATCCCGCGGCGAGATCCAGGGGTCGGCGAAGCTGTTGTACAGGATGGCCGAGTCGAAGCGCCGGGCGTAGAAGTCCTCGATGAAGGTGGCCCACTCGAGGGTGCGCAGGCTGACGCGAATTCCCACCTGCGCGGCACTGTCTTTGATCAGCCCCGCCACCTGGGTGTAGAAGCGCCGGGGGCTACCGACCTTGATCTCGAACTCGAACCGCACCCCGTCGCGGTCGAGCACGCCGTCGCCGTCGGAGTCCACCCAGCCCGCTTCTGCGAGGAGCTGCTTCGCACGATCGGGATCGTAGGCGAGGGGCTCGAAGTCGGGCACCTTGCAGATGGCGTAGGCCGGCTTGCCAGGGCAGTACCCCTTCCAGCCGCGTCCTCGCTGCACCTCGTCGAGGATCCACTGACGGTCGACCAAGTGGGCCATGGCTCGGCGCACCCGAGCGTCGTCGAAGGGTGGCTGGCGGGCATTCCAGATGATGCTGGAGTACCCGATGCCCATGTGGTCGTAGTTGTGGTAGTTCGTGGTCTTCAGCAGCTCGGTGTCTTGGCTGTACTGGTCGTCCCAGGCAGACGCGTCCACCACCATCACGTCGAAGCGACCCTTGCGGAACTCCTCGAACGCCGCCACGTCGTCGGTGATGAAGATGGTGCGGAGCTTGGCGAAGTTGAACCAGTCGCTGCGCACCTGGGTCCCCCACCAGGCGGGGTTCTGGACGAGATCCAAGGGGGCGTCTGGATTGTATCGAGTGCCGTCGAGATAGTACGGCCCGGTGCCCGGTCCGGGCACGCGGATCTTGTTGAAGACAGCGCCGAACCCCGGGCTGCCGGGCCGAATGGAGAATTCCTCGATGCCCAGCTCGGCGGCGAAGGCGGGGATGTGCTCCTCGAACCAACCCGAGTCGAGCACCTTGAGGTGGTACCCCACTGTGTACAGTCCCCTCCAGTCCTTGGTGCGGTAGCGCACCACGACGGTGTGGTCGTCGGGAGTGGTCAGGCTCTCCACCTGCTCGAAGGGCGCTCGCAGGTGTTGGGCGTTCACCTCCGGATCGCGTAGCACCGCGAAGGAGAACGCGACGTCCTTGGAGGTGAAGGGTCGACCGTCGGCGAACAGCACCCCTCGTCGCAGGTGGTAGGTGTAGGTCAGCCCGTCCTCCGAGATCTCCCAGCGCGTGGCGAGCCAGGGCAGCACCTGGGTGGGGTCCTCGGGATCGAGCCGGAGCATGCCCTCCAGGCTGTACAAGCTGGACAGCCGCCGGGTGAGCCCCTCGTTGGACGCGAAATAGTTCATGGTGCTGGGCGGGCTGGATTGCCGCTGCACGTAGGTGTCGCCCTGCGCCTTCGGCTTGTCGCCGGGCAACAGCGGCGCTCCCGCCCATGCCCCCTCCACGTGGGTGATCTCGAAGGCTCTTCCGCCCCAGCCCCGCACCTGGATCCCGGTCGAGTCACCAGGCTGGCCAGCAGTGCCCACCTGCCCCGAAGACGTGGGGGTCGCTTGCCCGAATCCGCCAGCCTCGATGGCCCTGCGGTTGGCGATGATCTGCTGCTCCAGTCGATCCAGGCCACAGGTGTTCATGCACGTGAGCACCACCATGGCCCAGACGCCCACCACGGTGGCGATTCGTAACCAATCTGCCCGTTCATCCATGCTTCTTCCCGGGTCGGCCCAGGCACCCTACCGCGCTGGGGGCTCCCTGTGTGTGCCATGACGAGGAAGCTGCCCACGCCACAGACCCTTGGGGCTGGTGGCCAGCACGCGTGCCGGGGTGTCGGCGGAGGCCGGCTGGACGTGTAGCTGCCGCATCCAGCGGGGATCGTCGTCGATGGCCACGCCGGGACTCGACAACGTCCAGGGCCATCGGATCTGAGGCGGCACCGCACCGCAGGCATCGTCGAGGTGGCTCGTCCAGATGCCCGACGGGCCAGCGACGTACAGGGTCTCGTCGCTGGACCAGCCAGCCTGCGTCACGGGAGCGATACCGGTGACGTCGGGCTGTAGCGGTGCTCCCCACAGGTAGGCGTGCCCCCACCGGGACTCGGGCTTGCACCGCTGCCCCTCTTCGCCCAGGGTCACCACGCGACCCGGATCCTCGGACTGCGAGCTGCTCCAGCCAGCATCAGCGGCGTAGTGCCAGCGGTCGTGGGGGCTGTCGATACCCCCCAGCTGCAGCCAGAACCCCGAGGCGTCGCTGCCTGCGTCGAGGATCCGAGGCTCCCGGAACAGGCGCAGCGCGAGATCGGTGCGACGGCGGTCGAGGCGCCGCGCCGGCTCGGCTCCGATGAGCAACGCCGCCAGCTGTGCTGTGGAGGGGCCCAGCTCCTGCACGTCACCGCCCTGAACCAGGGCGACCTCGAAGGGATGCCGGACCACCAGCCACCTCTCGTCGTCGCCCGCGGACAGCGCCCACGCCTGACGCACGCCACCCTGCACCACCGGGCGCCATCGCTCCCCGAAGCTGTCCGACGCCCACAGCCGTCCGGAGGCGTCCACCAGGGAGAGGTGGGGAGCCACGGGCGCAGGCTGCAGCTCCAAGGCCACCGGGTGCTCGAGGCCCGAGCGGCGGAGCTCCCAGCGGGAGGTGCCCTCGGCCCGGAACACCGGTCCCAGCGCCGTGGCGATCCAGGTTCCACCATCGGTGACCGTGGCCGGCCCCGCCACGCTGCGTCCGTCGACCTGTGCGGTGAGGGGAGGCGCCTGCACGTCGTCGAAGCGCACGCGCCCCGCCTCGGTGACCTGCACATCGTCGTCGGTGGGCTGCACCGCGAGCCACCGCCAGTCGTCCGGCTGCCGCTGCCGCACCACGATGCGCTGCCGGTCGTCGATGCGCAGATCCGACAGGCCGCGCCCCAGCCAGCGCCGCTCCCAGGTCACGCCGCCATCGCCGGACAGGTGCAGGAACCCCTCCCGGAGCGCCACCAGTCGGCCGTCGGCCGTCCACCGGGGGCTGGGATCGGGCACCGCGAGGGGCTGGCCCCCGAAGGGCTCCGCCAGCAGCACGGGCGCCCAGCTCCGGCCTCGGTCGCGCGAGACGTGGGCGCTGCGGTCCGCGCCGGTGGCCAGCAGCCAGGTGGAGCGGGTGGGGTGCACTCGGATGCGCTGCACCGACGGGGGCAGCAGGCCTGCCTCGCTCGGCTGCAGGACCACTTCGGCGGCGAGGTCCGAGGCCTCTTCACCACAGGTGCATCCCATCCACGGCACCGTCGCTGCCACCCACCATCCGCGCATGGACCGGCGCTCCCCACAGCAGCAATCGAAGGCCGCCCTGCCACGTACAGCTAGCCCGCGCGCGGGCCACCGGCTCGGCCGTCCGATAGAGGGCCGCGGGCTGGAGGCGCCAACGTGAAGGGGCTGTACGACCGGATCACGGGGGCATTCCTCAAGCTCGCGCTCATCGTGGCGCTGACGGCCTGGGTGCTGGACGCCCTGTTCGGGGGCACCGCCACGCTGTTGGGGCTGCAGGAGGCGCTCACACCACAGATCGAGGGCATGGAGCAGCCGCTGTCCTCGCGCTTCCTGTTCTTCGCCGTCGTGGAGCTGGTGGTGGTCGCGGCGTTGTGGGGGCCGCTGAACCGCCTCACGGAGACCGCGGAGCGCTACGACGCGCCCGAGCGCGAGATCAGCGTCGTCGGGCTGCTGCTGCTCCCCGTGCGCTGGGTGCTTGGGCTCGTCTACAGCCTGATCGCCACGGCGTTGCTCCTGTTCCTCGTGCTGCAGCCCACCCTCGTGCCGCTGAGGATCGACGGGCACTCCTGGGTGAGGCGGGTGCAGAACCTGGTGGACGGCACCACCACCCTGCACCTCGTGGACATCGTGCTGGGTGCTGGGTGGGGTGTGGTCGCCGAGCCCATCGCTCCCATCGAGACGGTGGAGCCCGACACCTACTTCGCCGACCTCGACGCCGAGTCCATCCCCCTCATCGACCGCTGGGACACACAGCTGCTGGAGGCCGCGGACGGCGATCGCGAGCTGGCTGCCCAGACCAAGGCCTTCATGTGGGTGGAGTCGGGAGGTCGGCAGTACGCCGTGTCGGCGACGGGCTGCGCCGGGCTGATGCAGTTCTGCGCCAGCACCGCGGAGCGTCGACCGTTCCGGTCGGTGTTCGGGGCCGGCCAGGTGGCGCCCTGTGGCTGCCGTGACTGTGGCATCCCCGTGAGCGTGCAGGTGGCCATGGAGACCGATCCCGAGGCCGCTCAGACCTACGACGCGATCTTTCCGTGCAACCTCGCAGACGCGCGCTTCATCCCCGAGCGATCCATCAAGGCCGGGGTGCTGTACCTGCAGGAGCTGTCCGACAAGGTCGGGGGCAGCTTGCCGCTGATGTACGTGGGGTACAACTCGGGGCCCTTGGTGGCCGTGGCCGTGCACAAGGCACTGGGTAAGCCCGAAGGCGCCACCATCGAGGACATCCGGCCCCATCTGGCCACGGCGATGAAGCCCTACTACGGGTCGAAGTCCGAGGGCCGTGCACGTGGGCTGCTCAACGTGCACTTGCCGAAGCTCGAGGCTGCGTACCAGCGCTTTCGCTGAGGTCACGGGATATCAGCGTGGGCCTCGGATCCGTCTCGCCCCGCCAGGAGTGCCCATGATCTCCGCCGAGCTCCGTCAGCAGGCCGCCCGAGCGCTGCACGACGCGGAACGCACCGCCACACCCATCGCACCGCTCACCCAGACCTACGAGGGCATCGACGTGGTCGACGCCTACCAGATCCAGCTGGCCCAGATCGGGCGCAGGGTGGAGGAGGGGGCGGTCGTACGGGGTCACAAGGTGGGCCTGTCGTCTGCTGCGATGCAGCGCATGCTGAAGGTCTCGGAGCCCGACTACGGGCACCTCCTCGACGACATGTTCGTCTACGAGACCGATCCGGTGCCGGTGTCGGCGCTGTGCTTCCCTCGGATCGAGATGGAGGTGGCGTTCGTGCTGGCCCGTCCGCTGTCCGGCCCGGGCTGCACGGTGGCCGACGTGCTCGCCGCCACGGCCTACGTGGCCCCGGCGCTGGAGATCATCGACAGCCGGGTCGTCGACTGGAAGATCGGCTTGGTGGACACCATCGCCGACAACGCCAGCTCCGCCCGGGTGGTGCTCGGGGGATGCGCCACCCCGGTGGACGCCGTGGACCTGCGCACGGTGGGGGCGGTGTTGCGGAAGAACGGCGAGATCGCCGAGACCGGAGCAGCTGGCGCGGTGCTCGGAAACCCGGCCACGGCCGTGGCCTGGCTCGCCAACAAGGTGCACCAGTTCGGCGTGACGCTGGGGGAGGGCCACGTGGTGCTCCCCGGTGCCTGCAGCCGTGCCATCGACGTCGCGCCCGGCGACGTGATCCGGGCCGACTTCGACACGCTCGGGCACGTGTCCGTGCGCTTCGGCGAGTGAGGGCGTCATGAGCAAAGTCACCGCCGCCATCGTGGGCTCCGGCAACATCGGCACCGATCTGATGTACAAGCTGCTTCGCTCCGACGTGATCGAGCCCCGCTACATGATCGGCATCGATCCCGACAGCCGTGGCCTCGCGCTGGCGAAGGAGCACGGGCTCGTGGTGTCCCACGAGGGCATCGACGGGCTGAAGGCCCAGTCCGAGCTGCCAGGGATCGTCTTCGAGGCCACCAGCGCCAAGGTGCACGCGGCCAACGCGCCCTGGTACCGGCAGGCTCGGATCAAGGCCGTGGACCTCACCCCGGCGGCGCTTGGTCCCTACGTGATCCCGCCGGTGAACCTCGCGCAGCTCGAGGACGCCGACAACGTGAACATGGTCACCTGTGGGGGCCAGGCCACCATCCCGATGGTGGCGGCGGTGTCCCGCGTGGTGGACGTGTCCTACGGCGAGATCGTGGCCACCGTGGCGTCGAAGTCGGCGGGGCCGGGCACGCGGGCCAACATCGACGAGTTCACCCAGACCACCGCCCGCGCCGTGGAGGTGCTGGGTGGAGCGGAGCGGGGCAAGGCCATCATCATCCTCAACCCCGCCGAGCCACCGCTGATCATGCGCGACACCATCTTCTGTGCCGTGCCCGAGGGGGTGGACGAGGCGGCCATCACCGCGTCGGTCCACGCCATGGTGGCGGAGGTCCAGAGCTACGTGCCTGGCTACCGGCTGATCAGCGAGCCCCAGTTCGATCCGGGGCGCGTCGCCATCTTCGTCGAGGTGGAGGGAGCCGGCGACTTCCTGGCACCTTATGCCGGCAACCTCGACATCATGACCGCCGCCGCCACCCGGGTGGGCGAGGCGATCGCAGCGCGCCTGCAGGCAGCGTGAGGAGCCCCATGGCCTACTCGGACGATCTCGACGTACGCGTGACCGACACCTCCCTGCGGGACGGGTCCCACGCCAAGCGACACCAGTTCACCGAGGATCACGTTCGGCGCATCGTGATGGCGCTCGACGGTGCGGGCATGCCCGTCATCGAGGTGACCCACGGAGACGGGCTCGGTGGCTCCTCCTTCAACTACGGCTTCTCCCTCACCCACGAGCGCAGCCTGATGAAGGCAGCGGTCGAGGCCGCCGATCGGGCCAAGATCGCGGCGCTGATGCTGCCAGGGGTGGGCACCGTCGACGACATCGCAGCCGTGCACGACCTCGGCGTGAAGGTGATCCGCATCGCCACGCACTGCACCGAGGCCGACATCTCGGAGCAGCACTTCGGGGTGAGCCGCCAGATGGGGCTCGAGACCGTGGGCTTCCTGATGATGTCCCACACCGTGGCGCCCGAGGTGCTCGCCACCCAGGCCCGGATCATGGCCGAGGCCGGCTGTCAGTGCGTGTACGTGGTGGACTCCGCTGGCGCGATGATCCTCGAGCAGGTGAGCGACCGGGTGGCCGCCGTGGTGGACGCCGTGTCCGACATCTCCACCGTGGGCTTCCACGGCCACGAGAACCTCTCCCTGTCGCTGGCCAACACGCTGCTCGCCGTTCGTGCCGGGGCCGTGCAGGTGGACGGCTCCACGCGGCGCTTCGGGGCCGGCTCGGGCAACACCAGCTGTGAAGCGCTGGCCGCCGTCTGCGACCGGATGGGCATTCGCACCGGCCTCGATCCGTTGGCCATGATCAACGCCGCCGAGGACGTGGTGCGACCGGTGATGGACGAGGAATGCGTGCTCGACCGCATGTCGCTGATCATGGGCTACGCGGGCGTGTACTCGAGCTTCCTCAAGCACGCCTACCGGGCGGCGGAGCGCTACGGCGTGAGCGGCGCCGAGATCCTGATGCGCTGCGGGCAGCGAAAGCTCGTGGGCGGCCAGGAGGATCAGATCATCGACGTGGCGGTGGAGATCGCCAACGAGCAAGGGGTGGCCACATGAGCATCGACATCGACCACTGGGCCGCCTACCTGCAGAGGGCGGTGGACGAGCGCACGGCGGTGCCCGCCATCACCAAGAGCACCGAGCTGTCGCTGCCCGACGCCTACGCCATCCAACAGGCCAGCATCGACGCGAGGGTGGCTGCGGGAGGGCGCATCATCGGGGCCAAGGTGGGGCTGACCTCCAGGGCGAAGCAACAGCAGATGGGCGTGAGCGAGCCCGTGTACGGCTGGCTCACCGACGAGATGCTGCTGCCCGCCGAGGTGCCGGTCAGTCTGTCCGAGCTGGTGCATCCGCGCTGCGAGCCCGAGATCGTGTTCCTGATGGCCCACGACCTACAGGGACCCGGAGTCACGGCGCACGACGTGCTCGCGGCCACCGAGGCCGTCTGTGGCGGCATCGAGGTGATCGACAGCCGCTACGAGGCCTTCAGCTTCACGCTGCCGGACGTGGTGGCCGACAACACCTCCGCCGCTCGCTTCACCCTGGGGAGCAACCGCGTGGCGCCCGACGAGGCCGACCTGGCGCTGATGGGTTGCCTCTTCGAGGTGGACGGCGAGCTGTCGGCCACCGCCGCCGGTGCCGCGCTGATGGGGCATCCCGCCGAGTGCGTGGCGATGCTGGCCAATCACCTGGGGCGGCAGGGCAAGGCCATCGAGGCGGGCTGGATCGTGCTCGCCGGAGGTCTGACCCCCGCCGTGCACCTCCACGCAGGCACCCACGCCACGGCCACCTACGCCCACCTGGGCCGGGTGGGCGTGCGCGCCGAGTAGGGGAGGCATCGTGCTCGCCTTGGAGCTGTCGGGTCGACACGCACTCGTCTGCGGTGCGAGCCAGGGGATCGGCCGTGCCGTGGCCCTCGAGCTCGCAGGGCTCGGGGCCGAGGTCACCGCGCTGGCGCGCTCGGAGACCGCGCTCGCGGCGCTGGTGCCGCGGCTGCTCGAGGCCGGCGCTCCTGCGGCTCGTGCCTGGGTGGCCGATCTCGACGACCGGGCCTCCCTCGGCTCCGCCCTCGAGGGCCGGCTCGCCGACCATGGCCCCATCCACATCGTCGTCAACAACACCGGCGGCCCAGCGGCCGGTCCGCTGGTGGAGGCCACCGACGACGACGTGCTCCAGGCCATCGGGCGCCACGTGCTCGCAGCCCAGCTCATCCTCACCCGCGTGCTCCCCGGCATGCGGCAGGCCGGCTTCGGACGGTTCGTGCAGGTGGTGTCCACCTCCGTGCGAGAGCCCATCGACGGCCTCGGCGTGAGCAACCTCACCCGGGCGGCCGTGGCCGGCTGGGCGAAGACCCTGTCGCGCGAGCTGCCCCCGGGAATCACCATCAACAACGTGCTGCCCGGGCTCACCGACACCGAGCGGCTGGCCGAGCTGATGCGAGATCGCGCAGCGAAGGCTGGGCACGCCGTCGAGGACGTGCAGCACGCCTGGCTCGAGCGGGTTCCCGAGGGCCGGCTCGCCGATCCTGCCGAGGTCGCTCGGGTGATCGCGTTCCTCGCCACCGAGGCCGCGAGCTACGTGCGGGGTACCTCCATTCCCGTGGACGGTGGCCTGATGAGGAGCATCTAGCTGTGACCTACGACGTCTTCTTCTCGATCTGCCAGACCCCCGTGGACGGCTACCAGCCGTCCGAAGCGGTGATGTTCCGCAACTTCTTCGACCAGGTCCAGGCCGCCGACAGGCTCGGCTACGACACGGCCTGGATCGCCGAGTCGCACCTGTCGAGCCAGGTGCAGAAGCAGACGTCGCAGCCCGTGATCCCCCACTGGGAGGGCGAGGTCGGGCTGAACGTGGACTTCCTGCAGCTGGCGACGCAGGTGTTCGCTCGAACCGAGCGCATCGAGGTGGGCTCGGCCATCATGAACATCCTGTGCAACGGTGGGCCGGTGGCCCATGCGGAGCGCGTGGCGGCGTTCTGCGCGCTGCACGGTCTCGATCCCGAGGAGCGCAGGCGGATCCACGTGGGCTTCGCGGCCGGTCGCTTCGACTTCATGAACCGGGCCTACGGCATCGGCCCGCGCAACGAGGTGGAGCGAGCGGCGTGGCCCGCCCTGAAGGGGCAGGTGTTCCGGCGGGCGGCCCAGATCTTCACGCGGCTGCTGCGCGGCGACACCCTGGCGTCGAGCCAGATCGAGCCCATCGTGCTGCGTGCCGAGCACTTCCGGAGCCCCGAGCAGTGGGAGGCACTCGCGGCCCACGGCGTGCAGGACGCGCTAGAGGTGCCGCCCTTCTTCGACTTCGAGATCCTCCAGATCGTGCCGCGCGACTTTCGGCGCGACGTGCTGCAGCTCGTGATCGGGTCGCACGATCCCGTCGTGCAGGAGGAGGTGAACCAGATCCTGCCCGTGCAGGTGTTCAACCTCTCCATCACGCGGCCCGAGGTGATCGAGGCGACCCATGCGCGCATGGCCGCCGCCTACCACGCCGACGGAGGCGAGTGGCAGCGGGGGCACATGCCTCGCACCGTGTTCGTGTTCCTCAACGAGCAGGCCGGTCTGTCGGCGGAGGCCAAGCGGAAGGCGGCCCACGAGGAGGCCCGCTCTGCGCTGTCGGCGTACTGGGCGGCGCTGCAGGGCACGGTGGATCCGGCCAAGGTGGAGAAGGCCGCCGACAACGCCCTGGTGGGCGACGCCGAGACGGTGGCTGCCCAGGCCGTCGAGCGCTTCCACCCCGAGGATCGCCTCATGCTGTGGTTCGACTTCTTCAACCACGACAACGCACGGGTGATCGCGAACATGGAGGCGTTTGCCGAGCAGGTGGTGCCGCGGATCGCCCGCGCACGGGGAGAGAGCTGATGGACGTCTTGCACAACCACATCGCTGGGCTGGACGTCCCCGCGGCCTCCGGAGCCACGATGGACGTCGTGAACCCGGCGACCAACAGCGTCATCGCCACGATCCCAGACTCTGGCGAGGGCGACGTGCACTCGGCGGTGGGGGCGGCCTCCGATGCGCTGCAGGGCAGCTGGGGGCACGCCACGGTGGCCGAGCGGGCCGATCTGTGCGACGCCATCGCCGACTGCATCGAGGCGAGGCTCGACGAGCTGGCCGAGCTGGAGTCGCTGGACACGGGCAAGCCCATCCGCACGGCGCGCAGCATCGACATCCCGCGCGCGGTGGCGAACTTCCGCTTCTTCGCCGGAGCGGTGCGGCACCAGCAGACCGGCTTCCACGAGATGGCGGATGCGCTCAACTACACCCTGCGACGCCCGCTGGGGGTGGTGGGGTTGATCACGCCGTGGAACCTGCCCCTGTACCTGTTGAGCTGGAAGGCCGCGCCTGCGCTGGCCACGGGTAACGCCGTGGTGGCCAAGCCCAGCGAGCTCACGCCCATGACGGCTGCGGCGCTGGCGCAGATCGTGACCGAGGTAGGGGGGCCACCCGGCGTTTTCAACGTGGTCCACGGGGCGGGCGCTGCAGCGGGCGCAGCCCTGGTGTCCCACCCCACGGTGCGCGGCATCAGCTTCACGGGCGGCACCCAGACCGGCCGGATCGTGGGGGCCGCCGCCGCTCAGAGCTTCAAGAAGGTGTCCCTGGAGCTGGGCGGGAAGAACGCCACGCTGGTGTTCGACGACGCCGACTTCGACCTGGCGCTGGCGGGGGCCGTGCGCGCCGGCTTCACCAACACCGGTCAGGTGTGCCTGTGCGGCTCGCGCATCCTGGTGGAGGCGTCGCTGCACGATCGGTTCGTCGACGCCCTGGTCGCGCGGGTGGAGGGCATGCGCCTCGGAGATCCGCAGCGGGAGGACACCGAACTCGGCGCTCTGGTCAGTCGAGCCCATCGCGAGAAGGTGGAGCGCTACATCGCGCTGGGGGTGGAGGAGGGGGGCCAGATCCGCACGGGCGGTGACCGGCCGAAGCTGCCAGACGACCTCGCACAGGGCGCCTTCGTGCGCCCCGCTGTGATCACGGGCCTGGCGCCCACCTGTCGCACCGCCACCGAGGAGATCTTCGGGCCGGTGGTCACCGTGCATCCCTTCGAGGACGAAGCCCATGCCGTGCAGATCGCGAACGGCACCCGCTACGGTCTGTCGGCCTCGGTGTGGACCACGGATCTCGCGCGCGCCCATCGGGTGAGCGCTGCACTGGACGTCGGCATGGTCTGGGTGAACACCTGGCTCAAGCGCGACCTGCGCGTGCCCTTCGGAGGCACCAAGGAGAGCGGGGTGGGTCGTGAGGGAGGGGCCTACAGCCTGGCCTTCTTCACGCAGGACAAGAACGTCTGCGTTCAGCTGTAGGTCCGGGCCCGTCCGGAGGCGTCCGGGTGTGGCCGGGAAACGAGGCGTGGTGGAGGGGTCGCAGTATGGCTTGCCGTACTGGAAGGAGAGACCCATGACCACGCTCGCCCTCATCGCCCTCGTCCCCCAAGCCATCGCCCAGGTGCCCGACGGAGCCCAGGTGCCAGAAGCGCTGGACACCACGGGCTGGGAGGCCTGCACAGCGCTCAGCGGGATCTTCCCGTTCTTCCCCGCGGAGGCAAGCCACGTGTATGGGGTGCGGGTGCCGGTGGAGGGCACCTCGCGGTTCGAGGTGAACAGCGTCTTCTACAGCCTCATCGACGCTGCCGGCATCCCTGGGTGCAACGGCGCTCGGAGCCACCGGCTCGACGTCTGGGTGCAGAGCAGCACCAGCCCCGACGCCGATCCCGACCTGCAGTTCAGCACCGTGCTGACGCCCACGCCCAGCGGCGGGCCCAACGACTTCTATGACATCCCCATCGACGCCTTCCTCGTCGAGCCCGGCGATCAGATCTTCGTGGGCTTCGAGATGACCACGAGCGCCGCCGACGATGCGCTGTGCGTGATGCAGTGCGCCCAAGGGGCCAACCCGCCCGTGGCCGGAGAGCACTTCTGGAGCAACGCCGCCACCACGCCCTACGCCTGGGCAGATCTGATCACCGACTTCGGCTTCACGTCCACGCCGCTGGTTCGGATCAACGGACAGCGCTTGCTCGTCGATCCCACAGCCACCATCGGTGCCGGCGTTCAGCTCGGCGCGGGCGTGGTGATCGGCGTGGACGCCGAGCTGCGGGATCGCTGCACCCTCGGGGACGGGGCTCAGGTCGGATCCGACGCCACCATCGGCTACGACGCCACGGTGGGCGCAGGCGCCGCCGTCGGCCGCTCTAGTGAGGTGCGCGACCGGGCCGAGATCGGCGAGGACAGCATCGTCGGTGCAAGCTCCACCGTCGGCTACGACAGCGACGTCGGAGCGCGCACTGCCATCGGCGACGGCACCACCATCGGGGACCGCGCGCAGATCGGCGACGACGTGATCATCGGTGCTGGCGTGACCTTGGGCAACGACGTCACCATCGAGGACGGTGCCGAGATCGGCGGCGGCTCCATCCTCCAGGACCGAGCCGTGGTGGGTGCCGGAGCCACGCTGGGCACCGAGGTGCTGATGGTGTGGGACGCCGCCGTCGGCGCCGGGGCCACCGTGGCCGACGGTGCGACGGTGCGCTGAGGTGCGAGCCCTCATCGCGACAATCAACTCCGTTGATTGTCGCGATCGAGCGGAGCGCGCCTGATCAGGCGTTGTAGAAGAAGCGTTCGTGGATGATCTTGCCGTCCTTCCAGCGGCGGACGGCGACCTCCTCCATGTTCATGGTGCGGCCGTCGGCGAAGGTGCAGTCGTACCACTGGATGTTGTAGGAGATGCCCTTGTCCTCGTCTACGACGGCGTCCTTCACGCCGCCGCCGCGGAACTCGGTGATGGAGCCGAAGAACTGCTTCTCGCGCTCGAGGCAGGTCTCGAGTCCCGAGGTGCTGTCGCCGCTGGCCTCCACCATGGTGATCTCTGGGTGGTACAGCTCGGAGAACACCTCGAGCACCTTGCCCGAGTTCAGGGCTTCGTTGAGCTTGGCGTCGTTGTCGGCGATCACGCCCATGGGGCCTCCCTTGGATTGGTGATTGTCAGGTAACGAGGTGGCTGTTCCGTGGCTGGGACGGTTCGTTGCGACGCTGCGCCCAAGGCTTCCGCAAGGTTGGTGCAACCCAGGAGGACGGGCACCGGGTCACCCCTTCGGAGGAAGATCTGGAGGAGACATGCAGCGAGTCATCGTCATCGGCAGCCTGTCCTGGGCACTCGTGGGATGCGAAGAGGATCCAGCCACCACCGAGACCAACGAGGCCTGCGAGGGAGTGGTGGTCGAGTGGGAGGAGCCCGTCATCGAGGTGGACACCACGTTCTCGTGCACCGTTCGCTACTCGGGTGACCTGCGCGTGACCGGGGGCGCCATGCTCACGGTGGAGCCGGGCACGCGCCTGGAGCTCGGCGGCGGATCGCGGATCTTCGTGGAAGACAACGGGATCCTCCATGCCGTGGGGACCGAGGGGCTCCCCGTCACCATCACGTCCTCCAGCTCCGTGCCCGCGGCTGGGGACTGGCGCTACATCGACATCAAGTCCACTGCGGACGCCGCCACCCGCTTCGAGCACGCGATCATCGAGTACGGCGGCGGCAACGGAGATGCGGGCGCGATCGTCGGCACTGGTTCCTTCGACCTGGCGAACGTGACGGTGCGCCACGCGCCCGTGGACGCGCTCAACTTCCGCAGCGGACGCGTGCGTCAGGTGACCGATCTGCACGTCGAGGACGCAGGTGGTCACCCGATCGTCGTGGATCTCGACGGACCGGCCGCCATGGATGGAGTCACCGCCGATCGCGTGGGGAATCCCACGATCCTCATGGAGGCGGACAGCGCGCTGGAGGTCGACGCCGCCTGGGCCCCCCAGTCGCTGCCCTACGAGATGCGTGGCTCCATCGGCCTGCGCGCCGATCTCACCATCGAGGCGGGCACCGACCTGTGGATGACGCCGGGCAGTCGCATCTTGGTGCAGACCAGCGGCAAGCTCGATCTGTTGGGTACCGAGGCGGAGCCCGTGATCGTGCAGAGCGCGTCGAGCTCGCCGCTCGCCGGTGACTGGCAGCACGTCAACTTCGACGGAGACGCCGACACCAGCCTGTGGCAGTGGGCCGTGATCATGCACGGCGGAGGCGGAGGCCACGGTGCCGCCAACGTCGAGGCCGACGACCGGCTGCAGCTGGAGAACGTGGTGTTCAGCGACAACCAGGAGTGCGACATCGACGCCATCATCGGGACCAAGCGGAGCGTGCCCGCCGTCAATAGTCCCTATGTGTTGTGTGATGGCTGAGTCGTAGGAGGCCGTGTGTGGCGGAGCGCTGTCGAGATCGCCCTGGTCCAGGCATTGCTGACCGCCGCTGGCGCCTCGCTCCTCCTCGGGGCCGGGTTCGGTCTCGCAGCCGTCCCGGCGCTGGCGGCACTGGCGCTGCTCTTCGGCGCGTGGGGCTGGGCCCACCGTGTGGGCAGCGCGCGGGGGCACCTACAGCGCCAGCCCCTTCGACGCATCGGTGCGAGGGTGGGTGCGCTGGCCACCGTCGCCGGTGCCGTGACCTACGCCCTCGTGGCGGCGCTGCCCGATCAGGTGGACCTGCCCTGGAGCATGGTGCCCGTGGTGGCCGCGCTCCTCGGGGCGGGTGGAGGCATGGCTGCAGCAGGGCTCACCCTGTGCGGCCTCGACATGGCACGAACCACCACGGCCCGTGCCTCGCAACAGTCCGATCAGTACTGATCTCGCCTGCGCAGCCAGGCCATGGGCCACTCGAGGGATGCCTCGTCCCGACCCTTGGGCGTCAGATCGATGTAGTTGTAGGCCGAGTTGAGTAGGTCGAGGCCGCGGCTGTAGGCGGAGTAGGTGTGAAAGATGCGTCCGTCGCGCCTCGCGAACACGCTCACCCCGGGAGCCTCCTCGCTGGGGAACTGCGAGGGCGCGAAGTTGTAGAAGACCTCGCCGCGCTCGCGGACGTCGGCCGGGAAGGTCACGTTGAAGTCCTCGTTGAAGTGGTTGTTCGCCGAGGAGAACCAGTCGAAGTCCCAGCCCATGCGCTGCTTGTAGGCCAGGAGCTTCGGCAGCGGAGCCTTCGAGATGGCCACGAAGCGCACGTCGCGGTGGGCCAGGTGCTCGGTGGTGCCGCTGTAGCTGTCGGCCCAGAAGGAGCAGCTGACGCAGCCCTCCTCCCAGTCCGTGCCGAACATGAAGTGCTGCACCACCAGCTGGTCGTGCTCGCCGAACAGCTGCGCCAAGGTGACGGGACCGTCGGGTGTGTCGAAGACGTACTCCGTGGTGATCTCCACCCAGGGCAGAGCGCGCCTGGCCGCGCTGATCTCGTCGCGTAGCCGTGTGAGCTCCTTCTCCTTCGCGAGCAGGTCGCGACGAGCGGCCAGCCAGTCCTCCGAGGAGACGACGATGGGTTCGGGCAGTGTCATGATCTGTCCTCCTGCCCCCATGACGCGCGAGGTCGGGTCGGATCGACACGCGGTGGGCACGAGCCATTGTATGCGTTCTTCTTTGCAAATCGAGACTGTCCCTGGGGTGTCCCTCAACATTTCGTCGGATTCGACCTATGAGATGGACGAAGGGAGCCCTCGGGGGGGACTCCCCACAGGAGAGACCATGTCGAAGCCGATCGCGTTGCTCGCCCTGTTGTTCATGTCACCCATGGCCTTTGCCGGCCCGCCCAAGGTGGATGCGGACGCTGTGATGGCCTTGTCCGACGACGCCAAGGTGCCGCTGATGGAGATGTCGGAGGCCATCGAGGCGCTGGATGCGCGCATCGTGGACAAGCAGGCCGAGATCGACGAGGCCAAGGCCGCCGTGAGCGCGGAGCGCGATGCCATCGACAGCGCCCGCGACGAGCGCAGTGCGGCCCAGGACGACGTCGACGCTGCGAAGGTGGCGGGCAAGTCCAAGGTGGAGATGGCCAAGCACGGCGTGGAGGAGGCCGAGGTCGCCTACGACTCCGCGACGCTGGCGGTGGACGTCGCCAAGAAGAACGTGAAGGTCGCCAAGGCCAAGGGCGAGTCCCAGGGCGTCGAGAAGGCGGGGCTGGAACTCGTGCAGGCCAAGCAGGAGCGCACGAAGGCGAAGACGGCGCTCAAGCAGCGCAAGCAGGAGCTCAAGGAGCGCCGCAAGTCGGTCAACGAGGACATCGAGGAGGTCAAGGTCGCCGTCGACGAGGCGCGCGAGGAGACGTCGGAGGCCAAGGAGGCCCGCGACCGTGCCAAGGCGATGCTCGCCCTGTCCAAGGCGGAGCTCAACCTGATGAAGGCCGATCGTAGCCACATGGCCGCCGAGCTGGAGATGGCGCGGGCCCAGGCCGTGGTGGACGAGGGTGGCGAGGTGGAGATGGGCATCTTCGAGGCTGCCTTGCTGGAGGCCGAGCGCGCCCAGGTCACGGCGAAGCAGGCCGTGGCCGACCACGAGGCCAAGGTGGGTAGCCCCACGTCGCGCTCGGACGACGACGGCGCCGACTCTCAGGGCGGCTGATCAGGCTCGTGCCGGTTCGACCGTCACTGTTCTGATCGCGACAATCAACTCCGTTGATTGTCGCGATGAGTGGCCGCGAGCTGCGTTCGCGGTCGCTCTGCTCAACACGGGGCAGGGCAGAACCAGTCGAGGGTGATCTCGGTGTCGCCCCACACCGTGGGCTGTAGCCCGATGAAGTAGCAGCCAAGGGTGGGGCCGTGCTCCGGTAGCTCGGGAGGCTCGATGGTCAGGGGCCCCCGCGTGGCGGGAACCATCACGCTGAAGTGGCCATCGGCTCCGGTGGTCACCGTGGTGTCGCCGATCCGAAAGCGGATCCCCGACACATCGAGATCATGGGCCATCTCGACACCCCTCAGCCGACCGCCGATGCGCCACGTGCCCGTCTCGGCGCGTGTGGGATCCAGCCCCAGCACACGACCGCTCGGGAGCACCACCACCCGGATGTCGCTGGCCGTCTCGACGAGCCAAGCACCAGGCACGTGCGACCACGACCGAGCTGGGATGCCGCTCGGGCGAGCCGCTGGATCTCCGGTCGCGATGGGGCCCTGACCAGTACGCACGGTGAGCAGCGCCTGCCTCTGAGCGGCCGAGATCCACACCTTGGTGCCCGCTTCCTGGCTCAGCAGCACGGGGCGCTCGGGAGGCCAGAACGTGTGCAGATCACGGGTCCAGACGATGGCTGCCCGCTCGACTGTCGAAGCGGGGGCTGGCTCGGATTGGCGAGGCACCACACTGAATGCGAGCAACGTCCACCACATGCTCCGGCCCCCTCATCGCTTTCGGTGCTGCGGTACTGCTTCGTGGTCGTATGGGCAGTGTCGACACGCGCTGCCGCAGCAGGTTCCACGCTCGAGGTGGGCGAGCTCGGTGAACACGCGGTAGCCGCTGGCCGGATCGATGTAGAACGAGCGGCCCTCCGCCACGGCACGCTCGTGCGCTCGTCGCCAGGCTACGTCGTGGCCGCCCGACATGCTGCCTCCACCTGCTCGGGGTGCTTGGGGATCGCCGCGGTGAGGACCACCGGGTCTCCCTCCGTAACGAGCACGTCGTCCTCGATGCGCACCGCGATGCCCCGCAGGTGCTCGGGCGCCTCCTCGTCGTCTTCGGCCACGTACAAGCCGGGCTCCACGGTGAGAACCATTCCCGGCGCCAGGGGAGTGGAGGCTCCGTCGCGACCGTAGGCGCCGACGTCGTGCACGTCCAGGCCGAGCCAGTGGCTGGTGCCGTGCATGTAGTAGCGCTTGAAGGACTCGTCCTCGATGCGGTCGTCCACCGGTCCCTCCAGCAGCCCCAGGGCCACCATGCCCTCCGTGAGGACGCGCACGGCGGTGTCGTGGATCGCCTTGTGGGGCTGCCCAGCTCGGCACACGGCGATGGCCTCCTCCTCCGCGCGCAGCACGATCTCGTAGACCTGGCGCTGTGCATCGGTGAAGCGACCATCCACGGGAAAGGTCCGTGTGACGTCGCAGGCGTAGTACGACACCTCGCAGCCCGCGTCGATGAGGAGCAGGTCGCCGGCTCGCAGCACGTCCCGGTTGGTCACGTAGTGCAGCACGGTGCCGTTGGCGCCACCAGCGACGATGGGCGTGTAGGCGGAGCCGGTGGAGCCGCTGCGGCGCCAGGGCTCGAGCAGGGCGGCCTCCACCTCGTACTCGCTCACCCCCGAAGCCGCGAGCGCCATCGCGCGGGCGTGCCCTTCGGCGGTGAGACGCGCGGCGTGGCGCATCAGCTCGAGCTCGTCGGCCTGCTTGTGCAGGCGGAGCTCGTGCAGCACCTTGGAGGGATGGTGAAACGTCTCGGGGGCGGTGAGGCCGTTCTTTCGGGCGGCCTTGGCAGCCTTCGCCACCGACGACATCACCAGCGCGTCAGCATCGGGGTCCTTCGCGAACGCGTAGTGCAGCGCTCGCACGCCCTGGAGTAGCCGAGGCAGGTGCTCCTGGATCTCGGCCATGGGGTAGGCCACGTCTGCGCCGAAGTCCGCCTTGGCACCCTCGGGGCCGGGGCGTCTGCCCGTCCAGATCTCCTTGGCGGGATCCTTCGGCTGCACGAACATCACGAGTGGCTCTTTGCCAGGACGGACGAAGACGGCGACTTCGGGGTCCTCCCAGCCCGTGAGCCAGTACACATCGGAGTCGGGGCGATACCGGTACTCCGAATCACCGTTCCTAAGGTGAACAGGGCCTCCGAAGACCAGTACCGCCTCGTCATCGTCCAGGGCGTCGAGCAGGCGGGCGCGATGGGCTGCGAAGTCCGGTGTTGCCGTCATGAAAGCTCCATTGTCGGGCAGATGTCACGGGTGGGCCCACCCAGCAGCGACAAGGTTGCGCCACTCCCCAAAACTCCCTATGTAGCAAGCCGGGCTTCCGATGGAGGTCCCGGACCAGTCCCGGTGGGGAGGAAGGGTCCAGCATGGAGAGTTTCCGAATCGATGGCGGAAGCGCCCGAGACTATGCCATTCGGGTGGAAGAGGTGTCGGACATAACCCCCGACCTTGTCCGAACTCTCATCGAAATCGACCTGCAGACGTTTGCCGAATCGACGTACTCTCCCTACACCGCCGCTGCCTTCCTGAAGTGCGGGCGTGTCTTCCTGCTTCGAGCAGACGATCGGGTGATCGGCACGTGCGTGTGCATGCGTGGCTGGGAGCGGCCCAACGAGGCCATGATCCTGTCCATGGGGATCCGACCCGGATGGCGTGGACGTGGGCTGGGTCAACGCTTCGTCCAGGGCGTGCTGGACCGACTGACGGCTCGCGGGCTGCGCAGCTGCTGCCTGCTCGTCGGGCGCGACAACCGGCGGGCCGTGCGCGTCTACGAGGACGTGGGCTTCCGCGTCGTCGAGGAGCGCGACATCGAGCCCCAGCACAACGACGTGCTGTGCTTGATGCGTGCGATCCTGCACAGTGAGGACGCCCCTGTCATCTCGCTGACGTGAACTGGGGCTGTCGCTCGTGATTCGATACAGTCACGCCGTGATGGGCGCTACTCTTCCTCTTCGCTCTGCTCGGCAGCCGTGAGGCGCTGAGTCAGGTGGGCGAAGGCATCGTCTACGGAGTCGGTGCGGAACACGAGGTCCAGATCTTCGGTGCTGATCGTGCCGAACTCGGCCATGGCACCGAGATCCAGGATCTTGTCCCAGTAGGCGGTGCCGAACAGCACGATGGGGAGATCCTTCTTGATCTTCTTGGTCTGCACGAGGGTCAGTGTCTCGAACAGCTCGTCCATCGTGCCGAAGCCACCTGGGAAGATGACGAGTGCCTTGCACGGATACAGGAACCAGTACTTGCGCGTGAAGAAGTAGTGGAACTCGAAGGCGAGCTCTGGGGTGACGTAGGCGTTCACGCCCTCCTCGAAGGGTAGCGAGATCCCCAGGCCCACCGACTGCGCACCTGGCACGTCGCTCGCGCCGCGGTTGGCCGCCTCCATGATCCCGGGTCCTCCGCCGCTGCAGATCACGTAGCGACGGCCCTCCTGGCGGTCGACGCTCCACTGAGTCACGCGACGCGCCAGCTCCCGTGCCGCGTCGTAGTACTCGCTCATCCGCAGTCCGCCCCGGGCGCGCGCTACGGCGCGTCGCAGGTCGGGATCGTCGGGCGACGCGGACGCCGCGGTCTCGGCCTGCTGCAGCAAGACCTTGGCCTCTTCTTCCGGACGTGTCCTGGCGCTCCCGAAGAAGACGACGGTGTGATGGATCTGATGGGTCCGAAAGCGCTGGCGCGTCTCTTCGTACTCGCACAGGATTCGGATGTGACGGGCCGGAGGGGAGTTGAGGAAGGTGAGGTTCTTGTAGGCCTTCTCGGGCTGTGGCTTCATACGTCAGGGTCTCCGGGGATGGCAGGTGCAACAGCCGCGAGCAGCTCGCACAGCCTCTCTTCTGTTTCGGCCAGTGACATCGCGACCTTTGCCCCAGCTGCCTTGGCGTGACCGCCGCCGGTGGGCACCAGCTGCTGAGCCACGGCGGACACGTCCACCGTGCCGCGGCTACGCAGGCTCACCTTGACGGTGCTGTCGGGGCGGTCGATGAGGAGCATCGACACGGTCACGCCCACCTGGTGGACCAACGCATCCGCGATGCCCTCCAGATCGCCGGGGATCACGCCCAGTCGGCGTTGCAGCCCAAGGGGAGCGCGGCCCACGCACACAGTGCCCTCGAAGCGGCGCTGCGCCGTGGCCAGGATCTCTCCCATGGCGGCGATGCCCTCGGGGCGGCGCTCGGCCAGGATCCGAGCTGCGATCTCGTCGTGGCGGATCCCCGACCGGAGCAGGGCCGCGGCGAGCTCGTGGGTGTGGGCGGTGGTGTTGGAGTAGCGGAAGCCTCCCGTGTCGAACACCATGCCGGCGTAGAGCAGTGTGGCGAGCTCGGTGTCGAGGGAGGCTCCCCAGTCTTCGAGGGCCCGAGCGATCATTCCGCAGGTGCTCTCGATGGTGGGCTGCAGCCACACGTGGGTGTAGCCGTCGGATCGGGTGGTGGCGTGGTGATCCACCAAGCCCTTCATGGTGGCCTGGTGAAAGGCCTCCGAGACGGGCTTCGCCAGCCGGTGCCGATCGCCATCGAGCACCACCACGGCCGACCAGCCTGGCGTCACCTGGGCGTTGGCCAGGATGCCCGCTGCCCCAGGCAGCCAGCGGTAGCGCCAGGGCACGTCGGCGGCCACGTCCGCCTCGAGTCCGCGCCCACGCAGGATCTGCCGCAGCGCCAGACACGCACAGAGGCTATCGCCGTCGGGGGCGTCGGGGCCCGTCAACAGGATCCGGCGCGCCGCGACGAGGCCCTCCATCAGCTGGAGGTGTGGATCGGTGGTGGCGGGCACCGCGACGGCTCACTCGGCCGACAGCAGCGCGTCCAGATCGTCGAGATCGGCGGCTGGGGCATCATCCGATGCGGCGGGTCGAGCGTTCGCCTTGCCAGGCGACTTGCGGCTCTTCTTCTTCTTGGTCTTCTTGGCGGGTGCGTCGTCCTCGTCGGACAGCAGCAGCGCGTCCAGATCGTCGATGTCGGCGGTGGGAGCGGAATCCCGGCTCCGACGCCTGCTGTCGCGGCCGCGATCCCCGCGATCCCCGCGGTCGGACCGATCGCTGCGCTCTGTACGATCGCTGCGCTCTGTTCGGCGCCCACGGCGGTCGGAGCCGCCGTCGCGCGATCGCTTGCCGCGCCTGTCGCCACGATCCCGCTTGGACCGTCGCTCCAGCTTCTCGTTGCGCTGCTGGATGAGGTCACCGATGGAGTCCACCTCGCCCATGGCCGCCCGTCGCTGCCGGTCCCACTGGAAGAACGCCCGCAGAGCCGCAGCGAGCAGGGCATCCCCGTCCTCGCGCTCGCGCAGCGCCCGCACGGTGGGCAGGTAGGACTCGAACACCAGGCTGCCCATGGCTGCCCGGATCTGGCGCGCTTGCCGCTCCACCCGGTACTGCACGGCAGCGTCGGCGTCGGGTAGCTCACGCAGCGTGAAGGACAGGCCGTGGCGATTCTCCAGCGCGTTGCGCGTGGTGAGGTCGGTGCCGCCGACCAGGCTGATGGCCGTGCCTTGCTTGCCGATCCGCCCGGTGCGACCCGTGCGGTGCAGATACACGGCGGGGTCCTGCGGGAGGCTGTAGTTGATGACGTGGGACAGGTCGGAGATGTCGATCCCGCGTGCGGCCACGTCGGTGGACACGAGGAAGCGAACCTCGCCTCCCTTGACCTTCTTCATCACCTGGCTGCGACGACCCTGCGACAGCTCTCCCGACAGCAGCTGCACGTCGAGGCCCTGCTTGTCGAGGAACGACGCCACGGTGGCGGTGTCCTCTCGCGTGTTGCAGAAAATGATGGCGGAGGTCGGGTCCTCGAGGTCGATGAGGTACAGCAACGCGCGGATCTTGTGCAGACCGGGTGTGGTCTCGTAGAGCACGTGCTCGATGTTGTCGACGTTGTCGGCGTCGGTGGAGAGCCGGATGTCCTCTGGCTCCTCGAGGTAGTTGTCGGCGAGGCGCTGGGTCTCGTCGGAGATGGTGGCACTGAAGAGGAGGACCTGACGACCCTCCTCGGTGGCGTCGAGGATCTTCGTGACGTCCTCGTAGAAGCCCATCGACAACATCTCGTCGGCCTCGTCGAGGCACGTGATGCCGGCTTTCGACAGATCGAGGTTCTTGCGACGAATGTGATCGAGGATGCGGCCGGGCGTGCCGACCACGATCTCGACGCCCTTCTCGAGCTGCTTCTCCTGGGGGCCCATCGCGAGCCCACCGACGAGCACGGCGATGTTGACGTCTTTGAACTTGGCGATCCCGGTGCACTCTTCGCCGATCTGCTGGGCGAGCTCGCGGGTGGGGGCCAGGATGACGGCGTGGGGCTTGCGAGAGCCGGCCTTCACGCGCTCCACGATGGGAACGCAGAACGCTGCCGTCTTGCCAGTGCCGGTCTTGGCTCGCACCAACATGTCGCGGCCCGCCAGGGCCGCCTCGATCGTGCCCGCCTGCACTGGAGTGGCGGTCACATAGCCGAGCTCTGAAATGCCTTCGAGGACTTCCGGGGAAACCGGGAAATCAGTGAACTTGCGGTCGCTTACGTAATCATCGCCCGCTGGGACGTGGTCCTCTCCGTCGTCGGAGTGGACGGCTGGGTCTGTGGCCATGGGGGTGGGGACTCCTGCCTTCATGCAATCGAAGAATCCCCCGTAACGCGAGGGGCGCCAGCGCGAAGGAGCACCGTCTCGACACCTAGTCCCGGACCAAAGGCAGCACAGACGATCGGTGCCCCCTCCCGAAGCTGCTGGCTGGCCAGAACCTCGGACAGAACGAAGAGAACGGAGGGGCTACTCATGTTGCCGAACCCTCGGAGGACCCGGCGGCTGGGCTGCATCTGTTCGTCGGAAAGTGACAGCGCCGTTTGCGCTGCATCCAAGATCCGCGATCCCCCCGGATGCAGGCACCAGGCTGCCACGTCCTCGCGGGTGTGTCCGTTGCGTTCGAGCAGCACGTCCACCGCATCGGTCACGGCTCGGGCCACGAGGTCGGGGATGGCGGGGTCGAGCACGATGGCAAAGCCGGTGGTGTGCAGATCGAAGCCCAGCGCGTCGATGTGATCCAGATCGAAGACGCTCTGAAAGTCGACGATGGCCGGCCCGGACCCCTCGGTGCTCACCACGGCGCAGGCGGCACCATCGGCGAACAAGCTCACGGCCACCAGGTTCTGGGGTTCGGGGCGGGGGGCGAAGCAGGCGCTGCACACCTCCACCGCAAGCGCCAGGCCCACCGCGCCCGGACGCCGGGCCACGTGGTCGGCCACCGTGCGCAGCAACGGGATCGCGGCGTGACAGCCGATGCAGTTGAAGTGCACCCGCTGCAGTGTCCGGGGCAGCTCGTGGGCCTTGGCGAGCAGCAGATCGAGGCCTGGGGTGGCGTAGCCGGTGACGGTGGTGACCCCGATGACGTCGACGTCGCCGGGGCGGTAGGGGGAGCGTGCCAGGGCCTCGGTCAGGGCTGTCCCTCCGAGGGACAGCGCGCCGTCGAGCCAGGCGGCGTTGGTCTCGGTCAGGGTGCGCGGTTGGTCGTAGAAGCTGGGGGGCACGACCATGGCGCGACTCTGGACGGGGGAGGCGAGGAAGAGGCGGTCCATCAAGGGCGTGTCTTCCCACGGGTTGTGCGCGTACACCTCCCGCTGGGTGAACCGCTGCGCGGGAACGGCGCGTCCCAGCGACACCAGGCGGGGCTCAGCCATGGCCGTCTCCCTGTGGTCCGCCAGGGCGGCGCGTCGCGGCTCTCAGGCGCACGCCCTCGCCACGCAGCGCCACCCGTCCGGTCTCGTCCAGCACGGTGACGGTGGCGGTGACCTCGCCTGCCTCGTCGGTGTGTGCCTCGGTGATCAGTCGGTGGGGCACGCCCGCCTCGGGACCCACCACCCACCGGTCCGCGCCCACGGGCAAGCCCAGCCAGCCCTCGGACCGATCCGCCCAGGTGCACAGCAGCTGATGGGCCGCGTCCACGGCACTGGCCATCGGGTCCAGTCGCGGTGAGGTCTCCAGATCCGCCTCGGCGAGGCCGTTCCCGTTCGTCTGCACGGTGCGCCGCACACGCCAGGTGGGTCCGTGGAACAGCAGCGTGGGGCGGTACAGCGCGGCTGCGGGCTCGGGCGAGGCCAGGGGCTCGGGGGGTGGGTGTCGGGCAGGTACGCCGCACGGGGAGAGGCGTGCGGTACACACCGTGGCGTCCGCGGTCGTGACCTCGCCGAGCAAGGTGGAACCCTGGCCGGAGACCCGGACCCGTACGTCGTCGCGGGCCCGATCCACGAAGGTGGGAGCGGCGACGTGTAGATCCTCCAGCTCCCACGAGCGCACCTCGGGTCGTGCCAGGCGGGCCGTGGCGAGCAGTGCCGCTACCCACACGGCCGCAGCCACCAGGGGGCGTCCCGACACCTGATGGTCCGCCAGCGCTGGCTGCTCGGGGGTCAGGTCCACAGAGGTGGCGTAGGTGTCCGCACTCCGAGCGACCACCGCCGTCAGGGGCCAGGGAAGGGGCTGTGCGTGGTCGGGGGGCTCGGCGAGGACGAGCACGGTTCCGTGCACGTCACTGTCGAGCACCTGCTGGAACGCCTCGGCACCGGCAGCGTTGGACAGCGAGCGGATCCCCCTGCCCAGGAGCACGCGCTGCAGCGCAGGATCGGCGGCCATGCCGACCTCGCCCCACGAGGTGAAGGCCAGGCTCACGCTGCGCGCCGCGCTGGGATGGACGAGGGACTCCAGCGCGGCGTTGGCCGCCCCGTACAGGGTCTGCCCCGGGTTGCCCACGTGGGCGACCACCGACGACAACGTCACCCACAGCGCGAGCGCATCGTCGGAGGTGGCCTGCGCGAGATGTCGTGCCCCCGACAGCTTCGGGCCGAGCACGGCCGCGACGTCGTCTCGGGAGGTCCGCTGCGCGACTCCGTCGCGCAGCACCCCGGCGGCGTGGAGCACCACGTCGATGGCGCCGATTCGCTCCCGAACTCGACCGACGGCAGCGTGCACTTGGTCGGCGTCCGTCAAGTCGCACTGCAGGTGCTCCGCTTCGATCCCCAGCTCCGCCAGGGCGGTGAGGGTGGGCTCGGCGGCCGAGGCGTCCCGCCGCCCGAGGAGGACCACCCGAGGACGCAGCGCGGCCCAGGTGCTCAGGCACGGCACGGCGATGCCGGCGCCTCCGCTCACCAGCACGACAGGTCGCTGTGTCAGGCTGTGTGGGTGGGGTGTGGCCCCGGCTCGGAAGGTCACGAGCCGGGTGGCGCGAGCCCCCTCGGGGGTCAGCCACACCTCTGCAGGTCGCTCCGGATCGCCGAGCTCTCGGGCGATCTCGGAGGGCGGCACGTCGGGCCCGGCGTGCACCAGGCGAAGGGGCCGTCCGGTCTCGCGGGCGAGGCTGCGCAGGTACCCCGTGGCCGCGGCACCGGCGAGATCGGGTCTCACCACGGCAGTGAGCGGATCGGGGAGGTCTCGCGAGGCGAGCTGCACCAGCCGCTCCACCACCTGACCCACGTCGTCTTGGTCTTGGTGGAACCAGACGGACGTGTCGGCGAGGGGTGTGGGGTCAGGCTGTGGCTCCGCGGCGAGCACCCCGAGCCAGGCGCTGGCGTGGGCCGAGGTCGGGACGGTGGCTTGTACGGGGGCGTCGTCGGCGTCCTGAAGTCGGCGCTCCACGTGCGCCACCAGCCGCGACAGATCGGCGTCGACGAGGGTGGCGTAGTCGGCTTCGGGGGTGGTGAAGCCCACTCGCTTCTCGAGGAGTGCGAGGATCTCCATCTTGCGGATGGAGTCGACGCCGAGATCGGCCTCGAGATCGGCGCCGTCCTCGACGAACTCGGGGGGGTAGCCGGTGACCTCGCACACGGCGTCGCGCACGATGCGGTGCAGGTCGGTGGGAGCGTCGGCGCCGGGTGGCTCCCGAGGCGCCAGCGCGACGGCCGTGTCGGGCAGGGGCGGGGCGGTGGACGAGGCCAGGGCTGCGGGCGAGGCCACGGGACCAGGGGGCTGCGGGGTACCGGCGGTGGCGGCGTCGTGGTGGGCGAGGGCGTCGAGCAAGGCGGCGCGCGCCGTGGCGTGGGCGTCGGCGTAGGAGGGGTCGGCAAGAGCGGCGATGCGCAGATCCTGGACGGCCCTGGCGCGCTGCGCGAGCGCCTCGTCGTACGTGGGGGCTGAGGAGGAGGGCCTCGAGGTCGGAGGATCCGCCGGCAGCGCCGGAGGGGGGGCGTGAGCGGGAAGGGGCCGCTGCACCAAGGTGCCGGGTAGCGCTCGGCACAGGCCGGGATGCCCATGGGCCAGCAGGGCGGCCGCCGCGCGCACGGTGCCCCGGCCTCCGTCTCCGGGTGTGGGGTCCAGCGCCACCGCGGTCGCTCCCAGCGAGCGCGCCAAGCTGCTCAAGGTGGAGCCTGGACCCGCCTCCACGAACAGCTCGTGCCCGGCGGCCCGCAGCGCCGCCACGGTGTCGTGGAAGCGCACGGGCTCCTCGATGCCGCAGGCCAGATCCTCGCGAGGGTCGGAGACGGGCGAGGCGGTACGCGTGCTGAACACGGTGACGGGCCCCGTGGTCAGGGTCGCGCCCTGGAGCACGGCGCGCATGGCGTGGGCGGCGGGTCCCACTGCCGGGGAGTGGTAGGCCCGCTCCACGGCGAGGGGGCGCGCCGTCGCCGAGCCCAGGGCCTCGGCGGCCGCCGAGATGGCTGGGATGGGCCCGGCCAGCACGTGGGCGTCGGGGGCGTTGTGTGCGGCGACGGCCAGGCCGTGCTCCTCGGCCACGGCCAAGGCGCGATCCGCGGGCAGTCGCACGGCGAGCATGCGCCCTGGCGGACAGGCGGTCAGCGCCCGCGCGCGGGCCAGCACGGACCCCAGGGCCTCGGGCTCCGTCCACCATCGGGCGGCCACCAGGGCGGCGTAGGCACCGAGGCTGTGACCGGCGGTGGCTGCGAACGGCACGCCTGCCTGCTGCAGCACCGATGCCCAGCCCACCCCCAACGCGAACATCGTGGCGTGCAGGTCCTCGGGGTCTGCACTGGCGCCCGCGTCGTCACCCTCGCGACGCCGCAGGCTGCGGGCGTCGTCGGTCTGGGTCTGAACCTGCTGCTCCAGGCGATGCAGTGTGCGTGCTCCGGCGGGATGGCGCCGCAGGCTGTCCACCGCCCCGCGTCGCTGGGCCCCTTGGCCGGGGAACCACAGCGCCACCTTCTTCGCTTCGCCCTCTCCCGCGAACACGCCTGGGGGCGGCGGGGCGCCGGGCTGCGACAGCCAGGTGGCGGCGCGCTGGACCGCCGATGCACGGTCTGTGGGGTCGGCGACCACCACCAGGCGGTGCGGGCAAGCCGCCACCTGATCGGCCGTGCCCGGTCGGTCCGAGGCCACGCGATGCTGCAGCTCGGCGCGATCTGGGGCGCCGTAGGCAAGCAGCAGCGGGGAGACGTCGTCGGGGCTCCAGGCCGACACCTCGGGCGGGAGCATGAGGGGCTCCGAGATCGTGTGGAGCTCGTCGATCTCGGGAGGGCGTGGTGCGTCGGTGGGCGGGCTGCCCAGCACCAGGTGGAAGTTGGTGCCGCCGAAGCCGAAGGCGCTCACCCCCGCACGGGCCTCCGGCGGCAGTGCGACGGGCGCCCGAGGCAGAGCGAGACCGGACTGCTGCAAGCCCAGGTCCGGGTTCACCGGACCGGCGTGGAGGGTGGGGGGGACCACACCCGCGCGGAGGGAGAGGACCGCCTTCGTCAGGCCCGCCGCTCCGGCCGCCCCCTTGAGGTGGCCGATCATCGACTTCACGGAGCCGAGCCAGGTGACCGGAGGCTGGTCGCCCACCACGCGAGCGAGCACCCCCACCTCCGTGCGATCGCCGAGGGCGGTGCCGGTTCCGTGGGCCTCCACCATGGCCACGTCGCCGGGCGCGATCCCGGCGTCGGCGCAGGCCCGCTGCAGCGCCAGGGTCTGTCCCTCGGCGCGGGGGGCCGTGATGCTGCGGCCGCGTCCGTCCGACGACTGGCCCACTCCCTCGATGACGGCCCATACCGGATCGCCGTCTCGCAAGGCGTCGGGCAGGCGCTTCAGCGCGAGCACCGCCGCTCCTTCCCCCATGACGAAGCCGTCGGCCTGGCTCGAGAAGGGGGACGAGCCCGTCCGAGACAGCGCCTGGGTGCGGCTGAAGCCCACGTAGGTCTCGGCGGTCATGTCGCTGTCCACGCCGCCGGCCAGCACGGCGTCGCAGCGATCCGTGCGCAGCCAGTCCACTGCGACGGCGACCGCAGCGAGCGACGCGGCGCAGGCGGCGTCCACCGTGAGGTTGCCGCCCATCCAATCGAGCCAGCTGGCCACACGGCCCGCGACCACGTTCGACAGCAGGCCCGCCATGCTGTCCACCTCGACCGGAGGGAGCCGCTCCTGCAGCCGCGCCTCCACCCGCTCGTGCAGCCCGGCCAGATCTCCCACCGTCCAGCCGTGGGCCAGCGAGTCGCGCCTCACGGCATCCAGCACCTCCCGAAAGCGCACGCGCACCGCCAGCGACTTGGCGTGCTCTCCGCCCATGGCGTTGCCCAGCACCACCGCGGCACGTCTCCGGTCCACGGATCCTGCTCGGTCCCAGCCCGCCCTTCGCACGGCCTCGGCGCTCGCCATCAGCGCGAGCTGCTGGCTTCGCTCCACGGTGGGCAGGATGCGCGGTGGGATGCGGAAGGCGAGCGGATCGAACGCGAGCTTCCCCAGGTGGCCTGCGTGTCGTGCATAGGTGAGGGAGGGCCCCTGGCTGCCTGCGTCGGGGTCGAAGTAGTCGAAGGCACCCCAGCGCTCGGGATCCAGAGGGCCGATGGCGTCGACACCCTCGACCAGGTTGCGCCAGAAGGCCACGATGTCGTCGGCCCCGGGAAGCACGCAGCCCAAGCCCACCACGGCGATGGGCACGGAGCCTCCGCTGCCGAGGTCGCTTGTCGGTTGGACGCGTCGTCTCGCCGGCGAGGGCGTCTGCACGGGGGCCACGACACCCCACGGTCCGTCGTCGGAGCGGCCCGCCAGCAAGGCGGTGGCCCCCTCGGTGAGCTTCTCCACGAGCTGCGCCACCGTCTGTAGCGCATCGCTGCAGGCCGCCCCCTGGCCCATGGTGAACGCACCCTCCTGCAGCTGTCGATCGAGGCCCACCGGGCGGTAGCGGGGAGCCTCGGGCTGTCGCGAGTGGTCGGGGTTGCGCTCCACGCCCTTCGCGGCGATGCGGGTGCGCCCCAGGTTGTGGGCCTCCAGCTGGTGCCGACGCTCGGAGCGGGCCATTCCCCGAGCCTCGAGGGCGAGCTCCAGGCGTCTTCCGTCCTCGGCGAAGAGGCCCGCCGGCACGCGCAGGGGCAGGTTCACGGAGCTCCCCACGAGCACCGTGCGCTGCGCCGCCAGGGCCTCGGCCTGGTAGGCGGCCGTGATCTGCCCCGCCTCCACGATGTCGTGGGTGAAGAAGAAGGCGGTGCCCACCTGCAGCGCGATGCGCACACCCACCGCGGCGGCGGGTGCGGCCAGCGAGGCGGCCACCGCGGCCGATGCCGCATCTCCGATGCCACCGGCGAGCACCACCAAGGGAGGCGTGCCGCCAGCCTCCACGGCGCGTACGGCCTCTCGGAGCCCTTCCTCCCACAGCCCCAGGCTGGTCAGCGCGCCCACGTGACCGCCGGCCTCGTGGCCCTCGAGCACCACGGCCCGCACCCCTGCTTGCAGGGCATCGGCCATGAGGCGAGGGCTGGGTGTGTGCAGCCAGGGCTGCAGTCCGTCCACCGCCAGACGTCGGGCCAGGGCCACCGACCCTCCCGCCACGAGGACGGCCGCAGGTCGCTGCTCCAGCTGTAGCAACGCATCGATGTGGGCGTCGCGGTGGGGCATCATCTCGAACCCGATGATGCCTGCACCCCACGGTCCCGGCACCTGCTCCGACCAGTCCCGCAGCACCGCCCTCGCCCGATCGGGATCCAGCGCGCCGAGGGCTGCGAAGGGCAGCCCGCCTGCAGCCCGCACACGCACCGCCAGCCCCGTGCGCTCGGCGACGTTGGCCATCGGCCCCTGCACCACGCAGGTGCCGGCGCCCACGGGGTCGGAGGCGAGGACACCCCGTGGATCCGCTCCCTGCACCCAGGTCGTCTCGGCACGCACGGCGTCGAGCACGGCGGCAGCGGTCTGATCGGCGTGATGCCGCGCGGCGGCCACGGACTGTGGGGCATCGACGGGGTCGCCACCCGGGATGGTCAGCACGCGGCGCCGTCGATCGAGCAGCTCTCCGCGCAGCGAGGTGTCGCGCCCGCCGGTGACCTGCCGCAGCCGTGCAGCCACTTGGGCCGGCGTGTGGTTTCCGCTCCGGAGCCACAGCTCGGGACCCAGCACCGTGCCTGCCGCTCCCACCGAGGCGCACGCGGCCTGTGCGGCCACCGACAGTCCCTCCACCACCCACGGCTTGCCCGTGGCCACGGCCGCTCGAATCAGGACCAGGGCCGAGGTTCCCGACACGGGGCCAGCGGCCTCCGCGCCGCGCAGCCAGAGGCTGTGGCCTTCCGCGGCTGCCCGACGGACCTCGGCCACGGTGCCCACCTCCACGTAGGGCGCGGGCACGCGATCCTGCACCGGGATGGCGCCGAGCTCCCGGAGGGTACGTTCGAGCTGCCGCACTTCCCAAGGGGGGAGTCGCACATAGATCACATCACACCTTGGTGCCGGCGTTGTAGGCCATCAGGCAGCCCCAGGTCTCCTCCAGCGACGTGTCGAAGCCCACGTCGTCCATTCGGTCGCGGAGCCAGCGCTGGCCTCGATAGGCGCGCATGGAGGCGGGGATGTAGACGTAGGTCTTCGGGTCGCCGTGAAGGGCTGCCCCCAGCACCGCGCCGCTCGCCGTCATCCAGCCGCGCACGAGGCGGTCCCACGGGCCGAAGGGGGGGCGGGCGAAGTCCAGGTTCCAGAACCGTCCGCCGGGAACCAGCACCCGATGGACCTCGGCGAGCACCGTGGGCCAGTCGGGAAAGCCGCGGCCTGCGTAGGAGCAGGTCACCAGATCGAAGCGGTTCGACTCGAAGGGCAGCGCCATGGCGTCGGCCTGTACCCACGACACGTTGCTCGCCGCTGCGGCCTTGCGCTGGCCGAGCGCCATCATCTCCCCGTTGACGTCGGTGCCCACCACCTCGCCGTCGGTGCCCACACGCTCGGCGAGCATGAGCGTGACGTCGCCCGTGCCGCAGGCCAGATCGAGCACCCGTTCTCCCGGTTGCGGCGCTGCGCGCGACACCAGGCGGCGCTTCCAGCGCGTGTGCCAGCCCAGCGACATGATGTCGTTGCCGAGGTCGTACCGCGGTGCCACACGACTGAACAGCCAATCCACCCAGGCTTGCTTGTCCGTTTCGTGGTTCAGCGCCGAGTGCAGCCCTGAGGGGGGAGGACCGCCTGTTACCATCGTCTGCCTCGCGGGGGGGAGCGCAGTTGTATCGTTTGGCTGTCTTGACCGGCGGGGGCCACGGGAGCTAACCGATAGGCTCTGGGGGACTGCTGAAGTACGCGATCGCTGGTGGCACCGGGATGATCGGCAGCCGATTGGCAGATTTCCTGCGGCGTCGCGGCGACGAGGTGTGGATCCTGACCCGCCACGTGGCCGAGCAGGAGTTCGAGGTCACCTGGGACCCGGTCAAGGGCATCGGTGATCTCAAGCGCCTCGAGGGTCTGGACGGGGTGTTCAACCTGGTGGGGGAGCACCTCGCGGACCGTCCGTGGACGAAGGCCCGACGGCGGCTGCTCCTCGAGAGCCGCGAGGCCGCCACGGAGACGCTGCTCACGTCGCTGTCGGAGCTGGAGCGCCGCCCGAAGGTGTTCGTGGGAGTCTCCAGCCTGGGGCTCTTCGGCGACCGAGGCGACGAGGTGCTCGACGACGACACGACGCCGGGCACGGGGTGGTTCGCCGATCTGTGTGTGAAGTGGGAGCAAGCCCACTTCGCCGCCGCGGAGTACCTCGGCGCGCGCGTAGCGGTGCTGCGCATGAGCGTTGTGCTGTCTCCCACGGGCGGGGTGTTCCCGCTGATGGTGCAGCCCTTCCGCTACGTGGGGGGCTGGCTGGGGCACGGCCGACAGTACTGCCCTTGGATCAGCATTCGCGATTGCGTGGGTGCACTGATCCACCTGGCAGAGAACGAAGACTGTGAGGGATCCTTCAACGGCACCGTGCCGGAGCCCACCTCCAACAAGGAGTGGCTCATGGCGTTGGGGCGCGTCATGAATCGGCCCGTCGTCACCCACGCGCCCAGGTGGGCGCTGCGGGGGGCACTGGGAGAGCTTGCGGATTCCTTGTTCCTCGCGTCGGTCCGCGCCGTGCCGAGCAAGCTCGAGCAGACGGGCTACACGTTTCTCGACACAGATGCCGAGGAGACGTTTCGCTGGCTGCTCACGGACTTCGAGGACGGGAAGGGGCGCAACCGCGTCGAGCGCCGTCGTCGTCGTCGTCGTCGCCGAGGGACCGCGCGGAGGCAGTCCTCGTCCTGACCGCGCCACACAGTCGGGTTTCAGACGAAGCAGAGGATGCCGATCCCGACCATCGCGATCACCCAAGCCGTGAACACCAGCGTGGCCATCAGCAGCCAGGCCTGCCAGACCAGGTGCTGGGGGGTCACGTGGGGACGGCCCACCTGAGTGCCGGTCACCTCGAGAGCATCGTAGGCGCCCGACAGCTCCAGATCGGCTGCGGCTGCTGCGCCCACGGGGGGCACGTAGGTGGGCGGGGGAGGTGCGTAGGGAGCAGGACCGTGGACCGGGGCATCCGTCGAGCGTGCTGGCCCCACGGCGTAGGCCACGAACGCCACCACGGTGCATCCGAGGCCCATGGGGATGGGCGTCCCGAGGAACAGCTCCGCACCGAGCCCCATGTGCACGGCCCACAGCCCCGTCCCCGCTACCATCGACGCGATGCAGGCCGCTCCGCTGCGCGGCCAGTACACGCCGAGCACCAGCGGAACCAGCAGCGACACCATGCCGAGCTCGTAGCTGGCCTCCAGCAGGCCGTAGGCGTCCTCGCCCAGGTAGGCCACACCCAGCGCCACCAGGCCGACCCCCAGCACGCACAGTCGATGTAGGGCCAGCGTCTCCGGCACCACGCGACCCACCAGGTTGCGCGCCAGCACGGTGGCGGGAGCCAGGATGGCGCTGTCGATGGTGGAGAGCACCGCCGAGGCGACGGTGGCGGCGAAGATCACGGCGAAGGCGGGGTGGCTGGCGGCGCTGGCGAGGTGGAGCAGCACGCCGCTTTCCGGAAGCTCGTCGAGGATCTGGGTCGCGGCGACCGCGAGGAACACGGGAATGGCCCCCAGCGCCACGTACAGGACCCCCGCGAGCAAGCACGCCAGCTGGGCCACCTCGGGTGAGCGGGCGGCGAACATGCGCTGAGCCAGATCCTGGCTCGGCACGTTGCCGAGCGAGCCTGCGAGCAACGCTGCCACGAAGACCGTGGGTGTGTTCGCTTCGCCGAAGGGCACGTGCAGTGGACGCTGCAGGCTCGGCTCCATCAGGACCAAGCCACACAGGACCACCAGTCCGAGGACCATGAGGCTGACCTGCACCAGGTCCGTGAGCGTCACCGCCCACATGCCCCCGGCCAGGGTGTAGAGGATCCCCACCGCGGCGACCAGCGCCAGACCCCACTGGGGATCGAAGCCCGTGAGCCAGGTGAGCAGGGCTGCGAGGGCCACGTACTGGGCCGCGATCCAGCCCACGTAGGAGGGGACCATCAGCACGGAGCCCCAGAACTCTGCAGCGGGGCCGAAGACCCGCCCGTAGAACTCGGGCAGGGTGGTCAGCTGCATCCGCCACAGAGGCCTCGCAAGGAGCACCCCAGCCACGAGCAGGCAGATCCCTGCTCCGAGGGGGTCCAGTGCTGCGGCACCGATCCCTGCGTGGGCCACCTCGTCGGCCGCCACCAGCAGCGTGCCGGCCCCGAACCAGGTGGCGAGCAGGGTGGGGACCGCCAGGCCCAGCCCGAGCCGCCGTCCCGCTACCACGTAGTCTTCCACGGTGCGGACCTGGCTCGACGACAGGATCCCCAGGCCGATCATGGCCACCATGAACACGACGATGGGCACCCAGGCCATACGCGACTCCGCACGGAGTCTCGCACGGACCCGTCTCCCGAAAGAAGGACACCCCTTTCGACTCGCCCTGAATCGAAAGGGGTGCTCTGTACGGAGACCGGTGAGGGGCGTTGCAGGATTGCGATGCCCACCCTCCTCATCACCCAGGTTTCTCCAGGGTGGGGTAACGAGCGAGGAACACGCCAGGGCACCCGGGCCTCGATGGCCGCGCGACGCTAGGATCGAGCCAGGGAGCGGGACAGTTGGCGAGGCTCGACAACGACGAGATTGCCGCCATCTTCAACGAGATGGCGGACCTCACCCACATCGTCGGGGGGAATCGGCATCGGATTCGGTCCTTTCGACGGACCGCACGAGTGATCGAGGGGCTGCCCGAGAACGTGGAGACCATGATTCGGTTTGGCACGTTCCAGAAGACGCCGGGCATCGGCGAGGGCAGCGTGCGTCGGGTGAAGCAGATTCTTCGCACCGGAACCTGCGACGACCATCGAGCGTTGCGCAAACGACTCCCCCCGGGCCTCAGGGAGCTGCTGGAGATCAAGGGCGTGGGAGCCTCCACCGCCCGGCGGCTCTGGCAGCACCTCAAGATCTCCACGGTGGAACAGCTGGAGTGGGCCATCCGCACGGGTCGCATCCAGACCCTGCCACGCATGGGCCAGCGCACCGCTGAGGGCCTGCTCAAGGGCATCGCCGACTATCGGCTCCGCATCGGGAAGGTTCCCTGGGTGCGCTCGCGCCGGATCGGCATGCGCATCGTGCAGGGCATGCGCGAGATGCCCGAGGTGCAGCAGGTCACCCTCGCGGGCAGTCTCCGCCGCGGGAAGGCGCTCATCGGCGACCTGGACGTGCTGGTGGCCTCCGACGATCGGGCGCTGGTGGCCGCCCGCTTTCGCACGCTGCCCGAGGTGGCGGAGGTGCTGATCGGGGGAGAGGGGCGGTCCAGCGTGCGGCTGGTCAACGGTCAGCAGTGCGACATGCGGGTGCTTCCGCCGGAGAACTGGGGTGCGGGAATGCACTACTTCACTGGCTCCAAGCTCCACAACATCGCCGTGCGGGCCCGCGGCCTCAAGGTGGCGGGGCTCAAGATCAGCGACAAGGGCGTGTTCGTTCGCGACACGGAGATCCGGGTGCACACCGCGCCGCAGGAGCAGGACGTCTTCACCGCTGCGAAGCTGCCGTTCATCGATCCCGCGCTGCGGGAGAACACCGGCGAGATCGAGGCGGCCATCGCGGGTCGGCTGCCTCGCCTGATCACAGCGGAGGATCTGCGCGGCGACCTGCACATGCACACCCTCGCCTCGGACGGTCGCGGCACGCCGCTACAGATGGTGGAGGCGGCGCTCGATCTTGGGCACGAGTACATCGCCATCACCGACCACACGAAGGCCCTGGACGTGGCCAACGGGCTCGACGAGCGGCGGCTGCTCGCGCAAGTCCGCCACCTGCGGCAGCTCGAGGACCGGGTCGGACGGCTGCGGATCGCGGCGGGCACCGAGGTGGACATCCTGCCCGACGGCAGCCTGGATCTCGATCTGGACGTGCTGCGTCAGCTCGACTGGGTGGTGGCCAGCGTGCATCACGCCCTCGACATGGACGGCGACGAGATGACGGACCGCCTGATCGCCGCCATGGAGACCGGGGTGGTGGACTGCGTGGGCCACCCCACGGGCCGCCGGCTGGGCCAGCGCTCCGGCAGCGATCTCGACATGGAGCGCCTGCTGGCGGTCGCCCGGCGCCTGGGGGTGGCGGTGGAGGTCAACGGCAATCCCTACCGCATGGATCTGCACGACGTGGGCTGCAGGCGCGCACGGGAGATGGGGGTGCCCGTGTGCCTCAACACCGATGCTCACGCCCCCGATCACCTGGTGCGTCAGGAGTTCGGCCTGATCACGGCGCGCCGCGGATGGCTCGAGCCGAAGGACGTGCTGAACACACAGCCCTGGGCCGTGCTGGCGGAGCGCAGATCGGACCGGTTCCGGACCCGTGGCTGGACCGTTCCGCAGCGCCTGGCGCAGGCCACACCGGAAGGCCCGCAGCCGAAGGCGTGGGCCCATGGGAGTTGTAGCGCGACGGAGTCGCGCGGGAGTCCCGTCGCCGAGGCGGAGCTGCACCCGGAGC
>JAHQVJ010000244.1 GCA_019634415.1 Myxococcales bacterium
CCTCCGACGGGGACCTTCGGCCAGGCGACGTGGTGCGGTCGGTGGACGGCCAGGACGTGGCGGGGATGTCGCGGCACGACTTCCTCAGGCGCTCTCTGGGCGACGAGGGGACGGAGTTGGAGCTCGTGCTCGAGACCGCGGACGGGGAGCGCCAGGCGCTGATGTTGCTCCGGGAGCGCCTGGCGGAGCGCTAGGCCCCACCTCGCGCGGCGTTCACCTGGATCCGTCCCACGCTCCAGTGCTGGCCAGACCGGTGGTCGTTGGTGTAGAGCACCAGCTCGTAGCGCCCTGGCTCGGTGAACCGGCAGGTCACCGTCACCCGATCGGCTCCCGCCACCTGGCACCGCTCTCCGGATCCGCCGCCGTGCGGCTCCGCCGTCGCGAGGATGGAGCGGTCCTGCGGGTTGTCGAGGGACAGCTCGAGTGTGCCGTCCACCGTGATCTGGCTGCGCACGTCGGAGTGAAACGACAGGCCCTGCGCGTAGAAGTCGGCGGTCATCATGGGCATGCGGGTGAACGCCCCCCGGCTGATCGGTGGATCGATCAGCTGCCAGCGCGCATCGTCGGGTAGATGCGTGGTGACGAAGACCTCCGGGGGCGTGAACAGGTAGCTCGTGCCGTAGGCCTTGCGGAACGTGCCGTCCTCCCCGCGGCTGCCGGCATCCCAGGTGACGTCGATCAGGTGCCAGGTGTCGTCGAGGTTCACCGCGTTCCAGGCGTGGCCCGTGCCCTTGATGCCCCCGTCGTCGTCGCGGCTGAACCCACTGATGAAGACGATCTCGTCGCCGGTGACCTGTCCCAGCGCCACCATGAGGTTGCTGTAGCCTGCACACACCGCGCGACGGCTCGCGAACACCTCGGCGCTGGACTGTCGGGTGGTGTAGCTCCCGTCCGCCAGGCCCTCGAAGTCGTACACCACGTGCTCGGCGACCCAGTCGTGCATCACCCGCACGCGCTCCCGAGCGTCGGGGAACTCGACCTTCAGCCATTCGCCGAGCGACGCGATGCTGGACTCGGCCTCGGAGGGAACCTCCGCGATGGCGGGGTGCAGCGACTCCTCGATGGGCCACGCCAGTGGGTCCGCGGCGGGTGCGGGGTCGGGAGCCGATGGTGGGTCGGGTGTGGGGGGCGGCGGCGGCGTGGGCTGCTCTGCGAGGCCGTCGTAGGACTCGTCGTCGACGAACAGCCAGTCGAAGGCGTCGGCGGTGACGTGCAGCAGGGAGCGCACGGTCTCGCTGGTGCGGTCGTGGCGGCCGTCGAGCATCCAGTCGCCGCGTCCCGCCAGGGCGGTGTGCACGGCGTCTGGCCAGCCCCAGAGCAACACTGCGAGGAACGCCCCGTTGAGGGCGACGGTGCGCAGCATCAGGCGGTCGCCCGAGGTCAGCGAGACCGGTGTCTCCTGCTGGCGTCGAGCGAGCTCCCCGAGGAACGACTCGGGTTGCTCGGAGCGTCTCCTCCGGCGGCGAGTGGCCCACAGGCCCCAGGCGACGGGCCCGATGGGGAAGAGGAGGAGGCCCGCGAGACAGACCAGCCAGACGGGACCGTTGAGGTAGGCCGCCAGAGACGACGCGGTCCAGACGCCGAGCACCGGAACCGCCAGGACGACCAGCGCCAATCCGCTGCGGAGCAGCCACGAGATGAAGTTCATGGTCGGGGTACGGCAGCGTGCGGCTTGTCTTGCAGTGCCGCGCCCTGCTCCGACGCTACTCCTCGCGCTCGGTCACCTGACACACGCCGTACTCGCAGAACGCCCTCGGGGTGCCGCACGACTTCGGACACGCGCTCTTGTCCATGCCCAGGCAGTTCCCCCAGGCCTGGATCACCGGCTGCAGATCGGACTGGTCGATGCAGGTGTTCGCCGCGCGGTAGCAGGCGTTGATCATCAACACCTCACAGCCACTGTTCAGCACCTGGCAGTCGTCGTCCGTCACGCAGGGAGCGGCCCCCTCCAGGACACCGTCGTAGGCGCTGCGCATCTGGTTGCAGCCCAGGCCATCCACGTCGTAGGTGCGCACGTCGGCGCACAGGTCCACCTCGGAGGTGGGAGCGTCGGTGTTGGTGTCGGTGTCGGTGTCGTCGGTTCCGCCGCCGCAGCCCACTGCTGCCAAGATCACCACCCATCGCCACATGTGCCCCTCCAACGCCAAGCCCGCCCCAGGGTAGCGCTCCGCGAGTCAGATCCGCACCTTCGTGTCTGCAAAGGTCTCGCGAACCGCCCTCGCGGTCCGCTTCGTCAGATCGTTGAGGCGCAGCGTCAGCACGTCGAGCTGCTGTAGCCAGGGCGACGATGCCAGCGCCTGTGCGCCCTCGTCCGTGATCCGGTTGTTGGCGAGGTCCAGCACCCGCAGGCTCGCCGACGACGGTGCTGCCGCCAGCGCCCGCGCGCTGTCGTTCCCCAGGTCGTCTGCCCACAGCGACAGCGTGTGCACACCGGAGAGCAGATCGGACGCGACCAGGCGCTCGACACCCTGGTCCCCGAGGCCGTTGTCGCCCAGCTCCAGCACCTGCGGGCGGAGCACGGTGGACGCAGCCAGCGCCTCGGCACCGAGGCTGCCGAGGCTGGCTCCCCACAGCTGCAGATCCCCGAGGCGCGCCAGCGATGGTGCTTCGGCCAGTGACTTCACGGCGTCCAGCTCCAAGGGGTTCTGCGACAGGTCCAGTCGGCGGAGCGTGGCTTCGGTCGCCGACGCCTCGAGGTCGAGCGCGTCGATGTCGTTGCTCCACAGCGACAGCTCCGTCAGCTGACCCAGTCGGCTTGTCGCGAGCAGCGCCCTGGCGCCTTCGCCCCCCACGTGGTTGCCTCCCAGGGCAAGGCGTCGCAGGCCGGCCAGCGTCTCCGACGAGGCCAGCGCCTCGGCACCGCGGGGGCCGATGTCGGCATGCTCGAGGCTCAGGGAGGTGACGCCCACCAGCTCCTGGGCCTCGGCGAGGATCTCGGCCGCCTCGTCGCCGAGGGAGCCGGTGCATCGAACGGAACACCACAGCGCGCCGGTGGGGTGGGCGGCGAGCTGCTCGAGGAAGCTCGAGTGCACGGACTCGCGAAACAGCACCCCCAGCACGAAGCCATCTCGCCAGACGAGACTGGCCCCTACAGGGAGATCCAGGCCCGCCGACCACTGCCCCTCGTGGGTGGCTCGGATCTCCGCGATGCGCCGCTCCTCGGCGCGGATCTCCTCGGGCGCGAGCTCGGTGGTGGCCCTGCGATGCCGCCAGCGGATCAGCTCCTGGCGCACGTCCCCGTCGTCGGCGAGGGCATCGGCGAACACGAGCCATGCCTCCCAGTCCTGGGCGCTGGCCCGCAGCCGCGGCACGAAGGCCTCGAAGACGTCCATGGCTCCTCCGCTCGCAGGCAGCCTACTGCGAGGGCGTGTGGCGAACGTCGTGGGTTCCCAGCCGCTACACTCTGCCCATGCTCTGGTCGTGGCTCCTCGCTTGCTCCTCCACCGTACAGCCACTGTCGCTCGACCGAGCGCCCACCGAGCAGTGGTTGGCGCTCGGGGTGGCGCTGCGCCCACTTCCCGGTGGACAGTGGGAGGAAGGTGCCGATCGGGCCACGCTGACCTACACCGATCGCCGCTGGGGCACCGATCGCCTCACCCTGGTCGCCGACTTCGATGGCTCTTCGGCAGGGCGCCACCAGGCACGGCTCGCCAACGGCAGTCGCGTGCGCTTCGACGAGACCAAGCAGGTCGACCACCGGGTGTCCACCGCCACCCTCACCGGCGTGTGGGAGGTGGAGCAGCGCCGATTCTCCCTGACGTGCGTGGGGCACGCCGAGGCCGAGCTGACGGGCGCATCGGCGCGGTGGTGCCTGCCTGTGCTGGCGTCGGGGCGCCTCGTGGAGCCGAAGCCCTGACGGGTCTCATCGCTCGGTGAAGTCCATTCCCGCCGCCGTGAGCGCCGCCGCGATGGGCTGCGTCGGGCCCAGCACCGTCACGATCTCGTGGCCTCGACACGGAGCCACGCTGGCCGCCAGATCTGCGGCGCGGATGGCCGACAGCTCGCTCGCCAGGTCGTAGTCCCGCACGTCCGCGCCCTGGAAGATCGCGTCCTCCAAGAAGCTCATCACGTCGTCGACGGTCTGCCACCGCAGCACCGAGCGCATGGCCTCGCGTCGCTTCGCCTCTGCCAGGGAGGCAGGCGACAGCTGCTCTGCCGCGAGGTCGTCCACGCCCGCCAGCAGAGACCTGATCGCCACGGGCGCCATGGCCGGTGGGGTGGAGGTGGTGGCCTGCAGCGTGAGCCCGTGGGCCGTCAGCTGCGTGTCGGGATGCACGTCGTAGACGGCGCCGAGCTGATCTCGCAGGGTCTCGAACAGCGACGTGCGGAGCAGGTGTGGGATCAGGCGACGGGTGACCAGGCGCTCGTCGCGGATGTGGCAGCTCAGGGTGACCTGGGCCTGCACCGACGACGGATCGTCCACCAGCACCACCGCGCGCTTGGCTGCCGGCCGTGGCTCTTGGATCGACGTGGACCCAGCACCGGTCGTGGCGAGCTTGCTCAGCTTGGCGCGCGCCGACCCGATGCGGTTGTCGACGTGTTCGTGGAACATCGCCACCAGCACGGCGCCGTCTGCCCCCAGCGCCCGATCGATGTGCCCCTTGGCGTCCTTGAACGGGGTGCTCCGCAAGGCGTTGGTGGCGTCGGGGTGCAGAAAGGGGTGACGCATGCCCGCCGACAGCGCTTCCCAGATCACCTTCTCCTCGATCCAGCTCGGCTGGGTCTCGTTGTCGGCACGCACCGTCGCGAGGGCTTCGCCGAAGGCGAGGTAGTCTCGCTTCTTCGCCGTGGGGCGAGGCGGCGGCAGGGCATCGAACAGCGCCTCGATGCTCGTGGCGTGCGCCGTGAGGGTGCCCGGTCGTGTGGGGTCCATGCCGAAGGGGCCGGTCAAGGCGGCGAAGGCCAGGATCTGCGACGTGGCGTCGCCGTCGTGGGCGAACCGCAGCGACAGCCGCGACCAGTTCGCCGACGGCATGGGCAGCGTCCAGGCCACCGTGCCGTTGCCCAGCTCCAACTTCGACAGGCCCGCCAGCGGGGGATCCACGGCCATCTGGCGCAGGAACGCCTCGTCGGCCACCTCGTCGCGCTCTGCGGGCGCTCCGTCTTGCAGTCCTCGGGCGATGTGCCAGTCTGCGCCCGTCCGATCGGCGTCGTCGAGGGGCTTGACCACGAAGGCGCGGTAGGCGCGCAGCCACTGCTGCCCGAATCGGAGCACCTCGGCGGTGCCCACGCGGATCGGATCGAGGTGGCTGTTGGCCCGGTGGAACTGCACCGATCGTCGTGCCAGGAAGCCGTCGTAGGAGGGGACGAGGCGTGGGTCGATGGCCCGCTGGCGAGCCAGTCGTCGTCGATAGGCACGCTCCGACGACACCCAGCTGCGGATCCGGCCGATCTCGGTCCGCTCTTGTGGGCGCCCCCAGTTCTGGGAGACCTTGTCGAGGGTGGGCTCGAGCACCGTGCGCGCATGACCCTCCTCGGGCACGTCCATCAGGCAGGTGAGCACGTTGCCGAGCTTCAGGCGAGTCACGCCGCAGCCCGCCTCCACGTCTCGGCGCGACAGCTCCTCCTCCATCAGCTCCGCTGCGGTGTCGGCGAGCTCCCCGTCGGTGAAGCCGACACCCGCCACCCAGGCTGCCACCACCACGGGGCGCTCCACGTCGGCGCGCACGGTGGTCCAGTGGGTCTCCTGGCGCAAGCGGGGGAGCTGCTCCACGTCGGGGGGCAGGGGGAGGCCACCACATCCGACGGCCGCTGTGTTCCGCGGCGCGCTCGGGTGCGCGAGCAGGCCCGGCGGGAACGACTGGGCGATCAGCAGGGGAATGGCCTCGAGATCGATGGAGCCCGCCAGGTACAGGGTGGCCTGCCCAGGCTGATACTGGCGCGTGGTGTAGGCCAGCGCGTCGTCGAGGGTGAGTGCATCCAGGCTGTCGGTGGTGCCGATCACCGAGCGCGCGTAGGGATGGTCCTCGCGCAGGGCGTGGTTGAGCACGGTGGTGAGCAGCGGCTCTGCACCGTTGTAGCGGTCACGGGACTCGTTGTGGACCACGTCGCGCTCGACGTCGAACACGGCGTCGTCCACTCCGTGCAACGGGGCCTCCAGGCGCGTGGCCTCCAGGCTCAACAGCGCACGCGTGAGGCGCCGGTGCCCCACGGTGACGTAGACCGTCTCGTCGAGGGTGGTGTGGGCGTTGTGGACGGCCCCGACTCGCTCCAGCTGCTGCGCCACCGACAGCCCCTCGTCGACCGTGGAGCGGAACCACAGGTGCTCGGTGAGGTGGGCCACACCGTGCTCCGAGGCCCGCTCGGCGCTCGACCCGCCCGAGACCACCATCGCCATGCCGACCACGGGGACCGACGTGCGCTCGATGGCGGCCACCTTGAAGCCCGACGGGTAGCACAACGCCATGCTGTCGGGAACCACCGCCCACGTGGCCGAAGCGGCCATCGTCCACCACCAACCGATCACCGACAACCCCGCTACACCTGCCTGCCGTTGTAGCAGATCAGTAGGGGGGAGGCGGCGTACGGTCGATGGTCAGATCCCTTGGTTCAGGGCGTACAGATCGGCGATGGGGATGGCGTTGCCGAGCACACCCGACTCGTAGTCCACGGCCCACACGATCTCGCCTGTGGGGGTGAGCTCTTCGATGGCGGCACCGGTCCCGTGTGCCCACAGGATGTGGCCGCTGGGCAGCCGCTGTGCGTGCCCGCCCCACTGGGCGAAGTGGTTCGACTCCAGGCTGAAGATGGGCTCCATGATCTGCGAGTCCTCGCGCAGCTGGTACTCCCGCACCCACTGGCCTGGCTTGGAGGGGCTGTCCGTCTGGGTGAAGAGGGTGCCCTCGGGCGTCCAGGTGGGCAGGTGTTGGTGATCCAGCTGTGCCGTCGCAGGGAGCGTCGTGTAGCCACCTGGGTACTGGCCCAGCTCGCGAAGGATCGTGCCTTCGTCGAGATCGATCTCGACCACGGTGTTGGTCTCGAACATCGAGTAGAGCACGCTGTTCCTGTCGGGGTGGAAGGTCACCGTGTTGGCGTTGCACGACCAGAACCCCGTGGTCCACTTCGCCATCCACGGATTGCAGGTCCAGATCAGCTCGTCGGTGCCGTCGGGATGCAGGCGTCGGATCCCGTAGTCGCTGGTGGAATCCCCGAAGCCATAGACGAAGCCGCCGTCTGGCATCTCGTCGAAGGCGATGCTCAGGAGCGGCACGTCGATGATCTGCTGCTGCGTGAGATCGAGGGTGATGCGGCGCAGCGCGTCGTCGCCGTCGAAGGTGTAGGTGCCGTTCTCGTCGAGGAGCAGATGCCCCGTGGAGGGGCTGGCTTGCCACGTCATGCGGCTGTCCGACGTCTGCAGGTACCAGACGATGCGGCCCTGCGCGTCCAGGATCAGGGTGTACCAGGGGCCCAGGAATGCCGACTTGCCGGGATCGAGCGTGGTGAGCAGCCAGCGCTCGGGACGGGTTTGGTCGGGATCGGAGTGGGTGAGGACGCCGGGTGGGAGCGAGGGGGGCAGGCTCCCCGTGGTGATGGTGCCGAGGGCCGTGGTGCTCTCGACGTCCTTGGTGACCGTGTGGAGCACCGGGGAGATCTCGGTGTCGGCCGGAGTGCCGAGCAGCGGCACGGTGTGGGAGCCGGCGGCGCGCGCGGTGGCAGGGGTGGACAGCTCCACGCCGTCGACCTCCCAGGTGACCCAGGTGCTCTGTGCGTCGTCGGGCTGCTTCCAGCCGGCCCAGACAACCGTGACCACATCGTCGTGCAGCTGAAGCCCGTTCACCTCCGGCGGCTCGGTGGTCAAGGTGGTGGGTGTCGTGGCGGTGTCCACGCGGGGAAGGGGGTCGTCGGGGTCCGACGGCGGCGTCGAGGTGGAGCACCCGACGAGAACGATGAGGAAGCGCATGGGCAAAGTGTAGCTGACGATCTCCACCGTCTACGTACGTCAGTCGCTGCTGCGGATCTGGGCCACGGGCAGCAGGTTCGGGGCCCGCTGGATGGGCTGCAGCGCGCTGGGCAGCTCGTCGATCGGGGTGAGGCGTCCGGGGGTGGCCACCTTGCGCTTGTGGGGCTCGGCGGCCACGCGCGGCAGCGCCGGGGGCCGAGTGGGTTCTGGAGTGGAGTCCACCACCACCGATCGAGTGGACGGGCCCGTCGGAGCCACGGCGATCACCACCGGGAGCACCGGGAGGCCCGCAGCCGAAGGCGAGGGCCCAAGGGAATTGTAGCGCGACGGAGTCGCGCGGGATTCCGGTCGACTGCCCACCTGAGGCCTGGCAGGGGCGGGTGTGGAGATGGCCGGTGGAGAGGTCACCGACGTGGACGACTGGAACATCGGGATGGGCCCGGCCAGGGAGGCGGTGGTGACGAGGGCGAGGAGCATGTCGCCACGGTAGCACGCGCCCCGTGCGACAAGCTGCGAGTCGGTGGCGGCGTCGCGAGGTCGGCGGGTAAGGTAGGCCCAACCGACGGGGGCCGTTCGATGCGCGGGATGTGGTGGGCAGCAGCAGGTCTGTGGCTCTTGGGGTGCCGAGGGCCAGCGGGCGACCCTGGACCTGCCGGCGAGGACGGTCCCACGGGGCCCACGGGCCCGGCCGGTGAGGATGGCCGAGACGCCACGCTGCCCGAGACCGACGAGGCAGGCGGTTCCTTGCTGTTCGACGACGTCGGGGTGCCCCTCGACGACGCGCAGCGGAGGCTGGTGAACGCGTCGACCACCGCCTATGTGAGCGGGGTGGCCCACGACATCGGCTATCACACCCTCGTGCGCACTGGCGAGGGGCTCGGGGCAGGCACCTTCGGGCTCGTGGTGGACAGCGAGGGCGATCCGATCCTCGATGTCGACGACGTGCCGGAGATCTCGCGCTACGCCGACTTCACCAGCCTGATGGAGGTGGAGGGCGAGCTGGTGGCGCTCACGCAGCTCGGCGGTGTGCCAGGTGCGCTGTACGTGACCGAGCTCACCGTGGACGGGGCCACTGGGGAGCTGACGGCGGTGTCCACCGAGCCTCTGCTCACCGCCGACGGCCTGTTCAACCCGCAGTCCGGCTCCATCACCCCGTGGGGGAGTCACCTCGCCACCGAGCGGATCCACGACGTGGGAGGCCTCACGCGTCCCGCCGATGGCCGTGCCTGGGAGGAGCACACGCTGGTGAGCCAGCTCGGATCGGCGCTTCCGTTCCTGCGCCACCACGGCATCGACGTGTTCGCCGACACCGATCAGGACGGGGAGCCCGACGACCTCACCATCGACGACGTGCGCGCCACCATGAACCCCTACGACCACGGCTACCCCATCGAGATCAGCGGGGCGGGGGGCGGCGGCTACACGCTTCAGCGCCACGGCGCCATGGGGCGGGCGGCGCTGGAGAAGGTGCTGGTGATGCCCGACGACCGCACCGTGTACCTGACGGACGAGGACATCAACGGCGCGCTGTTCCTGTTCCTGGCCACCACCGCGGGCGATCTGTCGGAGGGCGAGCTGTTCGCGGCGCGCTGGCTGCAGACCAGCGGGCCCGGCGAAGGAGCCGGAGAGGCCACGCTGGACTGGGTGAGCCTCGGGGTGGCGTCGGACGCCGACGTGGACGCCGTGCTGGCCAAGAACCCTGCCTTCAGCGACCTGTTCGAGACCGCAGATCCGCTCCGGGTCGACCACGACGAGGACGACAAGACGCCGCCCATCATCGACGGCTCGTGCCCGAAGGGCTTCCGCCCCTCCAGCGGCACCGGCGTGGAGCTGGAGTGCCTGGCGCTCGTGAAGGGTATGGAGCTGGCCGCGAGTCGCCTGGAGCCCACGCGCTACGCCTCCTGGCTCGAGGCCACCGCCGAGCTGCAGTCGGCCGAGGGGCTCGCTCACGATCCCGTCACCAACACGCTGTTCCTGGCGGTGGGTGCGGTGGAGCGCGGCATGGAGGCCGGGCACCGCACCTGGGACGTGGGCGGCAACAACGACATCCGCGCGCAGCGCAACCGCTGCGGCGTGGTCTACGCGGTGGATCTGGCCAAGAGCGCGCGCGTGCGCTCGGAGTTCGCGGGCGAGACCCTGCGGCCCTTGCTCGACGGGGTACCCACCACCTACCCCTCCGAGTCCAGCTTCGCGGGCAACACCTGCTCCATCTCGTTTCCTGCCAACCCCGACGAGCTGGCCTTCGTGCCCGGCTACGACACCTTGTTCGTGGGGGAGGACTCCACCACGGGCCACCTGTCCGACGCGGTGTGGGCGCTCGAGGTCTCGAGCGGACGCCTCGATCGCGTGCTCACCACGCCCTACGGCTCCGAGGTGGCGTCGCTGGACTTCCGCCCCAACCTGGCAGGCCACGGCTACCTCACGGTGGTGGTGCAGCACCCCTACGGAGAGACCGACACCGAGCAGCTGAAGGCGCCAGCAGACGCCGAGGCCTACGTGGGCTACCTGGGTCCGTTCCCGGCGATGGACTGATGCCGATCGTGTGGTCGCGCCGGTCGCTGATGGCCGGCCTCGCAGCGCTACCCACGGTGGGCAGCGCCAGACCTGCGGAGCGGCGCCTCGCGCGGCGGCGCACCCGCTTCGGCACGCTGGAGGTGGTGGAGCGCGACGGAGTGGTGGTCCTGCTCGAGGACAGTCAGATCCATTCCGCCTTCGATCCCGCCGATCCCGATCGCTTCCACTACGACTACCTCGACACGATGGCTGCAGCGGTGCGGCTGCGAGCGGCCACGGGGGCGACGCCGCGGCGAGCCCTGGTGGTGGGCCTCGGTGGGGGCAGCTTCTCTCGCTTTCTGCTCGGCCAGGGCTACGCCGTGGACGGGGTGGACATCAACCCCGTGGTGGTGCGCCTGGCGCGTCGGTATCTGGGCCTCGACCCCCGGATCGCGGTGCACATCGCCGACGGACGCACGTTCCTGAACGACGCCGAGCCCGGCTACGAGCTGATCGTGCTCGACGCGCAGTCCGAGGACTACGTGCCGCCACAGTTGGTGACGCTCGAGTGCTTCCAGCGAGTGCGGGCGCTGCTGACGCCGAGCGGGATGGCGGTGATGAACAGCTGGCACCACGCGCCTCGCGCCGATGACGAGCTGGCCACCTGGCACGCCGCCTTCGGGGGTGGGGCCGTGGTGTGGCCCGTCACGAGCGAGTACGACAACCGGATCCTGCTGGCCACGCCAGGTGGCGGCGATCCGGCGAGCGGGCTGCCCGAGACGTATCTGCGGCTCCCGGTGGCGGATGACGTGGGCCAGGTACGCCACGACGA
>JAHQVJ010000245.1 GCA_019634415.1 Myxococcales bacterium
CTCGCCTTCGGCTGCGGGACTTCCGGAATCCCGCGCGACTCCGTCGCGCTACAATTCCCTTGGTCCCTCGCCTTCGGCTGCGGGACTTCCGGAAGGCCCTCCCTACCATTCGCTTGGGCCTTCTCGGCAAAGGCCGCGAAGGCAGACAGCTGGCCGCGCCAGAAGGTCTCCACCTCGTCGAGGAAGGCGCGAGGGTCCTCGAAGCCGTGGGGGCTCAAGGAGTAGATGCGCACGCGGTGGTCGCTGGCGTCCACCTCCGCGCGCACCAAGCCTGCGTCGCCCAGCACCCGCAGGTGGCGGCTGGCCGCCGGGCGGGCGATCCCCACGCGCTGTGCGAGCTGGGACGAGCGCACCGGGCCATCGAGCAGCGCCCGGATCAGCGCCAAGCGCACGGGATCTCCGAGGGCCGCGAAGGCGGCTGCGGGATCAGGCACCCGGACCCCGCAGGCGCTGCATGAACCACCAGTGGTGCCCCTCGGGATCGCGCGCCAGGTAGGTGCGATCCGCCCAGTGCTCCTCGCCGTAGTCGTGGGTCTCGGGGGCGCACACGATCACCGCACCCGCGGCCTCGGCGGCGGCCGCATGGGCGTCGGCGTCGTCCACGAAGATGCACTGGGCTTGGCTCACGCGCCCATCGAGGCTGCGAGGGCTGGCGCTGGGGATGTCGTGGGCGGCAGCGGCACTGCCGACCATGATCAGGCCGGTCTCGCCGAGGCGCAGCTCGCTGTGCTGGATGGCGCCGTCGTCTCGCTCGATGATCAGCACGGGCTCGAAGCCGAAGGCGGTGCACAGGAAGTCGATGGCGGCCTTGGCGTCGTCGTAGAACAGCGAGGCGTTGATCCGGGACCAGCCGGGTGGAGGTGGGCGCACGGAGTCTCCCAAGTGGTGAGTGTTGTATAGAATCATTTCACGATACTGAAATCATTTCAAGCACCGTCTCTGGGCGGGGCCGTCGTTGCGGCCGCTCCGGGGGGCCAGCTTCGAGTGGGTCAGCGAGCTACCCGAGGCCCCCGCCGCCATGGACGACAACCGAGCCAACGGCAAGATGGTCGTCCGCGTTCCGTAGGCCTTCCGCGCGTGGTGGGCGCACGGAATGTGCAGAGAGCGGACGGGGTCTCGACTATCTTCGACGCATGCTGGAGGTCGTCATGAGCATCGCCGTGGCCTTGATGTGGCCAGCCGTCGCCGCCGCCACCCCCACCATCACGGGTGAGATCACGGGCTGCAGCGGGGAGCACGTCGTCTACGTGCGACTGTTCGACGAGACCATGTTCGACGAAGGTAGCCAGCCCGTTCAGCAGGTGGCGGTGACGCCCGAGCAGATCCGCGACGGTCGCTTCGCCTTCCAGCTCCAGCAGACGCCTGGCATCTACGGGATTTCGGTCTACGAGGACGTCAACGGCAACGGCAAGCTCGACATGGGATGGTTCGGTCCCAAGGAGCCCTCGCGGCTGTACCGCCGGTTCACGGCATGGCGCAAGCCGCGGTTCTCGGACGTGCAGTTCGAGCTGACCGCCGATCTCTCGGTGCAGCTGACGCTCTGAGCCGAGGCCCGCAGACGGGACGAGCCTGTAGGCCCGTCCCGTCGGACATCACGCCACGTCGAAGCGGTCGAGGTCCATCACCTTGGCGAAGGCCGCGGCGAAGTCTCGCGCGAAGCTGCCCTGGCCGTCCGACGAGCCGTACACCTCGGCGATGGCCCGCAGCTGCGAGTTGGAGCCGAAGACCAGGTCCGCACGCGAGCCCGTCCACTTCACCGCGCCCGTCGACCGGTCCTTGCCCTGGAAGGTGTCGGAGGAGGCGGCGGTCCACTCGACCTTGGGGTCGAGCAGGTTCACGAAGAAGTCGTTGCTGAGCGTGCCGACGCGGTCGGTGAACACGCCGGCGGTGGAGCCGCCGGAGTTGGCACCGAGCACGCGCAGGCCACCCACGAGCACCGTCATCTCGGGTGCCGACAGCGTGAGTAGCTGCGCCTTGTCCACCAGCAGCTCCTCGGCGGAGGAGGGGTGGCCAGACGTCAGGTAGTTCCGGAAGCCGTCTGCGGCGGGCTCGAGCACGGCGAAGGACTCGACGTCCGTCTGCTCCTGGGTGGCGTCGGTGCGACCCGGGGTGAAGGGGACGGTCACCGGGGTGCCCGCCTTGCGCGCGGCCTCTTCCACCGCGGCGCAGCCGCCCAGCACGATCACGTCGGCCAGCGACACGCGCTTGCCCGACTGGTTGAACTGCTGCTGGATGTTGCCCAACGTCTGCAGCACGGTGGCCAGCTGGGTGGGATCGTTGGCGGCCCAGTCCTTCTGCGGAGCCAGGCGGATCCGCGCGCCGTTGGCGCCGCCGCGCATGTCGCTGCCGCGGAAGGTGGAGGCGGAGGCCCAGGCGGTGGCCACGAGCTGCGAGATCGACAGGCCCGAGCCCAGGATCTGCGACTTGAGCGACTGCACGTCAGCCGCGTCGATGAGCGGGTGGTCGACGGCCGGAACCGGGTCCTGCCACACGAGCTCCTCGGCAGGCACCTCGGCGCCGAGGTAGCGCGCGCGGGGGCCCATGTCGCGGTGGGTCAGCTTGAACCAGGCCCGCGCGAAGGCGTCGGCGAACTCGGCGGGGTTGTCGTGGAACCGCTTCGAGATGGGGCCGTAGATGGGATCGAACCGCAGCGCGAGATCGGTGGTGAGCATCATGGGCGCGTGGCGCTTGGCGGCGTCGTGGGCGTCCGGCACCGAGTCGGCACCGCCACCGTTCTTCGGGCGCCACTGGATGGCCCCCGCCGGGCTGCGGGTCTGCTCCCACTCGAAGCCGAACAGGTTCTCGAAGAAGTTGTTGTCCCACTGAGCGGGCTTCGTGGTCCAGGCGCCCTCGAGTCCGCTGGTGATGGCGTCGCCACCACGGCCCGAGCCGAAGCGGTTGTGCCAGCCAAGACCCTGGTGCACGATGTCCGCGCCCTCGGGCTCGGGGCCCACGTTGTCGGCGGGGCCGGCGCCGTGGCACTTGCCGAAGGTGTGACCGCCGGCGATGAGCGCCACGGTCTCCTCGTCGTTCATCGCCATGCGCGCGAAGGTCTCGCGGATGTCGCGGGCAGCGGAGGCGGGGTCCCCGTTGCCGTTGGGGCCCTCGGGGTTGACGTAGATCAGGCCCATCTGCACCGCACCGAGGGGGTTCTCGAGGTCGCGCTCGCCGGTGTAGCGCTCGTCGCCCAGCCAGGTGCTCTCGGGCCCCCAGTACACGTCCTCCTCGGGCTCCCAGAAGTCCTGCCGTCCGCCGCCGAAGCCAAAGGTCTTGAAGCCCATGGACTCGAGCGCGCAGTTGCCCGCCAGGATCATCAGGTCGGCCCAGCTGATCTTGCTGCCGTACTTCTGCTTGACCGGCCAGAGCAGGCGGCGGGCCTTGTCGAGGTTGGCGTTGTCGGGCCAGCTGTTGAGGGGCGCGAAGCGCAGCGTGCCCGAGCCAGCGCCGCCACGGCCGTCGCCGATGCGGTAGGTGCCGGCACTGTGCCAGGCCATCCGGATGAACAGAGGGCCGTAGTGACCGTAGTCGGCTGGCCACCAGTCCTGGGAGGTGGTCATCACCTCGTGGATGTCCTGCTTCAAGGCCTGCAGATCGAGGCTCTTGAACGCAGCGGCGTAGTCGAAGTCCTCACCCATCGGGCTGCACTGGGGCGTGTTCTGGTGCAGGACCTTCAGGTTGAGCTGGTTGGGCCACCACCGCTGGTTGGCCGTGGACCCCGCTCCCGTGACGTGATGCATCACGGGACACTTGCCTGCGCGTTCCGGGTTGTCGGACATTTCGCAATCTCCCAAGGATGTGGGCGTTGACGTTGATGAATGGAGCAAGGTGGGCCGTCGCGACGGAGCGGGACGTCCTCCCTTCGGAAGGTGTCCCGACACCTAACGATTGCTCCAATCGATGCTCTCTAATGCCTGATAGTTTGTGGCTATATTAGAAGGAGAAACTCGTTTTCAGTCCGTTCTAACCGGGAGGATCTCCCCTTCGCCCGGATCCCTCGGCAAGGATCGCGGAGCGCAGTCACGCACGGCCGCCTCGATGGCTGTCAGGATCGACGTCTTCCACTGGGCGCGATGGGCGATCAGGCTCACCTCGCGGGTGGGCGTGTGGCCCGCGAAGGCGCGGATCTGCTGGGTGCGCACCGACTTCGGCAGGGTGCGGGCGTAGGTCTCGGGCACCAGGGTGAAGCCGCCCGCGGCGTCGATGAGGGCTCGCAGCGTCTCGAAGCTTCCGCCGTCGAAGCGCACGGCCGACAGGATGGTGCGCACGTGAGGGCCGCACAGGTGCACGACCTGGTTGCGCACACAGTGGCCGTCCTCCAGCAGCCACAGGTCTCCGCGGTCGATGTCCTCGAGCTGGACCTCGCTGCCCGTGAGCAGGGGAGAGTCGGGGTGCGCATAGACGTAGAAGGGATCGTAGAACAGCACGCGCCGCTGCAGGGTGGGCTCCCCGAGGGGCGTGGCGAGGATGGCGCCGTCCACTCGCTGCGCGCCGATCTGCTCCACCACGATGTCGGTGGGGCGCTCCACCACGCGTAGCTCCACCTGGGGGCAGCGCTGGCAGAACGTCTGCAGGAAGTAGGGCAGCACGTACGGGGCGAGGGTGGGGATGACGGCCAAGGTGAACGGCCCCGTGGGGGTGTCCAGCTCTCCGGTGGCGGCCAGCAACCGCTCGTGGGCGGCCAGCACCTCGAGGGCGCGGGAGATGATCGCGCGACCTGGCGTGGTGGGCGCGATGGGCTTGCTCTGCCGGTCGAACAGCGCGACCCCGAGCTCGTGCTCGGCCTTCTGGATCTGGCCCGACAGCGTGGGCTGCGACACGCCACACTCAGCGGCGGCGCGCCCGAAGTGCCCCGTGCGCTGCAGGGCGACGATGTAGGACAGCTGCGTGAGCGTAGGCACGTCCGACTCCTCGCGGACCTGTACTGCCAAAGGACGTGGGTCCGCTATGCTGCTGCGCATGGTGGCACTGGCTGGCTACGAGGAGGAGCCCTTCACCCACGCGGGCATCACGCGCCCCGTGTACTGGCGAGGGGAGGGGCCTGGTGTGGTGGTGGTGCACGAGATCCCGGGGATCACACCGCCGGTGAAGGCCTTCGCCGACCGGGTGGTTCGGGAGGGCTACACCGTGGCGATGCCGTCGCTGTTCGGCACGCCGGGGCGCGCCGACTCCCCGGGCTACACCGTGCAGACCGTGCTGTCGGGCTGCATCCGTCGGGAGTTCGCGGTGTGGTCGCGCAACGCCGCGAGCCCCATCACCGAGTGGCTGCGCGCCTTGAGTCGTCGGCTGCACGAGCGCGCGGGAGGGCCCGGGGTGGGGGCGGTGGGCATGTGCTTCACCGGAAACTTCGCCCTGGCGATGATGGTGGAGCCCGCCATGCGAGCGCCGGTGCTGAGCCAGCCGAGCCTGCCCTTCGGGTTGACGCGATCCCATCGGGCAGCGCTGCACCTGTCGCAGGCCGATCTGACCACGGTGCGACGGCGGCTGGTGGACGAAGGGGGCCGCGCCCTGGCCTTGCGCTTCAGCCACGACTGGATGTGTCCACGGGCCCGCTTCGACACCCTGCAGCGCGAGCTCGGCGACCAGCTCGAGGTGGTGGAGCTGGACTCGGGGCCCGGCAATGCGTTCGGGATCTCGCGCACGGCGCACTCGGTGCTCACCCGCGACTTCCTCGACCAGGAGGGCCACCCCACGCGTCACGCCCTGGACCGTGTGCTGGCCTTGTTCGCGGAGCGGTTGCGGACCTGAGCTCGTTCAGTCGGTGCCCGCCACGTGAGCGCGGAGGGCGGGGAGCCGCGCCGTGGGAACCAGCACGATGAGCACGGTGCCCTCGGTCAGTGGGGTGTCTGGAGGGGGGTTGACGGTCAGGGCTCCGTCGGCGGTGCGTGTGGCGAGCACCAGGGCGTCGGCAGCGGTGCGCAGCCCCGCCTCGCGCAACAACGCGCCGTCCACCTTGCCGCGGCTGCCCACCACCACCTCCTCGATGCGTCGTGGCTGCTCGGGATCACGCCCCAGCGACTCCAGGAACTGCAGCACGTTGGGACGCGTCATCTCGAGCGCGAGGCGGCGTCCGCCGATGTGTGCTGGCGCCACCACCGCCTCCGCCCCCACGCGCTGCAGCTTGGTCACGTTGTCGCTGTCGACCGCCTTCGCCACCACGCGCACCCGATCCGACAGCGCCCGGGCGGCCACGGTCACGAACAGGTTGTCGCGATCCGACGTGAGCGCTGCGATGAGGCCGCTGGCCCGGCGGATCCCTGCGGCCTCGAGCACCGCGTCTTCCGTGGCGTCGCCCACCACGCAGGCAAGCTCCGACAGCTTCAGCTCCTGGCGCACGCGCTCGATCCGGTCCCGATCCCGGTCGATCACCACCACGTCGTGGCGGGCGGCGATCAGCTCCTCGGCTACGTGCACGCCGGTGGTGCCGGCACCGCACAGGATCACGTGATCGTGTAGGTCGTCGAGGACCCGGGTCATGGCGCGCCTCCGCAGCACTCCGCGCAGATCGCCGTCCACGATCAAGGCGGTCAAGGTGGAGCCAAAGTACAGCAGCGTGCCGCTGCCGAAGAGGATCAGGAGCCCCGTCCATGCCCGCGCGCCAGGCACGGCGTCCATGCCGGGAAGGGTCTCACCGAAGCCCACCGTGGACAAGGTGATCACCGCCATGTACAGGCACTGGCCGAAGGACCAGCGCCCTGAGCCGATCAGCAGGAAGCCGAGGGCACCGCCGACGATGGCCAGCCCCATCAGCGCGAGCCCCAGGTAGAGCCGGCTCAGCAGCGCACGATGCGGGTCATCGTCGGTGCCTGGGGGCGCCCCTTCCTGCGTCGGCCACATGGTGCGGATCTCCGGAAACGCACCTAGGCGCCTGCCTCGGCTTCGTCCATGGGGCGGCAGAAACATACCATGTGTTATGGTATGTAAAAGGAGAGAGGGATGAACGTCGCGTTCGTCGTTGCTGCGTTGATCAGCACCTTCACCTGGGGGCTGCACACCTTCGTCGGGAGCCCGCAGATCGCGCGGCCCTTGCTGGAAAGCGAGCTGCCGCCGGTGCCGCGCTACACCAACTACTACTGCTGGCACATCGTCACGTTGGTGCTGGCGGCGATGAGCCTGGGCTTCGGCTACGCTGCGGTCCGGCCAGAGGGGTGGGACGTGGCGGTGGGACTCACGGTGCTGTCGCTGGCGTTCGCGGTGTGGTCGTTGGTGCTGGTGTTCACGTCGCGGCGCTCGCCCTGGGAGCTGCCGCAGTGGACCCTGTTCTTCGGGGTGTCGGCGGCGGGGCTGGTGGGCGTGCTGGGGTGAGTCGATTTCGTCGTGAGGACTGGCTGGAGCTGGGGCTCCGGGTGCTCGGTGATCGGGGGCCGGACGGGCTCACGGTACGCGCGCTGTGCGAGGCCGCGGGGCGCACCCGAGGCTCGCTGTACCACCACTTCGCCGATCACGATGCTCTGCTGTCGGCGCTCGTGGAGCACTGGGCGCAGCGGGACACCCAGGCCCTCATCGATGCGGTGGGGACCGAGGGCGACGCTCGTACGCTCAACGATCTGGCGCTCGCGCTGGATCTGGACGTCGAGGTGGGGATGCGCCGCCTGGCGGCGAAGGCGGAGTGGCTGCGAGCCGCGGTGGGGGAGGTGGACCAAGCGCGCATCGCCTTCCTCACAGCGCTGCACCGACCCCGCCACGGTGGGGACGCACAGGTGGTGGCGAGGGTGGAGTACGCGGCGTTCCTGGGCTTCCAGCAGCTCGAGCCGCGGCCGAGTGCGGAGGAGATGCGGGCCCTGTATCGACGCTTCGAGGAGCTGATCCGCCGCGAAGGCTGACGCTCACTGCATGCGCTCCACCAGGGAGCGAAGCTCGTCGCTGAGCCTCTCGAGCTGCTGCTGCTCCATGGGGGTGAGCGGTCCGAGCAGCAGGTCCTCGGACTCGTCCTCGGGGGAGGGACCCACGGAGCGGAGCTCCAGGGTGCCCTGCACGGCGTCCTCGACGAGCTTGTGGGTGCCGTCGGTGATCATCCGCTTGTCGGTGGTGGGCGCCGCCGATCCGGCGGGACCGAACAGCTCGGCGTAGGCGGTGGCGCGCAGCGGGCTGGAGGCTCGGCCCTCGAGGTACGGCATCAGGCTCACGCCGTCCAGCACGTGGTCGTCCTTGATGCGTGCCCCCACCAGGTCTGCCACCGTGGGGTAGAGGTCGACGAGGTGCGCCAGGTCGTGAACCACGGTGCCCTCGGCGCTCACCCCCGCGCCGCTGATGATCAGGGGCACGCGCACGCCGCCGTCGTACAGCGAGCCCTTGGCGCCGACGGTCTCCCACCCTGGTGCGCCCACGCGTCCGTCGGTGCCGTTGTCGCCCACCACGATCACCGTGGTCTGCGCTGCTGTGGCGGGATCCAGCGACGCGAGGAGCCGTCCGATCTCGGTGTCGGCGGCCTCGATCATGGCGCGAAAGAGGGTGTGCCTGTCCTCCTCGCCCTCGACGGCGGTCGTCTGCAGATCCGTCGGGGGCACGTGCAGAGGGATGTGGGCGGCGTGCAGCGGCAGGTAGATCAGGAAGGGATCTCCGTTGTCCTCGATGGCCTGCAGCACGTCGTCCACCACGGCGCTGGTGTGGTAGCCGTCGACGTGTCGCACCTCGCCGTCGCGGACTTCCTCCCAGTGGAAGAAGTCGTGGCGATGGGGCGGGTCGTTCTCCATGGCGATCCCGATGTTCTCCACCGTGGTCACGTGGTGGTCGAAGCCCACGGAGCGTGGATGGGCCCGCACGCCGCGGGTGCTACGGGTGGCGAGGTGCCACTTGCCGTAGACGCCGGTCCAGTAGGCATCGGAGGCCCGTCGCGCGATCAGCTCCGGCAGGGTGATCTCGCTGCGGGGAAGGTCGTGTTCGGCTCTCTCGAAGGGGATGTTGGTGCCCAGGCCGGTGCGCCGACCGTGTCGGCCGGTGAGCAGCGCCTGACGGCTGGAGGCGCAGACGGGGTAGGCGTAGGCCTGGGTGAAGCGGACACCCTGGTCGGCCAGCCCATCGAGCACCGGGGTGTGGGCGGGCTCGGCGAGCAGCTGTGAGCTGCCGAGGGCCTCGACGCCGACGTCGTCGAGCAGCACGATCAGGACGTTGTCGCCAGGGGGCGCCGAGCCACCGCACGCCCACGCCGTAAGGCTCCACAGCCACACTCTGCCCATGCCGCGCCTCCACTGCAGTGTGACTGCAGATGCGCGGGCCCGCCCGAATGGATCACGTCGACGCTACGGACGCGTCAGGAGGCGGTGTCCCTGTGGCACGTCGGTGTGGATCGAGGTGCCTCCGTCTGGCCAGCGCACGCGCACCTCGTGGACGGGACCGGTGTAGTCGCCGAGCCCCACGTGGATCTCGGGTGCGGGCACCCCCAGGTACAGGCTGTTGGCGTGCAGCAGGCGAACCTGAGGGGGGGAGGAGGCCGTGGCCTGCACGGTGATCTCGGCGCCGATCCCGTAGGGGTTGGTCCCCTGTTGGTGCAGCTCCACCGTGAGCCAGCCCTTGTCCTCGGCCCCCACCGCGCGCCACACCGTGGCTGGCTCCTCCTCGTCCACCAACAGCAGATCGAGGTCGCCGTCGCGGTCCATGTCGAAGGGCAGCAGGGTGCGTCCCTGTCCGGTGGCGTGCCAGCCCGCCGAGCAGGTGGCCTCGGTGAAGGTGCCGGAGCCGTCGTTGTCGAACACGCGCCCGGCGAGGCCGATGAACGCGTTGATGGGGTAGCCGCCGGTGGTCACCAGATCGACGTCTCCGTCGAGATCGCGATCCACGAACACGGAGCCCCAGGTCCACTGGCTGAACTGCACCCCGGAGCCTGCGGTGACGTCCTGGTAGCCGCCGCCCGCGAAACGGTACAGCCGGTTGCCGGTGCACCCCCAGCCGTCGGGGCACACGATGGCGTCGTCGTGGATGGAGCCGACGAACCAGTCCAGGTCGCCGTCGCCGTCGACGTCTCCGAAGTCGCTGCCCATGCCGTTCTCGTCGGTGTAGGGCGCGCGATCCAGCTCCACGAAGGAGCCGCCTTGATTGCGCCACACGGCGGTGAGCCCCCAGTCCGACACCGCGTGCAGCTCGGGCAGGTGGTCGCCGTCGAGGTCGCGCAGCAGGATGGAGAAGGGGGCTCGATCCCACAGCCCGGTCAGGCCGAAGGCCTCGGTGGCATCGGTGAAGTGGCCGGTGCCGTCGTTGAGCAGCAAGCGGGATCGGTCCAAGGTGCCCACCTCGAAGCTGTTCTGCCAGCCCGCCACGATCAGATCGAGGTGACCGTCGCCGTCGACGTCTCCGGCGCTCACGCCCCACTGATCGGAGCAGGTGTCGACCCCGGGATCGAGGGCGACGCCACGTGCGGCGGCCTCCTGGGTGAAGGTGCCGTCCCCTTGGTTGATGAAGAGCTGGCTTGGCTGCCGCCCGAGTCGCGCGACGAACAGGTCGAGATCGCGGTCGGAATCGACGTCGAAGAACACCGCACCGGTGGAGCCTCCGTCGTCGGTGGACCACCCGGGGGCGGGGGTGAACACGCCGGTGCCGTCGTTGAGCAGCAGCAGATCGGACAGGTGCATGCGGGCCAGGAAGACGTCCAGATCGCCGTCGTCGTCGACGTCCCCCACCGCGGCTCCGGTGGCCAGCGACTCCTGGGCGCACTGGCGCACCGTGTCCACCCAGCGCACCAGGGTGAGCCCCGAGGCCTCGCCGGGCACACGCTCCCAGCGGACCTCTCCCACGGCACCGGACACATCAGCGTCGATGTCGACGCAGTCGTCGGGCTCCGCCACGTGATCCGTGGGTCGATAGCAGGAGGCCTTGGAGCGCTCGGGGTTGCCGGCTCCGTCGCCGTCGAAGTCCTCGTACCACCAGATCTCGGGATCCTCGTCCACCTCCCCGTCGCAGTCGGAGTCCACGCCATCGCAGGTGTCGGGGCCCGACTCGCAGGAGGTGGAGGCGGCGGTGTCGCCGGTGACGAGGGGGGAGGTGTCGACAGGCTCGGTCGTGGTGTCCGCTGGACAGCCCGACCACACGACCAACCACCACATCGACCACCCCCCGGCCTGCAGAGCCTACCTGACGGGTCGTGCCCTCGTCAGGGACCAGCCACGCCGATGGCCTCGTCGAGCAGCCCGAGCACCTCGATGGCGTGCTCTCGCATCTTGAACTTCTGCACCTTGCCGGTGACGGTCATGGGGAAGGCCTCGGCCACTGCGACGTAGCGGGGGACCTTGAAGTGGGCGATGCGTCCGTCGCAGAAGGTGCGCACGTCGTCGACGGACATGGTCTTGCCGTCCACCGTCTGCACCCAGGCCATCAGCTCCTCGCCGTACCTCCGGTCGGGCACGCCGATGACCTGGACGTCCCGGATGCGGGGATGACCCCGCAGGAAGGCCTCCACCTCGCGAGGGTAGATGTTCTCCCCGCCGCGGATCACCATGTCCTTGATGCGACCGACGATCTGGACGTAGCCTTCGGCATCCATCGTCGCGAGGTCGCCGGTGTGCATCCAGCCCTCCTCGTCGATGGCCTGCTGGGTGCGCGCTTCGTCGCTCCAGTAGCCTTGCATCACGGAGTAGCCGCGGGTGCAGAGCTCCCCGCGCGTACCCCGTGGCACGACCTGGCCCGTCTCGGGATCCACGATGCGGATCTCCACGTGGGGATGCACGCGACCCACGGTGCCCACCCTGCGTTGGAGTGGGTCGTCGAGGGCGGTCTGAGTGCTCACGGGAGAGGTCTCGGTCATGCCGTAGGCGATGGTCACGTCGCGCATGTGCATGTGGTCGATGCACTGCTGCATCACGTCGACGGGGCAGGGCGCGCCCGCCATGATGCCGGTGCGCAGGCTGGACAGGTCGTAGTCGGAGAAGGAGGGCACGGCGAGCTGGGCGATGAACATGGTGGGCACGCCGTACAGGCTCGTGCAGCGCTCCTGTGCGAGGGCGGCCAGGGTGCGCTCGGGGTCGAAGGAGGGGGCGGGGATCACCATGGCGGCGCCGTGACAGATGGCGGCGAGGTTGCCCATCACCATGCCGAAGCAGTGGTAGAAGGGCACGGGGATGCAGATCCGATCCTCGTGGGTGTAGCCGCAGGCGCGACCCACGAAGTAGCCGTTGTTCAGGATGTTGCGGTGGGTGAGGGTGGCCCCCTTGGGGGAGCCGGTGGTGCCCGACGTGTACTGGATGTTGATGGGGTCGGAGGGGGCGAGGCTGGCCCGTCGCTCGGTCAGTGCCTGGAGCGAGGTCCGCTCCGAGCCTTCGACGAGCCTCGTCCAGCTGTCGGTGCCGATGAAGACGACGTGCTCGAGATCGGGCAGCGCGGGCCGGACGTCGTCGACCATCGCCACGTAGTCGCTGGTCTTGAAGGTGGTGGCGGCCACCAGCCCGCGACAGCCGGACTGCCGTAGGGCGTACTGCACCTCGTGGGTGCGGTAGGCGGGGTTGACACAGACGAGGATCACTCCGATGGAGGCCGTGGCGAGCTGGGTGAGCACCCACTCGGCGTGGTTGGGGGACCAGATCCCCAGGCGGTCCCCCTGCTGGAAGCCAGCGGCCATCAGGGCGCGGGCCAGCTGCTCCACCTCGGCATCGAGCTCGGCGTAGGTGAGTCGCACGTCTTGGTGGCGCACGATCAGCGCGTCGCGCGTGGGCCACCGTGCCACGGCCGCCTTGAGGGCTTGACCGATGGTGAGCTCGAGCAGAGGCACATCGGTGGGGCCTGCAGCCTGGGAGGCCGCCACGGTGGTGGCCGCGAAGGAGTCCCGCAGCTCCACCCGACGGATCTTGCCGCTGATGGTCTTGGGAAGCTCGGATCGGAACAGGATCTCGCGCGGGTACTTGTAGGGGGCTGTCTGCGTCTTGCAGTGTTGCTGTAGCTGTCGGACGAGGGCATCGGAGGACTCGTGTCCGTCGGCGAGCACCACGAAGGCCGCGACGATGTGTCCGCGGAGGGGATCGGGCTTGCCCACCACGGCGGACTCGGCCACCGCGGGATGCTCCTGCAGCACGCTCTCCACCTCGAACGGGCTGATGCGGTAGGCGCCGGAGGAGATCACGTCGTCGGATCGGCCGACGAACCAGATGTAGCCGTCCTCGTCGCGCCAGGCGGTGTCACCGGTGAAGTAGCACCCGTGGTGGAAGCAGTCGGTGGTCCGCTCCCCGTCGACCTCGTAGCCACGAAACAGCCCGGCGGGCCAGTCGGCGACGGAGGCGGTCCGGGGATCGAGCCCCTCGGGCAGCACGACGGCGATCTCGCCCACCTCGTGGTCGGGCTGCTCGCGTCCTTCGCCGTCCACGACCCGCACGTCGAAGCCTGCGATGGGCTTGCCCATGGAGCCGGGGCGCACGGCGAGACCTGGCGTGTTGCCGATGATGTTGATGGTCTCCGTCTGCCCGTAGCCGTCCGCCGGGGCGGAGCCCGTAGCGGCGCGCCAGATCTCGATCACCTCGGGATTCAGTGGCTCTCCGGCCGACATCGAGCGCCGGATGGAGGACAGGTCGTACCGGGACAGGTCCGTCTGGGCGAACATGCGGTACACCGTGGGCGGTGCGCAGAACGTGGTGACGCCCAGCTGCCCGATGAGCCGTAGGTGGCGGTCCACGTCGAACTGGGGCGTGCCCTCGAAGAGCACGGTGGTGGCGCCGTGGCTCCACTGGGGAAACAGCAGCCCCCAAGCGGCCTTGGCCCAGCCGGTGTCCGTCAGCGTCCAGTGTACGTCCCCCTCGCGCAGGTCCATCCAGTGAGCGCCCGTGATCCGGTGGGCGAAGCCGTAGGCGAAGTCGCGCGGCACGGCCTTGGGGTGAGCGGTGGTTCCGCTGGTGAAGTAGACGAGGGAGGTGTCGCGTGCCCGGGTGGGTGGCGCTTCGTCTCGCCTCAGGGGCGGCCGGGTGGCCAGCGCCTCCTCCAGACAGATCCAGCCGGGGGGGGCTGGCTTCGGCCCAGCGACGATCCGGTGCAGCAGCGTGGGGCACTCCGACGCGATGGCATCCACCTTGTGGACGTGCTCGGGGGTGACGACGATGGCGCGGGCTCCGGACTGCTCGATCCGGTAGGCCAGGTCGCGCGCCGTGAGCAGGTTGGTGCCCGGTAGGGCCGCGACGCCCGCCTTCATGGCGCCGACGATCACCTCGTAGAACGCAGGGATGCGCGCAATCACCATCACCACGCGGTCGCCGAGATCCAGGCCCAGATCGCGAAACAGCCCTGCCACCCTCGACGAGGTGTCGTCCAGCTGGGCGAACGTGATGGGCCGGACCGGGCCCGTGGCAGGGACGAACAGCGTGGCGGTGCGGTCGGCCCTCACCGGATCGGCGATCACGTCCCACCCGAAGTTGAAGTCCACGGGACACACCGGCTCGCTCATGGTCCGCTCCTCGACGTCGTGTTGCGCCGACGGGGCACGTGGCGGAGTCGACCGAGCGCTCGCCCTCCTCGCCGGCGAGACGGAGCGGCTGCAGGACCTGGGCCACCGCGAAAGGCTGGGTTTGCCCGATGCCAGGGCGGAGGACTGTCGCGATTCGCGACACTGGCTGCCGCAGGCGGCGGACGGTCGAGAATGCGAGCCTTGTATGATGGGATCGTGGCGACACGTCTACTCGATCTGCAGCCGGTGTCCCCGTCCGCCAAGCAAGCGTTCCTGGACGGTCGGAGTGCGGACCATCTTCCCAAGGCCCTGAGGGCCTGCTGGGAGCGGGTCGTCCATCGAGTGGATCCGCACGGCTGCGAGCACACGGACGTGGTGGTGCACGCCGACGTGCGCCGGCGCCGCGAGACACTGGGGCGGTGGATGCAGCAGCTGCCCCACGCGCTGGCGACGGTGGACCACGAGCTGGCCCGCCGCCACCACCTGCTCGTGTTCGCAGACGTGGACGGCGTGGTGTTGCACCGGCGGTGTCGGGGCTGGATCGCCGAGCTGGCCGATACCACCCAGATCATCGACGGCTCCATCTGGGACGAGGGCCGGAAGGGCACGAACGCCATCGGCACCGGGCTGGTGGAGCAGCGGCCCATCGCCGTGCACGGAGAGGCCCACTATGCCAGCCGCTACCACGCGTTCACGTGCTACGCCGCGCCCGTGTTCGATCTGCGGGGGGAGCTGCTGGGCGTGCTGGATGCCACCTCGGTGGCGGACCGGCGGGAGTCGCTGGGATGGCTCGCGGTGCTGGCGGCGACCCAGGAGCTCGAGCGCCTGGTGCGGTCCACGATGTCGGCGGGCACCGGTCTGCTGCCGCTCCCTGCGGTCGAGCGCCTGCTGGCACGGTTTCCCGGACCCGCCGCGCTGTTGGGACCCCGCGGCAACGTGCGCGCTGCGAGCGAACAGGCCCAGTCCACGCAGCACGGGCTGCGCGACATTCGCTCGTGCTGGCGCCAGATCCGTCAGGCCGTCTCTGCGGGAAGCTCGGAGCTGTCGCTGGAAGGAGGGGGCACGCTCCACCTCGAGCCCTTCACCGACGCGGACGGACAGCTGCTGGAGGTGGCCGTCTTCTGGGATGGCTCGGCACCGCGCCGCTCGGTGGCGGTGACGCGCCCTGGGGCCACCGACTCCTTTGCTCCGTTCTTCAGCTCTGATCCCACCCTGGTGGATCTGTGCGCCCGCGCCCGGTCCCTCGCCGCCACGGAGCTGCCGCTGACGCTGCTCTCCGAGACGGGGACGGGCAAGGAGCTGTTGGCCCAGGCGATCCACGACGCCAGCGATCGGGCGAGTGGGCCCTTCGTGCCGCTGAACTGCGGGGCCATCGCACCGGGGCTGTTGGAGAGCGAGCTGTTCGGCTACGCACCGGGGGCGTTCACCGGTGCCGCTCCGGGCGGACGGGCAGGCTGGCTCGCGGAGGCGGATGGCGGCACATTGTTCCTCGACGAGGTGGCGGACATGCCGCCGCGCCTGCAGGTGGCGCTGCTGCGGTTCCTGGACAGCGGCACCTACCACCGGGTGGGGGAGCAGCGGCTGCGTCGCGCGGACGTGCGCGTGGTGGCGGCCACGAGCCGGGATCTGTCGTCGATGGTGGCGGCGGGGGAGTTCCGGCCCGATCTGTACTACCGGATCTGCGCGGCCGTCCTGAAGCTGCCCCCGCTGCGGGAGCGAGCTGATCTGCTGGAGTTCGCGGAGCGCTTGCTCGACGAGGTGTGCACCGAAGCAGGCGTGCAGCGGGTCGAGCTGTCGCCGGAGGCGGCGCGTGCCGTGGTGGCGTTTCGGTGGCCCGGAAACGTGAGGCAGCTGCGATACGCCTTGATGCACGCTGTGGCGATGTGCGGCTCCGAAGGTGAGATCGGTCCAAGACACCTGCCGGAGTTCATCGGGGAGACCACACCCGAGGGCTCCTCCCGGGAGGATGCCACGCGTCGGGCCTTGATGAAGGCGCTGCGGCTGGAGGGATGGAACATCGCAGCCGCCGCGCGCACCCTGGGAGTCGCGAGGAGCACGGTGTACCGCATGATGGAGCGGCTGGGCGTGAGCAAGCCCTCGTCGCCCTGACGATGCACACGCAGACGGTGCCTACTCGGCTTGGTGGCACACCATGCAGCCCACCGTGCTGCCGAACACCGTCATGTCCTCGTCGGCTGTGTCGGCGTCGGCCTCTGTGGCGTACAGCGGCGTCAGCTCCTGCAGACGTGCCAGGCGGTCCTCGGCGAGGGCCCGGTGTGGCCACGTCCCGTCGTCCGACTCCAGTGCGTTGTCGAGCATGACGGCCGCCAGGTCGAGATCGCCCGACTTGATGTAGAAATCCGCGAACACCAGGAAGAAGCCCTCGATGTTGTGGGGGGCCACCGGCGTGTTGTCGCAGGCCCGGACGTCGAACTCGTCCGAGGCGAGCACCGCCGGTCGGTGATCCGCCCAGCGGAAGGGGCCGCGCTCGAGCTCGACGCCAGCACAGTCGTCGAGGGTGCGCCAGAACAGCTCCGCCCCCTGCTGGACGCGGCGATGGTCGGGCTCGAAGGTGACGAGCCCGTACCCTTGCGTGAACTGGCCCCACTCGGGCCAGCGGCGTGCGGACTCCACGGTGTCGAACCAGCCCTTGCGCTGCAGCGCCCCTCGCTCGTCGATGGTGCCCTGCGCCTGGAGCATGGAGCCTCGGAAGCCCACCAGCCGTGGATCGGAAGGAAAGGCGTCGACAGCTCGATCGAAGGCCTCGGCGGCGAGCTCGGCGTGGGCGGTGGTGTCCTCCCCGGTGCGTCGCCACTCGGACAGTCGCCACGCATGGGCGAAGCCGAGCACCGCACCGCTGACGGCGTCTCCAGCGGACTCTTCGGCCTGCAGCGTCGCGATGACCCCGTCCAGAGCCGTGTAGTCCGCCTGGGCCATGGCATCGAAGTACGCGGTGCGGCCAGGAGAGGGCGGAGCGTCCAGGAGCAGCGGGGGTGGGGCGGCGTCGCGACCGACGCAAGCAGCCAGCAAGACGAGGGGTAGGGATCGCATGGTGTCTCCGAGTTTCCAGTGGAAAGTTTCCGCCGGAAACTTCTTAGCGCCCGGAGTTGCCAGTGGCAACATTAGGATTTCGGTGGCCCTGCCGCGGGGGTACGCAGTAGGTCGTCGATCATGTCGGAGCGCGCCTACCACCACGGTCATGTCCGAGAAGCCTCCCTCGAGGCCGCCTTGGCCTTGGTGGACGCCCACGGCCCCGACGCGGTGTCGCTGCGTCGCGTGGCGCGCGAGGTCGGCCTGTCCCACACGGCGGTGGGCAAGGAGTTCAGCCAGCTGGTGGGGCTCCTGCAGGCGGTGGCCACCGTGGTGTGGACGGATCTGGCACGCCACCTCGCTCGGGCGGCCGAGGGCCTCGATGCGATGACCGGATTTCGGCAGATGGGTGCCGCCTACATGCAGTACGGCCTGTCGCATCCTCATCGGCTGTACCTGCTGGGGCATCCGCTGGTGGCGGTGGATCCCAGCCAGGAGCTGCGCGAGGCGCACCAGCTGTCCTACGAGGTGCTGCTCTTGGCGGTGAAGGCCGCCATGGACGCAGGCGAGGTCAGACAGGCCGACCCCCACCACCTGGCCCTGCACGTCTGGACGGCCGTGCACGGCTATGCGCAGCTGCGCGCTTGGCACGCCCTGGACTGGGCCGAGGGGGATCCGAGCGACGAGCTGCTGTCGCAGCTGTACCTGGGCCTGCGCCCCTAGGGCTGCTGGGGGCCCGGTGGGTATCCGATGCCGCGCAACGCCAGGGTGATCTCGTCGAGGATGGCAGGGTCGTCGATGGTCGCGGGCACCTCGAAGGCTTCACCGTTGGCGATGGCCGCCATGGTTCGACGGAGGATCTTGCCGGACCGCGTCTTGGGAAGGCGGGCCACGACGACGGCCGTCTTGAAGGCCGCCACCGCCCCGATCGACGCGCGCACTCGGGCGATCACGTCGGCGACCACCTCGTCGTGGGTGGTGTCGGTGGCTGCGTTGAGGACCAGCAGACCGAGGGGGAGCTGGCCCTTCAGCGCGTCCTTCACCCCGATGACGGCACACTCGGCGACGTCGGGCTGGCTGGCCAACACCTCCTCCATGGCGCCCGTGGACAGGCGGTGCCCAGCGACGTTGATCACGTCGTCGATGCGCGACATCACGAACAGGTAGCCGTCGTCGTCCATGTAGCCGGCGTCGCCGGTGGTGTAGTGACCGGGGTGGGCCGTCAGGTAGCTCTCGACGTAGCGGTCGTCGGCTTGCCACAGGGTCGGCAGGCAGGAGGGCGGGAGCGGCAGGCGCACACAGATGTCGCCGATGGTTCCGCGCGGCACCTCCTCGTGGTCTTCGCCGAGCACGCGCACGTCGTAGCCAGGCACGGGCGTGGCGGGGGAGCCGGGCTTGACCGGCAGCAGCTCGATGCCCAGGCAGTTGGCGGCGATGGACCAGCCGGTCTCCGTCTGCCACCAGTGGTCGATCACGGGGACACCCAGCTGCTCCTCGGCCCAGTGCAGGGTGTCCGGATCGCAGCGCTCACCCGCCAGGAACAGCGCGCGCAGGGTGGGCATGGGGTGGGCGCGGATCAACGCGCCCGTGGGATCCACTCGCCGGATCGCGCGGAACGCCGTGGGTGCGGTGAACAGCGTCGTCACCCCGTGCTCCGCGATCACGCGGAAGAACGCGCCCGCGTCGGGGGTGCCGACGGGCTTGCCCTCGTACAGCACGGTGGTGCAGCCCTGCAGCAGTGGCCCGTACACGATGTAGGAGTGCCCGACCACCCAGCCCACATCCGAGGCGGCCCAGTAGACCTCGCCAGGCTCCACGCCGTACACGTGCTTCATGGACCAGGCCAGCGCGACCATGTGGCCGCCGTTGTCGCGCACGATGCCCTTGGGCTCTCCCGTGGTCCCGGACGTGTACAGGATGTAGAGGGGATCGGTGGCCTCGAGCTGCACGCAGTCGGCGGGCTCGGCCTGGGCCATGCCTGCGTGCCAGTCCACGTCGCACTCCTCGTCGAGCGCCCACGGAGCTGCGTCTCGGGCGAGCACCACCACGCGCTGCACGATGCCGGCTGCCTCGGTGAGGGCGCGCTGCACCATGGGCTGGTACGGCACCACGCGGTTGGGCTCGATGCCGCACGATGCCGTGATCATCACGGTGGGCCGGGCGTCGCGGATGCGGGTGGCGAGCTCTTGGGCGGCGAAGCCCCCGAACACCACGGAGTGTACGGCCCCCAGGCGTGCACAGGCGAGCATGGCCACGGCCGTCTCGGGCACCATGGGCATGTAGATGATCACGCGATCGCCGCGCTCTACGCCCAGGGAGCGGAGCAGCCCGGCACACCGGGCCACCTCGTCGCGCAGCTCGCGGTAGCTGTAGGTGCGCTGCTGGCCGGTCAGGGGGCTGTCGTAGATCAGCGCGGCCTGCTCCCCGCGACCGCCCTCCACGTGTCGGTCCAGGGCGTTGTAGCAGGTGTTGCACCGGGCTCCGACGAACCAGCGGTGGAAGTGGGGGGCTCGGCTGCGGTCGAGGACCGTGGTCCAGCGCCGACTCCACGACACGGCCTCTGCAGCCTCGGCCCAGAAGGTCTCGGGGTCTTCGAGGGAGGTGCTGTGTAGATCGTGCAAGCGGGTGGCCATGGGACCTCGGCTGGTGCGTTCGTCCAGCCTACTGCACCCCGAGCCGGGCCGTGACCTCGGCCACGGCCCGACGAGCCGCCTCCACGGCGCCGGCCAGGTAGCCAGGCTCCGTGCGGCTGGTCTCGCTGCCGCCCAGCGACATCCGCTCGGCCCAGGGGCCGGTCACCCATGGTTGCATGGTGGCGACGGGGTGCTCCTGTGGCCCGCGATCGGATCCGGCGGAGGTGAGCGGATCCGCCGTCCAGTCCTTGAACAGCGTGGCCCGTGGTGTGGCGGCGTCGTCCCCGAACAGGCGGGTGAGCTGGGTGAGGCAGGCGCGCACCAGCGCCTGCTCCCCCACCGAGGCGCGCTGCACCGCGCCGATCCCCACGAAGCCGAAGAGCGCGGGGGCGCCGGCGTGGGTGGTGGCGTCGTGGATCTCCACGAGGGGGCCCACCATGCTGCGCGCAGTGCCAGACAGACCGCGCGCGCGCCAGAAGGACTGCTCGTAGATGGCGAAGAGCTTGGCATGGGCGGCCATCCAGGTGGGCGTGGCCCCCCAGCGGTCGTGGATGCTGTCTTCGAGGACGGGGGTGAAGGAGATCGTGGCGGCAGCGAGGCGAGGGGGCAGCGCGACGATCAGCTGCTGGGCTCGGACGTTCGCGGTCTGATCCGCGGACGTCCGAAACGCCAGCTCGATGCCCTCGGGCGTCAGCTCGGCACGGGTCAGCACGTGGTCGAGGTGGCGCCGTGCCGTGGGCAGCTCGGCGGCCAGCGCAGTCACGAGCGCACCGGTTCCCCCCGCGAGACGCATCGACTCGGGCTCCTGCCGAAACCCGCCCACCTGCAGGGGGGGCTCCTGGCGGCTCCGCTCCACCAGCAGGTCCCCCGTGCTGTGCTGGGGAAACGCCGACAGTCCCAGCTCGCGGGTCAACGCGGCCAGCTCGGGCTGGGTGTCTGGCCAGAACCAGGACGGTCCGAGGTCGAAGCCGTCGACCGACAGGATGCGGCCACCGAGCCGGTCGCGAGCCTCGAACAGCTGATGGTCGATGGTTGCTTCGGTGAGGAGGCGAGCGGCGGTGAGGCCGGCCAGGCCTCCGCCGATGACGGCGACGGACGTGTGCATACGAGCCTGGGGTGGGAGACGGACTCGTACCGTGCACAGCGGCAGGGCGCGGCTCGGAGATCAGGGTCGCTCCTGTTGGTTCCGACCCGTCACCGTCGCAGGTGCGCTGGCCACGGCGAGCTCGTGCCCGTCCGTGACCAGGACCGTCGACTACTGCGCCAGGCCGATGTCGTCGACGTAGTGGGGACCTGAGACACCGATCGTGCCGAAGTTCGGGAACACCGAGATCCGATCGTAGGTGTAGGTGTCGTTGAATCCTTGCGCGTTCGGGTTGGGGTTGCCGAGGTCGAAGACCAGGGTCTCCCAAGTGTTCGCGCCGCTGGTCGTGGCGGTGGTCTCGATGAAGCGCCCCGCGTCGTTCTGATCTTCCACCTTGAGCAGCCACTGCACCCCGGAAGCGGGCGAGCGCACCTGCGCGGTGATGATCAGACGCGTGGCGGTGAGGGGGATGGCCGGGACCGAGTCGTTGGCCAGTGTAGACAGGGTGGCGCCGCCCCACTCGGGCGAGTCCACCAAGGTCTTGTCCACGGTCACGACGGTGTTGGCCGCGTCGTCCGGATCGGCCACCACGGAGCCGGTGACGCCTCCGCCGAAGGGCGTGACCGTGTAGGTGGTTCCGGCATCGTCGAAGTCCAGCAGCACGTCGGCCTTCGGGATCTTCGGGCACTCCACGTCGAACACGGCGTCGAGGAAGGTGATGTCGTCGATGTAGTAGGTCTTGGCCGTCCCGGTGGTGCCGAAGCCCGGAAACACCACGAGCCGGTCGTAGGTCTGTGCCACGTCCAGGGCTGGCGTTCCCTTGACGTGCTGGGTGAAGTCGAACTCCAGCGTCTCCCAGGCCTTGGCGGTCTTCGTGGTGGAGAGCGTCTCCACCGCCGTGCCACCGCCCGAGGGCTCGAGCTTCAGCAGCACGTCAGCGCCTGCGTCCGGCGACCAGATCCGCAGCGACATGCGGGTCTGCTTCGCCGTCAGAGGAAGCGGCACGGTGGTGTCGCCGAGGCAGGTGGCGATGGTGGTGCCTGCCCACGTCTGGGCGGTCTTCGGCTTGACCAGCTCGGCCACGGTGTTGGTGCTGTCGGTCGGGTCCGCCACCACCGACGCGATCTCGTCGCCGAAGGGGAACATCACGGGCGGGATCTTGGCCTCGAAGTCGATGACCACCGTGTCCGTGGGGGGAGTCCCCGTGTCGGAGGTGTCCGATGTGTCGGCGGTCTCGGTGGTGTCCGTGTCCGCATCGGTGTCCGTGTCGGCATCGGCATCGGCATCGGTGTCCGCATCGGTGTCGACGTCGGCGGTGTCCGTGTCCTTGGTGGTGTCGCCAGTGCAGGCGCCGAGCAGCAGGAGTGACAGAACGCGCATGTTTTCTCCCCAGAATCCGCCCGACCGCCCCAACTAATTTGTTCGGAGAACGAACGAACGAACTTCGGCGGGGTTTTACCCTCGTTCTAGTGTCGGGGTCAACCTCGATGTCGGGTCGGTTGGCCGTCGAAGCTCGGATGTGGGCAGCAGGCCGTTCTTCGGTGCGGGCTCAGGTGTCGAGCATTCATTTGGAGGCCAAACAAACTTGGGGCCCACGTGGGGCAACGCACCTAGTCTCGGACCGATCAGGGCCGATGGTGGAGGAACACGGACTCTGCGACTCTCGGAGAGTGAATACTTCTGGCCTTCACCTGAGAAACCGCTCCTCTGCGTGCCAGGCAAGTGCGTCCTGAGACGGCGCGAGTCTCGGCTCTCCCGGGACGATGATCCGCCGTTCATCGAGCGCGTAGTAGGTCTTCATGCTCCGGCCGAGGGACGCGGCGTCCGATTGGCGAGCTCGATGGCCTCGTCGAGGAGCTTCGCTGACTTGGCTGCGGCGAACCCCTTGCCGTCCTCGCGTTGGTCAGGTCCGAGGGCGTGTCTCGAGCAGCCGTCACCATGGGCCTGAGGAAGCTGGCGAGCCTGTGGGGGCACAAGCAGGTCACGGAGATCGGGCACATGCTGAACCCGACGTGCCCGTCTACAAGTGGGCGTCGAAGAAGTCGATCATGAACTGCGGGGATTGGGTCATATGCGCGTAGGCAGCTGCGCGTTTGGGCTCGAGATCGAGCCAGAGCATCTGCTTGTCTACGGTCAGGGCGTCGAAGTACGCCTCGACGTTCCTCAGGTCGGGGAACGGGTCCTGCCTGTTCTGCACGAGGAGCGTCGGCACATTGATCTTGTGCACGTGCGGCATGAACGACGTGTGCGGGAGGTCCACGCCGGTTCGCTCGGAGTTCCTGGTATCCACCCAGTTCCGCAGAAAGCCGGGCAAACGCATCACGTTGGTCATGAAGTCGCTGTACAGCAGCGGCTGTACACCGAGCAGGGCCTTGATGTTGGGGATGTTCGCGAGCCCGTCTTCCTCACCGTACGCATAGGTGGTCGACGCGAGACCCATGCAGATCGACAGCAGACCGATCGAGCTGTCGGCGTAGTCTGGATGGAACGTGACAAAGCGAACCGCGGCGAGGACATCGAGCCGCTCGGTGGGTCCCCAGCTCACCCAGCCATCCTGTGCTTCGTCGCTGTTGCCGTGGTTCCGCGTGTCGTAGGCCAGCACGGAGTATCCGGCGTCGACGAACGCTCGGATGTGGCGAAGGAACTGGATGTCCTCGCCCCACAAGGGCGACATCCCCTTGCCCTTCGGTGTGTATCCACAGCGGCTGCACTGCACACCGAAGTGCGACTGGACGACAATACCCGTGCCGCTACCGCGAAACAGCCATCCGCGTAGCGTGGCGCCGTCGGACGTCTCGAAGCTCACATCCTCCGGCCGTAGGCCGAACTCCTTGGGATCGGCGAACACGGGGGCGACGCCGCCCTTGATGATCAGATTGGACAGGTATGAGGTGAGCACTTCAGGTCTCCAATGCTGGGCTTGCGGGAATCCAGACGGCGTGGTCGGTGGTGCCATGCGCACGCATGCGCTCAGCGATCATGGCTCCCTCCCGGCTCGGTCGAGGGTCTCCCTCGTGCCAGATGAGGAGGGCGGCGATGTCTCCGTCGTACACGCCGTGACGAAGGAGGCCAGTCTCACAGGGAAGGTCCGCGAGCTGTTCTACGAGCTCGGGCAACACGGCGTCCAGGTGGCCTGGCGTCGACCGGACGCGGATCATCTCGACCCACTTCACGCCGCCACCTCGCGATGGGCGTCGTGCCAGGCCAACATCCGCTCGGGGTGCTCGGAGAAGTAGGCGTAGCCGTCGTGACGGACCGGAGTGCCCTCGATCCAGAACAGCTGCTTGTCCGGGTTCGGCAGCCGCTCGAAGAGCGCCTCGATGTCCCCGATCCGCGTGATCGGATCGTCCTTGACTTGCACCACCAGGGTCGGGATTCGAACGTCGGCGGCGTACGGAACCATGTCGTACTCGTCGACGTGGAAGCCCGTCAGCCCGTGGAAGATGGGCTCGAACTTCGCGGCGCCGTCCGAGATTCCCATCAACTGGCAGGACAAGTCAATCAGGGAACGGCCGATGACCGGGTGGATCGCCACAAAGGACCTCACGGGGGCGAAGGCCACTGGGTTCTTGCGCATGGCCACCAGGGTGGAGTTGCAGCCTAGGCACATGCTCTGCAAATGCACCTCCATGGCTGCGGTGTCCGGCCGGGACTTCGCGTAGGCGAGGGATGCGAGCACGTCTTGCCACTCGAGGAGGCCGACGCCGGAGAAGCCGCGAGGGTCCGCGTCACTCTCGCCGTGTCCGCGCAGGTCGTAGCAGAGCACGTTGTAGCCCGCGTCGTGGAGTGCCTTGTACTTCGGCAGGAAGTCCACATTGACGCCATTACTGGCGGGAAAGCCCTCGAGGTGTCCCGGGTAGCCTTGTCGGTTGGCCGGGCCGAAGTGGTTGCAGATCACCAGCCGTTCGGATTCGGTGGGAATGAACCAGCCTCTGAGCGTGACACCGTCCTCCGTCTCGAAGGTGATGTCCTCGTAGTCGAGGCCGATCTCGTCGGGGGTGCGTTGGATCGGCGTGCGCTGGGGACAGGCCAGCCCCTTGGCGAGCATGTCGATGAACTGGGTCGAGGGGTCCATGAGGCTTCTCCTTCTGCCTCCTCTAGAAGCAGGGACCATGCCAGCCGGAGAATGAAGGTTGCAAGGTGTTCTGCGGCGCCGGAAGCCAAATGTGGCGTCGATGCGGCACCATATTTGGTGTCGACGCCGTATATGGTGTTCGGCATGGAACAGTTCTTCAGAGACGTGACCCTCACGCTCTGCTCCAGCCTCGACATCCAGGAGGCCCTGAGCGCCGCCTTCCCGGTGTTTCGCCAGTACCTCCCGATCGACGGCGTGGGTCTCGGATACTCGGACCTGGACCGACAGCGGATGGAGGTGGTGGCCTGGGGTGGCGCCGAACCCCCTTGGATCCCATTGGGCGACGGCTTCGAGATGGGTGATCGTGGTGCTCACTACGTTGCGTACGACGGAGCGCAAGCGCCCTCCCCGCTGATCGTCAACGCCGGGCCGGAGGCACCCGCAGGCTTGCTGGCCCTGTTTCCGGGACTGCGAACGCACTCGGTGATCTTCCTGCGCCTGATGCTCCTCGAGCGAGAGGTGGGGGCGTTGATGGTGTGGGCCAAGGGGCCAAACCGGTTCGCCGACTCCGACGCGGAGCTCCTTTCGCTTGTGGTCGAGCCCTTGACCATGGCGATGGTCAACGCGCGTCAGCATCGTGAGCTTCAGGAACTCCAGGAGCAGCTCGCCGACGACCATCGAGCGCTGGCCGCGGATGTGCAGCGAGCGCTCGGGACGGAGGTGGTCGGAGCGGACTTCGGACTGCGGTCGGTGATGGAGATGGTTCGCCTTGTCGCGCCCTCCGATCGGCCGGCATTGCTGCTCGGGGAGACGGGCGCCGGCAAGGAGGTCATCGCGAACGCGCTCCATGCCGCGTCACCTCGGAGCGGCGGTCCCTTTGTGTCTCTGCAGTGCGGGGCCGTCCCGGACACGCTGCTCGACAGCGAGTTGTTCGGGCACGAGAAGGGAGCATTCACCGGGGCAGTCGATCGGAAGCGTGGCCGGTTCGAGCGTGCACATGGCGGGACGCTCTTCCTCGACGAAGTGGGGGAGATGACCCCGGACGCCCAGGTGAAGCTGCTCCGCGTCCTCCAAGAGGGCCGGATCGAGCGCCTAGGTGGGATGACGCCCATCGACGTGGACGCACGTGTGGTGGCTGCAACCCACCGGGATCTCGAGGGTATGGTGCGCGAGGGGTCCTTTCGAGAAGATCTCTGGTATCGGCTGAGCGTGCTTCCGATTCGGATCCCGTCGCTTCGCGAGCAACGAGACGACATCCCCTCGTTGGTGCAGCACTTCCTCCGGAGGCGGGCTGGGGAGTTCGGACGGAGCACGCCTCCGGTCTCCCCGAACGACATGGCTCGATTGGTTGCCTACGACTGGCCCGGAAACGTGCGTGAGCTCCAGAACGTAGTGGAGCGGGCACTGTTGTTGTCATCGGACGACCGATTGGTGGTCCCCGCGCTCGGTTCGGCAGCGCAGGTCGCAGTTTCGAGTACCGGTGAGCCGCTAGTCGCGCTGGACGAGGCGATCGCGGCCCACATCCGAAGGGCGTTGGAGCACACCGGCGGACAGATTGCCGGCCGCGGCGGAGCCGCCGAGGTCCTGGGGTTGAAGCCGAGCACCCTTCGGCACCGGATGAAGAAGCTCGGGCTGCTGTAGCGTCTGATCAGCCTGGTGTGGTGCAGGTGGGCCGCTCGAATCGGGGCCTGACCTGAGCGTCACATCACCATGTGGTTCGCCGCGGGAGCCTTCGGTGGAAGCAAGTCGTCTCGTCCCGCATCGTCGGTCCCCGCGACCCGGAATGCGGAGGAAACGCCGACGAGCAACCCACTGTCAAGGGGTTCTTGCCCGGTGAAGAATGGCTCCCGCTGCTGGACTCGAACCAGCGACACTCGGATTAACAGTCCGATGCTCTAACCAACTGAGCTAAGCGGGAATGATTTGGCAGCTTCCACCGATGTTCGCGTCTCGGTGACTAGCGACCCGTCACGAGTAACCAGGGTCACCCGCATGGGCAATGGCCAAGCGTGTGGCAGCCGCCAGGCGCTGTAGCTCCGGATCCTCCACACCCACTGCAGCAAGCGCCTCGACCACGTCGAACAGGTAGTTTGCCCCTCGCGCTCGCCCATCCACGTCCCGCACGGGGGTGGCCGCAGCCAGGATCGCGGCCTGCGCCTCCAGCGGAAGATCCACCCGCCGCTGGCTGTCGGGAGCCGTGAGCCAGGCGTGGGCGGTGCAGGGGAGGTCGCCCGCAGTCACCTGCACCTGGGTGTGCCGGTAGCCCGGCCCCTCCCGACGCTGCAGGCGCGCCAGCAGCTCGGCGCGCACCGCGCCCGGGTAGGTGAGCAGCATGCCGTCGATGTGGCCCCCCGGTGCCGTTCCCAGCACCAGCGACCGCCTGTCGCCACCGATCTCGAAGCCCGGCACGGCGGCCCGTCTCGGACGCGCCGCGGCTGGACAGCCGCGGCTCTCCGAGCGGGTGTTGAACGTGCGATGCCAGCCGTCCAGCCGAGCGACCACCCGGCGCTGCACGTGCTGCGGTAGCTCCGGCTCGGAGATCAGCGACCCATAGGCGAAGACCCGCACGCCGGAAGGCCCGCAGCCGAAGGCGAGGGCCCAAGGGAATGGTAGCGCGACGGAGTCGCGCGGGATTCCGGACGCCGTGACACCCGCGTCGTGATCTGGCGCCGCGTCTGCGGGGGGAGGCTTCATTGTGTTGGTTGCTCCATCGGTTGGCGCTGGCATGCCTTCTGCAACGGGAGGCACGCCCGGTTGCGGGTCGGAAGGTGGGTCATCGGGGCCTGGCTTCCGAGTCTCCTCTTGGAATCGCCAACATGTCGTCGTGTGCGTGGGCTGTCGCTCCTGCAGCCGGGTTGTTTCGCTCGGATGGCCCACGCCCGCGTCGACCTGGCGTGGCGAGGGTGGGGCAGTAGGGGCCCACGAGGGTGCGCGTCCACACCGCACCGCTGCCGCGGTCGTCGAAGCTGTAGCGGTATCGCATGGCGCGGACCTGCTCGGGGTAGCCCCGCTCGAACGTGCCTGGCAGGAACAGATCGTCCATCAGGGGGTTGCCCTCGATCAGCTCCTGCATGAGGCTCAAGACCCAGCGGTTGTTCTGGCACGAGCCCAGCGCCGCGAACCACAGCTGCCAGTCCACCCGCGGCATGTGCGGGGCCACCTGGGGAGGCTGCTGATTCAGGGGCCCCGGCTTGTAGCGCAGGTGCATCTCCCACCAGGTCTCGCCTCCGTCGGAGCTGCCCTCCAGCACGATCTCGGGTCGGTCCTTGGTCATCACGGCGAACAGCCCGTAGCTGTTCACCACGCGCCAGGGGAAGGTGACCTCCAGGACGCGCTTCCCCCAGTCCGGCAGGTCGGGGTAGCCCCTGATCTGCAGCAGCGACAGGAAGACCAAGCCGAGCGCCACCGGGAGACCCAGGTGGCTCCCGGGGCGAGCGCTCGGGGGCGCCTCGACGGACTCATCCGCGTCGTCCCACTCCACCTCGTCGTCCCACACGATGTCCTGCGCGGACCAGTCCTCCTCCTCCGCGTCTTCGTCCCAGTCCTCGTCGTCGTCGGGATCCCAGTTCGTCTCGGGTACCGCAGCAGGCGCGGCCGGGCTGCGCCACGGGCCGAACAGGTGCTGGTCGTCGAGCAGCGACAAGGCCACCACCACCGACAGCAGCTGGAAGAAGCCGTAGTTGCCGGTGACGGCCAGCCCGATCATCAAGGCGGTGAAGGAGAGGAAGGCGACGAGACGGCCGCGACGGCCCACCAGGATCAGCCACGGTACGTGCAGCTCCACCACGAGGGTGAAGAGCACCCCGAGGCTGTGCAGCGCACCAGGGAGGTCGTGGGCGGCACGGCTCCAGGGGTTGGGCAGGGGCTGGGTCCAGAAGTGGTAGTCGAGGGCGGTCAGCGACGTCCACGCCGGATCCCCACTCTGGATCTTGGCCCACCCTGCGAAGAACATGAGCCGGAAGACCAACCAGTGCTGCAGCCACCATGCCCACCGCGGGGGCTCCGTGGGTGGGCCTCGCCTCCAGCGGGCCACGAAGGAGGCCGCCACGGTGGCTTCGACGAGCAGCGTGTCCCACTGGTACTGCAGGAACACCTGGCCCACCGTGGACAGCGACAGATACGCTCCCGCCAGGCCCAGCAGCAGCGGCCCCTCGCGACGTGCGCCGAAGATCAGCGCCAGCGCCATCGCACAGCTCGCCAGGCACACCAGGTTCAGCCCGCCGTCGGCCGGCATGAGCCAGAGCACCGTCGGTAGCCTGGTCCAGGCGTCGGGTCCGAGCTGGCGTGCCGAGGCGAACAGGTGATCCAACGGCAGGATCCCGTCCGTGCCGACCAGCGCATGGATCTGCCACCACAGCGATCCCACCGCGATCAGGTGCACGAAGGCAATCGCACGCACGTAGATGGCGCGAAGCCAGAGTCGGGAGGCGGGGTTCGCGGAAGTCATGGTCCTATGGCTAGCATGACCTGTGGACAGCAGTTGGCTAAGGTCCCGGCTGCTGGAGGAATGCTTGGCCGCAGACGACGACCCAACGGAGACCCCCGCTACCCCTTCGCGATCCGGCTCCATGGCCGGGCTGGTGGCGCTGGGGGTAGTGATCGGATTCACGAGTCTGTTGTTCATCGGGAACCTGTTCGGCGAGCCCAGCGCTGGTCAGGTCGACGGAGCCCGGGAGGCGAAGGCCAAGGCGAAGCCCATGCGCCTGTTGCGCGAGGAGGCACTCACCGTGTTCGGCAAGCCGCTGGAGCGGCCGGATCCGCCCGCCGACGCCAAGAGCTTGATCCTCGTGGTGCTCACGGCGGTGCGCCGGGATCATGTCGAAGCCTACGGCGCCGACTGGGGTCGGACTCCGTTCTTCGGTGAGCTCGGTCGCCAGGGCACCGTGTTCGACGATGTCATCTCGGCATCTCCGTTCTCGCGAACGGCGGCTCCGGCCTTCTTGGCGGGTGCACACGCGGCCACCTTCGACCTCGTGGAGCCCGGCCCGGGCCCGAACCACCGAGTGCTTCCCGAGTCGGCCACCACCTTGGCCGAGGTGCTCAGGGATGCCGGCTGGGCCACGTTCGGCGTCACGGCCAACTTCAACTACAACAGCGACGCTGGGTTCGCGCAGGGCTTCGATACCTATCGCAACGCTCAGGCGCAGGGGTTCCACCCTCGGGCCAGGACCTACGGCGGCAAGGTGCGGGACCGCGCCACCGAGATCGTGGCGACCCACCTCGAGCAGACGCCCGACCGTCCGTTCTTCCTGTTCGTGAACTTCGTGGACGCCCATGCCCCGCTGCGGGTGGCCCCCGACGAGGTGGCCCAGTTCGATCCGGAACGCCCCAACGCGCGCTACCGCGCGGTGGTGGCGCGGGTGGACGGCTACGTCCGTGGGCTGGTGGACGCGGTGGAGAAGCGCGATCGGAGCCGCGACACCGATCTGGTGGTGGCCATCCTGGGCGACCACGGCGAGGGCCTCGAGCAGCCCGCCCACCACGGCGAGATGCACGGTCGCTTGCTCTACGGCTCCAGCGTGCGCGTCCCCTGGATCATGTCGGGGGCGGGCGTGGCCAAGGGGCACCGCGTGGAGGGCTTGGTGTCCCACGTCGACGTGATGCCGACGCTCGTGGACTTCCTGGGCGTGCCTGTCCCAGAAGCTGCCACGGGCACCTCGTTGGCCCAGCACCTCCGCGGGGAGCGGTCCCGTACCGAGCGCTCCGAGGCCTTCAGCGACACCTGGTACTTCACCGCCAACCGGAGCTCCATCTGGACCGCCACCACGCAGTGTCAGCTCGACTTCGGCACCACGGGGCTCGACGATGGCTTCGCCGATGCCTGCTACGACCGCACGTCCGATCCGGAGTTCACCTCCCCCGAGGCCGACCCGGACCTGACGAAGCGTCTGCGAGCTTGGCGGCAGGAAGTGAGCGCGAGCGTGGGGACGTCCGGCAGCGAAATGCAACCCTGACGTGACCGCCGGATGGCATGGGGGAGTCCCGATGGAGCCCGACCCAGGGTATGCTTCGGGCCCTTTCGTGTGTGGGAGCCCCCCCCTATGGCCACCACCAAGGCAGTCACCGTCGCGGATGGACGCTACCAGATCGAGGCACGCCTCGGCTTTGGTGGCCAGGCCGTCGTCTTCAAGGTCTACGACAATCGCCTGCGCGTGCATCGAGCGATGAAGGTCCTCCTTCCTAGGTTCGCGCGACGAAGTCACCAGCGAAGTCGGTTCGAGTCGGAAGCGCAGTCGATGGCGAACCTCGACCATCCACACATCGTCCGCGTGCTGGACGTGGTGCCCGACTCTCCGCTTCCCTTCATCGTGATGGAGCTGTTCCCTGGAGGCTCCCTGGCGCGATGGATCGACGAGAACGGTCCCGTTCCGCCGCGCTTGTCGGTGCAGGTGGCCCTGCAGGTGGCCTCCGGGCTCGACGCTGCCCACCGCCACGGGATCATCCATCGCGACGTGAAGCCGCACAACGTGCTGATCGACAACCAGGGGATCTGCAAGCTCGGAGACTTCGGGATCGCCCGCATGGAGCGAGAGTTCCGCACGCGTGGTGGCTCGTCCATGGGCACCGAGGGCTACATGGCGCCCGAGCAGGAGAAGGACGCCTCTCGCGCCGATGCCCGGGCGGACATCTACGGCCTCGGCATGACCCTGTGGGTCGCGGTGTCGGGGCGCGATCCGATGCGACTGCAGCGCGCCGACGGCATGGCCTTCGTGCCGGAGCCCCTCAAGCGGGTCATCGAGCGGGCCACCTCGGAGGATCCGCGCAATCGGCAACCCAACGTCGGCGTGTTCGCCCAACAGCTGGAGCAGAGCCTGCGCGCGCTGCCTGCGGATCCGCCCGTCGTCTCCCTGGCGCAGAGCGCCGTTCCGGGAGAGGTGGACGGCTTCGCCGAGATCGCCCAGATCTTAGATGGAAACCCTGCGTTGCAGCAGCATGGGGAAGAGGGGCCGCGCCCCACGCCCTACATCATGCCGACGATGGAGGAGCGGGTCATCGAGGGCACCCCCGAGTGGGTGGAGAAGGACCTCGGCCCCAACCCGCGTCCCTTCACGGTGGGGGTGACGCGAGAAGACCTGATGACTCCGCCCGGGGAGCGTCCCCATCGCTCCACGAACGCAGCGCCAACACCGCCTCCCCCCGTGCTCGACCCCACGCCCAAGCCGCGCGTCGCAGAACAGGTCGCAGCGCCGCCTCCTCAGCACCTCTCCCGGCTGGAGGCTCCAGAGCCCTCCTTGATCGACGAGATCATGGATCTGCTCTCGGGACCCGTGCTGTCACCGCTTCGCGTGCTCGGTCTGCCGGTCGTGGCCATCCTGATGCTCATCGGCATCCCCACCTTCCTGGGGCATCTCCAGATGTGGAGTGCTGCGGCCAACCTGCACTCCGTACGGTCGGACTTCGAGCGCATCGTCGTGGAAGAGCGAGCCGTCATCGTGTCGTTGGGGGATCTGGGAGCAGACGTGGAGGGGCTCGAGCGCGCCGTGTCTGCCGTCACCGCAGCAACCGACTCCGACGCGCGGAACCGAGCGCTCCTCGCGCTGGCGCAGGAGCTGATGCTGGAGGGGGACCGGGTGTCGGCGCCCGGTTCGCTGGCATGGGAGGAGGCGGAGGCACGGCTCGAGCGCATCGAGCGGGCCCACCAGGCCTTGGCGCAGCAGCACGAGGCCTACGAAGACGCCTCGGAGTCCCTGCTCGGCCGGCTCGCGTTCCTGGCGAGGTAGCCAGTCATCCCAAGACGAAGAGGAACAGCGCGGCCACGAGCGCTGCTCCGACGAGGGCGAACACGGAGACCACGGCGCCTCCGACGAGCAGCAGCCGCATCACCGGGGAGCCCGCGCGCGGCTCGCTTGGGCTCTCCTGGACCCAGCCGTGCTCCTCCAGCCAGGACAGCGGAGGCCCGCCCACGTGCAACGGGGCCGGCTGGAGCTGATTGACCGGGCGGATCGGTGCGCCGAGCAGGATCTCGTCGGAGGTGGCCTCCGTCTGCACCGTCGGTGGACCCGCCTGCGCCGCGTCGGTGCGAGGAGGGGCAGCGGGCGCCCCCTTCGAGATCATCTGGAAGTCGAGGCTGTCGAGCTCGGACAGGGAGTGCCAGGAGGCGACCTCGGGGGGTACGAGGATCTCCAACGAATGGAGCGCATCTGCACCTCGAGGCTCCTCTTCGAGCTCCACCTGCACTGGAATGGGGGAGAGTCGACTCGGGACCGTGCTGGAGACGGATCCAGGCTGCGTGTGGGAGCGCTGGGTTGCGGAGCGACGGGGGAGGCCCCGTGGTGCGCCCTCCGAGATGGGAGAGGGGCGACGGCGTCCCGGAGTCGGCACGGGCTGGATCGTGGCCATGCCCTGGTCGGCTCCTAGTGGAGGGAGGGCCCGAGGGGCCTGCCCGAGCTCGAGCGCCTCGTGTCGACCCACCGCGGAGTTCCCGGGGCGAACCGGATCAGGCACGTCTTGCGTCCACCGTGCGGGCGGCGGAGGAACCTCCAGCTCTGGCCGCTCTGTGCTGCTTGCACCGGCCACGCGGAGGCGGGGGGCGTTGGGGGGCTGCAGATCCAGGTCCTGCAGCGCCTCCACGACCTCGGAAGGTAGCTGTTGCACGAAGTCGGTGTCTTCGGTCGGAGAGGCGTCCCACTCTCCGGTGGTGTCGGCGGCCACGCCGAGCCCGTTGAGGAACGGGTGGTCCACGAACTCGCCGACGATGGAGTCGTCGGGGGGGAGATCCGTCAGCAGCGCGTCGTACTCCCCGGTGGGCTCGTGCACGACCGTGCCCAGAGCGGGCTTGGGGCGGCTGTTCGGCCGCAGGTGCTCCGCCGAAAGCGCGTCGGCGGCGTCCTCCGACAGCTGCTCGGACACTCCCTCGGAGCTCATGAGGAACTCCGGTAGCTCCACGGCCTCGGGCACCACATCGGGCCTGGACCAGTGGGGCCGGGAGGGAGCTCCTTCCCGGTCTCGGCGAGTCCACTCGGGACTCAATCGAATGGCGTCGATGGGTCGGCGCCGCGCCATGCGCAACCTCCGGCGCCGGTAGTTTCCCACAGTCGCCGAGGCCGTGCTCGGTCCCCTGAGCGCGACAGCCCCGCCGATCCGAGGATCGACGGGGCTGAGTGCGAGCAACTGAAGATCAGTAGGTGAGCTTCTCGATGTCGCAGCTGGCGATCTCGCTCGGGTTGGCGGGCTCGTTCACGCGCTTGATGGTGCCATCGCGCAGCGCGGTGGGGTTCTCCCCAGCGATGACGCAGTCGGCGAAGGCGCCGGTGGAGTCGTAGGCGCGGAACGCGTACGTCATGACCACGGCGTTGTGGTGGTAGGGGTCGCCGCCGGCACTCTCGTCGCAGCGGAACAGGGTGCTGACGTCGGTCTCGAAGTTGACGATGCCGGTGGACAGCTCACGCTCGAGGTCGGTGAACGTGCCACACTCGGCGTCGCTGTCCACGACGGCCAGGGAGTGCTCGTCGGAGAAGTTGGGCGTGGGGTTTGCCGTCTCCTGCGAGAACACCAGGCCGTCGGACGCGATGCCGTCGGTGCTCATCTCGAAGAGCACGGTGTTGTCGTCGACGCAGGAGATGTTGGCAGCAGCGATCACGACGGGGCCCGTGAAGGGTCCGCCGACGCAGCCAGTGGTCTCTCCGGTGTCGCCGGAATCCTTGGTGTCCGTGAGGTCGCCCTCACAGCCAGCCACCAACGCCACCATGCCGAACGCGGCGATGCGATGAATCATGTCGTCTCCTCTCTGGAATCGATGCGATCCCCGCGGGGGCGGGGTGCTCTCAGCTCTTGGAACCGGGCTCGGACCCAAACGGAAAAAGGGCCTCCTCCGAACCCGGGGCAACGGTAACCCAACGCTTCGCGAGCTGCCGTTGGTCCGCCACTGACCCGTTACGGCAGAGGCTGCCTACTTCGAACCCTTCTTCTTGCCTTTGGTGCCCGCGTCGCCCGGGTCCTCGAACCCCTGACGGCACCCCTTCCATTCCTCGGGGTGGGTGGGCGTGTAGGTCCCCACCTGAGAACCGTCGAGCAGCCCAGCGGGATCGTGGCCCACGGCTACACAGTCCGCCAGGTTCCCCTCGAGGTCGTACACCCGGATCACGTAGGTCATGACGTCGGGATCCGCATGGCTCGCGTCGTCGTCGGGCGAGCAGCTCAAGGGAGAGGAGACGTTGGGCTCCCAGTTCGCCGGATCCGCTTCCGTGACGAGCGTTCGCTCCAGCTCGTCGAAATCCTGGCAGACCCCGAACCGGACCGTGGCGACGTCGTGCTCGTCTGCCAGCTGGGGGCCTGCCACCCCCGTGGCCTGCGAGAACACCACGGCATCCGAGGTCCAGCCCTTGGTGGTGACTCTGAGGCGCAGCCGATCCTCGGCCGTGCACACGGCCTGGAAGTCGGTGATCTGCAGCGCTTCGTCGTAGATGTCTTCGCAGGGCTGGAAGTCGGCCGTGTCGCCGGTGGGGCGGCCGAGCCTGTCGCCCTCGCAGCCCGCGAGGAGGAGGAGGAGGCCGGAGAGGGATGCGGCGGTCCGGCGTTGCCAGGACATGGGGGCTCCAAAGATGGGGCGCCAGCTTATCGCATGCTCTGCGGCGCGTGGGCCACAACGCGAGCGCTGGACGCGTTTTCCGACTTTGCACGGGAAGTCGCGCGGCATACCTCCGCGATGCGGAGGAAGCATGATCACGTTGGTCAGTTCGCTGTGGGCGTGCGCCCCGAAGGCTGTGGTGCAGGTGGAGCAGCCACCCACTGTCATCGAAGACACACCGGCGGTGGTAGGGACCGACAGCCCCCTTCTGCGCAGCCTGTTGATGGACCACTGGGACAAGACCATGCGGCGATACCCCACCTGGGCCAATCGGCTCGGGGATCGCCGCTTCGACGATCAGCTGTACGACCCCTCGGAGGAAGCACACGTCGCCTGGCTCCGCCAGGTGCGTACCTGGTCGCTGCATGCCTCCTCGCTGCCCGACGCGGCGCTGTCGCCGCGCGATGCGATCACGCGGGACCTGCTGCTCGAGGGGCTCCAGTCCACCCTCGCGACCGAGGCCTGCCAGTTTCGGAAGTGGAGCCTCTCGGCGCGCAACAACGCGATGAGCAGCGCCAACCAGCTGGCGGAGGATCCGCGGCTCGACACCCCCGAAGACGCGGGAACCCTGCTGGCTCGCTATCGTCGCTTGCCGGCCGTGATCGGCACGCGAGCCGACCACCTCGCGGCAGGCGTGCAGGCTGGCTGGGTGGGCAACCGCGCGTCGATGGAGCGCGTGGTGGCGATGCTCGCCGATCAGCTGGCGCTGCCCGTCGAGGAGTCGCCGCTGTACGAGCCCGCCTCCAAGGCCCCCGAAGGGTGGGAGGGTGCCGAGGCCTGGCGTGCCGAGCTCCGATCGGTGATCGCCGACGAGATCCGGCCTGCCCTGACGGCGTACCAGGCAGTGGTGGAGGAGCAGCTGCTCCCTGGGGCCCGCCAGGGAGCGGAGGTGGGCGTTCATGCGCTTCCCGAGGGGAAGGCCTGCTACGAGGCGTTGATCCGATCGCACACGTCGCTGGAGCGGACCGCAGATCAGCTGCATCAGCTGGGCCTCGACGAGCTCGCCTCCATCCATGCGGAGTTCGAGGAGATCGGTGAGCGGGCACTGGGCACTGCGGACCTCCAGGAGATCTTCGAGCGGCTGCGCACCGACGAGGAGCTGCGCTTCGAGACCGCCGAGGAGGTTCAGCAGACCGCCGAGGACGCCCTCGCCAGGGCGGAAGCCGTGATGGGGGACTGGTTCGGCACGGTGCCCCAGGCGGAGTGCACCGTGAAGCCCGTGCCCGACTACCTGGCTCCGTACACGACCATCGCCTACTACCAGCCTGCTCGGCCCGATGGCTCCATGCCAGGGGTGTACTACGTCAACGTGTACGAGCCCCACACGCGCCCACGGCACGAGGCCGAGGTGCTCGCGTTCCACGAGTCCATTCCTGGTCATCACCTACAGATCGCCATCGCCCAGGAGCTCGGAGACCTGCCCGCCTTCCGGCGCCATGGTCGAGTGACGGCATTCGTGGAGGGGTGGGCGCTGTACACCGAGCGGCTCTCGGACGAGATGGGCCTGTACACGTCCGACACCGATCGACTGGGCATGTTGAGCTTCGACGCCTGGCGTGCAGCGCGTCTCGTGGTGGACACCGGGCTGCACGCCAAGGGGTGGACACGCGAGCAGGCAGAGGCGTTCATGGTGGAGAACACGCCGCTGGCTCGCAACAACATCGTCAACGAGGTGGACCGCTACATCACCACGCCTGGCCAGGCGCTGGCCTACAAGGTCGGGCAGCTGGAGATCCTCGGTCTGCGTCGCCGGGCGGAGGCCGCATTGGCCGATGACTTCGACATCTCAGCGTTTCACGACGAGATTCTCGGAAGTGGCCCTTTACCTTTGCCGATGCTGGCCGATCGCATCGACGATTGGATCGCCGCGACGGCCCGCGAGTCGGGGGCCGATGTCGATCCCTCGGAGGAGATCTCCCCGTGATCCCCGACAGCCTGCTCTCCGGTGAGAACGCCGGGTTCCTAGACGATCTGTACCGCCAGTGGTTGCGGGAACCGTCCGCCGTGGAGCCCGTGTGGCAGCGGATGTTCGAGGAGATGGACAAGGACGGGACGGATCCCCGCTTCGAGGGGCCTACCGTCGTTCCGCGGTCCATCTTCGCTGCAGGAGCGGTGGCCTCGAGCGTGGATCAGGCGGCCGCCCTGCGCCAAGCGAAGGTGGTGCAGCTGATCAACGCGTACCGGGTGCGCGCCCACCTCGACGCCGACATCGACCCGCTCGGGCGCAGGGAGCGTCGGCAGCACGAGGAGCTGACCCTCGAGTTCTACGGACTGACCTCGTCGGATCTCGACGAGACCGTCGAGTCCGCCCCGGCCTTCGGCTTGCCTCCGCGCGTCTCCCTCCGGCGCCTCATCGATCACCTGCGCAGCGCCTACTGCAGCAGCATCGGTGCCGAGTTCATGAACATCATGGACAACGAGCAGAAGGAGTGGGTGCAGGAGCAGCTGGAGACGTTGCCGAATCGAGGCGTGCTGAATCCCCAAGAAGAGCGACGGGTCTTTCGAAAACTGTGTGACGCCGAGAATTTCGAGCGCATGCTGCACGGTCGGTTTCCTGGAACCAAGCGCTTCTCCCTAGAAGGTGGGGAGACCCTCGTCCCGTTGTTGGATCTGGTGGTGAACCAAGCCGCCACCTCCGGGGTGGACGAGATCGTGGTCGGCATGGCTCATCGGGGCCGGCTGAACACGCTGGTCAACATCCTCGGCAAGCCCGCTCGGCTCGTGGTGCGGGAGTTCGAGGACGTCGGTGGAACCACGCAGGGCTCTGGCGACGTGAAGTACCACCTCGGCTACTCGGCCGACCTGGACGTGGGTGGGTCGCAGATCCACCTGTCGCTGACGCCGAACCCGTCGCACCTCGAGGCGGTCAACGCCGTGGTGCAGGGACGCGTGAGGGCGAAGCAGCGGCGGGCACGGGACACCGAGCGCCGCCGCATCCTGCCCGTGCTGCTGCACGGAGACGCGGCCTTCAGCGGTCAAGGGTCGGTCATGGAGACGCTGAACCTGTCGGAGCTTCAGGGCTACGCCACGGGCGGCACCGTGCACATCATCGTCAACAACCAGATCGGCTTCACCACGCCGCCGGCGGAGGGGCGCTCCACCCCGTACGCCACCGACATCGCGCGCATGCTCGCGATCCCCATCTTCCATGTCAACGGTGAGGTCCCACGGGACGTGGCGGCGGTGACCCAGATGGCGCTGGCCTATCGGCAGCGCTTTCAGCGCGACGTCGTCATCGACATGTACTGCTACCGCAAGCACGGGCACAACGAGGGGGACGAGCCGAGCTTCACCCAGCCCGCCATGTACGAGGTGATCCGCGGCAAGCCCAGTCCTCGGGAGGTCTACGCGGCACACCTGGTGCGCATCGGCACGCTGACCCCGGCCGAGTGCGACAGCATCTACCAGGCCTCCTTCGACGCCATGAAGGCTGCGGCCGAGGAGCGCGAGACCCCTGCGCCCACGCCGCGTCGGCCCGTGGACCTCAAGGAGGAGGACCCCGACGTGGGTACCTACTTCGACGTCGACGGGGAGGCGGCGGTGCCTGCGGATCCCACCGTTCGCGACGAGAGCGCCATGAAGGGCATCTGGTCGCGCTACTCGGGCGGGTCCATCCGCGACGAGGTGGACACCCGCTTCGACAGGGATCGTCTGGTGGGGCTGCTGCGGCAGGCCAACACCTTGCCCGAGTCGTTCACGGCGCATCGCAAGATCCGCCGCCTCCTCGCCCAGCGCACGGAGGTGGTGGAGGGGAAGCGTCCGGTGGACTGGGCCGTGGGGGAGCAAGCGGCCTTCGCCACCCTGATGGCCGACGGCTACGGCGTGCGGCTGTCTGGGCAGGACTCTGGCCGCGGCACCTTCAGCCATCGGCACGCGGTGGTCACCGACGTGGAGACCGGCGAGGAGCGCTATCCGCTGCAGCACTTGGGTCTGAAGGCGCCCTTCCGGGCCATCGACAGCAGTCTCTCGGAGCTCGCCGTGCTCGGCTTCGAGGTGGGCTACGCGCTGGATTCGCCCGACGTGCTGGTGCTCTGGGAGGCGCAGTTCGGCGACTTCGCCAACGGTGCCCAGATGATCATCGATCAGTACATGGCGGCGTCGGAGCAGAAGTGGGGCCGCTACCTCGGCCTCGTGCTCCTGCTGCCCCACGGCTACGAGGGGCAGGGCCCCGAGCATTCCTCGGCACGTCTCGAGCGCTTCCTTCAGCTGTGCGCCGAGGACAACATGCAGGTGGCCAACTGCACCACGCCGGCCAACCTCCATCACCTCCTGCGGCGTCAGATGCTGCGCAACGTGCGGGCGCCGCTGGTGCTCATGACGCCGAAGTCGCTGCTCCGGCACCCCCAGGCCACCTCCACCATCGACGAGCTGGCCCAAGGGCGCTTCCATCCCGTGCTGGGCGAGGCGGACGATCTGCAGGAGGTCCGGCGCGTGGTGCTGTGCTCGGGCAAGGTCTACTTCGAGCTGCTCGATGCGCGTCGCAGCCAAGACCGAGCAGACGTGGCCCTCGTGCGCGTGGAGCAGCTGTACCCGTTCCCGGAGCAGGCCATCCGCCATGAGCTGCAGCGGTGGCCTGGTGCCGAGGTGGTGTGGTGCCAGGAGGAGCCCAAGAACATGGGAGCCTGGCCCACGCTGCTGCACCGCTGGCTCGACGTCATGTCGGGCATCGACATTCGATACGTGGGTCGCCGCGCCGCGGCAAGTCCTGCTACAGGCTCCCACAGGAAGCATCTGTCCGAGCAGACGGCCTTGGTGGCCGCAGCGCTGGAGTGAACCCCATGGTCGACGTCACCATCCCCCAGATCGGCGAATCCATCAACACGGTCTTCATCGCCCGCTGGATCAAGAAGCCGGGCGACGTCGTGTCGTCTGGGGAGTCCATCGTGGAGCTCGACTCCGACAAGGCCTCGATGGAGGTGCCGTCCCCCTCGGGGGGTGTCATCACCGAGACGCTCGCGGCGGAGGGGGACGAGGTGGAGATCGGCTCCATCGTCGCCCGTATCGACGAGTCAGCCACGCCGGATCCCGCCGAGGAGACCACCGGTCCCACCAGCGCTCCGCCCGCGGATCCGGGCGACGTCCGAGCGGGGCCTGCCGCCCGCAAGGAGGCTCAGCGCAAGGGAGTGGACATCGGCGACGTCGAGGGCACGGGCCCGAGGGGTCGCGTGACGTCGTCGGACGTGCGGCGCGCCGACGAGGTGCCCAGGGCACCCGAGCAGGGGCAGCCAGCTCCGGCCGTGGGCCGCACCGAGCGGGTCCGGATGACCCCGCTGCGCCGAACCATCGCGCGCCGCCTGGTGGAGGCGCAGCAGACCGCCGCCATGCTCACCACCTTCAACGAGGTGGACATGAGCCAGATCATCGCGCTGCGCAAGCGCTACCAGGACCGCTTCAAGGCCCGCAACGGGATCAAGCTCGGATTCATGAGCTTCTTCGTGAAGGCCGCCATCGAGGCGCTCAAGGAATTCCCTTCGGTCAATGCCGAGATCGATGGCGACGATGTCATCTACAAGCACTACTACAACATCGGCGTGGCCGTGAGCGGTCCCAAGGGGCTGGTGGTGCCCGTGGTGCGCAACGCCGACCGGCTGTCCTTCGCCGAGGTGGAGCGCGAGATCGGCACCCTCGCCGAGCGCGCCCGCGACAACAAGCTGCGGCTCGACGACTTCAAGGATGGCACCTTCACCATCTCCAATGGTGGTGTGTTCGGTTCCTTGATGTCCACGCCCATCCTGAACCCGCCCCAGGTCGGGATCCTCGGGATGCACGCATTTCAGGAACGTCCGGTTGCCGTCGATGGAAGTATCGAGCTGCGACCCATGATGTACCTTGCACTGTCCTACGATCACCGCATCATCGATGGCCGCGAGGCCGTGTCCTTCCTGATGCGGATCAAGGAGTGCGTGGAGAATCCGGAGCGGATCCTCCTCGAAGTCTGATCAGGAACGAGGCGAGACCCCCCTTCTCGGTGTTTGTGAACGATTCGCTCGCACCGAGTGAAGGTGTGGGGTCGTCCAGGGAATGATTGGCCCAGTTCGAAGCCGGACACGGTCCATCCGAGTCCGGCGGGTTGCAGGAGGCCGACGTTCCTCGGGTTCGCCGCACAGTGCACGTGCGCGTGGGGTCCGAAAAGCGAAAGCCCCACCGTTGCGCGGCGGCTCCTCGCCTCGCATCACGTTTGCGGTTGTCGATCCGGATGTCGGAACCTGAACCATCCACAACCCCGTGGAATTGGTGGTGAAGGTCGACTTCCACCTCGGGAATGATGTGCGCTCTGAATCCTAGGCAAAGGCTCGTCGCGGGGATTAATGCGCGCTGCTGCGTGCAGACGAGCCTGAACGCACGTACAATCCCCGCCGCAGAATCAGGAGCGGATGTGAGCAACGCACAACAGTCCAGCAAATACCCCACGCTCCGCGTTGTCGCGGGCCTCGCGCTTCTCGCGAGCGCACCTGCTGCAGCCCAGGACCCCGTTGGCACCGGCTACTCGATCGACATCGAGTTCCTGCGTCCGACGTTCGGTCACGACTCGTTCGTGGGAGTCGACGTCCCGCGGGGCTACCGCGACCTTACTGTTCGAGCAGGCACGGTTCTGCAGTACCAGTCGTCGCCCCTCACTCTCTATGAGGCGGTCACCCGCGAGGAGCTGGGTGCGGTGGTCACCAATCGCTTCAGCGCCATGATCGGAGCCTCCCTCGACATCAACCGCGTCACCTTTGGCGTGATGGTGCCCACCGCCCTGAACTGGGGCACCGAGCAGGCGAGCTTCGGAGCGGACGGCTTCGGCCTGGGGGACATTGGCGCCAACGTGCGCCTCATCGTGGTGGATACGCCGCGAGACGTCATCAACGTGGGTGTACGCGGTGGCGTGATCCTGCCCACCGGTCGCCAGCAGGCCTACATGGCCGAGCAGAACCTCAGGCTCACGGCGGGTGGTCTGCTGGCCCTGAACCTGGGCAACACCCTCACCCTGGCCACCGACTTCGGCGTCATGACGCGGTCGACGGCGGAGACCAGCGAGGACTTCGACGCCACCAACGAGATCACCTGGGGCAACGCCGCGCGCTTGAAGCTGCCCGACGCCACGCGCACCGCCATCAACGGGCAGGTCCTCGCCCGCGCCGGCCTGCAGGACTTCCTGCAGGGGGGCGCCGAGAACGCGCTCGAGGCGCTCGTGGGACTCGAGTTCTACCCGAGCCGTCGCGCCACCTTCGGCATCTCGGCCGGTCGTGGCCTCACCGAGGGCTACGGAACCACCGACCTGCGCCTGCTCGGCAACCTGGTGTTCGAGATTGCACCGCCCGAGGACCCGCCCCCCATCTACACCTCCGATGCACCGCCGCCTCCCACCCCCGACGCGCCCCCGCCGCCGGTGATCGTGGAGGAGCCCGTGTTCGAGGAGGGTGAGCTCGCCGTCCAGATCCAGGATCGGATCTACATCAAGGACAAGATCGAGTTCTTCGTGAACACGGCAAACCTGAAGCCCGAGTCGCAGTCGATCCTGACGGCGGTGGCCGACATCATCAACGGCAACCCGCAGATCGGCCACCTCATCATCGAGGGGCACGCATCGCAGGAAGGCGCCTTCGACAAGAACTACACGCTGGCCGAGAGCCGGGCGCGTCGTATCTGGGAGGAGTTCCTGAAGCGGGGCGTGGCCAGCGAGCGCATCAGCTACCGCGGCAAGGGTGAGGTCGAGCCCATCGAGGGTGAGGTCGGCCAAGACGACCTGACCGAAGAGGCGCTGCAGACCAACCGTCGTGTGGAGTTCTTGATCATCAAGCAGCTCGAGATCGACGAGATCGTGGAGTACCCCGACACCCAGTACTTGCCGTGGAGCGGGGAGACGGTGCAGGTGGTCAAGCCTGTGGTCGAGGTCGAGGAAGAGGACGAGATCGAGGTCGACGAGTTCGGCATTCCAATCGACGACGACGAGTTCGACATCGGGGACGACCAGTGAGTCGCGGAGGAGCCATGTACAAGACCCTGGCGATGGGGGCCTGCTTGCTTGCAGCAAGCCCTGCGTTCGCCCAAGACGTACTGATGGTAGGGGCCGCCAGCGATGCAAATCGTGAGGCCTTCATGAATCAGTTCACGTTCCTGCAGGGCACTGTCCGTCACATCGATTTCGATGCGCGGGACTCGCTGCCCACTCTCACGCAGATGGAGGACTACCACGGGGTGGTGCTCTACAGCGATCAGGCGTTCTCCGACCCGGTGATCCTCGGTGATCGACTGGCGGAGTACGTGGAAGGTGGCGGCGGCGTGCTGGTGCTCAGCGGCGCCTTCGCGAACGGCAGCGACGTGCAGGGGCAGTTCGCCGACCTCGGCTACCTGCCCGTCACCACCGGGATCGCACGCAACGTGACCGGATCCATCGGGCTGCAGGCCCCTGGATACCAGTGGCTCACGGGCGACCCCTTCATCCGGGGCCACCAGACGGTCTACGGGTTCAACCAGTTCGCCGGCAACCGGCGAGTGGACACCTTGTCGGTGCGTCAGCCACCGCCCAATGTGGCTCGCGTGGACGTGACGGCGATCTGGGCCGACGGTACGCCCCTCATCGTGGCGCGGGAGCCGCTGGACCCGGGTATCGGTCGCACCGTCGCGGTGAACTTCGAGTACCTGCCTGGCGCCGGACCCTCGTGGGTCGGTGACGGGGCACGCGCCATCGTGCAGTCCGCCCTGTGGATGCTCCGCTACCAGAAGCCCTTCGGCACCTCCGAGAACTTCGACTACGAGCAGGACTACGACTGCGATCTCATCGACATCAACGATGAGATTCCGATCGATCTGACCCAGCCCATCTACGGCGCCTGGGTGACGGTCGACGGAGACTCCGAGCGGGAGATCCTCGGCACCTGCGCCGACCGGATCAACCCGCTGACGGGCGTGCCCTACGCGGTGGACGACTTCTACTACGACTTCCAGAGCCATCGCTGCACGTACTTCCTGCAGCACCACGACACGGACATCCCGTTCCATGCGATGGACTTCGGGGACCGGCTGCTGGGTAGGCCTCCCGGGCCTCCGGTGCCGGTGACCGACCCGTTCACCGGGCTCGTGTCCGCCATGGGGACCGTGGCCGTTCCGTCGCCGAGTGGGGCCACTGCGCAGACGAACACCTTCGACTGCGACAACTGCCCCACCATCTTCAACCCCGACCAGTTCGACATCGATCTGGACGAGGTGGGGGACCTCTGCGACAACTGCCCCTACGTGCCCAACGATCAGCAGGAAGAGGCCGAGCCGACTCCCTTCTGTGGGCAGCCCTCCGATGGTCACGGCGACGCGTGCGACAACTGTCCGTGCGTGTTCAACCCCACGCAGTCGGACCTGGACTTCGACAGCCTCGGTGACGTGTGCGACAACTGCCCGCTCACGTACAACCCCGATGGGGCCGACACCGACAGCTGCCCGCAGTTCAACGGCTTCCCCGATGGCTTCGGCAACGCCTGCGACAACTGCCCCAACGTCTGCAACCCGTCGCAGACCGACGGTGACTTCGACGGGGTGGGCGACGACTGCGACAACTGCCCGCTGCTCCCGAACCCGAGCCAGCTGGACTCCGACGGCGACGGTGTGGGCGACGCCTGCGACTACTGCCCCTTCGACGACGAGATCGCGCTGGATGCGCCGGACCGCGACGACGACTTCGTGGGGGATTCCTGCGACAACTGCGTCGACATGCCCAACCGTGACCAGGCGGACCTGGACCTCGACGGGCGCGGCGACATCTGCGACAACTGCCCCACGTTCTCCAACTCGTCCCAGGCCGACGCCGACCTGGACGGCTGGGGAGACAACTGCGACGTGTGCCCCGACGACGAGAACCCCGATCAGGCGGATCGCGACGGGGACTTCGTGGGCGACATCTGCGACGGCTGCCCCGACACGCCCGACAACGGCGAGATGGACACCGACGAGGATGGCATCACCGACGTGTGTGACCTGTGCCTGTTCGCTGCCTCCGACTCCAACGAGGATCGTGACGGCGACGGTGTGGGCGACGCCTGCGACAACTGCCCGGACGCTGCCAACCCGGACCAGGCCGACGTGGACCGGGATGGCTTCGGCAACGAGTGCGATCGCTTCGCCATCCGTGGCGGTGGTCAGATCTTCAGCTGCTCCACCTCGGGTGGCGGACTGGCCGGTGGCTGGCTGCTCCTCGGGTTGGCGGGCGTGCTCGTGCGGAGGCGGCGCGCGTGAGGCACTCGATGCTGCTGCTGGGAGCAGCCTTCGGGCTGCTCTGGGCTCCGTCTTCGGCGTTTGCTCAGGTGGCTGGCGTGTTGGGCTCCACCGACAACCTCGGTGCCAACAACGCCATCCGTGAGCAGCTGCTGTGCACGGGGGAGTTCACCGAGGTGGAGTTCATCGACCTGCGGTCGATGGTGCCCACGCTGGCGGACCTCCAGCAGCATCACGCGGTCATCGTCTTCTCCGACGTGCGACCGCTCGATCCGACGGCCCTGGGAGATCGCCTCGCCGAGTATCTCGAGCTCGGCGGTGGCGTGGTCCTGGCCACCGGATCCTACTCCGACGACACCGGCGTGGCCGGGCGGCTGGCAGTCGAGGGGCGCGTGCCCATCGAGCGTGGGCCGGTGGTGGCGGCGGGTGGCAACCTGTCGATCGCAGCCACCCCCGAGCACGCTTGGCTGCCTGGTGTGGCGGGCCACTTCACCACCAACGGCGTCAACGTCTTCGACGGGGGCACCGGGAGCTACCAGGTGGCCAGCGACGCCGTCGCTGGTGCCACCGTCACCGCACGGTGGAGCAACGACGTGCCCGCCATCGTGCTCGGCGAGATCGTCGACCCCACCGTGGGTCGCATCGCCGTGACCAACCTCTACCCACCTCCGTCCAACGTCGACCCCACCAGCTGGGACGTCGCCACGGACGGAGGGCGCTTGATGGCCAACGCCCTGCTGTGGGCCATGAAGTACCAGCGCCCAGCGTCCACCTGCACCAACGTGTGGGTCACCCAGGACCTGGACTGCGACACCATCGACGTGGCGGACGAGCGCTTCATCGATCTGTCGGATCCGGAGTGTGCCGACAACATCGATCCCGAGACGGGACAACCCTACGACAACGCGGACTACTACCTCGACTACGGCTCCTTCGGCTGCACGATCCCCGTGTTCGACCTCGACGAGGACGGCGATCTGCTCGGCGGCACCACGGAGCCCATCGAGGTGGTCAACGACGACGACGTGGTGGTGCTGTCGTTCCTGCTCGACTGCGACAACTGTCCCGAGGACTACAACCCCGACCAGTCCGATCTCGACTGCGACGGCGTGGGCGACATCTGCGACTCGTGTCTGTACGTCCCCGACGACGGCACGAACTCCGACAACGACTGCTTCGCAGACGCCTGCGACAACTGCCCCGAGCAGGACAACCCCGCGCAGCGCGACGAAGACCTCGACCAAATCGGGGATGCCTGCGACAACTGCGTGGTGGTGTTCAACCCCAGCCAGCTCGACAGTGACAACGACTTCTGGGGCGACGACTGCGACATCTGCCCGTTCGTGGCCAACCCCTTCCAGGAAGACGACGACGAAGACGAGGTCGGCAGCTTCTGCGACAACTGCCCCTTCGTGTTCAACCCCGACCAGGCCGACTCCGACGGCGACGGGATCGGGGACGTCTGTGACCTGTGCCCCGACGAGCCCTCCGCCATCGACGAGCCCGACGCGGACGGCGACGGGGTGGGGGACCTGTGCGACAACTGTCCCACCGCTTTCAACGCCGAGCAGACCGACATCGACATCGATGGCCTGGGTGATGTCTGCGACAACTGCCCGGCGTTCACGAATCGCGAGCAGGAAGACGAGGACGAGGACGGCATTGGTGACGTCTGCGATCTGTGCCCCGTGGACCCCGACTCCGACCAGGCCGACGCCGATGGCGACGGTCGTGGCGACGTCTGCGACACCTGCCCCGACGACTTCGACGAGGACTTCGCGGATCGCGACGGCGACGGGATCACCGATGTGTGTGACCTCTGCCTGTTCGTGGCCTCCGAGGAGAATGACGACGGCGACGGCGACGGCGTGGGAGACGCCTGCGACAACTGTCCCGAAGATCCCAATCCCGACCAGGCCGACTTCGATCGCGACGGCGACGGAGATGCCTGCGACAACTTGATTCTACGAGGCGGCGGTGAGGTCACCAAGGGATGCACCACGGTGCCCCCCGGACACAGCCTCCCCCTGCTGCTGCCTTTACTGCTGTTGGTTCGCCCGAGAAGTGGAGACCGCTCATGAGACTCGCAACCCCAACCCTGCTAGCGATGGCGGTCGCCGTCGTGCCAGGAACTGCCCTGGGCCAGACCATCATGGACGGCACCAATGTGGCCATCCTGGGCGCGGCCACCGATCCGTCGTTCAACGTCGACATCCGCGATCAGCTGATGTGCGCCTCGCGCGGCCTCGGTCCCTACGTGATCGACGCCAACCTGCCGCGGCCAGCCTACGAGATCGCGCGTATCGACATCTTCGACGTGGCGTCGGAGATCCCCGAGCCCGAGGATCTCGCGATCCACGACACCCTGCTCGTGTGGAACAACACTGCCTTCGCCAACACGGACGCTCTGGGTGACGTCGTCGCCGACGCGCTGGAGGCTGGAAAGGGCGTGGTCCTCGCGGGGAACGCGCTCGACTCCAACCTGGGGCTGTCCGGCCGCTTCTGGAGCCAGAACATGGCTCCGGTGACGGACTACGGCACCGCCACCAGCCCCGGCGGCAACCTCACCGTCGTGGCCGTGGAGCGCGAGGACGAGTGGCTGGTGGGACCCACCACGGGCCACATCACCGACTACGGTGTGCGCTTCGTCAGCGGTGGCGCCTCGAGCTTCCACGTCTCGGGGCTTCGCGCCCTGGCCCGACCCCAGGCGCGCCTGGTGCACCAGTGGTCCAACGGGGAGCCCGCCACCTACCTGCTCGAGCCGGCACAGCCTGGTGAGGGCCGCGTGGCCATCTTCAACATGAACCCGGTGTCCACGGATGCGGACGGCGCTGGCTGGGTCATGGACACCGACGCAGGCAAGTTGCTGGCCAACACGCTGCTGTGGACGGACGACTACTCCCGCCACATCGGGATGTGCTGGCAGGTCGGCCTCATGGGTCCCGAGCCGCAGATCATCAACCCCACCGTGCTCGGCACGGACTACGCCAACTCGGGCGACTTCGCGCCGCCGGCGACGCTGGTGTTGTGTCGTGAGGTGTCGGACTGTCCACCCGGCAACCAGGTCACCTGTGAGTTCCAGGAGAACCTGACGGTCTTCCAGGACCTGAACTGCAACGGCATCGATGTGTTCGACGAGGAGATCTTCGATCCCAACATCGATCCGGACTGCCTCAACAACACCGATCCGGTGACGTTAGAGCCCTACGACAACACCGACTACTACTACGACTTCTTCCGGTTCGTCTGCGAGTACCCCACCGACGGCAACGACGCGGACTTCGACCTGCTGTCGCAGGGCCAGATCACGATCCAGCTGCCGGACGATCCCACCGTGTGGGAGACGGTCCAGCTCAGCTGCGACAACTGCCCGGGCTACTACAACCCGAACCAGTACGACTGGGACTTCGACGGCGCGGGCGACCTGTGCGACACCTGCCCCTTCGTGCCGCAGGTGATGAACCCCGGTGACCGCGACAGCGACTGCCTGGGCGATCTGTGCGACAACTGCCAGGAGGTCGCGAACCCCGATCAGTACGACAACGACCTGGACGGCTTCGGCAACGCCTGCGACAACTGCGTGGACGTGTTCAACCCCGAGCTCAACGCCCAGCGTGAGCAGTTCGACGTGGACGGCGACGGCTGGGGCGATGCCTGCGACAACTGCCTGATCCGCGACGTCGACGACGACGGCCAGAACGAGTCGCCCTACGACTGGCTCAACGATGAGAAGTCCCCCTTCTACTTGGGTGGCAACCCCGTGATCGACACCGCCCAGGTGGACCAGCTCGACTCCGACGGCGACGGCTGGGGCGATGCCTGCGACGTGTGCCCCGACGTCTTCAACCCGCAGCAGGGTGACCGCGACCTCGACGGCGTGGGCAACCGGTGCGACAACTGCCCCGGGATCCCGGTCAACGATCGCACCGACCAGGACGAGGACGGACTGGGCGATGCTTGCGACAACTGCGCCACCGTCAGCAACGTGGACCAGTTCGACGCGGACCTCGACGGCATCGGCGATGCCTGCGACAACTGCCTGACGCGCTCCAACGAGACGCAGACCGACGCCGACAGCGATGGCCTGGGCGACGCCTGCGACAACTGCCGCCAGGTGGCCAACCCCGCCCAGGGCGACGCCGACCGCGACGGTATCGGCGACGAGTGCGACAACTGCCCCTTCGTCCGCAACGAGGACCAAGAGGACCGCGACGGCGACGGCTTCGGCGACGATTGTGACCTGTGCCTGTTCGAGGCCACGGCCACCAACGTCGACACCGACAACGACGGTCTGGGCGACGACTGCGACAACTGCCCACAGGTGGCGAACTTCGACCAGGCGGACGACGACGGCGACGGTCAGGGCAACACCTGCGACGTCTTCGGTCTGCGGGGCGGTGGTGAGGTCCGGCCCGAGGACTTCGGCTGCCGCACCTCGCCCTCACAGGGTGCACCAGTGCTGGCCCTGCTGGCCCTGGGACTGCTCGCGCGGCGTCGTTCGCAGGGTTGATCGCCTTGGCGCCCGCATCGCGGCGGGCGTTGTAACGATGCAGTAGGGCTCGGTTCATCGATCAGATGACCGAGCCCTTGTGCATATTGGTATGGTGCCTGCAAATGTCGGGAGCGACCAGATGGTGAAGGCCGGGAGCACGAGCCTCCTCGTCATGGGAATGACCATGTCCTCGGCAGCCTTCGCGCAGCCCTACCAGGTGGCCATCCTGGGAGCGGTGTCGGGTGCGGACTACAACGAGGACGTCCGCGACAAGATCATGTGTGCAGGCAGAGGACTGGGAGCGGTCAGCCCCCTCTTTCCGAGGGTGGCCTACGAGATCGAGCGCATCGACGTGTTCGATGTGTCCGCCACCACCCCCACAGCAGCGGATCTGAGCGCCTACGACGCGTTGTTGATCTACAACGACGTGGCGTTCGCCGATCCGGTGGCCTTGGGTGATGCTGCCACCACCTTTGTGGAGGGAGGCGGTGGACTGGTGGTGGCCGGGGGCGTCTTCGCGTCGGGCACCGACCTGCAGGGGCGGTACGACACCCAGGAGCTGTCGCCCTTCGACGGTCTGGGCACCACTGCGAGCCCCGGTGGCAACCTGTCCATCGAGGTGAGTCAGGAGTCGGACACCTGGCGGGTGGGACCCGAGCGCGGTCACGTGATCTTCCATGGCTTCGACGACTTCGACGGCGGCACCGCCAGCAGCCAGGTGCAGGGGCTGACGGCCAAGGCTCAAGCGACCACGCTGGCGGTGTGGGACAACCTCGAGCCCGCTGTGGTGAGCCTGGAGTCCGGGGCCTCGGGAGCGGGTCGGGTGGTGGCGCTGAACTTCTTCCCGCCCTCGAGCGACGTGGCCGGCTCGTCCTGGGACACGTCGAGCGACGGCATGCGGCTGCTCAACGGGGCGCTGCGGTGGGTGTTGGACTTCCAGCTCGTGGCGAGCTGCGAGAACGAGAGCATCCGCCAGGATCTGAACTGCAACAACATCGACGAGGTCGATGAGATCGACGTGGATCTGGCACTCGAGGAGTGCAAGGACAACACGGATCCCAACACGGGTCTGCCGTTCCCCAACACCGACTACTACTGGGGCTACTTCGACTGGGAGTGCGTCTTCCCCGTCGACATCTACGACAACGACGACGATCTGCTCGCCGACGGGCAGTTCCAGCTCATCCCCCCGGGAGGCACGCTGCCCTGGGACACCATCGTGCTGGAGTGCGACAACTGCCCGGACAAGTTCAACCCCGTGCAGCTCGACTTCGGCTGTGACGACGTGGGCGATCTGTGCGACGTCTGTCCCTGGGACGACGACGACGTGGGTGCTGCCGCCGGCGACTCGGACGGCGACTGCTTCGGTGATCCCTGCGACAACTGTCCGGGCGTGGCGAACGCCGATCAGTACGACGACGATCAGGATCGGATCGGCAACAGCTGCGACAACTGCCCCGAGGTGGCCAATCCCACCCAGCCAGACGTCGACAGCGACGGGGTGGGGGACGACTGCGACAACTGCTACCGCGCCCCCTTGCTCGCGCTGCTCGATCCGCCGGGCGAGGATCGCTCCAACCCCGACCAGCTCGACACGGACGGCGATGGCTGGGGAGACGCCTGCGACAACTGCCCCGAGGTCTTCAACCCCGATCAGGCCGACGTGGATCAGGACTTCGCCGGAGACGCCTGCGACAACTGTCCCGACGTGCTGAGCGCCGACACCACCGACCAGGACGAGGACGGCTGGGGTGACGTGTGTGACAACTGCCCGCTGATCTCGAACTCGGATCAGTTCGATCTCGACACCGACGGGCTCGGGGATGCGTGCGACAACTGCGTCATCTTCTTCAACGAGGAGCAGGAGGACGTGGACGAGGACGGGCGCGGGGACATGTGCGACAACTGCCTGACGTTGTTCAACCCCGATCAGGAGGATGCGGACATCGACGGGGTGGGGGACCTGTGCGACAACTGCCCCGTGCGGCGGAACTTCGATCAGACCGATCGCGACGGCGACGGCTTCGGGGATCCCTGTGACCTGTGCCTGACGGTCATGACGGACGAGAACCTCGACTTCGACGGCGACGGTGTGGGCGACGACTGCGACAACTGTCCCATCAACCTGAACGCCGATCAGGCCGACGCGGACGGTGACGGCCAGGGTGACGTCTGCGATCTGCTCGTCCTGCGCGGCGGTGGCGAGATCAAGCCTCCGTCGCGGGGGTGCAACACCGCCCCTGCGCCGTGGTCACTCCTCGGGTGGCCGCTCCTCGTGGGGCTGCTCCTCGAGCGCCGGCGACGGGTCCGCCTCTGAGGGCTCGTCGAGGGGGCGGGCTCCGGGCGCCCCGAGCACGCCGCGGATCAAGGCTGCGGCCAGGCCGATCCCGAGCTCCACGAGGCGTGCCAGCCAGTCGGTGAACCACCGCAGCATCGACCTACAGCTCCCCCTGCTCCACGAGTCGACCGTCGCGGTAGATCCGGTAGCGTCGGGCGGCGCCGTCGGGGCCGTAGTCGTGCCAGCGGCCCGTGCGGGCACCGAGCACGAACTCGCCCTCGGTGCGCGTGGCGGACTCGGCGTCCCAGAACACCCAGGGCCCATGCTCCTTGCCGTCGACGTAGGAGCCCTCGGACGCGCGGTCTCCGCTGGGGTGGTAGGTCACCCACAGGCCCTCCTTGAGGCCGCGAGAGAAGCTGCCCTGGGCTTCGGGAGACCCCGTGGCGTACCAGTACAGCCAGGTGCCGTTGGGCTGTCCGGCGACGTAGGTGCCCTCCCAGCGACGCCGCTCGTTGCCGTGCCAGCTCATGGCGGGTCCCTCTCGGCGAGCTGCCGCCCCCGACGTGCGGATCTCACACCACACCTCCCCACCTGCCGGAGGCGCAAGGCCCGCGGGAAAGGTGCCCGGGGGGCAGGCGATGGCGGGAGTGGCTTGGCTCACCGCGCGATCGGGGGGGGTGTCGCGAGGGCAGCCCGAGCAGAGCAGGGTGGACATCACGACCAAAGCGGCCAGTTCGCGCATGTGCCCTCTCCCGAATCGGCCCGAGGATAACCGACCGGACCAAGGCTGGTAGGCTGCGCCGTCGGAGGACACATGATGTGGGTGTGCGCGGTCCTGTCTGCGGCGTGGGCTGCGGAGGACGGGGGAACGTTGGCTGAGCGGCAGGCGCGCGGCCGGGCGGCCATCGAGGTGCCCGAGGCTGCAGCCGCAGGCCCGGTGATCCTGACGGGAGCCACCGTGTGGTCGGGGGTGTCGGAGCCGGTGCTCGATGCCTACGTGGTCATGCAGGACGGCACGATCAGTGCGGTCGGGCAGGGGCAGCCTCCCTCGGTGCCCGATGCCGTGCAGGTGGACGTGGCGGGAGCGCACGTCACGCCGGGCTTGATCGACACCCACTCGCACCTCGGCGTGTATCCGTCGCCTTGGGGCCGGGCGCACTCCGACGGCAACGAGGCCACGGCTCCGGTGACGGCAGGGGTGTGGGCGGAGCACTCGGTGTGGCCGCAAGATCCGGGCTTCCTGCGCGCCATCGCCGGAGGGATCACCACGATGCAGATCCTGCCGGGCTCGGCGAACCTGATCGGCGGGCGTGGCGTCGTGGTGCGCTCGATCCCGGCGCGGGGTAGCCGGGCCATGCGGTTTCCGGACGCGCCGGAGACGGTGAAGATGGCCTGCGGCGAGAACCCCAAGCGCGTCTACGGGCACCACCGCAACAGCGCTCCGAGCACCCGGATGGGCAACCTCCGGGGCCAGCGCGCCGCGTTCCTGGCGGCGAAGGCCTATGCCAAGAAGTGGGAGCGCCACGACGGCCCCTCTGATGCCGACGGCGGCAAGAAGCGCAAGAAGAAGAAGAAGAGCGGCTCGAGCCGGGGCGGCGACGCCCCCGATCGGGACCTCGGCAAGGAGACGCTGGCGGGCGTGCTCGACGGCTCGATCCTGCCGCAGATCCACTGCTACCGCGCCGACGACATGCTCTCGATGCTGCAGCTGGCCGACGAGTTCGGCTTCTCCATCCGGTCGTTCCATCACGCGACGGAGGCCTACAAGATCCGCGACATCCTGGCCGAGCGCGAGGTGGCTGCCAGCGTGTGGGCCGACTGGTGGGGCTTCAAGCTCGAAGCCTACGACGCGGTGCCTGCGGGGGCCGCGATGTTGCACGACGCGGGCGCGAAAGCCGTGATCCACTCGGACTCGGCCATCGGGATCCAGCGCCTCAACCAGGAGGCAGCCAAGGCCATGCGCGCAGGCCAGGAGCTGGGTCTGAGCACCACGGAGACAGACGCCATGTCCTGGATCACCATCAACCCGGCGTGGGCGCTGGGCATCGACGATCAGACGGGGAGCCTCGAGGTGGGCAAGCGTGCCGACGTGGTCGTCTGGGACGGACACCCCCTGTCGGTCTACAGCTCGGCACAGCAGGTCTTCGTGGACGGCGCCCTGCGCTACGACGCCGAGCGTCCCGCGACGTGGTCGGACTTCGAGATCGGTCAGGAGGTGGCCCCATGATGATCGGATGGCTGGTTCTGCAGGTGGGCACCGCCTGGGCGACGTGTTCGGTGATCAGCGGAGCCGAGGTCCACACCGCGGAGGGCCCGCAGAAGGGCCTGACGGTGGTGGTGAAGGACGATCGCATCGCGGCGACGGGTCGGGGCATCGAGGGGCTCCAGCTCGAGCTGAGCTCCCAGAAGGAGGTGGCGGGAGCCCGCTGGCAAGGCGAGGACTGCACCTTCGTGCAGGGTGCGGGGCAGCAGCTCACGGCAGGGTTCGTGGCCGTGCCCACGCAGATGGGGTTGGTGGAGGTGGGGCTCGAGCCCGGCACTCGCCACGACAATCCCGAGACCGACGATCCCATCCGGGCGTCGTTGGCGGTGGCCGATGCGTACGATCCGCGCTCCAGCCTGATCGCCGTGAACCGCATGGAGGGGATCACCACGGCGTTGGCGGCGCCGGGTGGCGCGTTCGTGGCGGGGCAGGCGGCTCTGGTGCGGCTGTCGGGTGACACCCAGGACGAGGCGGTGCTCTTCGAGGACGCCGCGATGATGGTGAACCTGCCCTCGTCGTCCTTTGCCGAGGGGCTGCGACAGCTCCGGGAGCTGGTGGACGAGGTGGATGCCTGGCGGCGCAACAAGGCCCTGTACGATCGCGGACGTCCGGGGATCCATGGGCTGTCCCGTATGGATCTGGAGGCGCTGCTTCCGGCGGTCCGTGGCCAGCAGCCGGTGGTGATCCGCGCAGATCGGGCGTCGCAGATCGAGGCGCTGCTCCGGCTGCAGCGCGACACCGGCATGCGGCTGGTGATCGCGGGTGCCGCCGAGGGATGGCGGGTCGCCGATGCGCTGGCCGCGGCGAGCGTGCCGGTGATCATCGATCCGCTGGTGTACGGGCCGGGAGGCTTCGACCAGCGGGCGGGTCGCGCCGACAACGGCGCACTGCTGATGGAAGCGGGCGTGAGCGTGATCCTCACCACAAACTCCACCCACAACGCTCGCACCTTGCGGCAGGCCGCAGGCAACGCGGTGCGTGGGGGCATGGACCACGCCGACGCCCTCGACGCCATCAGCCGGATCCCGGCCGAGGTGTTCGGGCTGCGCGGAGCCGGTCAGATCGCCGTGGGGGCGCCCGCCGATCTGGTGCTGTGGAGCGGAGACCCGCTGGAGGTCACGACCTCGGCGCGAGGCCTGTGGATCGGCGGCGAGGCCATCGAGCTGTCGAGCCGACAGCGCAAGCTGGCGGAGCGCTATCTCACGCTTCCCGCCACGCCCGCGCCGCTGCCCGTGGAGTAGGGCCCCTCAGAGGGTGCCGAACAGCGCCTCGCAGTCCGCGAGGACCTGCGCGGGGTGCACGCCCGTGGAGACCACCGGGTACTCCAGGAGCACGTAGCCGTCGGCATCGAGCAGGTAGGACCGCCGGTTGGCGGCGCCTTGCTCGGGCGTGGTGGCGGCGCCGTAGTACAGCGCCAGCTCCCGATCGTTGTCGGTCCACAGCTCGAAGGGCAGCTCGTGTTCTTCGGCCCAGGCCTGGTTCTCTGCCGGGGGATCGAAGCTCACCCCGACGATCTGCACACCCAGCTTCGCGAACTCTGCGGCGTGGTCGCGGTACCCGCAACCTTCCACCGTTCAACCACCGGTGAAGGCGGCGGGGTAGAACCACAGCGCGGTGGCCTGCCCGAGCAGGTGGGCCTGGGTGCGCGCCGAGGCGTCGCGGTTGACGACCCCGTCGAACGTGGGGGGCGCCAGCGACACCACAGGGATCTCGCCGTTGTACTCGCCCTCGAGGGGCTCGCGCGGCGCGGTGTCCCCGGGTGGGGTGCCAGGGGTGGTGGTGGTGCCGCGATCGGCGGTGGACCACAAGGGTCCGGGCTCGCGGTCGGGATCGGGCCCCGTGCAGGCCAGCAGCCAGGTGATGAACGTCATGCGTCCTCCGAGGAGACCTCGATCCTACCCGCTGGGGACCAGCCGCCGCCTCCCGGGGTGGCCACGCACACCCGGTCGCCAGGCGCCAGAGCGACGACCTCGCCGCTCCAGGGCTGGCGATGGCCTCCACGCACGATCTCGTCGCGGCCGGCGATTCCCGATCCCCCCGAGCCCAGGCCCGCGGCTCCTTCGGTGCGGCGCGTGGCCAGCAGCGCCGCCCGTGCCTCGCTGGTGACCTCCAGCTCCCGCACGATGCCGTCGCCGCCTGGGTGCTTACCCTCTCCCCCCGAGCCCGTCCGGAGGGCGAAGCGACGCACCCGCACCGGCAGGCGGGCCTCGAGCACCTCGGGATCGGTGGCCTTGGTGTTCGTCATGTGGATCTGGCGCCCCGAGGGGCCTGGCCCGCGAGGGGAGGCGCCCTGGCCGCCTCCGATGGTCTCGTATAGCGACCACCCATCGCCTCCCAGCGTGAGGTTGCTCATGGTGCCCGCCGACGAGGCCATGTGGCCCGCCGCCCGCAGCAGCAGATCCACCACGCGCTGCGAGGTCTCCACGTTGCCGCCGGCGACGGCCGCGCCGGGCGGCGGATCCAGGATGGATCCCGCGGGGACCTCGATCTGGACGTGGCGCAGCGCTCCCTCGTTCAAGGGGATGTCGCGCGCTGCGAGCACGCGGAGGGCATAGAGCACGGCGGCGCGCACCACGGCGCGCGGAGCGTTGAGGTTGCCCGTGTGGGCGGCTCCGGTGCCCGCGAAGTCCACCACCCAGGTCGTGCCGTCGCGGTGGACCCGGACCTGCAGCGGAACGCCGCCCACCGCGTCGGTGGCGTGGACCCGAGTGGGCAGCGCGTGCAGCGCCTCGAGGGCGGCTTCCGCCGCCACGTCCTGCAGGTGGGCCATCCAGCGCGCGACCACGTCCGCCGGGCCCAGCTGCACCAGGGCCCGTGCGGCGCAGGTGTTGGCGGCGATCTGCGCCTCGAGGTCCGCCGCCACCACGTCGAGCTGCCGACACCCTCGAAGGTGGGTGCCGAGGTCCGTGCGGAGCCGGCCCTCGTCGAGCAGCGGAAGGGCACGCACCACGAAGCCCTCCTCCCGAAGTGCCCTCGATCGAGGCGGCATGGAGCCCGGTGTGGTGCCGCCCACGTCCACGTGGTGGCCGCGACAGGCCACGAAGAATCGCTGCCCCTCCACCACCACCGGATGCACCACCGTCAGATCGGGGAGGTGGGAGCCGCCCGCGGCGGGATCGTTGGTCAGGTAGTGCTGGTCGGGCTGCAGCTCGGGCACCCGGCGGATCAGATCCCGCACCGTCGCGCCCATGGCACCCAGGTGCACGGGAATGTGGGGCGCGTTGGCCACCAGCCGCCCCTCGCCGTCGAACACCGCGCAGCTGAAGTCGTGCCGCTCGCGGATGTTCACCGACCGCGCGGTGCGCTCGAGCACGGTACCGGCCTCGGTGGCCACCACCATGAAGCGGCTGGCCCACAGCGCCACGGCGTGGGGCGTGCGCTCCGTGGGCAAGGGCGTGGGGGCAGGCTCGGTGCGATGCAGCTGCAGCAAGCCGGAGCGAACCTGTGCGTGCCAGCCAGCGGGAACCCAGACCGAGGTGGTGGGGGCGTCGAGCCGCCGAGGGCCGTGCACCGTGCGGTCCTCGATGCCCCACGGATCCGCCGGCACGACGGGGGCCTCCGAGCGTGGTGCCTGCGCCCGTACTCGGGCGTTCACCACCGACAGGGGCTGATCCCGGTCGAAGCCGTAGCGGGCCCGATGGGCGCGGGCGAAGGCGTCGCGCACGGCCTGTGGATCGGAGGCGTCGATCTCGATGCTGGCGTCGGCGCCCACGTGGCGCACGTCCACGCTGCAGCGATGCTCCCCCAGCTCCGGGAGCGCCTGCAGCTGGGAGCGCCAGGCAGCCTCGACGCGAGGCCAGGTGTCCGGATCCTCCAGGGGTGCCCAGATGGGCACGACGGAGGCTTCCTCGCGTCGAGCCAGCGCCTGTCCCCAGGCCGAGAGCACCGAGGCGCAGGGGTGCACCAGCACGCGCGTGATCCCCAGGCGATCGGCGACGCCCGCAGCGTGCTGGCCGGCGGCCCCGCCGAAGGCCACGAGCGCGTGCTCGCGCACGTCCAGGCCTCGTCGGGTGGCGAGGCGCTGGATGGCGGCGGCCATGGCGTCGCGGGCGACGTCCAGGTAGGCCTCCGCGCCTCCCTCGGGTAGCGCCACGGCGTCGGCCGACAAGGGGGGATCGAAGGCGGCTGGATCCAGGAGGCCGGCCTGCAGCGCTGCGTCGGTGAGGGTGGGGGGGCCACCGCGCCCGTAGCACTGCGGACCGGGATGGGCGCCGGCGCTGCGCGGCCCCACGCCGATGCGGCGACCGTCGTGCCACACCACCGAGCCGCCCCCCGCGGCGATGGTGTCCACCTCGAGCATGGGCCGGCGCAGCCGCACGCCCGCCACCTCCACGTCGCCGTCGCGCCGCGGCAGGGCATCGACGTGCACCAGGCACACGTCGGTGCTCGTGCCCCCCATGTCGAAGCCCACGGCGCGCTGCAGGCCCGCTTGGCGAGCCACGGCGGCCACGGCCACCACGCCTCCCGCCGGTCCCGACAGCACCGCGTCGGGTGCCCGCAGCTGCTCGGCGGGCACCAGGCTGCCGTCGGAGCGCACGGCGAGCGCGCCGTCGGGAATGGCGTCGCGCTGCAGCGACGCGCGCAGCACCGGGGTGATGGCCGCGTCCACCAGCGTCGTGTCGATGCGGGCCAGGTAGCCCAGCTCGGGGCTCGCGCGGTGTCCCATGCAGACGTGCAGATCGGGGCGCAGATCCGCCAGCCACCGGGCCACCTGCACCTCGTGGTCCGGGTTGCGGCAGCTGTTGAGCAACACCACCGCCACCGCGTCCACGTCGTCGAGGGAGGGGGACGTCGGCAGACGCAGGGGCTCGATCGGTCGTCCCGTCGCGTCGATGCGGCCCGCTACCTCCAGCACGCGGTCGCACAGCGGGGGAGGGCGGACCACCTCGGGGGAGAACAGGGCAGGCCGCGTCATGTCGCCGATCTGCACGAGGTCCGCCAGTCCCTCCGTCACCAGCAGCAGGGTGCGCACGCCGGTGCGCTCCAGTAGGGCGTTGGTGGCCACCGTGGTGCCGAAGGTCAGGGATCCCCTCGCGAGGGAGCCCACCACCGCTTGGTCCGAGCGGACCTTGCGCAGCGTCACCGTGCCGTCGGGCTCGATGGTGACCACGTCGGTGAAGGTCCCCCCGCGGTCCACACAGGTGCGCTCGACTCGGTCCATGACGATGTTCCCGGAGGGATGGTACGACCCGTCTGGGCGGGCCTCGATGGCCTGCCGAAGGAGCTCGGCGATGGGCAAGGAGCTGATCCGCAGCGTCTCACATCTCGGATTCCAGTGGCAGACGCTGGATCCGTTCCTGTTCTGCGTGCACCACGACGACGCGTATCCCAAGGGCAATGCCCAGCAGGGGCCCGAGGCCTCGCTGGCTGGACGTCGGATCGGGCAGGACTTCGAGGGGCAGGACGGGTGGCGGATGTACCACGGCGACGTGGTGCCTGGCTTCCCGCGACATCCCCACCGGGGCTTCGAGACCGTCACGGTGGTGCGGCGTGGGTTGGTGGACCACTCCGACTCCCTGGGCGCCACCGCACGCTACGGCGGCGGAGACGTGCAGTGGATGACGGCGGGCAAGGGCATCGTGCACGCCGAGATGTTCCCCCTCGTGCAGCGCGAGGCCGACAACCCCCTGGAGCTGTTCCAGATCTGGCTGAACCTGCCGGCCGAGCGGAAGCTGACCACGCCTGCGTTCAAGATGCTGTGGGCCGACACCATCCCCACCCGCACCGTGGCTGACTCCAAGGGCGGCACCACGCGGATCACGGTGTATGCCGGCAGCTTGCTGGACCTCACGGCCCCGACCCCCGCTCCCGACTCGTGGGCCGCGGATCCGGCCAACGAGGTGGGGATCTGGTCCATCAAGCTCGAGCCGGGCGCCCTGTTCACCGTGCCCCCGGCTCGCGGGCCGGTGAACCGAGTGCTCTACGCGTTCAGCGGCGAGTCCCTGCACGTGGCCTCCACCCAGGTCCAGCCCAAGGTGGGGGTGCAGGTGGACGGAGGTCTGCCCGCCCCGATCCTGAACGGTCCAGCGCCAGCGGAGGTCCTCGTGCTCCAGGGCCGACCCATCGGGGAGAACGTCGCCCACTACGGGCCCTTCGTGATGAACACGCGGGCCGAGCTCGAGCAGGCCTTCGCCGACTACCGCAGCACGGGCTTCGGCGGGTGGCCGTGGCCGCAGGACGACCCGGTGCACGAGCCCGTGGAGGGCCGATTTGCCCGACACGCCGACGGTACGCTGGAGCGTCCAGCCTGAAGGCGTGCGGATCGTAGCGGATCGGTGCTGGATGTTCGCGTTTCTTCCTGTTCTCTGAGAGCAGGGCCGCTAGATTTCCGCCCTGGCGGTGGCCTCGTCTCCGACGTTGGGTGACCGTGGGCTGGTAGGCTCGGCAAAGGGAAGGGAACACCATGAAGGCAGCATCGTTCGTGGCCGCGCTGGCGGTGATGGGGAGCATCGGCTGTGGGGGCGGCAACGTCCAGGACGCAGATGGCGACGGGCAGCTCGCCATCGCGGATGGCGGTGTGGACTGCAACGACCTGAACGCCGAGGTGTGGACCGGGGCCGCCGAGGTCTGCGACGACGGCATCGACAACAACTGCGACGGCCGTATCGACGACGTGGGCTTGGGCAGCGTGCTCTGGTACCAAGACTTCGACGGCGACGGGTTCGGGATCGAGTCCGAGCAGCGAGAGGCCTGTGCCGGTGCGCTGGCTGGGCTGGGCTGGGCGGCTCTGCTCGGAGACTGCGACGACGGTGATGCGGCCTTGAACCCGGCTGCCCCCGACGACGAGTGCGATCGGATCGACCAGGACTGCGACGGTACGGCCGACGACGGCTCGGAGCTGAAGGCGTGGTACGCCGACGACGACGGAGACGGCTTCGGCGACGCGGACGTCTCGGTGCTGGACTGTGCGCCTCCCATCGCCCACGTGGCGGATCACACCGACTGCGACGACGCGTCGGTGGATGCCTTCCCGGGCGGGGTGGAGGTGGCGTGCACGGGCATCGACGAGGACTGTGACGGCGAGGTGGACGAAGACTCTCCGCTGTCCACCTTCTACCTAGACAACGACGGAGACGGTCTCGGTAACGCCAAGGCGCCTGTGCAAGCGGCCTGCGCGCCACCTGCCGGTGCGGTGGCCAATGCGGGCGACTGCCACGACGACGATCCGTCGGTGACCGACGTGTGCGAGCCCACCGTGTCCATCGCGGGGACTCCCTACAACACCCTGCCAGATGCCCTGGCGGCGGCTCAGGACGGCGACGTGATCGACCTGACTCCCGGCGTCCACAGCGTGTCGAGCACGGTGCTGATCCCGAACACTGGCAACTTCGGCATCGGAGGTGAGCTGACGCTGCGCGGCACGCCGCATGGCGAGGTGATCCTACAGAACACGGGCAGCGGCGAGGTGTTCGAGATCCCCCTCGTCACAGCGGTGCTCGAGCACCTGGTGTTTCTGGGTCCCAACCCGGCGATCTACCAGAGCGGCCTGGGCACCCTCGTGATTCGCGACACTCGGTTCGAGGGACAGCGCTCCGATCGGCGCGGCGGTGCCATTCGCCAGCAGAACGGTGTGCTCACCCTCGAGCGGGTGCGCTTCGAAGACACCCAGAGTGACGAGCGCGGGGGGGCCATCGCGCTCGGCTTGAGCGAGGCGATCTTCTCCACCGCCACCTTCACCGACGTGGCCTTCGTGGACACCTCGGCAGGCTGGGAGGGGGGTGCGGTGTCGCTGGTGAACACCGGCCTCGTGTGCACCCGGTGCAGCTTCGAGGACACCGTGGCGCAGGGCGACGGAGGGGCTCTGCACGCGCAGTTTCGACGCTTCACCATGCTCGACAGCCGGTTCGTGCGCACGCAGGGCGCCAACGGTGGTGCGCTGGCCGTGCTCGACCACACCGACGTGACCATGCGGGGCAACCACTTCCAGCAGAACGTGGCGACGGGCGTCGGGGGAGGCGTGTTCGTGCAGGGCGACGCCGTGGAGCTGTCCAACAACGCGTTCTGCCATGGCGAGTCCGACAGTGGCACCGCCATGGAGCTGCTCGAGGGCACCTTCGAGGTGGCCAACAACTCCGTGGTGGGCGCGGCTGCCGGGGGCCTCGGGCTGGTGGTGGCGCTTCCCACGGCGGACGTGCACTTCGTGAACAACGTGTTCGCCTCGGCTCCCACGGAGGCGCTGTTCTTCCTGCAGGGCGGGATCGCCCCCAGCATCGACTACAACGCCTTTCACGACACCGACGGCGCGGTGACCGGGGCGTCGCTGGGTGTGGGCAACCTCGAGGGGCTCGATCCGCAGCTGGTGGCCTGGTCCGACGACGGCGACTGCGGCGATGACGATCTGCGCCCCGGCTTCGGCAGTCCGCTGGTGGATGCGGGGGACCCCACGAGGCTCGATCCCGACTCGGGAGTGTCCGACATTGGCTTCACCGGTGGGCCCGATGCCACGGCCCAGCTGGACGACGACGGCGATGGCGTGCCCGCCTACCTCGACTGCAACGACGGCTCCGCCGTGGCCAACCCAGGAGCGGTGGAGATCTGCAACGGTGCCGACGACGACTGCGACGGTGTGATCGACAACGGGCTGGGCACCTTCACCTACTACATCGACGCGGACGGTGACGGGGTGGGTGGAGACGTGGCGGTGGAGATGTGCTTCGAGAGCGCGCGCACCGGGTTCTCCGATGCCACCGGCGACTGCAACGATCTGCAGGCCGACATTCATCCCGCGGCGAAGGAGCTGTGCAACCAGCTCGACGACGACTGCGACGGGCAGCTCGACGATCTCGATCCCGACGTGGTGGGCGCGCTCCCCCTGTACGAGGACTTCGACGGGGACGGCTTTGGCGGCTGTCCCACGCCCGATTGTCTGCCGCTGCAGATCTGCGAGCCCGACATCGAGTTCTTCCACGTGGCCCAGGGGGGCGACTGCGACGACGCCAACCGCCACGTGCACCCCGGGCGCGACGAGGTGGAGGCGAATGGTCTCGATGACGACTGCAACGGTGCCGATGTCGGATCCGACGGAACGGAGATCCCGGTGGTGAGCGCAGGATGTGGCTGTGTGTCCGAGGGAGGGGCGGCGCTGGGCTGGTGGCTCGGTCTGCCCATCGCGGCGCTGCTGCGGAGACGACGCAGCGCATGATGCGCCGCTGCCTCGTCGTGGTCCTGGGAGGGGCGGTCGCTTGCGCGGGCGAGTCGCCCACCACTCCCCCCAAGGGGCCCACGTGGCATCAAGGCGTCGCTTCGATCCTCGAGCCCTCCTGCGGAGCGTGCCATCGGCCGGGGGGGATCCAGGCCGACATCGATCTGACCACCTTCGAGGGTGCCTACGCCTGGCGAGAGGCCATCGGGGTGGCGGTGGCGGCGCGCACCATGCCGCCCTTCCCTGCGGGGGACTCCGACCAGTGCGAGATGAGCGCACCGTTCGTCGACGACCCGCGGCTGTCGGACGCCGAGATCGCCACCGTGGTGGAGTGGGTGCAGCGGGGGGCTCCGGAAGGGGAGCCCGAGGAGGCGTGGCCTGTGCCGTCGCCCGAGGTCTCCCACCTCGAGCGCATCGACCAGCAGCTGCGGATGCCACAGCCCGTGGCGGTTCCCCCCAGCAGCGTGGTGCGCGACCGGATCCTGTGCGTGGTGATGGATCCGATGCGCGAGGAGCCCGGCTGGCTGCAGGGGGTGGAGGTGCTGGTGGACAACGCCTCGGTGGTGCACCACGTGCGTCTCAACCTCACCGAGCGCAGCTTCGCGGCCGAGCGCGACGCCTCCGACGGTCAGATCGACGGCACCTACCTCTGCAAGGGGCGTGACTACACCACGCCCATCGGGGGCTACGCCCCGGGCATGGGGCCCCAGGTCTACCCCGCCGGCAGCGGGATCCGGATCACGCCCGACGACGTGGTGGTGGCGGCCATCCACTACCACATGGCCGACGATGCGCAGGTGGACGACACCCAGGTGGCGCTGCAGTGGGCCCGAGGAGAGGCCGTCGTGCAGGCGCGGATCTTCAAGACGGACACCGCTCGCACGGCGGAGGCGGGCTTGCTTCCCGGTCCTGGAGACGACGGAGAGGTGGAGTTTCGCATTCCTGCCGGAGCGGCGAATCACACCGAGACCACGCTGTTCGAGGTGCCGCAGGGGCTGGGACCACAGCTGCGGGTGTTCTCCACGCTGGGCCACATGCACTACGTGGGCTCCTCCTTCCGGATGTGGGTGGAGCGCGCCGACGGCAGCCAGGGGCCGTGTCTGCTGTCGATCCCCCAGTGGGACTTCGACTGGCAGCTGTTCTACGACGTCGATCTGGAAGAGCCGGGTGCCCCGGTGCTCGCGCCGGGCGACCAGATCTACGTGGAGTGCACCTACGACAACACCCTGACCAATCCGGAGGTGGCGCGGATCCTCGAAGAGGAGGGGCTATCGGAGCCACGCGACTTCACCTACGGCACCAGCTCCAACGCGGAGATGTGCAGCATGATGATCGGGGTGGTTCCGGGAGAGGGTTGAGCGGTAGTCTGGCGGCCATGAACACGGTCACCCCCCGATCCCAGCGCATCTTTCTCGTGCTCGCTCCGATCTGTGCCGGTCTGGCGGCCGGTCTGGCGGCCTATGGCCTTGCCAACGAGCCCAACAGCACCTTCGACTGGAGCGTCGCTGCCGTCAGCGAGCTCGTGTACGACTCCGCCGCCGTGCTGTCGCTGGAGGGCAAGGAAGGGATCACCCATCCCGCGTTCGTGGCCGCTCGTTTCTTGGCCGTGGCGTTCGCCTTCTTCGCGGCCGTCGGGTTGGTGCTCGAGCTGTATCGGCCCGCCAGCGATCTGTGGCTGGCCTTCCGCTTCACGCTGGCGCGACTGCGCGGGAAGCGTGCGGCCGTGCTGTTCGGGCTCGGCTGGATCGGGGGTCCGCTGGCTGCCCAGCTGCGCGGTGCCGGGCGGCCCGTGTACGGGATCGCCAAGGACGAGGCCAGTCCCCGCGTGGACGAAGCCCGCCGCAGCAGCGCGCTGGTGATCATCGGCGACGCCACCGATCGCGCCACGCGCGCGCGCACGGGGATCAAGCACGCGTCGGAGGCGTTCATCGCCACCGGAGACGACGCACGCAACGTGGAGATCGCCGGCGATCTGCTCCTGCAGGCCCACGAGGGCAAGCTCGGCTGGCGCAGTCGGAGGAATCCCCTTCGCTGCTACGTGCACGTGGGGGATCCCGCGTTCTCGGAGACGCTGTCGCGCCATGATCTGTGGGCGCCGCGAACGGCCCCCATCGAGCTGCACCCCTTCAGCAACCAAGAGCTGGCCGTGCGCGACCTGTACTTCCGGGAGCAGGACGGGCTGGTGGTGGACTCGGCGGCTCTGCCGCAGTCCGACGAGGTCTTCCACCTGTTCATCTTCGGCTTCGGCTCCATGGGGCGGACCGTGGCGCTGCACCTCGCTCGCTTCGGCCACTTCGCCTCGGGTCTTCGCCCGCGCCTGTCGGTGTATGGGGACTTCGATCGCGAGGGCAACGGCGCCGACAAGGACGCCTTCCTCGACCGGTACCCGGCGTTCTCTCCTGCCGATCTGGACCTCACCAGCGCCACCTTCCGATCGGCCGGCGACGCGTGGAGCGCGCGGCCGGGTCGACCGGTGGCCGAGCGCTTCCAGCGCGAGGCGCGGGTGCAGGCGCCGGCACGATCCGACGAGGTGCTCGGGGAGCTTCGCCCGGTGGAGTACGCGGTCAACGCCGAGTACCGTCCGCTGCCGGTGGACGTGGAGTCGGGGCGCTTCCTGGCGGAGCTGGTGGCCCGGTTGCGACCGAGCGGGGGGCCGGCTGTGCGAGCCGCTGCCGTGCTGTGCTTCGAGGAGGAGCGCCGCAGCTTCCAAGCAGCCCTGCGCCTTCAGCAGGCGCTCGCACGGCAGATGCTCGACGACGAAGCCACCCAGGGGGAGCCCCCGTCGCAGCCCATTCTTCCGCTGCACGTGTACCTGCCGGTGGAGGAGGGCCTCGCCGCCCTCATCAAGGACCCGGGTCGCCACCGCCCCCGCTCCGACGGGGATCGCACCGCCATGCACACCGAGCGCTGCTTTCCGCTGCGGGTGTTCGGCGAGCGCGACGCGGTCTCGTCGTACCGGCAGATCACCCGCACGCCCACGCGACGTCGAGCCGGATTGCTGCGAGCGGCCCATCGGCTGCTGTCGAGCGGCTCGTCCACCGATCACGCCGACTTCGCGGCGTCGAACATGGATGCCGCCTTGCACGCCGACGTCAAGCTCACCGCCCTGTCGGTCAGCCTTCGCGACTCCCCGCTGCCCGCCACCGACGCTCGGGCCCGCGGACTGCGCGAGCAACCCCTGATGGATGCACTGTTCACGCCCGACGTGGACAAGGCCTTCCACCGCATGACCCGGCGGGGGCAGGTGGCGGGATCCGTGTTCGCCCAGCTGGAGGATCCGGCGCTGCGAGAGCGCCTGGCGCTGATGGAGCAGGTGGAGGCGTCGACGCCGGCAGAGCACGAGGACGTGCGCTCGGCCATGGAGGGCGCCATCGCGCGCTTCCGCGCGGAGCTCGCCGAGGTGGGGCGCGACGCTGATCTCGCAGCGCGCATGGAGCACGGGCGCTGGATGGGGGAGCGGCTGTCGCGCGGATGGTCCTTCGGCCCGCGCAGCGACCTGCGGCGCCACCGCATGACCTTCGTGCCCTGGGACAACCTGAGCGAGGCACAGCGGCACTACGACCGCGCCCACCTGCCTCGACTGGTGGTGCAGCACCGAGAGGCGGGTCGCTACGCCTACGTGGCGGAAGCACAGCCCGATCCGGCCGAGGCGGGCACGGAGATCGCGTTCCCCGCCGTCGGGGCCTCCTCACCGCCGACCTAGCCGGCGGATCAGGGCGACAGGGAGCCCACCAGTCGGAAGCCCACGGTGGCGTCCTTGCTGTCTTCCGGCAGGCCGCCTCGGCTGGCCAGCCGACAACCCTGCGCGTCGGAGGCCCAGCTGCCCCCACGCACCACCCGTCGCTCCCCGGCGAACACGCTCGTGGTCCACTCGCGCACCCCGCCCGCCACGTCCACCAGACCATAGGGCGAGCGATCCTCGGGGAAGGAGCCCACGGGCAGCAGCCGCGGCGCCCCCGCGATGGACTGGCGCATGTGGCAGAGCGCGGGATCGAAGTGCTCTCCCCAGGGGAACGGACGACCGTCTGCGCCGCGTGCCGCCTTCTCCCACTCCTCCTCCGTCGGCAGTCGCACCGTGGTGCCGTCGACCTGGGAGCGCCACTGGGCGTAGGCGGTCGCGTCCGACGAGCTGACCCCTACCACGGGCCAGTCCCCCGCCCAGCCATCGGGCAGCGCCCAGCCAGCCGCGGTCCACGTCCACAGCGGAGCCACCTCGCCGCTCACCAAGCGCTGTGCAGGCCCTCGGGCGCGTGCCTGGGCCTCGGGGAGCGACGCCAGGAAGGCCAGGTAGGCGTCGCTGGACACTGGTCGCTGCGCTGCGAGGAACCCGTCGAGCCAGGGGGAGCACGGCTCCACCGGCGTGCGGGCCATGGGATCGCCCCCCATGCGGAACGGGCCGGGCGGCACGAAGGTGTAGCCCTCGGGGATGGAGGCCGGCGGCTGCAGATCGAGCTGCAGGTGCACCAGCCGCTCCAGCCACACGCTGGCGCGCACGCCCTGTGGGCCCACCAGATCGACGCTCCAGGAGCCGGGCTCCAGCTCCAGTCGCCCGAGCGGCAGCGGGTGTGTGGACACGAGCCGCTCGGTGCTCGCGGGCCGGCTGGGCACCACACGGCGTAGCCGAACCTCCCCCGTGCCCCGGATCGACAGCGTGGCCGGGGCGTCGAGCAGCTCCACGTAGCGACCCCGATCGTGCTGTCGGATCCGGGCCATCGCCAGGCGGGACTCCCCCTCGTAGGAGCGCGCCTCGGTCATGATCAGCCGCTGCCACCACAGCTCTGCGATCAGGGCGTGGGGCTCGTCGGCATCGGGTGCGAGGTGAGCAGCGCGCACGGCGTGCTCCAGGGCCGCCGTGAATGCCTCCGCTTGCTCGTCCAGCAGTGCATCCGCGCGGGCTTCGTTGGCCCACAGCGAGGCCTTGGCGGAGGCGGGGGCGTGGGGGGGGATCTGCATGCGCTGCACCGCGATCACCCGCCGCTCCTGCTGCAGGCGTTGCTCGCGCTCCTGGAACGACAGCAGCTGCCGCCGGGCATGGACGAGCTCGCTCTCCGCCTCCTCGGCGCGTCGCTCGGACTGGGCGCGCCCGGTGCGCGCCCGATCGAGGGCATTCGCCAGGGTCTCGGCCGTCGGCCGCTCGCTCGGATCCGGGTGCGTCGCGCGCGACAGCAGCTCGGCCACGCCTGCCTCCACGCGCGGTGGTGGGGGAGCTGGCTCGCGGGCGGCCGCATGGCGCGCCAGGTAGTCGCCGACGGACTCCCCCGCACGGGCCGGGCGCAGGGCCCGCAGCGTCGACAGCTCCCAGGCCAAGGCCGCCAGCGCGTAGACGTCCGAGGCGGCGGTGGGGACGTCGCCGCGGAGCTGCTCGGGGGCGGCGAACTCCGGGGTTCCCGAGAACGTGCCGGCATTCGAGACCAGGCCGCTCCAGTCCAGCACGTAGGGGTGCGCAGCCGCGTCGACGGCGACGTTCGAGGGCTTGAGGTCCCCGTGCACCACGCCCTGGCGATGGGCGTGGGCCACCGCCTCCACCACGGCGTGCAGGCACTGCAGCCGGGTCTCCTGGGACCAGGCCGCGGAGGAGTCGTGGCGCCAGTCGTGGATCACGTCGGCCATGGTGGTCTCGGGCCCGAGCGCGAAGACCACGCACAGCAGTCCGTCCACCGCCACCACCCGGTGGACGGGCAGCACGGCCGGGTGGGCCAGCCGTGCCGTGACGCGTGCCTCGTTGAGCAGCGCCGCTCGGCCCTGCTCACCGGCCTCGGCGCGGCTCACCTTCACCGCCACCCAGCGATCGAGTACCGGATCGTGGGCCCGGTACACCCATCCCACCGAGCCCCGCGCGAGCACGGTGTCCGGCGTGAGATCGAGGCCTGCGGGCAGATCCGGGGCGTCGGCGTCCCGCGCGGTGCGGTGGCCCGCGCCGGGCACCATGTGCTCCAGCAGGCCGTCCAGATCGTCGCCGCTCACCAGGGCCCCTGCTGGTCCCAGCGCGCGATCAGTCGGTGCAGCCACTGGCGCGACACACCCAAGGCCGTGGCGGCCTGGGTCTTGTTGCCTTCTGCCTCCGTGAGCGCCATTCGCACCCGCGCCTGCTGGAACAGCTCGGTGGCTGCCATCAGATCCGACGGCCAGGAGCCCGGATCGGCGGAGCCACCCGCCGCAGGAGCGAGATCGGAGACCCGCAGAGCGTCGTCGCCGCGTGCGATGGCCAGCGCCACGCCTCCGCGCAGCACGTTCACCAGCTGCCGTACGTTGCCGGGCCAGGACCGACGCCGCAGCTCCGCGAGCACGTCGTCGGACAGGGTGAGCTGGGGCGCGTCCGGTACCTCCGCCAGGGTGCGCCGCAGCAGGTGGGCGGCCAGCTCGGGCAGGTCCGACGTGCGCCGACGCAGCGCGGGCATGCGCACCACGCACGCCGACAGCCGGTGGTACAGATCGGCGCGGAAGGAGTCGGGCCCGTCGGTGGCGGCCACGTCGCGGTGGGTGGCGGCCACGATGCGCCCAGCGAAGCGGCGCTCCCGCTCGTCGCCCAGTCGCCGGTAGGTGCCCTCCTGCAGCAGCCGCAGCAGCTTGGTCTGCACCGCGGCCGGCAGCTCTCCCACCTCGTCGAGGAAGAGCGTGCCCGAGGTGGCCCGCTCCACGAGGCCCCCGCGCGCACGGTCCGCTCCGGTGAAGGCGCCGCGCTCGTGGCCGAACAGCGTGGACTCGGCCAGCTCTGGGGCCAGCGTGCCGCAGTTGACCGCCACGAAGGGCCCGCTGCGCCCCGAAAGATCGTGCACGGCCGCCGCTGCGGCTTCCTTGCCCGTGCCCGTCTCGCCGAGGATCAACACCGGCCAGGGCATGGGAGCGAAGGCTCGGATGGCCGTGTAGGCCTCCTCCATGGCGGGTGCCGAGCCCACCAGCCCGGGCAGGGGCTCGACGGCCTTGCGGCGAGGGGCGTCGGTCAACGCGTCGTCGGGTGCCCCGAGGGTCTGCGCCGCCAGCGCACACAGCGCCGAGATCCGGGCCCGGGCTCGGGCCGAGAAGCGGCCCGGGGTCTCGGGATCGTGCAGGTACAGGGCGCCTCGGGCGCCCAACGGCACGCATCCGACGGAGCGCAGGGCCAGCGCCTGCACGCTGTGCGCTCCCAGGAAGCGGGCGTCCGCCATGGCGTCGTCGCTCCAGGCGGGGCGGCCGTCCTCCACCACCTTGCCGAGCACCGACTGGCTGATCTCAGTGGGCGTGACCCACTGGCCGTCGGCGGTTCGCCCCGTCCCCGAGCCCCCAGCCAGCGCGCGCACCCTGCTCGTGTCGCCCTGCTGGGCCCAGGTGATGGCCCAGGCCTCGGGTGCCTGTGTCAGGGTCTTGGCCTCGTCCACCACGACCTGCAGCACCGCTCCCTCCGTGGGAGCCGTCACCAGCGCGCTCAGGCGGTCGCGCGCCCAGGTCAGCGCGTCTGCCGCTCGCAGCAGACGCGACAAGGCACTGTGCAGGTGCTCCGCTGCATCCTTGTCGGTGGCGCGTACCCGGTCCAGTGCGGCGGCCAGGTCCTTGGGCAGATCGAGATCCATCGCCGCCCATTATCGTGCGCTCGCCGAGGAGCTTCAGAGCAGGGTCGCCACCAAGGTCACGCCGGTGGTCTGGTCGAACTTCCGGAATCCGGTCACCGGCACGTTGTCCCAGATCAGGCTGTGGGACAGCTTCACGGTGAAGTCGCTGCTCAAGGACGCAGACAGCGACGCGGTGTTGAGGATCCGGACGTCCGCGAGGTCCACGACGTTCTCGTAGATCTCGAAGGTGTCGGCCACGCTCACGTTCTCGTTGAAGGCGTGGGTGGCGCCGAGCAGCAGGCGGGCCGCGAAGATGTTCTGGAACCGCGGATCGGCGCCGGAGTCCAGCGTGTAGAACTCCTGGGCCCAGTCGATGCCCACCTCGCCGCGCACGTTGGTGGATTCCTCGTCCACCAACAGCCGGCTGTAGCCCACCTGCTCGTGGCTCCGCAGATCGTAGCCCGCGAACCGGTCGTGGAAGCCGCCGACGAGCCCGTAGAAGCTGTCCTTGCCGCTGACGTAGCGGTCGTAGCGGACCTCGCCGAAGAAGCGGCGCGCGTTCTCGATGTAGCCAGCCTCGATCTCGTCGTCTTCCAGCAGTCCGTTGGCGTTGACGTCGGCCACGGCGGCCCCCGCGGCGGCCCCGGCCACGATTCCGATCTTGTTGCGCTCCCAGCGGTTACCGAAGAGCAGCCCAGCGTTCAGGGAGTACGCCTGGGCATTTCCAGACGTCCAGATGCCTCCGAGCTCTGCCGACAGGTTGGTCTCGGCCTCGTCCACGGAGATGGCATCCTCTTCGGGCGGCGCCTCAGTGCCAGCGAATTCGGTATCCTGGGCCATCGAGATCGTGGTCAGCGCCACAAGCAACATCATGATTCCTCCGTGGGGCACAGCTATCGGCCCCAAGTCTTAGTCAAGGGTGACAAGCAGGTCACCGTCGAGGTCGTCTCGTCATGGGCAATGTGGAAATCGTCATCCAGGGGACCTCCGGTCCGCGTGCCGTCGAGCTCGACGGATCGGTGCACATCGGTCGCGGGCCCGACAATGATCTGGTGGTTGCAGACGGGGAAGTGAGCTGGCGCCACGCGCTGGTGTACATGGAGTCCGGAGGGGTCTGGATCCGGGATCTGGATAGCAGAAACGGAACGCTCGTGGACGGAGTCGCGGTGAAGGGGCCTACTCGCCTTTCCGAGCGAAGCCGAGTTCGCATCGGAGATGTGGACCTGTTCGTGCGGGGGCTCGTGTCGGCGCAACCCACTCCCATGCTCGTGGAGGAGGTGGGCACCGGTGTGCAGCACCCGCTGAACCGCGAGCGCTTCGTCATCGGACCCGGCGCCGACGCCGATCTGCGCGTCCCCGACGTGCAGCCGGTCACGCTGCTCAAGCATGGCAACGGCGAGATCTGGATGGGGGCCGACGACGAGGACCGTCAGCTGATGGTGGACGAGCCCATCAAGCTGGCGAACTTCTCCTTCGTGGTGCGCAGCGCGGATCCGAACCGCGTGCCCACGGTGGAGGGCGCCGAGTCGCCCTACGTGTACGAGCTTCAGGCCACGCTGGACGGCCCGACGGGACCGGAGGCGACCCTGCGCGATCTCGAGAGCGGCGACGAGATCCGCTGGAGTGCCGAGACGCGCGCGGTGCTGCTGTACCTGCTCGGACGGCAGGTGGCCCGGGATCGGGAGGCGCGCCGCACGCTCGACGAGGTGGGCTGGATCGGCGACGAGGATCTGATCGTGTCGGTGTGGGGCAAGACGCCGCGCGCCGATGGCCTGGCACGGCTCAAGACGTTGGTGCACCGAGTGCGCGGGGGCTGCCGAGAGGCCGGCCTCAACCCCTGGTGCATCGAGAAGCGCCGCGGCTATACCCGCATCCGCCTGCACAAGGTCACTCTGACGTAGGGCCTCGCTGCAGGATCACACCCGCCACGGCCCGCCAGCTCGGTGTGCCCACGGCGTTGCCCAGGCCAGGCCCCACCCCCACGTGCAGCTTGGGGCCGGCGGCGAGCTGGTGCTGTAGCTGCAGCGACATCTCCAGCGGCGTGGTGCTGGCGGAGCCATCCGACAGGCGACGCTGACCCACCAGCTCGAGCGCTGGGATCCAGCGCTCCGTCACGAGCCAGGCCACACCGAGGCGACCCCAGAGGTGATCGTCCACCGTGGTGCCGTCCAGGGTCTGCTCGGGCACGCCGCGCACGCCCAGGTTGAGACCGATCTGCAGGCTGGAGACGCTGGCCTGTCCGAGCAGCCCCAGCTCCCAGAACGGACCTGGCGTGCCGACCTGGCGGCTCGCGCCTCCCAGGGGAAGGCCGACCTTGACCAGTGCACCGCCTGCGAGGTCCACGGTGGACAGGCCCACCTTGGCCTGCAGGGTGGGATCGCCGAGCACCGTGGTGCTGCCGTCGAACCCCAGGCCCGTGGTGTGCAGGTACGCTGGCGCGGCCGCCCCGAGCTCGACGGGGCCCAGGGTGACGCGCGCGCCCAGGTGCAACGCCAGCGCGTTCGACACGATGTCGACCTGGTCCCCTTGGGCCGGATCGTCGGGCGTCCAGGTGAGGGGCCGGTTCGCCCAGGACAGGTGGGCTCCGGCGATCACGTCGCCCGGATCGGTGTGGGCCGACTCCGTGGCGAGCCATGGTCCGCCGTCCACGCTGGGGCGGAACAGATCGGAGGCCACCTCGGGCAGCACGAAGTCGGGGTCGAGCGGAGACTGTGCCCAGGCAGCGGGGGCGAGCCATACAGCGATCATCGGAGGATCCCCTCGGGCAGGCCGATGGGTCTCGGCTGGGTGGGTACGCCCAGGAAGCCGAAGCGGTCGAGGGTGGCGACGCGCCAGAACAGGCCCTCCCGTCCCTTCAGGGGCAGCATGAGCAGCTCGGGGTCGTGCACGGACTCGGGCACGGGATCCTGGTACACCACCTCGGTGAAGCGGGCGTCGGTGGCGATGGCGAACTGGTAGCCGAAGGCTTCCTCCTGGGGCTCCCAGCGGAAGAGGGCGCGCCGCAGCGGGGCGCCGGGTCCGGGCTCGCGTAGCGGGCCGGCACCGAGCAGGTCGATGGGCTCGGTGGGCACGCCACCGAAGGGCACACGGCTTCCCTGACCTGCGGCGAGGTTCTGCTGCTGTCCGGCACCCATCACGGCCAGGGGATCGGTCAGGGCCTCGGCCCGCAATGCCTCGTCGGGCTCGAGGTGCACCCGGAAGCCCCCCTCGCCGCTGGCCACACCGGAGCCCGCTTGCACGGTGACCTGGCTGGCGCTTCCCACGCCCTCGCCGCGCAACGGCTCCGCCACCACCACCGATCCCGACAGCACGCGCACCACCGTGGAGCGGCCCAGGCTCGACGCCACCATCGACAGCAGCTGCACGCAGGTGTCGGACCACAGCGTCACGTCGTCTGCGAGCTTCCCCTCGCCGTCGCACGACGAGGCCAGCCGGAGGGTGGCGAAGCTGTCGGAGCCGGTGCACACGGTGGAGTCGGCTTCGATGGCCGTGAAGAGGCGACCCGCGGAGGAGCTGTCCGCGCCTTGTTGCACGGTGACGTCGCCCACGCTGCTCACGAGGAACGCTTGCTGGTCCACCTGCTCCACGGTTGGGCCCGGCAGCGTCAGCAGCTGGCCGATCTCGGGCTGCGCCCCTGCTGCCAGGTCGTTCAGCGACCGGATGGCACCGGCCAGCGCCGGGTCTCCGAGGGACTCGGCGATGCTCTCGATGGTGTCGCCTCGGCGCACGGCGCGCAGCTCTGCGGCCTCGGCACCCAGCACCAACAGGGTCCAGGCGATCACGGGGCTTCCTCCAGCACGGGGTAGACGATGGCGGCACGCATGTGCTCGGGCGGGTCGGTCTCGGGGTCGAAGATGTCGAGCTCCTCGGCCACCCGGATGTGATCGTCGGGCACGCCGGCATCGCGCAGCGCCTGCGCCACGGCCTGGGCGCGCTCGACGGACAGCTGTGCGTTGCGCTCGGGATCTCCCTCGGGGCTTGCTCCCCCGCGCACCTCGAGCATCCAGGTGCCGGCGGCGGAGGCCACCCGCGCCACCGTGGCCCGCGCATCGTCGTCGAGGGTGGAGATGGCCACGGGGAAGCGCACACCGATGGGCTGGGGCGGATCGGCGGCCACCCACAGGGCGTGGCGGTCCGCCACCGACAGCGGCAGGTCCAGGCGGCGTCCGCCGCCCACGACCTCGACGCTCACGTCGCCTTCGGGTTGGTTGATCACCGCGAAGCCCGAGGCGTCGGTCTGCACGGGTTGTCCGTCCACCCGGATCACGTCTCCGGGCCAGGCGGCGATCACGAGGTTGCCGACCTGATCGATGGGAGCGGCGGGGGTGCTGCCGTAGGCCCGTGGTCCGGAGCTGTCGAAGGTGGTGAGCGGGGGCCCTTCGAGCTTGCCCAGCCGGGTGGCCTCGATCACCTGCTCGGGCTCGAGCCAGGCACACACCGGTGCGCCGAACCAGAGCATGCCGCCGTCCGCGATCGGCTCGGGCTCGGGCTCGGGCTCGGGCTCCGGGACGGGCTCCGGCTCGGGGGGCGGTGGCCGGTCGCGCCAGACGATGCCCGACGTCAGCGACAGGCGCCACTCTCCGGGGCCCGGTCGGTAGTGCACGGCGCCCTCGAAGCGGGGGCGAATCGAGGGAGCGCGCCCCACGTCGACGGTGAGGCCAGGCGAGATCACGGCCACCGGCTCGTCGGCGAAGTGCACGCCCGCCCCTAGGGAGGCGGCCACGGTGGTGTCGTCGCGGTTCGCGAGGAAGAGCCTGGCGACGGGCTCCAGCGCCAAGAACGGCTCGCCTCGAAGGGAGGCTCCCGAGCGGAAGCGACCTCCCAGCGTCAGCCGGCGATCCCAGACGGGGAGGGGCTGGTGGATCCCTCCCTGCAGGCCGAGCCAGCCGCGCTGGTCGAAGGTCTGGTTGCCGATGGCCGTGGTCAGGCCGATGGCGACCTCGGGACCCTCCGCCGCCATGGCGGCGACGGTCCACAGAAGCCCAATCATGGGTTGTCTCGCTTGATGGTGAGGGATCGAACCTGGCCCTGCCCCTCGAATCGTCCTTCGCCCTTGGCCTCGGATTCGTCGAGGGTGAAGAGGTACCGGCTCTCCGTGGATGGCTCCGCGAGCTCCAGGCTCCGTGTGCGGGGGTCGTAGGAGCCACGGACCTCGGTGAGCTGCGACTTGCCCTTCAGCTCGGAGCGCGTGGTGCCGGTGAGCGCATCGGCGGTCCCCGAGAGCTGCAGGGTGAAGCGAACGCCGTTGTGGTTCATGCTCCAGCTGCCGGTGGGGGTGGGGCCGGCTGCCGGCGGGGTTGCCCTCCGAGGGGAGGGGGCGGGCGTGGGGAGCGCTGCCTCTGCCACGGGCTCCTCGATGGGCTCGTCGGGTGTGCCCTCCGCTTTCGGATCGGGGGTGAGCACCACGTCCGTGACGGGTGCCAGCACGCCAGCCTCCGGTGTGACGTCGAGCGATGCGCTCGTGCCCGACCAAGGGCGCGCCCAGAGGAGCGCGACGAGGAGCAAGGCCAGCAGGGCCAAGGGAGCAGCCACCCAGCGGCCGCGCCGGCGCGTGGGCGCCAGCGTGGGGCCCGTGTCGTCGGTGGGGCCGCGCGTGGGCACCGGGGCGCGGATGGCATCCAGCGACAGATCCGATCGGGAGCGCCTCCGGCCCTTGCCCGTGCTGTCGGTGCTGTCGGGCGGCAGCTCGCGGCTGGGCTCGGGGAAGCTGCGCTCCACCGGCGTGGCCGTGGTGTCGGAGGACTGCGGGTACCGCTCGAGCAAGGCGCTCGCCATCTCGCCGGCGGACTCGTAGCGCTGCTCGGGACGCGCGGCGCAGGCCCGTCGGATCACCGGTGCGACGCCCTCGGGCAGTCCCTCCCAGCGCGGGGAGTCCTCGCCGGCAAGGAACAGATCCACCGAGCTCTCGGCGGTGAGCAGCCGATACAGCGTGGCGCCGGTGGCGTAGATGTCGGCCTTGTGGTTCACGTGGGCCGCGTCGAGGCGCTGCTCGGGGGGCATGTAGGCCATGGACCCCATCGAGATCCCGGTCCGCGTGCGACGCATCTCGGCGTCGGCGGCGAGCATGGCGATGCCGAAGTCGGCGAGGAGCGGCCGATCCTGGGCGTCGAGCAGGATGTTCTGCGGCTTCACGTCGCGGTGCACGATGGCCTGCTCGTGGGCCTTGGCGAGGGCCGACAGCACGTCCACCATCCAGCCCACGGCTTGCTGGACGGGGATGACGCCGAGCATCTCCTGGCGCTCCTTGAGGGAGCCGCCGGGGGCGAAGTCCATCACGATGAAGTCCAGCGCGCCGTCTGCGCCGATGTCGTAGACGCGCAGCACGTTGGGGTGCTCGAGCTGGGCCATGGCGCGCGCCTCGGAGCGCAGGCGCTTACGGAGCCCGGGGCGCTCGGTGTCCTCGTCGATGTTGAGGACCTTGATGGCGCGCTGCACCCCCAGCTTGTGGTCGGTGGCCCGGTACACGTAGGCCATTCCGCCCTTGCCCAGGACGTCCAGCAGCTCGTAGCGGCCCTCGCACAGCATGGCCGGATGGTTCGGAGGTCGGTTCATGGCGCGCGGAGCCTAGCACCAACGGTGGCGCTGTCGTCGTCGGGCTGGGTGCCGGGGACGGTGATCTGGAGGAGCTGAAGGTCGGGGCTCGGATCGAGGGGACGGTGAAGCGCACCGGCGCACAGCGCAGCCCCTTCCTGGGCGGCGAGCCGATGGCGCTCGCCGCGGTGCTCCAGTGTGACCTCGCCGGTGCGCACGAACCACAGCGTGAGCTCGTCGGCAGCGGGCTTCAGCGCGTCCGTGTGCTCGTGGGCGGCCTTCGCGGCGCGCAGCGTGCGCACGCCGATGGCTCCGCCGCTCGCTTCGGCGACGCCGCTGTCGCACACGTCCAGGGTGCGGAAGCGGGAGGGCTCCCAGCGTTGTGGCTCGGCGCGGCGGAAGTGCCGGAAGCGCTGCCCGCCGTACGTGCGGCCAGGGCTGGCCGAATCGCTGGGCAGCACGCAGTCGGGGTCGGTGAAGGTGTGGTGCTCGGCGGGGCTGGTCAGCTCCAGCACCTCTGTTCCGTCCGAGCAGGCGAGCACCCGGTGGCGAATGCCCGGTGGCTGGAGCACCACGTCTCCCGGCTGCATGTCGAAGGCGGGACCCTGGTCCTGGTAGGCGACGCGCACCCAGCCCTGCAGGCACGCGATCACCTGAGCACGCACCAGGTGGTGGTGGCTGTAGTCGGGAACGGGCCCGCCCTTGGGAATGCGGATGTGCGACACGATGAAGCGACCCCCGAGGCGGCTGTACACGAGATCGCGGTAGAGCATTCCAGCGCGACCGGTAACGAACGAGTTGCACTCGTCGGCGCGAAACACCGCGAACTCTGGTTGCAGGTCGGGAATCTGGAGCGTGGGCGTGGCAGGCCCGATCCACAGCTGTGTGCCGTTGGGGGCGGTGGCTCCGTGTAGGTGGCTCATCGCGGGATCGTCGGTGCACAGCCGGAGGTGGCTGGGGCCGGTCAGCTCACGGCGCAGCTCGATCTGCACACCGGGTCCGTCGAGCACGGCTTCGCGCGGGTCGTCGGCGGGGCCGATGCGACGGAGCACGAAGCCGAGCTGCTCGACGAAGAAGCGAAGGGTGTCGTCGAGGGGCTCACCGGGCAGCAGGACCCGTGCTCTCACTGGCTAGCTACCACCACAGCTGGGTGACGAGAACGGCATCCAGCTGACGTGGTCTCAGGGATCGCATTCGGCGTGCGGTGATGACGTGATGTCGTTCTCACAAGAAGCAGGGAGCTGCGCCGATGAGAACTTGGCCGTGTTGCCACAATCGTCGTTGCCTAGGCCCGCGTCACTGTTGGCCGTGTCGAGGTTGGAGGCCACACCGCATGCTGACGTCGTGTCATACCACAGCGTGTCATCGTCGCTCCCACCATCCAGGATCTGAACTCCTGCTGTGGCACACACCAGAAGACCTGTGGTGTCACAGAGAATGTCGTCTCCTTCATGGCCGTTGAGGTCATCGTCTCCGTCTCCGCCCACGAGTACGTCGTTGCCTTCGCGTCCATGAAGGTCATCGCTTCCGTCGCCGCCTCGAAGGATATCGTCTCCTTCAAAACCGATGAGTTCGTCGTTTCCGGCATCCCCGTTCATCGTGTCGTTTCCGGTCCATCCCTCCATGGTGTCGTTGCCATTGCCACCGTGGAGCTCGTCATCACCCTCGCTGCCGTAGAGGAAGTCTGGTCCGTCCTCTCCCCAAAGGACATCGTCTCCAGCTCCGCCGACGAGGACATCCTCGCCTTCGCCGCCCCAGAGGATGTCATCACCGCCCAGGCCGAACAGACCACCTGAGGGCCCACTGTCATTGCCATCTTCACCGAAGAGGGATTCGGTGTAGCAGATGTCGTCCACGTCGGACCCAGTGATACGGTCGTTTCCATCGTCGCCCTTACTCTTGCCGACCAATTGAGAGGA
>JAHQVJ010000246.1 GCA_019634415.1 Myxococcales bacterium
CACTGCTTCAGGTCGAGCAGGACTTCGCGCTGGACGAGAAGTCCCGCAACGTGACGCTCACCGAGGGCGGCATCACCAAGCTCGAGCAGCGCCTGGGGATCGAGAACCTCTACGACGACCAGAACATGATCGTCCTGCACCACGTCAACCAGTCGCTCAAGGCGCACTACCTGTTCAAGCGCGACCGGGATTACGTGGTCCGCAACAACGAGGTCGTCATCGTCGACGAGTTCACCGGTCGTCTCATGCACGGTCGGAGGTGGTCCGACGGGCTGCACCAGGCCGTCGAGGCCAAGGAGAAGGTGGTCGTCCAGCAGGAGTCGCAGACCTACGCCACCATCACCTTCCAGAATCTGTTCCGGATGTACGACAAGCTCGCAGGAATGACGGGGACGGCCGCGACCGAGGCCGCGGAGTTCGCGTCGATCTACGACCTCGACACCCTCGTCATCCCCACCAACCGGCCCATCGCGCGGTTGGACCACGACGACGTGGTCTACAAGACCCAGATGGAGAAGTTTCGGGCCGTGGTGGCCGAGATCGAGGAGCGCAACAAGCGCGGACAGCCCGTCCTGGTGGGCACCACCAGCGTGGAGAAGTCCGAGATCGTCGCCAAGCTGTTGGAGCGCAAGGGCATTCCACACGAGGTGCTCAACGCCAAGAACCATGCGCGAGAGGCCACCATCGTGGCCCAGGCCGGACGCAAGGGTGCGGTGACCATCTCCACCAACATGGCGGGTCGCGGAACGGACATCAAGCTCGGTGGCGATCCCGAGAACCTGGCGGGTAACGAGTACTCTCCCGAGGAGGCCCCGGAGGACTACGCCAAGGCGTTCGCCGTCTTCGAGGAGCAGTGCCGCCTGGAGAAGCAGGAGGTCCTCGACGCTGGAGGGCTCTTCATCGTCGGCACCGAGCGGCACGAGTCGCGGCGGGTCGACAATCAGCTGCGTGGTCGCTCCGGCCGTCAGGGAGACCCGGGAGGTTCCCGCTTCTACCTGTCCCTGGAGGACGATCTGTTGCGGATCTTCGGGTCCGACAAGGTCACGGTGTGGATGGAGCGGATGGGGCTCGAGGACGACGAGCCCATCGAGCACCGCTGGATCACCCGGGCCGTGGAGAATGCCCAGATCAAGGTCGAGGGGCACAACTTCAACATCCGCAAGAACCTGCTCGAGTACGACGACGTCATGAACTACCAGCGCAAGGGGGTCTACGAGATCCGTCGCCGTGCGCTGGCTGGTGAGGACATCATCGAGATGGTGCGGGAGTCGGTGGACAACATCGCGCAAGACGTGATGGACGACTTCATCGTGGAGGGGTTGCACCCCGAGCACTGGAACATCGAGGGGATGCGGGAGAACCTCAACCGCGTGTTCGGCGTGGAGTGGACCGAGGACGACGACGCGATCCGTGATCTGTCGCGCAACGAGGTGTCCGCACGCATCAAGGCGGAGGCCATGGACCGCCTCGACCAGGTCATCAGCGACATGGGGGAGGACGTCTTCAAGGAGTACTCCCGCATGCTGTTGCTGCAGGGTACCGACAGCCTGTGGAAGGACCATCTCCTCGCCCTCGACCGGCTGCGTCAGGGCGTGGGGCTGCGTGGTTACGGGCAGCGGAATCCATTGCTGGAGTACAAGCGCGAAGCGCTGCAGATGTACCTGATGATGTCGGCCATGCGCGACGAGATGCTCATCAATCGGTTGTTCAACACCGACGTGCAGCTGGCCCAGGCGGCGGCGGAGTCCCCAGGGAAGGCCACGGCGCGCAAGCTGGAGAAGGGCACCTTCTCTCCGAAGCCTGCTGGGGAGATGCTCGCTGCGGCCGCCTCGGCGGCGAGTGCTGCGCCCAAGCCCCTCGCGGTTCCCGCCGCACCCGAGGTGAAGCGTCCTGCCCCCGGCGAGGAAGCTCGGCTGTTCGCACATCAGCTCAACCTGCGGCGGAACGACCCGTGTCCCTGCGGCTCGGGCAAGAAGTACAAGCGCTGCTGCTACGATCCGGCCTGGAAGGCACCCGTGCAGGAGACGCCGGAGGAGGCTGCCGCCGCCCCCGCGGATGCTCAGCCCGCCACCAAGTAGCCTCGGCCTGGCGTTGCCCGGGTTTGCATGCTACTCCCCACCTCCGCCGCGCTCGTCGCGGCGAAATCCACGCCGGGTTCGTGGATGTGTCGTGGCCACGGTCACGGTCACTCCTCTTCGGTTCCTCCCTCGGTGCCCAGATGGGTCGGGCGGAATCTCCGGCGGACGACCAACCACACCTTCGAGGACATCATGAACGTCTCGCTTCGCGACCTGCTCCAGGCAGGCGTGCACTTCGGTCACCAGACACGGCGCTGGAGCCCGAAGATGCGGCCCTACATCTACGGGGCCAAGAACGGCATCCACATCATCGACCTGCAGAAGACGGCGAAGGGGCTCATCGATGCCAGCCGCTTCCTCACCCAGACCGTCGGTCACGGCGGCTCGGTGCTCTTCGTGGGAACCAAGCGGGCAGCGCGCGAGATCGTGGCCGAGGAGGCCCAGCGCTGCCAGATGTTCTGGGTCAACAACCGGTGGCTCGGCGGCACGCTGACCAACTGGCAGACCGTCAAGCGCTCCATCGACCGCCTGGTGCAGCTCGAGCGTGCCCGCGACGAGGGCCGCTTCGAGGTGCTCACCAAGAAGGAGGCGCTCGGCGCCACCCGCATGATCGACAAGATGAACCGCAACCTGGGCGGCATCAAGGGCATGAAGGGCCTGCCCTCGGTCCTGTTCATCATCGATCCCAAGAAGGAGCACATCGCGGTCAAGGAAGCGACCACGCTGAACATTCCGGTCGTGGCTCTGTGCGACACCAACTGTGATCCGTCCGGGATCCAGTACGTGGTGCCCGGAAACGACGATGCGATCAAGTCCATTCGGCTCTTCGCGGCTGCCGTGGCCGACGCGGTGACCGAGGGACGGGCCACGTCCACGGGCCGCACTGGCGGCGCCTCGCAGCCCTTCGTCAGCGACGAGCAGCAGGCCAGCGAGCCCATCGAGGTCGTGCGGCGCGAGGCCCCTGCCGAGCCCGCCGCTTCGGCGGCGCCTCCCGCGGCAGGCGTCCCGGCGGTGGACCCCACTCCCGATGCATCGGCTGCGCCCGCCGTCGCCCCCGAGCAGCCCGCTCCGGTGGCTTCGGCCGAGCCGCCTGCAGCCGCGGCCACGCCCGCGGCTCCGGAAGCCGAGACTCCCTGACTCACAACCACGAATGCACCCAGGAGATTCCCATGGGCGCCGCTGACATCAAGGCCCTGCGCGAGCGCACGGGCGCCGGCATGCTCGACTGCAAGAAGGCTCTCGAAGAGAACGAGGGCGATGTGGAGAAGGCCATCGACTGGCTTCGCTCCAAAGGCATCGCCCGCGCTGCCAAGAAGGCGGGTCGAGCTGCCACCGAAGGTCTGGTGACCAGCTACATCCACGCCGGTGGAAAGATCGGCGTGCTCGTGGAGATCAACTGCGAGACCGACTTCGTGGCCATGAACGAGCAGTTCCAGGCGCTGTGTCACGACATCGCCATGCACATCGCTGCCGCGGCCCCCGAGTTCGTCTCGAGGGAGGAGGTCTCCGAGGAGGCCCTCAAGCGCGAGGAAGAGGTGCAGAAGCAGCGGGTGCTCGACGAGGGCAAGCCCGAGCACATCGCCGAGAAGATCGTGCAGGGGCGGATGGGCAAGTACTACGAGGACGTCTGCTTGCTCGAGCAGAAGTTCGTCAAGGACGACTCGAAGACCATCCGAGACGTGCTCACCGAGGCCGTCGCCACGATCGGTGAAAACATCCAGATCCGTCGCTTCAGCCGCTTCGTGCTGGGTGAGGGGCTGGAGAAGAAGCAGACCGACCTGGCCGCAGAGGTGGCCGCACAGCTGGGGCAGTAGCTGATGGACGAGTACCTCGAGGCGATGGAAGGGGACATGAAGGGCGCGATGGAGGCGCTGGCGCGTGAGCTGTCCAAGATTCGGACGGGCCGCGCCACTCCGAAGCTCCTGGAGGGTGTCCAGGTACTCGTCCAGTCCTACGGCACCTCGATGCCCATCACCCAGCTCGCCACGATTCAGGCGCCTGATGCGCGCCTGCTCGTGGTGCAGCCCTGGGACAAGACCACCATCGGCGACATCGAGCGCGCCATCGTGTCGGCAGGGCTCGGGCTCAATCCCGCCAACGATGGCCAGGTGGTGAGAGTTCCCGTGCCTCCCCTCACTCAGGACCGTCGCCAGGATCTGGTGAAGCAGGTGAAGAAGGCGGGCGAGGACGCCAAGGTGCGCGTCCGGCACGTGCGACGGGAGTACAACGACATCTTCAAGGAGGCCGAGAAGGACGGCGACATCAGCGAGGACGAGAATCGTCGCTTGCAGGGGGTCGTCCAGGTAGCCACCGACAAGTACGTGTCCGAAGTCGACGTGCTGGTGGGCCACAAGGAGCAGGAGGTCCTCGAGGTGTGATGACAGGCCCAGAGCGCCAGACCATTCCGCGCCACGTTGCCGTGATCATGGACGGCAACGGCCGCTGGGCCACAGAGCGAGGTCTGTCGCGCACCAAGGGCCACGAAGCCGGAGCCGAGAGCGTGCGCGTGATCGTACGCGCGTGCGGCGAGCTGGGGATCGACGCGCTCACGCTGTACAGCTTCTCCACGGAGAACTGGGCTCGTCCCGACGACGAAGTGGACGCGCTCATGATGTTGCTCGCGACCTATCTTCGGGAGGAGCGAGGGGAGCTCATGGAGAATCGGGTCCGGCTCCGCGGGATCGGTCAGATCGATCGGCTCCCGCCGCACGTGAGGAGCCTGCTCACCGAGGCCGAGTCGCTGACCGAGCACAACGACGGACTCATGCTCACCCTTGCGCTCTCCTACGGATCGAGGGCGGAGATCGTGGACGCGGTGCGCAGTGTGGCCGCCGACGTGGCCAGGGGCGAATTGTCAGCGGAAGATATCGACGAAGAGGTCATCAACGATCGGCTGTACACGTCGGGGATCCCGGATCCGGACCTACTGGTGCGCACCAGCGGCGAGATGCGCTTGTCCAACTTCTTGCTATGGCAGCTGGCATATGCGGAGTTGTACGTGACCGATGTGTTCTGGCCCGACTTCCGCAGACCCCACCTCGAGGTGGCGCTGCAGGCGTATGCACAGCGCCGTCGGCGCTTCGGCAGGACCGACGAGCAGCTGGCGGGTTCGTGACGCTGACCCGCGTGGCGGCTGCAGCCGTGGGGTTGGTGATCCTGCTGCCGTCGATGCTCTATGGCGGGGAGCTCGCCATCGAGATCATCGTCGCCGTGGCAGCCGTGATCGCCGTTTCGGAGTTCGCCACCATGGCGTTCGGCGAGGATCGATGGGTGCTCGGCGGGGTGCTCTTGGCGGGCTGGGGCGCGGTGTACGGCACTGCGCTGTACGGCCCCAGCGAGCTTCTGTTCGTCGTGTTCGGCGTGGGCACGGCGGGGATTCTCACCTGGCAGACGCTGCGTCCCGGTCCGCAGATGAATCGCACGGCCGACCTCGCCGGGCGGTTGCTGCTCGGCGTGGCTTGGCTGTCGTGCTTCGCGTTCCTGGTGCTCCTGCGCCGAGCGGACCATGGCCTGAGCTGGCTCTTCCTGGTGCTCGTCATCAGCTGGTTGGGAGACACCGGGGCCTACTTCGCCGGTCGTGCCTTCGGTCGCACCAAGCTCTATCCCGCCATCAGCCCCAAGAAGACGTGGGAAGGGGTGGTGGGCGGCGTTATCCTGGCTACGGTAGGAGTATTCGTGGTGCGGGCCGTGGGCCTACCAGTTCTGTCGGTGATGGATTGTCTGGTACTCGGGCCTGTGCTGTGCCTCGCAGGGGTGGTCGGTGACCTCGGAGAATCCATGCTGAAGCGCTCCTTCGAGGTCAAGGACAGCGGCTGGATCTTGCCGGGTCATGGCGGCATCCTGGACCGCGTCGATAGTGTCTTGTTCGTGGCCCCGCTGCTGTATGCGTGGGTGCTCATCGTGGAGGCCCCCCTTGGCTGACGTGCTGCTCTGGATCCTGGCTGGCGGCGTCATGGTGGGCGTGCTGGTCATCGTGCACGAGGCTGGTCACTACGTGGTGGCCCGGCTGTTCGGCGTGGGCACTCCCATCTTCAGCATCGGCATGGGGCCTCGGGTGTTCGGCTTCCGCTTCTGGGAGACGGACTTCCGCATCTCGTTGCTCCCCATTGGCGGCTACGTGCTGATGGCCGGTGCCGACGCCTTCGGCGAGGAAGATCGCGAGTGGGGCGGGCAGGACGACGACAAGAGTCTGATGTCGAAGCCCGTGTGGCAGCGGTTCCTGGTGATGCTGGCAGGGCCGGCTGCGAACCTGATCTTGCCGTTCATCCTGTTCACCGGCGTGTTGATGTTCGGGGAGCCGCACGACGACTCTGTCGTGGGGATCGTGCATCCCAACTCGGCAGCGGAGGAGCTCGGTCTGCAGCCGGGTGACCTGGTGGTGGAGCTGGCGGGCCACGAGGTCGACAACTGGATGGAGATGGCGCGAGTCTTGGTCTCGGTGCCCCCCGGAGACATCGGGCTCGTCTATGAGCGCAACGGGACGCGGCACGAGACCGTCGCGCCTCGGTCGGTGTTCGGCGGTGACCGGCCCTCGTTCGAGGCGTTCGGCATTCGTCACGAGTGGCTCTCCACGCGGGTGGGCGTGTCGGACCGGACGTCACCGGCTTGGGTCGCGGGGCTGCGGCCGGGGGACGAGTTCAAGACCGTCGACGGCCGCACCGTGGAGACGTTCGTCGAGCTCACAGAGGCCCTGACGCCCGATCGCAGCCACGAGATCGAGATCCATCGCGCAGACGACGTGGCCCCCACACGGGGGACGGAGGCCGAAGGGGACACACATCCCGTCACCCACACCTTCACGCTGAGCCCCGACCCCGAGTGGCAGCCCGCGCCCACCGAGACCGTCCTCGATCCTTGGGGTTTGGTGCCGGTGGAGCTGTTCGTGGGCGAGGTCCTCCCGGACTCGGCGGCAGCCACCGCAGGGGTGAAGCGGGGCGACCGGCTCATGGCCATCGACGGCACCCGCATCGCCTCCTGGAACGACGTGCTCGGGCTCGTGAGTGCCACCACCGAGGGCATGGACCTTCAAGACGAGATGCCCAGTAGGTCGTCCGGTTGCGGCGCTGCGGAGTCAGCGGAGCCTGTGCTGGGGCGTGCGCTGACGCTGGATCTGGTGCGCGACGGCCAGCCCTTGTCCCTCGAGTTCCAGCCCAAGGTCAGGCGCGAGGTCGTCGCCGGCGACGTGCACTACCGGCCCATCATGGGCGTGAAGCACTTCGGGCGCGCCGTTCGCGCCGGTGACCGCACGGAGGTCTTCTACACGCTGAGCGAGGCCGTTCCACGGGCGGTGGAGCAGGGCAACACCGTGCTCGAGCGCACCTTCACCGTGCTCGGGAACCTGGTGCGCGGCAAGCTGATGTTCAAGGAGTCCATCGGTGGGCCCATCGAGATCGTGAGGACCGCCGGCTACGCTGCCAAGGAAGGCGTCCACACCTTCGTGCGTGTCATGGGCATGATCAGCTTCAGCCTCGGCATCATCAACTTGCTGCCCGTGCCCGTGCTCGACGGTGGACAGATCCTGTTCTACGCCGTGGAGGGCATCCGAGGGCGCCCGCTGCCCCTGGTGCTCCGAGAGCGCATCCAGATGGTGGGGGTGCTGTTCCTGGCCGCGCTGATGGTGATGGTGATCGTGATGGACATCGGGCGCTGGCTCGAGGGTTGACGCCTCCACGCGTCGTGATGGCCTTCGACACGTGTGGGCCCCTGCTCGGGGTCGCGCTGTGGTGCGATGGTGAGGTGACCGAGCGCGTGCACGAGTCCGGGCGGGGCTCGGACACCCGCTTGCTTCCGCTGGCGCAGGAGCTTCTCGAGGCCGCGATGCAACCAGTGGTGGCAGTTCAGGGACTCGCCGTGGCAGCGGGTCCGGGAGCATTCACTGGCTTGCGGGTGGGGCTGGCGACGGCCGCCGGGCTCGCGCAGTCCCTCGACGTTCCCATGGTGCTGGCGGACTCGCTTCACATGCGCGCCCTTGCTGCAGGTCTCGATCATGACGAGCCAGAGCAGGAGCGGCTCGTCATGTTGGATGCGCGCAAGGGACGCGTCTACGCCTCGGCATTCCGAGGAGGCCGTCTGGCCATCGGGCCGGCCGATGTCGCTCCTTCGGTGGCCTTGGGCTGGGTTCGTCCCGGGTTTCGTGTGAGCGGTCAGGGCGCCGTGGTGTACGGCGAAGAGGTGGCTGCCGCGGGCGGTGTGCTGTGCGCCAAGCCAGAGGATCCCGGGGTCGGGTCGCTCTGTCGCTGGGCAGCGGCAGAGCTCGCCGCTGGGCGCGGAGTTCGCGCCACGGAGGTCCGACCACGGTACGTACGTGAGCCCGACGCGGTGAAGCCTGTCCCCGCCGGGGCAAAGCCTCGGGGCTGACGGCGGCATATCTGAGCAGACGAGCGAGGTTCGCATGGCGAGCGACCTACGGGTCGGCGTGGCTGGAGCCACCGGCGCACTAGGTGTCGAGATCTTGGGGGTGTTGAATCGGGCCCGCTGGCGTCCCGACACCGTGTTGGCCTTTGCGAGGGCCAGCACCACCACCAGCCACGTCGAGTACGGCGACGACCGGCTGGCCGTGGACGACGTCGAGGAGATGGATCCCGACGCACTGGATGCGTTGATCCTGGCGCTCCCCTACGAGGCGGCACGCGACGTCGGGCAGCGTGCGCTGCGGGCGGGCCTCGCGGTGGTGGATGCCTCCGGGGCGCTCGCGGTAGACGCGGACCTGCCCGTGGTGGTGCCTTGGATCAACCCCGAGGCCTTGATGGACGTGCCCGATCGGGCGGTCGTGCTGCCCAGTGCCGAGAGCACGCTGCTGGCGTCGGTGCTGGGACCACTGGCGCGGGCGGGCGTCACCGGCCGTGCGCGTGCGACCCTGCTCGCTTCGGCCTCGTCCTACGGTCGTCGTGGCATCGACGAGCTGTCGCAGCAGGTGGTCGCCCTGTTCAACTCGGGTACGCCGCCTCGGGCTGTCTTCGAGCAGGGGCTCGCCTTCGATCTGCTGGCTGCGACCGATCCCGTCGAAGACTCCGGATGGACCTCGCGGGAGTCTCGGATCGTCGAGCAGCTGTCGCGACTGGTGCCTCACGAAGGGCTCGTGTCCCAGGTGACGTGGGTGGGCGTGCCCGTGTTCTCCGGGGTCGCTGCGGCGCTTGTGCTCGATCCCACGCGCCGGGTGGATGCGGGGTTGGTGGAGCGGATCCTGACCGATGGGGGAGTGGTGCTGTCCGATGGGACCGCGGCCCGCGGTCTCCCTCGCCCGCGCAGCGTGGACGGTCGGCCGTTCGCCCACGTGGGCCGCATCCGCGTATCGGAAGATGGCGGGGTCCACCTGTGGTTGGTCATGGACAACCTGCGCACCACGGCTACGGCAGCGGCGGCGGCCACGGCGGCCCTGCTGCAGGTCGGTGCGAAGGATCTGGGATGACACGATGTCCCGCTGGCGCTCCTCGGGGCTTCCGCGGTGACAAGGTGTCAGTGAGAAAGTGGGTGGATCTACGGTGAAACCTAATCAATGCGCTGAGACGGTGGGCACGGGGGTTGCTACACTGCGGCCGGAGGTCGAATGACGGGATTGTGGCTGGTGCAGGTGGTCTGGGCAGCTCCGCCCAACGAGCTGGTGGCCCTCAATCCCATCGACACGGACGGGGGTGGTCAGGTCGAGCGGATGTCCGTGTCCGCCACCGGACAGGTGCTGGTGGGGCGCACGCAGACCAGCCTGAGCGGGTGGCTGTACGATCTGGAGTCGTGGACGTTGCACTCGTTTCCGGCGTCGCCGAGCTGCGACGTGACCGGCGTGGTGCCCATCGAGCTGTACGACGGAGACGTGGAGGTCTGGGCGTCGTGCGGTGACGGCTCGGTGGTGGGCTGGCTGTGGGACGGCTCCACGCTCGACGCGCTCCAGGACGTGGACGGCAACGACGTTCGCGTGGCCGTGGACGACAGCCTCTCGGACCTGTGGTTCTACCAGACGGCCACCACCGACTGGCTGTACGCGGTGTCCGTGGCGGGCAAGAACACACCCGTCCTCCACGTGATCGATCCGTTCGCCCTGACGGTGGACGTGGCGGTGACGTCGGGCTTCCCCAAGTCGCTCGCGTTTCCCGGCTACGAGGAAGGGGTCATCGTGAGCAACACGCTCGTGATCGCCCACGGCGCTCAGGACCTGTCCTCGCTGGAGCTCACGAATCCGGGCTCCAAGCCCTCCAGCTACCGGACGGGTCTGGTGTCTTGCGATGACCTGGCTCCTTCACCGGCTCTCGTCCCCACCGTGTACTGCGTGGACCAGACTCGGGACCTGGTGGCGGAGGTGCGTCCCATCAACAACACCACCACCATCGTGCCGTTCAAGGGCCTGTCGGATCCACAAGCCGTGGGGGTGTCCGAGGATCTGAAGGACGGCTGGCTCGCCGTGACGGGAGGGCAGGTCACCGTCTGGGAGATGGTCAATGGCGTCGTGGTGCTTCCCGATCCGGTGTTCCGCGGACCCGACGACGCCGACAACCCTATCAACGACATGGTGGCCTACCACGGCTACCTGTTCGGTGGGGGGCCACAAGGCAGGCTGCACGTGGTGACGGCGCGGCCGTGGGTCGAGCCTGCCGACATGCGGATCGAGCTGGACGGCGTGCCCCTCGAGGAGGGCGATGTGCTCTCCACAGGCGACGAGCCGGAGGTGGTGTTCACCGTGGACGAGGATGCCGCCTGGCGCCTTCACCTGGGGGGCGATCGTACCGGCAGCGGAACTCAGCTCGATGCCGGGAACACCACCACGGACGCCGTGGTGCGAGTACCCGTGCCCATTGGACCGACGTTCGTGGAAGGGGAAAACCGGATCTACGCGGTGGCCACGAACGCCGATGAGCTGACCGGGCACGGACGGGTCACACTGTCCGTCGACAATCCGCCCCAGCCGCCGACGCTGACCGCCGAGAACGTGGTATTCGGCGACGAGGCGCTCACCCTGGAGTTCTTGGGCATCGAGGACGAGGACCTGGACTACTACGATGTCTACGTGAGCGACGCTCCGTGGGCGCCAGAGGATTTTCCCGAGGGAGGACCTGCGTTCGACGCCGCTGGCTTCGATGTTCCCATTCGGGTGTTCGCGACGGGCGGAGAACGACAGAACGTGCTGATTCAGCCGTTGGAGAATGACGTGACCTACTACATCGGCGTGCGTGCCACCGATACGGGCGGCAAGACGGGCCCCATGAGCGCGGTGGTCGAAGGGACGCCACGGGCCACCTTCACGGCCTCCGACCTGGCGGGCGAGTCCGGTGGCGCTCCGTGCTCCACCTCTCCCATCGGTGGCGGGGCCTTCGCGCTGCTGGCGGGCGTGCTGGCCTTCGGGCGTCGACGTGGTGGCGCGGTCGCCGCGGCCCTGGTGGGGGTCGGATTGGCGCTCGTTCCGGCATCCGCGATGGCGCAGGACGACGAGGGACCGCCCTGGTTGCGTCGCGACCTCACGCCGGCACGTGGCGACTTCGAGATCCGGTATGGCGTGATCAACCTCGACGACGAGCGCATCACGGACGTCTATGACCAGAGTGCCACGAACCTGCTCCAGGCGGAGTTCGGGCCGCAGTTCTTCCGCGTGGCAGAGCTCGACTTCGGGTTCGGCTTCTTCCAGGAGCTGGCGTACACGGTGGACTCCGAAGGCACACCGTCGTCGGAGCGCACCATGCTCACCTGGTGGCCGCTGTCGCTGGACGTGACGGGTCGTCTGCACCTGCTCGACGAGCAGCCGGTGGTGCCGTTCGTCCGCTACGGCTGGGACTACGTGATCTGGTCGGAGAAGTCCGACAACGCGGTGGGCTCGAAGGACACGGTCCGAGGCGCCAAGTTCGGAACGCACTGGGGCCTGGGGGCGCAGCTGCTGCTGGACACCCTGGCTCCTCGGCGAGCGAGCCTGCTGGAGGCTCAGAGCGGAATCAACGACACGTGGCTGACGTTCGAGTGGCGCAGTCAGACCGTGGACGGTCGACGCCGGCCCTGGCAGGGCGCCGAGGACTCGGGGCTGAACTTCTCGGGCAATGCCTTCACCGTGGGCTTGAAGCTCGATTACTGACGACGGCGAGCAGCGGTGGCGCCTGGTCCTGGAGTACGACGGGGCGCCCTTTGCTGGCTGGCAGCTACAACCTGGTGTGCCCACCATCCAGGGAGCCGTCGAGGCTGCCCTCGAGCCTCTGATCGGGCATGCGGCGCGAGTGTCCTCGGCCGGACGCACGGACGCTGGTGTGCATGCCGCCATGCAAGTGGCCACCTTCGTGACGCGGACGGTGCGAACACCCCAGGCCGTGCGAGACGGTCTGAACGCCCGGTTGCCCGCCGAGATCGCCTGCCTGAGCGCGGAGCCCGTGCACGCCTCGTTCGATCCGCGTCGGGATCCGCACACCAAGACCTATCGCTACACGTGGCTGATCTCGGACGCCCCACGCCCGCTCCGCCGAGGACGTGCGTGGCGCAGCCGGCGCCAGCTGGACGTACAACGAATGGCGGAGTCGGTGTTGTGCCTCATCGGCACACATGACTTCACGAGCTTCCGTGCAGCCGGCTGCAGTGCGACCCATCCCGTGCGTACGATCATGGACGCCACCGTGGTGGTCTCGGGTGACGAGGTGCACCTGCGGTTGCTGGGAACCGGATTCCTGCGCCACATGGTGCGCATCGTGGCCGGGAGCGTGCACGAGATTGGCCAGGGAAGGCAGGAAGCCTCTTGGCTCCGAGAGGTGCTCGAGGCTCGTGACCGCGGGCGAGCGGGGCGAACGGCGCCCGCCCAGGGTCTGCTCCTCGAGCGCATCGTCTACGACGCGTGAGCGGTCGACCTACTCCAGGTCGTCGTCGTCGTCGTCGCCGAGGAGGTTCAGCTCTTCGCCCTCCTCCTCCTCGTCTTCCTCGTCGTCGTCGCCCTCCTTGGGAGCCGGCTTGACCACCTCCTCCTCCGGCTCCGGGATCTTCTTGCGCCGGCCACCACCCTTCGACAGCAGTGACTTCACGTCTTGAACGGGAGCCTCGCGCTGGTCCGCCCCACACTCCGGGCAGGTGGGAATCTCTCGGTTGAGGTCGTAGAACTTGGTCTGGCACTCGAAACAGGTGTACCGCGACCCCAGACGGGTCTTGTCGAGCATGGGCGCGCTTCCTCCGCCCCAGGGGCAAACAGGGGACCGTCCTCTACGCACGGCGGAAGACTGCGTCAAGCCAACAACGGTGGCGAACGCGCGAAATCTCGTGTACACAAGCGTGGTCGTCGTCTCGGAGAAGATTCATGACCCGTTCGACCCTGCTCGTGTCCGCGTTCCTCTTCGGAGCGTGCACTGGTACAGGACAAGAAATCGAATTCACCACCGACATCCGGGTGGACCAAGCGTCTGCCAACGAAGACCCGGACAGCTTCGGCACGCAGCTTTGCGTCACCGAAGCCGGTGTGGTCTACGTGCTGTGGCTCGACAACCGCCTCGACCTGTTCGGTGACAAGGTCGACATCTGGATGAACCGCTCGCTGTCCTTCGGCGACGATGGCACCTGGCTCGAGGCTCCGGTCAAGGTCAACCAGGGCGACATCAACAAGGACGGCCCGGGCAACGTCTGGAACCCCGACCTGCACTGCAACGAGCAGGGTGTGTTCGTGGTTTGGGAGGACGACCGGGACGGCGAGCTGCAGAACCACCAGATCTACTTCAACCGGTCGACGGACAACGGGGAGACCTTCCTCCCCGACGACATCCTGCTCGAGTTCGACGACGACGGCACCACCATGTCGCTGGAGCCGCAGATCACTGGGTTCAGCCAGGATCTGTTCGTGGCGTGGTACGACAGCGCCAACGGCGCCTACGACATCTTCGTGACGAGCTCCAACGACGGCGGCGGCACCTGGCGTGACACCATCCGCGTGGACTCCGACGTGCCCGCCGGCTCGGCCTACTCCGCCCGCCCGCAGGTGGCCATGAGCGACGATGCCGAGTTCATGTGGGTGGCTTGGGAGGATGCACGCGACGGCAACGCGGACATCTACTTCACCCGCTCCGCCAACGGCGGCGTGACCTTCGACGACGACACGCGCCTCGACGGTGGCTTCGACGAGGTGGACGACCCGCCCGGTGCTGCTGACTCTTTCGAGCCGCAGCTGTGCACCGACAACCTGTCGAACGTGTACGTGTTCTGGCACGACTCCCGGAACTCGGGCAACGTCGGCGCGCGCGACATCTACTACAACTACTCGCTGAACGCCGGTGCGGACTTCTTCTTCGACTCGCGCCGGCTGGACTCCGACGGTCGCGGGTTGGCGAACAGCCTCTACCCGGTGTGCGCGGTGGACGGGAACACGGCCCACGTCGCGTGGCAGGACAACCGCTTCGAAGGCTACGACATCTTCTACCGGATGGTGGAGGACGGCATCCCGGACCTCGAGGAGATCCGCCTCGACGCGGGTACTGCTCAGGGTTCGTCCAACTCGCTGGACACCATCATCGACTTCCACTCCGGCAACGTGGCCGTGGCGTGGAACGACGGGCGGGCCGAGGCCGAGTCCCTGGCGGGCAACGGCTACACCGACCTCTACTACAACTGGATGGGCGGCGACACGGACTGGGACACCGAAGACGACTATCGGATCGACTCCATGTTCGACGGTCAGAGCTTCAAGGTGGACTTCAACTTCCAGATCCTCGGCGGCCAGTGGTACGCGGCCTGGACCGATGGCCGGGCGGGAACGTCCGACATCTACTTCCAGAAGTTCGATCTCGGCGTGGCCTCGAACCCGCCGCGCCTCGAGGACTTCCAGTAGGTAGCGTCGTCCTGTGGAGGCCCTCGGGCCGCCGCGGGAGGTATTGCTTGGGCACCGGAGCCTGGTGTCACGCCCAATGGATGGCGTGACCCGGCTCCGGTTCTCTGTTTGTGGTGAAGGCAGGGATCGCGAGCGGGCAACTCCGAGTACGCAATCGATTGTCGTCGTTCGGAGAAGCTCATGCGCCGTTTGCCCTATCTGTTTCCGCTGCTCGGACTGTTGGCGTGCCCCAGTCCACCCGATGACTCCTTCACCAGCGACATCCGGGTGGACATGGCGTCCACCGAAGCGGATCCCGACAGCTTCGGCACGCAGCTCTGCGTGACGGACGCCGGTGTCGTCTACGTGCTGTGGCTCGACGACCGGCTCGACCGTGCTGGCCGCACCGTGGACATCTGGATGAACCGCTCGTTGGCCTTCGGCGACGAGGGTTCCTGGCTGCAGGCGCCAGTCAAGGTGAACCAGGGCGACATCGACCAGGAAGGGCCAGGGAACGTCTGGAGCCCCGACATGCACTGCAACGAGCAGGGCGTGTTCGTGGTGTGGGAGGACGACCGGGATGGGGTCCTGCGGAACCACCAGATCTACTTCAACCGTGCCACCGGCGACGGGCTGACCTTCCTCGAGGAAGACGTCCTGCTCGAGCTCGACGAGGACGGCACGAGCATGTCGCTGGAGCCGCAGATCACGGGGACCGGCGAGGACCTGTTGGTGGCCTGGTACGACAGCGCCAATGGCGCCTACGACATCTTCGTGACGAGCTCCCAGGACGGAGGCGCTTCCTGGCGCAACGCCGTTCGAGTGGACTCCGACCGGCCAGCTGGCTCGGCCTACTCGGCCCGCCCGCTGGTGGCGATGAGCGACGACTCCGACCTGATGTGGGTCGTGTGGGAGGACGCTCGCGACGGCAACGCCGACATCTACTTCACGCGCTCGGCGAACGGTGGCGTGACCTTCGAGGAGGACGTTCGGCTCGACGGGGGAGTGGGCGACGTCGATCCCCCGGGGGCCGCGGACTCGTTCGAGCCGCAGCTGTGTACCGACGGCCTGTCGAACGTGTATGTGTTCTGGCACGACTCCCGGAACTCGAACAACGAAGGCGCGCGCGACATCTACTACAACTACTCGCTGAACGGAGGGGCGGACTTCTTCGCCGATTCCCGTCGCCTGGAATCGGACGGCCTCGGGCAGGCGAACAGCCTGTACCCCTCGTGTGCCGTGGACGGGAACACCGCGCACGTCGCCTGGCAGGACGACCGGTTCGGTGGGTACGACATCTTCTACCGCAGAGTGGAAGACGGAATCGAGGACGTCGAGGAGATCCGGCTCGACGTGGGCTCGGCAGAGGGCTCGTCGAACTCGCAGGACGCCGTGGTCGCCTTCCACTCCGGCAACGTGGCCGTGGGCTGGCGCGATGCGAGGGCGGACGGCGCTGGCGATGGCTACGCCGACCTGTACTACAACTGGGCGGCCAGCGACACCGACTGGAACCGCGAAGAGGACCTCCGGATCGACTCCACCTTCGCGGGCCGGAGCTACAAGGTGGACTTCGGCTTCCAGATCCTGGGTGGGCAGGGGTACGCCGCGTGGACCGACGGCCGCTCCGGCACCGCCGACATCTACTTTCAGAGGTTCGATCTGGGACTGGCTTCCAACCCTCCGCGTCTCGAAGACGCGCAGTAGTCGAAATTGGCTGGCGCGCTTGACCGCAGCGCGCTTGCCCATTACTCATCCGCGGTTCCCGGGGTCGGGTGTCGCGCCCAATGGGTGGTGCGAGCCGAACCCCGGTTTTCTTTCTGCGGATTGAATCGACATGCGTACCTACAGCGCCAAGCCTGGCGAAATCGAGCGCAACTGGTTCGTGGTGGATGCCTCCGAGTACGAGCTCGGGCGCCTTGCCACTCGGATCGCCACGGTGTTGCGCGGAAAGCACAAGCCGGCCTTCACGCCCCACGTCGATGTGGGAGACTTCGTGGTGGTCATCAATGCGGATCAGGTCAAGCTGACCGGTCGTAAGCTCGACCAGAAGCAATACCACCGGTATTCCGGGTACCCGGGCGGGTTGCGCTCGCGGGACGCACGGGACGTGCGGGAGAACGACCCCGATCGCATGATCCGTCAGGCGGTCCGGGGCATGCTCCCCAAGAACCGGCTGTCGCGTTCGATCCTGACCAAGCTCAAGGTGTACGGCGGTGGGGAGCATCCTCACGCCGCGCAGAACCCGCAACCCTTCCCAAGCGTGCTCTGACATACGGGTGGCATCGATGGCATCGGATCTGGTTCAGTACTACGGCACCGGCCGCCGGAAGACGGCGAGCGCGCGGGTGTTCCTGCGGCCCGGCAATGGCCACCTCTTCGTCAACAAGCGGCCCCTCGAGGAGTACTTTCCTCGGCCCACGTTGGTGATGGACCTCATGCAGCCCCTCGTCCTCACGGAGACGAAGGAGAAGTTCGACGCCCACATCACGGTGCGTGGCGGCGGACTGAACGGGCAGGCGGGTGCGGTGCGACTCGGCATCGCCCGTGCGCTGCTCGAGGCCAACCCGGACTACCGGGGTGTGCTCAAGCCGGCCGGCCTGCTCACGCGTGACGCCCGCAAGGTGGAGCGCAAGAAGTACGGCCAGCGCGGTGCGCGGCGTCGCTTCCAGTTCTCCAAGCGGTAGAGCTGGTCCGAGCACCTGTGTGGGCAGTGATTCCGGCGCGGTTGAGTTCGACCCGCCTTCCACGAAAGGTGCTGGCCGATCTGGGCGGCCGCACGATGCTCGAGCACGTGTGGCGTGCCACGCAGCGTGCAGGCTGCTTCGAGCGCGTGCTGGTGGCATCGGATGACGACGAGGTACTCGTCGTTGCGGACGCGTTCGGTGCGGAAGGAGTCAGATCCGGCCCGGCGTCGTCGGGAACGGCTCGGTGCGCGCGCGTGGCGCCTGTGTCACAGGCGGTGATGTGCGTGCAGGCGGACCAACCGTTCGTCGACCCTGCACACCTAAGGGCGCTGTCATCCCTGGTGGGCGCTTCGGTCGCCGATGTGGCGACCCTGTGCACCCCGCTGGTGGGCGACCCCCACGATCGGGCTCGTGTGAAGGTGGCGGTGAACGGCCCGCTCGCCTCGGATTTCTCGCGGCTGCCGATTCCCGTGGGCGGGCCCTATCGAGTCCACCTGGGGCTGTATGCCTTCGCGCCAGGTGCTCTGGAGCGCTGTGTGGCTCATCCTCCTTCGGCGAGGTCCGAAGGGGAACAGCTGGAGCAGCTCGCCTGGCTCGATGCCGGAGAGACCATCGCCATCGCCGAGATGCAAAGGTCCGAGCCCGCGATCGACACACCCGGTCAATTGGAGGCTGCAAGGGCGCGTATGACGTGAGGTGTTAATGCTGCGGGTCGTGGAGGATCGCCCATGCGGAAGAAGTACATCTTCGTCACCGGAGGGGTGCTGTCGTCCCTCGGAAAGGGCCTGTCCGCGGCAGCGCTCGGCGCCGTGCTCGAGGCACGCGGACTCAAGGTCACCATCATGAAGATGGACCCCTACATCAACGTGGATCCGGGCACGATGTCGCCCTACCAGCACGGTGAGGTGTTCGTCACGTCCGATGGGGCCGAGACGGACCTCGATCTGGGGCACTACGAGCGCTTTCTGGACAGTCCGATGGGGCAGATCAACAACGTGACCACGGGTCGCGTGTACCTCGACGTCATCCAGCGCGAGCGGCGAGGGGAGTACCTCGGCAGGACCGTTCAGGTCATTCCCCACATCACCGACGAGATCAAGCGCCGCATCCACGAGGCGGCACAGAGCGTGGACCTCGCCATCGTGGAGGTGGGCGGCACCGTGGGCGACATCGAGGGACTGCCGTTCCTCGAGGCGATCCGGCAGTTCCGTCAGGACGCAGGCGCCGAGAACGTCTTGTACGTCCATCTCACGCTGATCCCGTACATCAAGACGGCGGGTGAGCTGAAGACCAAGCCCACGCAGCACAGCGTCAAGGAGTTGCTGCAGGCGGGTATCCAGCCCGACATCCTGTTCTGCCGCGTGGATCGCCAGGTGCCGCGGGAGATCCGGCAGAAGATCGCGCTGTTCTGCAACCTCTCCGAGCAGGACGTGATCCCGGTGCCCGATGTGGAGCACATCTACGAGCTGCCCCTGCAGCTCCACCGAGAAGGGGTGGACGACCGGATCTGCGAGAAGCTCGGGATCTGGGCAGCCTCGGCGAACCTCGATCGATGGACCGATCTGGTGGAGCGGCTCCGGCTGCCGCAGCAGCGAGTCACCATCGGGATCGTCGGGAAGTACGTGCACCTGTCCGACACCTACAAGTCCCTCAACGAAGCCCTCGCCCACGGTGGGATCGCCAGTCAGGTGGGCGTGGACCTGAAGTTCATCGACTCCGAGACGGTGGACGCGGACAGCCCTGCGGGCGCCATGGAAGGTGTGGACGGCATCCTGGTGCCGGGTGGCTTCGGAGAGCGAGGTACCGAGGGCAAGATCTCCGCGATTCGGTGGGCCAGGGAGAACAAGGTGCCCTTCTTCGGCATCTGCCTGGGCATGCAGCTCGCAATCGTGGAGTATGCCCGGAACGTGCTGGGCATCGCGGGCGCCACCTCCCGTGAGTTCGACGCGGACCCCACCCACGCCGTCATCGACCTGATGGACGAGCAGCGACACGTGGTGGACAAGGGCGGCACCATGCGGCTCGGGAGCTACCCCTGCCACCTGGAGCCCGGCTCCATGGCGCGTCGCATCTACGGCGTGGACGAGATCGACGAGCGCCATCGGCATCGCTGGGAGGTCAACCCCGCCTACCACGAGCAGATCCGGGCCGGCGGAATGCGCATCAGCGGCTGGTCCCCCGACCGGATCCTCGCGGAGGTGGCCGAGCTCGACGACCATCCGTGGTTCCTCGGCTGCCAGTACCACCCCGAGTTCCAGAGTCGGCCGCTGTCGCCGCACCCCCTCTTCGCCTCCTACATCAAGGCGGTGGCCGAGTGCCGACGTCAGCGTGCGTCGGCCCCCGAGGCGACCACGGAAGCCAACGGCTCGGAGGTGGTTGCGCCGGGCGCCGGATCCGTGACGCCGATGCCTCCGGGCGCGTCCTCCGTGCCCGTGACCCTGCCAGGCGACCCACCCGAGGCGTGAGGATCTCGGGCTGGAAGGTAGGCGTAGCGCATGCGTCCCGGATCGGGATGACGCCTCGGAAGTCCGCCTCGCAGTTGGGATAGCGGAGTTCGGCACGCTTCTTGCGAGGTGATTTTCGTGGTCAGCCTTTACATGGCCAACGGGTGGCTTATAATGTGATCCAGTGGTGAGCTTGTCGCGGTAATCCGGCGACAACCTGCAATACCACCGGTCCTGTCGCTTGACGGCGTCGAAAGGGAGATTCGGCGCACCTGTCCAGTTTCGTCGCACCTGCGGTGCGAATGGGTCGTGGTCTGCGCGGCCGGCGCCAAGTGCGCGTTCACGGGGGAAGCATGGGTACCGAGTTCCGAATCAGCCTGGAAACCCGCATCACCCAGAACATGGTGATGACCCCCCGGCTGCAGCAGGCCATCAAGCTCCTTCAGCTGAACCACATGGAGATGATGCAGCACGTGCAGGAGGCGATGCTCGAGAATCCCACCATCGAGATCGTGCCCGACAGCGCTGGAGCCGAGCCGGACGGGGAGCGCGAGCTTCGTCAGCGGGCGGAGAAGACGACCAAGGAAGACCTGGTCGAGCAGCGAAATGGCCAGGAAGGCTCGGTCGACTGGGAGAAGTTCCTCGACCAGATGCAGGACCGGGGGCCGAGGCTGCACGGAGTCACGGGCGGCACCATCCACGAGGACCTGCCGCCCATCGAGACCAACCTGACCTACGGTGAGTCGTTGGCCGACCACCTGCTGTTCCAGCTGCACATGATTCGATGTGGCGTGGACGAGCGGCGGGCCGCTGAGTCCATCGCGCACAACCTCGACGAGAAGGGCTACCTCGCCGTGCCCCTCGAAGACATCGCCACGGACGCGGACGTCGATCTAGAGGTGGCGGAAGAGGCCCTCGAGCTCGTGCAGGGACTCGATCCGCTGGGATGCGGGGCGAGGAATCTCTCCGAGTGCCTGATCATTCAGGCCCGGGTGCATCCCGATCTCCAGGCGGACGACAACTTCGTGCTGATCCTGCGGGACCACTTGGCCAACCTGGAGCGGCGGAACTATGCCGCCATCGCCCGTGATCTGGGACTCGAGCTCGAAGACGTCATCGAGTACCACAAGATGATCCACGTGCTCGAGCCGCTGCCAGGGCGGGGCTTCACAGGTGAAGATCCTCGCTACATCACGCCCGACATCTACGTGGTGCAGCGCCAAGGGGAGTGGGTCGTCCTGCTGAACGAGGACGGCATGCCCGATCTCCGGATCAGTAGGTACTATCAGAAGATCCTGAAGGAAGCCGCGAAGCCCGATCGCGAGTACCTGCTCGACAAGCTGCGAGGGGCCGAGTTCCTCATCAAGGCGATCCACCGCCGCCGCAAGACGATCCGCGACGTGATGGAGAGCATCCTCAAGTTCCAGCGTGACTTCTTCGACCACGGCGAGGGCAGGTTGCGTCCGCTGGTGCTGCAAGACGTGGCCTCCGACGTGGGTGTTCACATGTCCACCGTGTCTCGCGCCACCACGAACAAGTACGTGGACACCCCCCACGGGATCAAGGAACTCAAGTTCTTCTTCTCCGCGGCCGTCAAGCAACAGACGGGGGGCGACATGGCCGCCGAGGCGATCAAGAGTCGCATCAAGACGCTGGTGGGCGAGGAAGACACGAAGAAGCCGTTGTCGGACCAAGCCATCGCAAACGCCCTGAAGAACGACGGGATCCGGGTCGCCCGGCGCACCGTGGCCAAGTACCGCGAGGCCATGGGGATCTTGCCGTCGTCCAAACGGAAACAAATGTTCTGAGTATGGACAGCTCACCCAGGAGGGTTCGATGAACCTCGAAGTCACCTTCAAGAACCTCCGACCCCGCGACGAGCTTCGTGCTCGCGCGAACGCGCTGTACGCCAAGCTCGAACGATTCCTCGATCCATCGGCGCAGGGCACGCTGGTGGTGAACGTGGAGCACGGTGCGGCGATTCTCGAGCTCGTGGTGACCGCCCACGGGGAGACGCACACCGTCACGGAGGAGGACGAGGAGCTTCGTACGGCCCTCGACAAGCTGTTCCACACGATGGAGATGCGCCTGCGACGCCACAAAGAGCGCCGCGTGGATCGGGCTCGTCGGGGTGGTGAAGATGGCGACGACGGGTTTGTGGCCGCCGACAGCCAGTAGGGGTTAGAGCCGTCGGCCGCGCCGATGGGGGCGTGCGGCACTCGGAGATCGGCATGGCACTGCAGAACTTCCTCTTCACTTCTGAGTCGGTGACGGAGGGTCACCCCGACAAGGTCTGCGACATGGTGTCCGATGCCGTGCTGGACGCGCATCTCGCCCAGGATCCGAGGGCGCGGGTGGCCTGTGAGACGGCGGTGAAGACGGGGTTCGTGCTCCTGCTCGGGGAGATCACCAGCTCGGCCACGGTCGACTACGCTTCCCTGGTCCGGGATACCGTCCGTGACATCGGGTACACGCACTCCGACATCGGCTTCGACGGCACCACCTGCGCGGTGATGGTGGCCGTGGAGCAGCAGAGCCCCGACATCGCCATGGGCGTGGACGAGGGTAGCGAGAAGGAGCAGGGTGCTGGTGACCAGGGCATGATGTTCGGCTACGCCTGCAAGGAGACGTCCGAGCTCATGCCGGCGACGATCTACTACGCGCACCGCATGACCGAGCGCCTGTCGGCGGTACGGCGGGACGGAACGCTGCCGTTCCTGCGACCCGACGGCAAGACGCAGGTGACGATCGAGTACCGCGACAATCAGCCCGCGCGCGTGGACGCGGTGGTGGTGAGCTCGCAGCACGCCGAGTCTGCCACCAACGAGCAGATTCGCGAAGGCATCATCGAAGAGGTGATCCGCAAGACGCTGCCCGAAGCGCTGATGGACGGCGACACGAAGTTCTACGTCAACCCCACGGGGCGCTTCGTGATCGGCGGACCCATGGGAGATGCAGGTGTCACGGGCCGCAAGATCATCGTGGACACCTACGGCGGCCATGGCTCGCACGGTGGCGGTGCCTTCTCGGGCAAGGATCCGTCCAAGGTGGACCGCTCGGCGGCCTACATGGGCCGCTACGTGGCCAAGAACCTGGTGGCGTCGGGCTTCTGTGACCGCGCTCTGGTGCAGCTGGCCTACGCCATCGGCGTGGCCGATCCCGTGTCCGTGATGGTGGACTCCTACGGCACGGGCAAGGTCTCCGACGAGCGCCTCGGCGAGTGTGTTCGGCAGCTGTTCCCGCTGAAGCCGCGCGGACTCATCGAGCACCTCGATCTGCTCCGCCCGATGTACCGCGGAACGGCGGCCCACGGGCACTTCGGTCGCCCCGGGTTCCCTTGGGAGAAGCTCGACAAGGTCGAGGCGATCAAGTCGTTCCTGTCCTGACGTCGACCCCCGTTGCCGCGGGGGGGCATGGCGCTTAAAGCCCAGGACTTGGCATCGAGGGAGACGAGGTATGGGCGACGACGCTGAGGTTCTCCGCCAGATCACGAGGGGGGACCTCAACAAGGGACTCAGGGGAGTCCCCGTGGGCACCTGCCGCACCTCGCGCGTCGATCCAGAGCACGGGGTGAGCTACGTCGGCTACGACATTGCCGAGCTGGCGTCGCTCGACCCCGAGGCCGTGGTGCATCTGCTGTTGCATCGCCGTCTTCCCACGGACGCGGAGCTCGACTCCTTTCGAGCGTCGCTGCGCGCAGTTCCTCCCCTGGATCCGCAGGTGCTGGGACTGCTTGCCGCGCTGCCGCGGCAGGGCCACCCCATGGAGTGGCTCTCGGTGGGCCTCGTGTCGATCGGGATGACGTCGAAGTCGGGTGACTACGAGGTGGACGCGCTGAACGTCATCGCGTGGGCTCCCGAGCTGGTGGCGGCGATCTACCGGATCCGATCGGGGTGGGGGGAGCCGATTCCCCGCGATCCCAGCTTGGGGCTCATCGAGAACTTCGTGCACATGCTCGGGGTGCCCGGTGGCGACCATGCGAAGCTGAGCCAGCTGTTGCGCACATTCTACGTGCTCCACCTCGATCACGGCGGGGGCAACTTGTCCACCTTCGTGGGCAAGGCCATCGCGAGCGCGCACACGGACCTGTTCAGCAGCCTCGCTGGCGCGATGGCGGGTCTGTACGGCCCGCTGCACGGTCGCGCGAACCAGGACTGTCTGGACTTCGTCCGTCGGATCGGCACCTCCGATCCGGCCGAGGTGGAGCGATTCGTGCGGCAGGAGCTGGCACAGGGGGGCAAGATCTTCGGCTTCGGGCACGCCGTGCTGCGCAACGAGGATCCCCGAGCCACCATCGAGTACGCCCTCGGCGAGCGGATCTGCCCCGACGATCCGCTGTTCGCCACGGCACGCACCCTACGGGAGGTGGCGGTCCGGGTGCTGTCGGAGCACCCCAAGATCAGCAACCCGTACCCCAACGTCGACGCGGTGAGCGGATCGTTGCTCAACGCCACCGGGCTGACCGACGCCAACTACTACACGCTGCTGTTCGGCCTCGCTCGGATCACCGGGATTGCGGCTCAGATCGTGGACGAGCGGGTCCGATTCCGGGGAGGGCGCGGCGTTCCCATCTATCGGCCCAAGTACGTCGCCGAGGACCAGCCAGCCCAGCGCATTGGTTCAACGTTCAGGAGCTGAGATGAAAATCCACGAGTACCAGGCGAAGTCGATTCTCCGCCGCTACGGTGTTCCTCTGCTCGATGGGGAGGCGGCGACCACCCCCGACGAAGCGGTGACCGCCGCGCAGCGAATGGGCGGCAGCCTCTGGGTCGTCAAGTCCCAGATCCATGCCGGCGGTCGCGGGAAGGGCCGCTTCAAGGAGCAGGTCTCCGACGAGGAGGTCGACAAGGCAGCCCGGGGCGAGGACGCCGCCGGATCGGGAGGCGTGCGCTTGGCTCGCTCGGTCGAGGAAGTGCGGCAGCACGCAGCCAGCATGCTGGGGCACACGCTCGTCACGAAGCAGACGGGCATCGACGGCAAGCTCGTGAAGACCTTGTTCGTGGAGCAGGGCTGCGACATTGCCCAGGAGCTGTACCTGTCGGTCATGCTCGACCGCAGCAACAGCCGGGTCCTGCTGATGGCCTCGTCGGCCGGCGGCATGAACATCGAGGACGTGGCCGAGTCCGATCCCGACGCCATCAAGAAGGTCTGGGTCCATCCCGCAGCCGGACTGCAGGGCTACCAGGCGCGCAAGCTCGCCTTCGGCATCGGCCTGACGGGCACCGCCATGAAGAACGCCGCCAAGTTCTTCCAGGCCATCTACAAGGCCTACTGGGACATGGACTGCGCCATGCTCGAGATCAACCCGATGGTGGTCACGGGCGACGGCCGCGTGCTGGCGCTGGACGCCAAGATGAGCTTCGACGACAACGCGCTGTACCGGCACAAGGACGTCGAGGAGATGCGCGATCCCAACGAGGAGGACGAGCAGGAGTCCGAGGCCGCCAAGTGGGACCTGTCCTACGTCAACCTGGACGGGGACATCGGCTGCATGGTGAACGGCGCGGGGCTCGCGATGTCCACCATGGACATCATCAAGTTCAAGGGCGCCGAGCCGGCCAACTTCCTGGACGTGGGGGGCGGGGCCAAGCAGGATCAGGTGGCGGCGGCGTTCCGGATCATCACGGCGGATCCCAAGGTGCGCGGCATCCTGGTCAACATCTTCGGTGGCATCATGCGCTGCGACGTGATCGCAGAAGGCGTGATCGCAGCCGTCAAGGAAGTGGGCCTGCAGGTGCCCCTCGTGGTGCGTCTGTCGGGCACCAACGCCGATCTGGGCAAGCAGATCCTGGCCAACTCCACCCTGGCCATCACTCCGGCCTCCGATCTCGACGAGGCGGCCGACGCCATCGTCAACGCCGTCAAGGGAGCGTGACCGATGTCCATTCTGGTCAACAGTGACACGCGCGTGGTGGTGCAGGGCATCACGGGAAGCGCAGGCTCGTTCCACACTCAGCAGTGCATGGCCTACGGCACCAACGTGGTGGCGGGTGTAGTGCCCGGCAAGGGAGGCATGACCTTCGAGGGGTCCGTGCCGATCTTCAACACGGTGGCGGAGGCGGTGGAGAAGACTGGGGCGAACGCCTCGATGATCTTCGTGCCGCCTCCCTTCGCAGCCGATGGCATCCTGGAGTCCATCGACTCCGGCATCGATCTGGCCATCTGCATCACGGAGGGGATCCCGGTGCGCGACATGGTGGCGGTGGCCGCCGTGCTCGAGTCGGGGGGCACCACCACGCGGCTGGTGGGTCCGAACTGTCCGGGGGTGATCACGCCGGGTCAGTGCAAGATGGGCATCATGCCGGGCCACATCCACACGCCTGGCAACGTGGGCGTGCTGTCGCGCTCGGGCACGCTGACCTACGAGGCGGTGGGCCAGCTCTCGGCCGTGGGCCTGGGGCAGAGCACGTGCGTGGGCATCGGCGGAGACCCGATCATCGGCACGAACTTCATCGATGTGCTCACGCTGTTCAATGCCGATCCGCAGACGGAAGCGGTGATCATGATCGGTGAGATCGGAGGCTCGGCCGAGGAAGAGGCGGCCGCCTGGATCAAGGCGAACATGACGAAGCCCGTGGTCAGCTTCATCGCGGGAGCGACGGCTCCTCCGGGACGGCGCATGGGCCATGCGGGTGCCATCATCAGTGGTGGGCAGGGCACGGCGGAGTCCAAGTTCGCCGCGCTCCAGGACGCCGGCGTGCACATCGTGCGGTCGCCAGCCACCATGGGCAAGAAGATGGCCGAGGTCCTCGGAGCGTAGCCTGCGGCCGCGCTCAGCGGATGGCCGCCTCCGTCGGGGGGAGGTGCTCCGACAGCGCCCACAGGGCGTCCAGGGAGCGCGCCCCCTCCGCCACCTCGGGAACGAGCCAGGCGGGGGCGCCTCCGGCTTGATCCACCAGCGCTCGAATGCGCTGCTGGTGGCGGCGTGCGCGCTCGTTCGCTTGCTCGGGCAGCGCGAGCAATGCCTGCACCATGGCGGGCCACGCGGGGTCGCTGGACGCGGCGAGCAGCGCCGCCGGATCGGGCCAGTCTCCCGCCGGCTGCAGCTGCACCCGGTTCACCAGGAAGCCGGCGAACGTCATGCCGCGCTGCCGTAGCTCGTCGAGGAAGCCGAGCAGATCGTTGCGCTCGGGGGCGTCGGCGTGGGCCACCAGCAAGTAGGCGGTCTCGGGAGAGCTCAGGAGGGCCTCGATGGCGGCGCTCCGCTCGCGAAAGCCGGCAGACAGCTCCGCGAACAGCTCGAAGAAGCTGCGCAGGTCATCCATGACCCCGCGACCCGCCAGGCGGCGGATCACGGCGAATGCTCCGCGCGCTGCAGCACCTCGCACGCGGGCTGGATCCAGCAGGCTCGCCAGCAGCGAGCGATCCAGAAGTCCTCGCACGCGCTGGGGGGCTCGGAAGAAGTCCACCACGTGCTGGGTGGGCGGAGTGTCGAGCACCACCACGTCGAACGCTCCGCTGTGCACCAGGTCGTGCAGCTTCTCCACCGCCATGAACTCGTGGGAGCCCGACAGACGCGTGGACAGTGCACGGTAGTAGGGATTGGCCAGCAGGCGCTGTGCGGTGTCTGCGCTGGCGCGGCTGCGGATCACGGCGTCCCAGGTGCCCTTGCGATCGAGCATCATGGCGGACAGCGAGCCGGTGGCTGCCTCCGGCAGTGCCACCGGGCGCGGCTCGTTGTCCAGTCGATCCAGCCCCAGCGCGTCTGCCAGGCGGCGAGCGGGATCGATGGTGAGGACCACCACCCGGTGTCCGGCGCGGGCCTGGGCCACCCCCAGCGCCGCCGATGTGGTCGTCTTGCCGGTTCCCCCCACGCCGCAGCAGACGAGCACGCGGGCCATCAGAGCACCGCCGACAGCGCGTGGCCCACGGTGGAGGCCAGGGGAGGGCCGGCGACGGGAGCGAGGACCGGAGGGGCCATCCCACGATCGGCGACCCCCCGCCGCAGGCGCTCGATGGCGGCCTGTTGGCGCTGCTGGCGGTTCGCCTCGGCGGTGGCGAGCTCGGCCAGGCGCTCGGAGCCGGGCACGCTGGCGAGCAAGGCGGTCACCTCCTCGGGGGAAGGGCCATCGGGCAGCAGTGCCGGCCGCACTTGGTTCACCACCACCGTGTGTGGCGGCAACCCACTGCCGATCAGCTGGTCCGCCAGCTCCAATGTCTCCGACACCGGCAGCTCCTCGGGCAGCGTCACCAACACGAGCGCCGTGCGGGTCTGGTCCTCGAGGAACACCTCGATGGCCTTGGCCAGATCGTGGAAGGGGCCGGCTCGACTGATCTCGGTCATGGTGGCGGCGGCCTGAAGCAGCGTGAGTCCGTGGCCGGTGGCGGGGGCGTCCAGCACCATGCAGTCGTAGACCGGATCACCTCTCACCGGCTCGCTAATCAGGTTCTCGATCTTGCCGAGCAACAACAGATCGTGCAGGCCCGGCACCGCGTCCACGAAGGTGGCGACGAATCGATTGCGAACCACCCGCCGCGCGAAGCCCGGCAGTCGGAGCTTGCGTGCGCCGAACTCCTCGAGGCACTCGGGGACGGTCAGCGACCAGATGTCCACGCCGGGGTGGCCAGGCCGGAAGTCGAAGCTGCGGCCCGACAACCCGAACAGCGGCGCCAGCGCCGTGTTGTCGCCCAGCTCGGCGACGCAGGCCGAGCGGCCTTGCTCGGCGGCTGCGACTCCCAAGGCGGCCGAGATCGTGGTGCGCCCGACGCCGCCCTTGCCCAGGACCACAACGAGTCGATGATCGAGCAGTCTCATGGGATTGGATCCTCCGGCTCCGGATCGCGTGCCACCGAGCTCACGGCAGGCACGCCCCGAGGAGGGATCAGGGTGGGCGACGTGTCGCGGGGGATCTCCCGGCGACGCATCGAGGCTTCCGTCAGGGGGTGCTCCAGCGCCGCCTGGACGGCACGGAAGGCGCGTGCGCTCACGAGCAGCTCCACGTGGCCTGCGGCCTCGATGCACACGTCGGTGCCCTGGTCGCTGGGAGGAGCCGCCGACCGACCTGGCACCACCACGAGATCGGTGGCGCTCCAGATGCTGAAGACGGGCACGGGCAGCGGCCACAGGTCATCGAGGAGGTGAGAGTTGAAGCGGATCTCGCGCGCCGCAGCGCCGGGAGAGAACACCGCCAGCTTGGTGCCGCGCCAGGGGGTACCCACCGTGACCAGACGGCGCACCGACGCGCGCGCCTCGGGATGGTGGCGAAGCACCCAGGCAGCCACGAGGCCTCCCACCGAGAAGCCCACGATGTCGATCTGTTGGGCTCCCGACACCGAGCGGAGCTCTCGGATCCGTCGGGCGAGCAGCTCCGCCTCCTGGGCGAGGCCTCCGTTGGCGCCTCGGCCGCGGTTCACCGGCCACACCCAGCGCCATCCACGTTGGACCAGGAATTGGCGCAGGAACAGCAGGCTCGCGCGAGACCAGGTGCGTCCGGGCACCAGCAGGACGGGGGCAGCCCGGCGCTCCGAGACCCCTCGCGGGTGAGCCGGGCGTGGCGCGGGCTGACTCCAGCCCAGCGGGGTCATGAGCCGCAGCAACGCACGTGCGCACGCCTCCCGCACCACCGCCGCCAGCACCTTGGCCTCCAGCCTCACCGACCCCGACTCCGCCGTCTGCACCGCCCAGCCCACCAACGCCACCGTGTGGGTCCACATCAGCAGCAGCACGGGCGGGGCGATGAGCCAGATGGCCGGCTCGATGGGTCCTCCAGGGCGGATCGCGCCTGTGTCTTGCCAGGGGCTGTCTCGGTCCCTATATCGAACGACCCTATGTCCTGGAGGGGACATGCCCATCTACGAGTATCAGTGCAGTGAGTGCGGTCACCGCTTCGAGCGGCTCGTCCGCATCGGGGCGGATGCTCCGCCGTGCCCCGAGTGCAGCGCAGAGGTGCGCAAGCTCATCAGCCAGTCGGGCTTCATCCTCAAGGGTGGCGGCTGGTACAAGGACCACTACGGCCTGAAGTCGTCGGGCTCCAGCTCCTCGTCGTCCGATTCGTCGTCGTCCGATTCGTCGTCGAGCTCCAGTGCGTCGTCGTCCGATTCGTCCTCGTCGAGTTCCGACTCGTCGTCGTCGTCGTCGAGTTCCGACTCCGGCAGCTCGGGGTCGGGCGGCTCGTCCACCAGCAGCTCCTCGGCGGCAAAATGACGGCGCAGGTACTGGACGGTCGCGCACTGGCGCGGCAGCTGAACAAGGCCCTCAAGCAGCGCGCCGCCGAGCTCGCGCGGCCGCCCGGTCTGGCGGTGATCTTGGCGGGGGAGGATCCGGCGTCGCAGGTCTACGTTCGCATGAAGGGGCGCGTGGCCGAGCGTCTGGGGTTCCATCACCAGCAGATCGACCTGCCCGCGGACACGTCGCTCGACACGATCCTGTCGACCGTCGATCGTCTCAACCAGGACGATTCGGTGGACGGGATCCTCGTGCAGCTCCCCCTTCCCGGTGGCCTCGACGGGCGCGTGGCGACGGAGCGCGTGCTCCCGGACAAGGATGTGGACGGACTGACCAGCGTGAATGCAGGCCTGCTCTCCCAGGGACGGCCCCACCTGGTGTCGTGCACGCCCTTCGGGGTGATGCGCCTGCTCGAGTCGTCGGGGATCGCCCTCGAGGGACTGGATGCCTGCGTCATCGGGCGCTCCAACCTCGTCGGGAGGCCGGTGGCCCACCTGCTGGAGCAGCGGAACGCGACGGTCACCCAGTGCCACAGTCGGACCCGCGACCTACCGGAGATCGTGAAGCGCAGCGACGTGGTGGTGGCGGCCATCGGTCGCTCGAATCACGTCAAGGGCGAGTGGATCAAGCCCGGTGCGGTGGTGATCGACGTGGGCGTCAATCGAATGGAGGACGGCTCCCTCATCGGTGACGTGGAGTACGACGCTGCGGCACAGCGCGCTGCTGCCATCACGCCCGTTCCAGGCGGTGTCGGCCCCATGACCATCGCCATGCTGATGGAGAACACCTACAAGGCCGCCGTCCACCACCAGGGGTGATTGACACCGTAGGCGCCGCGGGTCATGAGGCCGCCTCGCACGCGGGAGACGCTGTGGAGCTTCGCCGCACGCCCTTTTTCGATCATCACGTCCGCGCCGGGGCTCGCATCGTCCCCTTCGCGGGCTTCGAGATGCCCGTGACCTACCAGGGGCTCCGCGAGGAGCACCTGCAGACGCGGGCTTCCGTGGGCCTGTTCGACGTCTCCCACATGGGAGAGGTCCGGGTGCGAGGCCCCAAGGCCGAGGACGCCTTGATGTGGCTGCTGTCGAACGCCATCCGTCGCATCGCCGTCGGCTCGGCACAGTACAACGCCATGTGCAACGAGCAAGGCGGAGTGGTGGACGACGTCTTCGTCTATCGAGTGGCCGCCGACGACTTCCTCGTGTGCGTGAACGCGGCCAACCGTGACAAGGATTTTGCCTGGATGCAGGCGAACAACCCTCACGGTGCCGAGCTGGTGGACGAGGGCGACGACTGGGCGCAGCTCGCCATCCAGGGGCCCAAGGCCGTAGACGTGGTGGATCGCCTGGTGGACTTCGACGCAGCCTCGGTCAAGCGGCACACGTTCCGCCAGGCCGCCTTCGCCGGCATCGATGGCTGCCTCGTGGCACGCACGGGCTACACCGGCGAGGACGGCTTCGAGGTGTTTCTCCCGGCTGAGGGTGCCGGCCCCGCCTGGGACGCCATCCTCGCAGCGGGGGAGCCCGAGGGCATCGTTCCCGTGGGTCTCGGCGCGAGGGACACCCTGCGCCTCGAGGTGCGCAACTGCCTGTACGGACACGAGCTGTCGGACGAGACGTCGCCGCTGGCAGCGGGGCTGGGCTGGATCGTCAAGCTGCGCAAGCCCGGGGGATTCGTGGGAGCGACGGCCATCGCCGCGCGTCGCGAGACGGATCCGGAGGTCCTCGTAGGGCTGGTGATGGAGGGCAAGCGCATCGCCCGTGACGGCATGGCGGTGCTGGTGGACGGCCAACCGGTGGGACGCGTCACCTCCGGCACCCTCGGACCCTCCGTGGGTCGACCCGTGGCTCTGGCCTACGTGGCGAGGGCCCACAGCGCCGTCGGCACCCGCCTGACGGTGGACGTACGCGGCCGCGAGGCCACCGGCGTGGTGGTCGAGGGCTCGTTCCTGGAGGTCTCGTGAACATCCCTGCCGATCTGAAGTACACCGAGCACGACGAGTGGATCCGGACCGACGGTGAGCACCTCGTGGTGGGCATTACGGACTACGCCCAGGATCAGCTGGGTGAGCTGGTCCACGTGGAGCTTCCCGAGGTGGGCGCACAGGTCTCCGCGGGCCAGGAGGTCTGCGAGGTGGAGTCCGTGAAGGCCGTGGCGGAGATCTACGCGCCCGTCGCCGGCACGGTGGTGGCGGTGAACACGGATCTCGACACCAGCCCAGAGTCCATCAACAGCGATCCGTACGGTTCCTGGATCTACCGCATCGCTGCCGACGGAGAGCCCGAGGGGTTGCTGGACGCGCAGGGATACGCCGCCAAGGTGTCGTAGGGAGGACCCACCATGTCGATTCCACCCGACCGCTTCGCTCATCGCCACATGGGTCCGTCCACCGAGGACGTGGCTGCCATGCTGGAGGTCCTCGGTGCCCCCAGCCTAGAGGCCCTGGTGAAACAGACGGTGCCCGAGGGCATTCGTGCGTCCGAGGGAGCCTTCGCCTCGCTTCCCGAGGCGGCGACGGAGGTGGAAGCGCTCGCCGAGCTCGCCGAGCACGCGGGCGCCAACGACGTGCGGCGTAGCTACCTGGGTATGGGCTACCACGGCACCCTCACGCCGGGTGTGATCCTGCGGAACGTGGTGGAGAATCCTGGCTGGTACACCGCCTACACGCCCTATCAGGCCGAGATCAGCCAGGGGCGGCTCGAGGCGTTGCTGATCTTCCAGACCGTGGTGCAGGAGCTGTGCGGACTGGACATCGCGAACGCCAGCATGCTCGACGAGGCCACGGCCGCTGCCGAGGCGATGACGATGTCGTGGCGGCAGCATCGCAACAAGGGGGAGGCCTACTTCGTCGACGAGCGGGTGCACCCGCAAGTGCTGGCGGTCGTGCAGACACGCGCGGAGCCGCTGGGCTTGCGGGTGGTGGTGGGCCGTGCCGAGGATCACGACTTCGACACCGACAAGGTCTTCGGAGCGCTGCTGTCGTACCCGTGCACCGACGGCACCCTGCTGGATCTGGAGCCGGTGGTTCAGCGCGCCCATGCTGCCGGAGCAATCGTGACGGCCTGCACGGATCTGCTCGCGCAGACCATGCTCCGCCCGGTGGGGGAGATCGGCGTCGACATCGCCGTGGGCAACGCCCAGCGGTTCGGCGTGCCCTTGGGGTACGGCGGCCCCCACGCTGCGTTCATGGCCACACGCTCCGACTTCCAGCGGCAGATGCCAGGCCGAATCATCGGTGTCAGCAAGGATGTGCACGGCAACCCTGCGCTGCGCATGGCGCTGCAGACGCGCGAGCAGCACATCCGGCGACAGAAGGCCACGAGCAACATCTGCACGGCCCAGGTGCTGCTGGCGGTGGTGGCGGGGCTCTATGCCGTGTGGCACGGCCCCGAGGGGCTCGTGCGCATCGCTCGCCGTGCCCACGCCTTTGCCGCGGCGCTGGCACTGGGGGCCGAGCGTGCTGGCCACGCGGTGGTGTCGAAGTCTTTCTTCGACTCGGTCCGGATCCGAGTCGCGTCCGGCCGTGACGCGGTGCTCCAGCGCGCCGACGAGCGCGGCATCAACCTCCGCGTGCTCGGTGACCACGACGTGGTCGTCGCGTTGGACGAGACGGTGACGGAGTCGGATCTGGCGGATCTGCTCTCGGTCTTCGGCTCTGGCGAAGAGGCGACGGCCCTGCTGGGGCAGGTCAGCGCCGAGGCTCCTGCAGGCTTTGCACGGGAGTCCGAGTTCCTGGCGGAGCCCGTGTTCCACCGCCACCGCAGCGAGACGGAGATGCTGCGGTACCTGCATCGGCTGCAGGTGCGCGACATCGCGCTGGACACCTCGATGATCCCGCTGGGATCGTGCACCATGAAGCTCAACGCCACCACCGAGATGGTGCCGGTGACGTGGCCGGGCTTCAACGCGCTGCATCCCTTCGCCCCGCGTGAGCAGGCCCAGGGCTATGCTGCGCTGTTCGGGCAGCTCGAGGACTGGCTGGCCACCATCACGGGCTTCGATGCCATCTCGCTGCAGCCGAACGCCGGCTCTCAGGGGGAGTACACCGGCTTGCTCGTGATCCGGGCTTGGCACGCGTCGCGGGGCGAGGCGCACCGCAACGTGTGCCTCATTCCCACGTCGGCCCACGGCACCAACCCCGCGAGCGCGGTGATGGCGGGTATGCGAGTGGTGCCCGTGGCCTGCGATGACGACGGCAACGTCGACCTTCAGGACCTGCAGGCCAAGGCCGACGAGCACGCCGAGCATCTCGGCGCGCTGATGGTGACCTACCCCTCCACCCACGGGGTGTTCGAGCCCACCATCGAGGCCATCTGCGGCATCGTGCACGAGCGCGGTGGCCAGGTCTACATGGACGGCGCCAACATGAACGCCATGGTGGGGTTGTGTCAGCCGGGTCGGTTCGGTGCGGATGTGTGCCACCTGAACCTGCACAAGACGTTCTGCATCCCCCACGGTGGTGGGGGACCGGGCATGGGACCCATCGGGGTTCGCTCGCACCTGGCGCCGTTCCTCCCGTCCCATCCGGTGGTTCCGCCCCACGATGGCGCGGACGGGGCCTTGGGCGCGGTGTCTTCGGCCCCCTGGGGCTCTCCCTCCATCCTGCCCATCTCGTGGGCCTACATTCGCATGTTGGGGGCCGAGGGGCTCAAGCAGGCGAGCGAGCTCGCGATCCTGAACGCCAACTACGTCGCGAAGCGGCTCGAGGGTCACTACGAGGTGCTCTACCGGGGGGCCGAGGGCCGAGTGGCCCACGAGTGCATCCTGGATCTGCGCCCCTTCAAGGCTGCCGGCGTTCAGGTGGACGACGTGGCCAAGCGCCTGATGGACTATGGCTTCCACGCCCCGACGATGTCGTTTCCGGTGGTGGGCACCTTGATGGTGGAGCCCACGGAGAGCGAGGGCAAGCGGGAGCTGGACCGCTTCTGCGAAGCCATGATCGCCATCCGCGAGGAGATCCGGTCCGTCCAGGACGGCCTGGCCATCGACGACAGCCCCTTGCGCCACGCGCCTCACACTGCCGAGGACGTCACCCGCGACACGTGGGAGCGCAGCTACTCGCGCTCCGTGGCGGCGTTCCCGAGCTCCAGCACTCGCGCCCACAAGTACTGGCCGACGGTGGGTCGGATCGACAACGCCTACGGTGATCGCAACTTGATCTGTACCTGCGACGCGTGGCCGGACGAGGCGTAGTGGGGCTGACCGCTAACGGCTGACCGCTAACGGCTGACCGCTAACGGCTGACCGCCAACCATCACGCGAAGCTGAACGCATCCAGCTGCTTGCGACGCTTGGCGTGGCGAAGCTTGCGCAAGGCCTTGATCTCGATCTGACGGATCCGCTCGCGGGTCAGCGCGAAGCGGACGCCGATCTCCTCGAGCGAGTAGTTCGTGGGCTCGCCGATGCCGAAGCGCATGCGGATCACCTTCTCCTCGCGCGGCGCCAGGCTGGCCAGCACGTCGTCGATCTGGTCCTTGAGGTCGGCGTCGTCCATGCGCTCCGACGGCACCTCGGCGTCGGGGTTCTCGATGAAGTCGATCACGGTGCTCTCGGACTCGTCGGAGACGGCCGCATCCAGGCTCATGGGCTCCCGCGTGATCTTGATGAGCTCTTCGACCTCCTCGACCTCGATCCCGAGCTCCTTCGCGATCTCGTGGGTCTTCGGATCGCGTCCCAGCCTCTGGAACAGCATCTTCTGGGTCTGGTGCACGCGGTTGACGATCTCGAGCTTGTAGATGGGCACTCGGATGGTGCGGATCTGCGACTCGATGGCGCGAATGATGGACTGTCGGATCCACCAGGAGGCGTACGTGGAGAACTTGAAGCCTCGGGTGTGATCGAACTTCTCCACCGCCTTCATCAAGCCGAGGTTGCCCTCCTGGATCAGGTCCGGCAGGGGCAGGCCGCGGTAGATGTACTGCTTGGCGATGGAGACCACGAGGCGGAGGTTGGCCTTGATCAGCGCGGCCTTCGCGAGCTCGGCATCGGGTCCGCCGTCGTCGATCCGCCGGGCCACCTCGACCTCGTCCTTGGCGGTGAGCAGGGGAATGGCCCCCATCGCGCGGAGGTACTTGTTCAGGAGAGCTCCGCTCTCGTCATTCCGCTCCGTCTTCGCCGCAGCCGTACGCGCCATGCTCGCTCCACGTCGTCGCGGAACACCATGCAAGAGGTGTGCCGGGTTTCGGGCGTCGGTCGAACCTAGGTCATCGGCGATGCGAACCAGCGGGCGTTCCAACTTCTGGACATGTCCGTCACAGGCTGGGACAACGTCCGAGATTTTGAGACACACACGCGCGGCGGAGCTGGACGCAACGATGAGGAGCCTGCGGGTTACCACCACTCAGGCCATGGTCTGCCCGTGGCGCAGGAGGTTGCGATGATCGACACGTTGGTGGCGGGCGGAGCCATCATGATTCCGATCCTCGCGTGCTCCATCGTGGCGCTAGCGACCTTCTTCGAGCGCCTGTGGTCGCTGAGGCGTGCGCGGGTGGTCCCGCCTGCCTTCGGGGTGGAGCTGGTGGATCTGGTCCGCCAGGAGCGATGGAACGACGCGCTCACGCTGTGTCGCAAGCGCGACGTGGCCATCGCGCGCATCCTGGAGGTGGCCATCGAGGCACGCTCCGAGCCGCGCTCCCTCATCAAGGAGCGGGTGGAAGAGGTGGGTCGCCGCGAGGCCGCGGAGCTGGAGCGCTACACCGCCGTGCTCGGCACCATCGCGTCCATCTCTCCGCTGCTGGGGCTGCTGGGCACCGTGTGGGGCATGATCGTCACGTTCCAGGTGATCGAGCAGCAGGGGGTCGAGGTCGGCGCGCTGGCGGGCGGGATCAGCCAGGCCCTCATCACCACCTTCGGCGGCCTGTTCGTGGGGATCCCCACCTTGGTGGCCAACCGGTACGTGCTGTCGCGGGTCGACTCCTTGGTGCTGGATCTGGAGGAGGTGGCATTGGGTATCGTGAACCTGATGGCCGAGGACTCCTCTGTGGGTGAGGCCGCCAAGTGAGGTTCGTGGCCAGCCGCAGACCCGATCCGTTGATCGACGTCACGCCGATGATCGACATCGTGTTCCAGCTGGTGCTGTTCTTCATGGTGTCCACCACCTTCGTGCAGTCGCCGGGGATCCAGGTGGATCTGCCGCGCTCGAGTGCGCAGACGGTGCTGTCGGACGACAAGGACATCAACATCTGGATGACCCTGGAGGGGGCGGTCTACGTCGACGAGAGCCCGGTCACGGCAGAGCAGCTGCTGGAGGTCTTCCGCCGCCGGGGTCGGAACGATCCGAACACGCTGGTGGTGATCAAGGCCGACACCGGGGTGTCCCACGGGCGCGTGGTCTCGGTGATGGATCAGGCTCGCGCTCAGGGGCTCACTCGCTTGGCCATCGCCACGGATGCCGGAGGGGGAGGAGGCGACGAGGAGCCAGACCCGTAGGGGGCCGTCGAGCTGTTATGATCCTCGCCCGCCTCGGATTCCCACCTTGTCTTCCCTCTCTGTTCAGCGCATCCTCCTCACCGTCGTTCCCGCGGCACTCATCCTGATCCCCGCTGGCTTGGCCATCTGGAGCGACAGCGGCACCGTGGAGCGTGCGCGCCTCGAGCGACAGCTCGAGGCGTCACAGTCGGAGCTGGCCGCCATCGAGCGCCAGAATGCCCGCCTGCTGCGCGAGCTGAAGCTGGCCGAGGAAGAAGATGCGGTGCTGGAGCGTTGGGTCGCCGAGGAGATCGGGTGGACGCGTCCGGGCACCACCTTGGTGCGCTTCGACAACGAGGAGTAGGCTCGTCTGCGTCCTGTCGAGGTGCGCACACGTTAGAGTCGAGGTGGATGGCGCAGCTCGCACCAGGCGACGTACTCGCGGACCGGTTCGAGGTCGTGGGGTTGCCCCTGGGGGCGGGCGCCAGCGGGGTGGTGTGGCCTGCGCGAGACCGCCACACGGGGCGTGACGTCGCCGTCAAGGTGCTCCACGCGGAGCTCGTCGGAGACGACGCTGCGCTGTCGCGTCTACAGGACGAGGCCCGGCTGGTGGGGCGACTCGAGCACGCGAACGTGGTGGAGGTGGTGGGGCTCTGGTCCGATGGTGACGGGCGCTGGATGCTCGTCACGGAGCGCATCGACGGACCCGCCCTGAGAGCGGTGGACGCCCCGATGGACCCCGCCGCGGTCATCGCCCTGGGCGCAGAGCTCGCGGATGCCCTGCACCTCGCTCACGCCGACGGAATCGTGCACGGTGACGTGCGGCCCGGGAACGTGCTGCTCGGCACCGACGGTGCGCGCCTGTTCGACTTCGGTGTGGCCGAGTTCCACGCGGCGGTGGGGCGGTCTCGCGCGCAGCCGGTCGCTGCGACGGACGGTGGCTGGCTTCGACCCGGCTTGTCTGCCCCCGAGGTGCTGGATGGTGGGCCCCCGGGGGTCCCCGCCGATCTCTACGGTCTGGGCGTGGTCCTCTACCGGGCGCTCACGGGTGGCGAGCCCTTCTCGGGACCTAGCCCCTGGGCGGTGATGGGGCGTCAGCGACAGGGGCCGCCGGTGCTGCAGGGGCCTCGGGGTCTCGTGCGGCTGATCCGACACCTACTGCAGCCCGATCCCACGGACCGCCCCCCGGACGCGTCGGTGGTGCGCGCGGTCTTGGCTCGGCTGGCGCGCAATCCGGCGCGGCCCGTGGTGGCTCGCAGGTTCGAGCTGTACACCGTGCGACCTGGGCGCGCCTGGGTGGTGCACGGCACCGATCCTCGCACCGGAGGGCCCGCGGTGGTGCGGGCGGATCTGTCGCGGCGGGCGGCGCGTCGTCTGGTGGATCGCTTGACGGGCGAGGGGTGGACGGTGCGCGCGGATCGACAGGGTCTGGGCTTGTCGGATCTGCTGTGGGTCGCGTTCATCGGGATGGTCGGTGCGTTCCTGCTCCCGGTGCTCGGCGTGCTGCCTGCGGTGGCGCTGGGGCTGTGGTGGCGCGGGGGAGGCATGCGCCCCGAGCTGACCCGAGCGCTTCCTCCGGTCTCGGTTCCGATTCCGCCACGCGTGGTGCCATCGGGCACGGAGACGGCGCTTGCGGCGGGCTTCCTGCTGCTGGCCACCTCCGTCACGATGGCCGTGGCACCGCCCGTCGCCGTTCTGCCCGGTGGCCTGCTGGTGGCGTTGGCCGCGTGGAGTGTGGCGAGGCCTCGTCTGGATGCGGCCTCGGCGGTGCGCCAGGGGCGGGTGGCTGCGGCCATCGCGCACGTGCGGGCCGTCCTCGGGCGTCGATCCCTCGGGACGGACGAGCGCTTGGCCTTCGTCGGTGAGCTCGATGACCTCGAGCGGTCCTTTCATCGCGGGCGCATCGAGGCAGATGCCTTGCTGGTCCGCCTGGATGCCCTCGAGGAGCGACTGAAGGAGTCGCCGACAGCGGCCACGGCGGCGCCAGCTGCCCTCGAGGCGCTGCGGGGACCGACCGACTGACGCATTGGCGAGTGCCGAGAAACGACCTTAGTCGTCGTCGCGCCTCGGATTCCCTGGGGTGAGGAGGGCACCGATGGTCGTTCTGGGCCTGTTGAGCGCGATGTCCGCTCATGCGGGTGGAAACGTGGACTGCACCACGCTTCCCAACCCCCTGTACTTTCCTGCCACGACGCTGCTGGAGTCCTACCTGGCCGATGTGGCGCCGGTGCTCGCCGACGCCAAGGCGGTGGGCAAAGACCAGATGACGGTCATTCACTTTCCTTTGTCATCGTGCATCACGTACGACATCCACAAAGACCAGAAGCCCCTCACAGGCACGGCGGAGTACTACGACGCGGACGGCACCCAGCAGGTGTGCGACATGCCGGTGGGGAGCAAGATCACATCGGATCTGTCGGCCATGGACGTGGGCGGGGTGACCTGCCTCGGTGGACAGACGCCACCCGCGGAGCTGGTGGAGTTCCCGAGCCACGTGGAGACGCTGGGCTTCGTGGTCCCGCGCAACTCCACGCAGACGGCCATCACGGCCACCGAGGCCTACTACCTCATGAAGTTCGGCGGCGAGGCTGGCTTCGAGGTGGCCCCGTGGACGGATCCCAACTTCGTGATGGTGCGGAACACGGGGTCGTCCACCCAGCTCACCATCGGCGCCAACATCGGGATCAGCGGCACCATGTGGAACAGCGAGCTGCGAGGCCACCAGGGCTCGAGCGACGTGCGCGACGTGGTGATCGCCGAGAACTCCACGGGCAACGCCGAGCAGGTGCTGGGGATCCTCAACAGCAGCAAGTGGGAGGCGGCCACCGACGACATGCGCGTGCTCGCGTTCCAGCCGTTCAACAACTGCTTCGGTGCGGTGTACCCGGACTCCACCTCCACCTCGCGTGACAAGCGCAACGTGCGGGACGGGCACTACCCGATCTGGACGAACCTGCGCTACATCCTGCGCACGGACGGCGCGGGCGCGCCCATCAGTGGCAACGGCGCCGACGCGGCCGCCCGTGCGGCCCGCTTCGTGGACCTGATGACGGGTGCCGAGAGCATCGACGCCCTCAACCCCGCCGAGGCCGCCATCGGCACGGGCAACATCCCCGCCTGCGCCATGAAGGTGAAGCGCGACGTGGACGGTGGACCGATGACCAGCTTCGAGCACCCTGCTCCCTGCGAGTGCTTCTTCCTCGAGGAGAACGGCGTGGACAGCGGCTGCACCCCTTGCACCGACGACACCCCCTGCGGCGACGGCACCTGTCGCTTCGGCTACTGCGAAGACCGCTGAGGAGAGGAGCACCATGAATCGCATCACGACGATCCTGGCGGTCATCGCCTTCAGCGCTGGCTGCAACGGACCCGAGACGGACACCGACACCACCACCACCGACGTCGACACCGGCACTCCCACCGAGCAGTGGGAGTGCGATCCGGTGGGGGCGAATCCCGAGATGGGAGGCTTGCTGAACGCCCCCTTGGAGGATGACGTCGAGGTGATCGACAAGACACCCGCCCACCCGGGCGATCCGGGACCCGTCGGCTTGCCCTGACCGTGGTCACGACCCTCCTGCTGGTAGCGGGGCTCCCGCTGCCTGCGACTGCCCAGACGCCGCTGGCCCGCATGGTGGACGGCGTGGAGGTCGGCGGATTCGCGCAGGTGGACTACCTGCGCCGCCAGATCTCCGAGGACGAGCTGTCGGACGGCACCGGAGAGCCGCTCAACGAGGACCGCTTCCTGGTTCGGCGAGTGCGCCTCCGCGTGAACCGGGAGTGGCGCTACGTGGGGGTGCGCAGCACCACCGAGCTGTTCAGTGACGGCTCCACGGTGCGGCCCGTGGCCTTCGACGTGCATGCGATGCTTCCGGGCAAGGCAGGGGAGCCGCCGCTGCTGAAGGCCCGTGCTGGCCTCTTTCCGGTGCCCTTCACCTACGAGAGCTTCGAGCAGAACGCGGACGACCGCTTCTTCGGGGAGCGCACGCTGTTCGCCTCGGGCGTGGTCCCCGGTCGGTTCGATCTCGGGGCCGCGCTGTCGGGTCACATCTGGGCAGTCGACTGGATCGTCGCGGTCCAGAACGGGGAGCCCGTGGGGACTGGGGCCTACGCGTATGCCGATCCGAACGGGGCCAAGGACGTGTCGGGTCGGGTTCGGGTGTCGGGAGACGTGGTGGGCTCGGTGCGGGCGGCCCTGGGCTCGTCGGTGATCCGGGGCACGGGCTTCTCACCCGGCACCCCTCCCAGCAAGGACACCTTCGAGTGGCGCGATCTCAACGAGGACGGTCGCGTGATCCAGGCCGAGCTGCTGCCGATCCCCGGATCTGCGGGCCGTCCGTCGCAGAACTTCGAGCGCTGGGGGGTGGGGGGAGACCTGCAGCTGTGGGCGGAGCTGCCCCACCTGGGGGAGCTGTTCGTCTACGGAGAGGTGGTGCTCGCGGTGAACCTGGACCGAGGCGTGGCGCCCGCCGATCCGGTGTTGCTGGGGCGTGATCAGCGCAGCGTCGGCTTCATGGCGGCCGCGGTGCAGCAGCTCACCAAGCACGCCACCATCGGCGGACGGTTCGAGCAATACGAGCCCAACGTGGATGCGCTGGAGCTGTTCGACGGCATCACGGTGGTGACCCGCAGGCGTTTCCGCACGTGGACGGTGGGCGTGTCGGGCAATGCCGATCTGCCGGGGCCTGCGCGGGCTCGTCTGCTGGCGGAGCTGGAGCTGCAGGAGAACTCGCTGGGGCGCGACAACGCTGGCCGGCCCGCGAACCTCGACAACGACACGCTCAGGTTTCGGGCGGAGGTGGCGTTTTGATCGGGGTGTGGCTGTGGTGGGGCTGTGCCGAGCCGTCGCCGTCGCTGCAGGGGCCTGGCCTGCATCAGCAGGTACGCGTGCACGGTGCGCAGCTGCGGCGTGGGCCCATCGGTGCCGACGCTGGGGGGCCGGAGGTGTCGCAGGTGCTACGCCCTCAGCCGGAGGTGTTTCGCGGAGAGGCCACGGTGCAGCTCGGCGGTCGCCTGGCACCTCGAGGTGTGGCGCTGCACCTGCAAGCGGAGGGAGACGCCGATCACTGGGTGCTCGCTCCCAGAGGCTTCGACTTCGTGGTGGCGGACGAGCTGCAGTTCGCAGCAGAGCTGGAGTTCTCCCACGCCATCCAGACCGACGAGGTGGTGGTCCGTCTCGCCGCCTCGGACGAGCAGGGCCGCCTGGGACCGACCACCCAGGCGCGCTTCTTGATCGCCGACGACGTGCCTGCGGCACGGCTCATGGTGTCGCTGGGGTGGGATGCGCCGGTGGATCTGGACCTGCACGTGATGGATCCGGCAGGTGTGGTGATCGGCGCCAAGAACATCAACAGCTACGAGGTGCCGCCTGGGCAGCTTCCGCCACCCGATGCGTGGATGGAGGGGGGCTACCTCGACTACGACTCCAACCAACAGTGCCGCCTCGATCTGCGCAATCGCGAGAACGTGCTGTGGCTGACCGCGGATCCTGCGCCGGGGGACTACCGGATCTTCGCCCACCTCTTCGCGCCCTGTGGCCAACCCGTCGTGAACCTGGAAGCCACGGCCCATCTCGAGGGTGAGCTCCTGGTGCGTGTGGGCGCCACCCAATACCCCTTCGACTCCCGGATCCACTGGGCCGAAGGGGAGGTGCCGGGCTTGCTCCTCGCCGAATTCACGGTCCCATGACGCCTGGCTGGGTGCTCGGCCTGATCGGCATGGTGGGAACGGTCGCCGCACAGCAGAGCCCCGCGCGAGACTCGGAGGAAGCGGACTACGAGGTCGTCGTGACGGAGCATCGTGGGCCGCCGCCTCGCGAGGAGGCGGCTGCAGCCGAGGTGGAGGCAGAGGAGGCTGCTCGCGTGCCCGGCGTGCAGGGCGATGCAGTGAAGGCGGTGCAGACGCTGGGCGGAGTCAGCCGCCCACCGGCGGGAGCCGACGGGGTGGTGGTGTGGGGCACGCGAGCCGAGGACACGCGCCTGTACGTGGATGACGTGCCGGTGCCCCGGCTGTTCCACCTCGGCGGCAGCCGCTCGATCCTGCCGAGCCAGGCGGTGCGGTCCGTGGGGCTGGTGCCCGGGGGGGCCTCGGCGCGCTACGGGCGGGGCCTCGGTGGCGTGGTGCGGATCCGCACCGCCGAGCCAGAGGACGCACGGGTGGGGCTGTGGGGCCACGTCGATCCCATCGACGTCGGCACCGGCGGGCACTACCGCTTCGGGGCGCGGCCCGAGGACGCAGACGCCGAGGGCCCCGCGGGATGGTTGGCGGTGGGTGCGCGCCGCAGCGTGCTGAAGCGTCTGTTCGAGGTGGCTGCTCCGGGAGGTGCGAGCCCGCTCGTGCCGCTCCCAGACTACTGGGACTACCAGCTGCGAGGTCAGGTGCAGCTGACCGATGGGCAGCAGCTGTCGGTGCTCGCGCTCGGGGCCGACGATCGCGTGGACCGAGGGATCGTGAGCCTCGATCCTGAGGCGGCCTTCACCGAGCGCACTCGCGCCACGTTCCACCGGGTGGCGGTGCGGCTCACCCGACCCCTGCCGCGGCAGGGTCAGACGGATCTGATGCTCTGGGGAGGCGCGGATCGCGAGGTTCAGCAGCTGGACTTCGGCAGCGTGGACGCCCGCGACGACCGCTCGGTGGCGCGCGCCGGGGCGCTGCTCAGCCACGAGCGTCGGCCATGGGTGGGGCTGCGGGTCCAGGTGGGGCTGGATGCCGAGGTGCGCAGCACGACCACCCTGCGCGACGGGGCCATCAGCTTGCCTGCACGGGAGGGCGACATCGGTGTGTTCGGCCAGCCCCCGGGCAACCGCGTGAACCAGGATCGCTGGCGGGTGGGGCAGGCCGCCGTGGGGGCCTTCGCGACGGCTCGCTGGACCGTGGGGCCGCTGGCCGTCGAGCCCGGGCTGCGGGTCGAGCCCATGGTGGCCGACGGAGATCGGGTGGTGCCCGTGCGCCCCACCGAGCCGCCCGTGGGGATCAGCGAGCTCGACGTGACCTCCGATCCTCGGCTGACGGTGTCGCTCACACCGGAGAAGCGGGTGCGGCTGTACGCGTCTGGCGGGCGCTACCAGCAGCCTGCGGTGGCGGGCGATCGGTCGCCCGTGTTCGGTACGCCTCGCCTGCAGGCGGCGCGAGCTTGGCACGGGCTGGCGGGAGTGGTGGCGGAGCCCTGGTCGTGGCTGAGCGTCGAGGGGGTCGCCTTCTGGATGTGGCAGGACCGCCTGGCGGTGCGCGCGCCGCTGGCGACGCCGGCGGTGGCGGCGCTGCTGGTCGCCGAGGGGCAGGGGCGCTCCCGCGGTGTGCAGCTGTCCATGGATGCGGGTGCGACGGGGCCGGTGCAGGCCCGCGTGGCCTACACCCTGCTGCAGGCGGACCGTCGCGCGAGCGCGGCGGCGGCTTGGCGGCCCTTCGACGGCGATCAGCGACACGGGCTGCAGGCGCTCGCAGGCTGGCGTCCCCGCGGGCCGCTCGAGGTGGGCGGTCGCTTCGAGCTAGCATCGGGGCTGCCGCGCACCCCGGTGGTGGGAGCCGTCTTCAACGCCGCCAGCCAGTCCTACGATCCGCTGTTCGGCGACCACAACGCCGAGCGGCTTCCCACGTTCTGGGCGCTCTCGCTGCAGGTGGCCCTGGCGGGCTCCGCTGCGTGGGGAAGCTGGAAGGCCGCCCTCGACGTGCAGAACGTGACCGATCGCCGCAACGCCGAGGAGGTGTTCTACACCGCCGACTACCGGCAGCGAGCCTTCGTGCAGGGCTTGCCCATCCTTCCCGTGCTTCGCCTGGAGGTGCAGCTGTGAGGTGGTGGCTTCCGTGGACCGTGGTGGCAGGCTCCTGCCTGCCCACCTTCGATCAGCAGCCCTACCTGGTGAGCGAGGAGCGGGTGCTCGCCGTGCGGGGGCTGCCGGCCGAGGCGATGCCCAACGACGACGTCGACTACGAAGCGCTCGTGGTAGGTCCCGACGGTCCCATCGCACAGCCCGTGGAGTGGGCCTACTGCACCGAGCCAAGGCGGGCCGAGGAACGCACCGGTGTGACGGCGAGCTGTGCCTCGGGGGACGATCTGAGCGTCATCGAGGCCACCACCACCGTGTTGTCGGACGCGTGCGCGCGGTTCGGGCCGAATCCGCCCCCCGTCGCTGCGGGCGAGCCCGCTCGCCGTCCCGCCGATCCCGACCCCTCCGGGGGCTACTTCCTGCCCGTCCGCGCGCGTGTGGACGAGGCCGTGGCCTTCGGCTTCCAGCGGATCCGATGTGATCTACCCGGCGCCACCCGCGAGATCTTCGAGGCCTTCCAGGAGCGCTATGCCGACAACCGACATCCCGAGATCGAGGCCGTGAGGGTGTGGGCGCCGGATGGCTCGGAGGTGGCGCTGAGCGGGGCGGTGGCCTCCGTGGAGGCCGGGCAGACGCTTCGGCTCGAGGTGGTTCCGGCAGTCGACGCCGTCGAGCCCTACGTGGTCTACGTGCCCGAGGCGTCGGCGGTGGAGGATCGCACCGAGGAGCTCCTGACTCGCTGGTACGTCACGGACGGGGTGCTGCTAGGCGATCGCTTGAGCCTCCCCGACACCGCCGGGCCCGTACACGCGTGGATCGTGCTGACCGACAGCCGAGGCGGAAGCGCCTGGGCGGGTGTACGGTTCGACGTTCTGCCCCGAGCAGGTGGCGCGACACCTCGATAGGGCGCTATCGGGCCTAGGAGGACCCTTTGGGGTCCGCACGGGGAAACCGCGGTCTGGGAGTGTCGTGAGCGGAATCGAAGCCATCGTGGCCTTGGCGTGCAGCGGCATGTGTTGCCTGTCCCTGGCGGCAATCCTCTTGGTGGTCGTCTTCCTCGTCTACCGACGCAACAGCGGCAACGGATCCGAAGCAGACGCCGAGTGGGCCGCCGTGGCCGATGCGGGCGGCGATGGACCCATGCTGGGCGAGCAGCTCGATCCTCAGCCCGCCATGATGGGGGAGCTCGAGGCCGAGCCCGTGTTGGTGAGCGCTGCCGATCAACCCACCGACGTCGCCGGCGCGGACTCCGCGCCGCTGCCTCTGGGGAGCGCCGGTGCGGTGGAGCCTCGGCGCCAGCCCCGCTCCAGCGGACAGACGATCATCGCCTTCGACGACGATGACGACGACTGGTAGCTCCATCCCTTCGCCGCTGGTTGCCGAGAGCCCGCAGGCGCTGATCCGGATCACCGGTCCGGACGCTCGACGGTTCTGCAACGGCATGTTCACGAACACCGTGCGCGACCTGCCGGTGGGCGGTGTGAATCGCCACGCCTTCACCGATGATCGCGGCCGGGTACTCGGGTTCCTGGATCTGCTGTGTCAGGGAGACGAGCAGTTCCTGGCCGTGGTGGACGCTGGGGTTCGGGCGGCTGACTTCATGGAGCGCTACGAGCGCTTCGTGGTGTTCGACGACGTGGAGCTAGACGACGTCGGCGAGGAACTCGTGCTCCGGGCCGTGATCGGCGAGTCCCCTGTGGACGTGCTGCACGCTGCGGAGGCGCCTGTGCCCTCCGAGGGGCGTTGGGCATCCGCCGAGGGGGTGGTCGCCGCCTGGTGGTCGTGGGGCTGGCCTGGGGCCGGTGCTCGCCTGCTGCTTCCTCGTCAGGAGGCTCGGCAGTGGGACGTCCGCCTGGGCACGCAGGATGCGCCGGGCGAGCTGGAGCGGCTACGGGTGCTCGCAGGCGTCGCCCGCTACCCCGACGACACCTTCGACAAGACCCTGCCCCACGAGCTCGGTGTGCGCGACGTGATGCTGCACTTCGACAAGGGCTGCTACCTCGGCCAGGAGACCATCAACCGAGTGGACGTGATGGGGCAGGTGCGGCGGCGGCTGGTGGGGGTTCACGTGGCGGCTGCTGCGGCGGAGCTCGCGGGTGCCGAGGTGCACGCGGACAAACGGATGGGGCCGCTGACGAGCCTCGTGGCGCTGCCCGATGGCTCCACCCTGGGTCTCGCCCTCGTGCGCGAGGCGGCCTGGACGGGCGGTACGGCTGTGCAGCTCGTGCGGGAGGATCGGCGCTGGGAGGCCACCGTGATCGCACTGCCCGTGGAGCCGGGCTCGCCCGTGCTGACACCGGGCGCGTGACGCGCGACGCGCTGGCGACAGCGCTGGTCCGGGCGGAGGAGCGGCTGAGGGCCGAGGGACGCACGGGGGGGCAGGCCTTCGACGTGTTGGTGGACGGGATCGCGGCTCGGCTGGGTCTCGGCACCGCGAGCGAGCAGGCCGCTCGCGCTGCGGCGGATCTGCCGCTCGACACCGATGCAGATCTGCTCGGTCTGGCCTACGAGCGCTTCTTCGCCGACCTGTTCAAGGGCAAGCGCGGGCAGTTCTTCACACCTGGGCCGCTGGTTCGGCTGCTGGTGGCGCGACTGCGGATCCAGCAGGGAGAGACGGTGCTCGATCCCACCTGCGGCAGCGGTGGGCTGCTGGTGGAGGCCGCTCGTGCAGGAGGAGCGGTTCGCGGGCTCGAGCTCGATCCTCGCTTGGCACGCCTGGCGCGCACGGGGCTCGCCGTGGCCCGCGTGCGGGGCAGCGTCGGGCAGGCCGACTTCTTCGCGGCCGAGCCCGAGCCCGTGGACGTGGTGGTGGCGAACCCTCCGTTCTCGGTGCCGATCTCGGATCCGGAGGTGCTGTCTCGCTATGCGCTCGGGGCAGGCAAGGCGTCGGTGTCGAGCGACCGCTTGTTCGTGGAGGCCATCGAGGGCTGGGTTCGACCGGGGGGGCGAGCCGGCCTGGTGCTGCCGTGGTCGGTGGTGGTCAACGAGCGCTACGCCGACGTGCGGGAGCGCCTGGAGGCGGGCTGGCATCGGCTGGCGATCTGTCAGCTGCCCGAGGGTGTGTTCCGGCCCTTCGGTGGCGCCGCAGGGCGGGCCTGCATGCTCTGGCTGCAGCGCCGCGGTGCCTCCGATCCCGAAGGCGCCACCTACTTCGCCCGACTGGAGGACCCGGGCTACGACGTGCGCTCGCAGCGGCTGAAGGCCACCTCCGCAGACGAGCTGAGCGCCCTGATCGTGGGACAGGGGTGGCAGCCGCTTCCCGATGGCGCCTGGGTGCCCGAGCCCCGTCGAGTCCGCGGCAAGCGGGTGGGGGAGCTGGCCTCGCTCCGGCCTCGCTCCGCGCCTACCGCTGGGAGCGCGGTGTGGGTGGCCGATCTGGCGGATGCCGATCGCTCCACCGGAGAGGTCGCCGCACGCCCCGCGGCGGGCTCCGAGGTGACCTCGCGGGTGCCGCTCACCCCCGGAGACGTGCTGGTGGCGCGCCTGCGGCCCAACCTGGGGAATGTGGCGCGGGCGCCCGAGGTCGAGGGCGCGCTGGTGGGCAGCCCCGAGTGGGTGGTGCTCGAGCCCGCCGAGCACCCGGGGTGGCTGCTCCACGCGCTGCGATCGCCCACGTTTCGGGCGTCGCTGCCGGTGACCGGGGGGCAGACGCGGCCGCGCACCTCGCCTGGGGCGGTGCTCGACAGCCAGCTTCCCTGGCCCGGCGATCGCACGGCGGCAGCCGTGGACGCGCTGTCGGCGGAGCTGTTCGCCGAGCGCGCAGCGCTGCGGAGGCGGCTGCTGGGGCTGCAGGAGGCCGTGGATGCCTTCCTCGACGGCCGCATCGACGCGGAACAGCTCGCGGTCCAGGTGGCTGCGCTGTCCCGTGGTTAGGTAGCCGGGACGCGTCGCTGGAGGCGGAATGCACAGCTGGATCGGGGTGTGGTCGCTTCTCGCCTGCTCGGGCGAGACCACCACGGACACCACCACCACGACCGTCACGGACGACCGCACCTGGGGGGAGGACGGGCCGCTGGGACTGGGCGTCGCCAACCCCTTCCCGAGCATGGACAACGTGGGCGATGACGGGCACCTGGTGTTCGAGGGCATGCCCGAGGCCCCCACGACTCCGGTCCCCGTGGACACGCTGGCGTGGCGCACGGGCTTCTCTGCTGCGCAGACGGCGGTGGTGCAGCTCGACGGGGTGGATCCCGCTGCGCTGCCCGGCTTCGACGAGCCCGACCTCACCGACGGTGCCGTGCGCCTGTTCGATCGCACCGATGCCACCTTCCTGCCGTGCTTCGCCGAGCTCGACGCCGCCGACGACGGGCCCGTGCCGTCGCTGCTGGTGCGACCGCTGGTGGCGCTGCCCTACGGGCACCGGATCGCCGTGGTCGTCACGTCGGAGGTGGTGGCGCGCCCGGACAGCTTCGACGCCACCGTGCCCGCCACGGCCGCCCTGCTGGAGGAGCTCGCGGGCGCGGGCGTGGCAGCCGACGACGTCGCCGTCACCTGGGACTTCCCGGTCGACGACGGCACGCGTCCACTGCGCTCGGCGCTGGAGCAGATCGCGTCCACCGGCGGGCCCAGCATCGACGTGGTGCGGCAGCTCGGCACCGACGACGTGCCGCCCCTGACCTGGCGCGCTGCCGAGGGCTCCTACGAGGTGGTGGACTTCATCGGCGCCGATGGCCAGCTCGATCTGCAGCCGGACGGATCGGTGCTGGCCACGGGCACCGACACCGCAGATCTGTACGTGCACATCCCCACCTCCGTCGCCGACGCTCCAGCCGGTAGCGTGCCGGTGATGGTGTTCGGTCACGGAATCTTCAGCAACCCCGGGGACTACCTGGCCACCGAGCTCGACGACAACGGGGTGCTGACCATCGCCGAGGAGGGGGGCTACATCGTGGTGGCCACCACCTGGCGCGGGCTGACCACCAACGATCTCACGGTGGCCGTGGGTGTGGCTTCGGACTTCGGCAAGTTCCCAGAGCTGTCGAGCCTGCTGTTGCAGGGGCAGATCAACGTGCGCACCTTGGTCGATGGCGTGGTGGCAGGCAACCTGCTCGACCACGACGTGTTCGAGGGGAGCAAGGGCCAGCGACTGCCAGATCCCGACAACGTGGTGTACTACGGCATCTCCCTGGGGGGAATCGGGGGAGCCGTGTTCAGCGCTCACGAGCCTCCGGTGGAGGCGGTGGCGCTCCATGTCGGGGGCTCCATGTGGTCCACCATGCTCGAGCGCTCGAGCAACTGGTCGCTGTTCGAGACGATCATGGTGCCGCGTGTGCCCGTGCCGCGGGATCGCCAGATCCTGTACTCGCTGTCGCAGCTGTGGTGGGATCCGGCGGATCCCATCAGCTACACCGCCGACATCGGGCAGATCCCCACCCTCATGCAGGAGGCCATCGGCGACGAGCAGGTGCCAAACCTGACCACCGAGGCGCTGGTGCGCTCCGTGGGGATGGCGCGGATGGCTCCCAGCGTGACGTCGCCCTGGGGGATCGACGAGGTGGCGGGACCGCTGCCCGCTGGCTCGTCGGCGCTGACTCAGTTCGATCCCGAGACGGCCCTGCCTCCGGCTGCCAACCGGCCCGCTCCCACCAGCGGTGCCCACAGCAACCCGCGGCAGTGGACGGGCGCCCAGCAGCAGGTCATCGAGTTCTTGGCGGGGCCCGACCGGGGTCGTGTGGTGCACCCGTGCGGGGCCGCCCCCTGCAGTGAATCGAACCAAGGAAGCTGACGTGGCGGTGGAGCGCATCGGGGGGCAGGTCGATGCCCCGGTGGTCCTGACGTGCGAGCATGCCAGCAACGTGCTGCCCGATCCGTGGCGCTGGCCCGAGGCTGATCGATGGATCGTGGAGACGCACTGGGCCTTCGATCTGGGTGCGGCCGAGATCGTCCGGGCTCTGGCCGAGCAAGCGCACCTACCCAGCGTGCTCGCCGGTTTCTCGCGCCTGTTGGTGGATCCGAACCGTCCGGTGGGGCACGCGGAGCTGTTCCGCGGCCGCGCCGATGGCCGCGAGATCCACCTCAACAAGGCGCTGCATCCCGACGAGCAGCGCAGGCGCATCGAGGTGTTCCACCGGCGCTACCACGACGCTGTGGACGCGATGCTCCAGCAGCATCACCGGGCGCGGGTGCTGTCGGTGCATTCCTTCACACCGGTGTACCAGGGAGGCCCCCCCAGGCCCATGGAGATCGGCGTGCTGTTCGATCTCGACGACGCGCTGGCTCGCGCAGCCGCCGAGATCCTGGATGCGGACGGGTGGGTGGTGGCCCTCAACGAGCCCTACTCGGGGCGGGACGGGCTCATCTACTCCGCGCACCGCCATGCCACGCGACACCGACGCCAGGCACTAGAGCTCGAGATCCGTCAGGACGTGGCGGTGGATCCGGAGCGCCGGGAGCGCGTGGTCGCCTCCTTGCGGAAGCTGATCCCGCTCATGAGTCGGTGATGCCTGCCTGGTGGATCTTCATCAGGTTGGCCGTCTCCCGCCGGGGCGTGTTGCCCGCGAGGATCACGATCTCCTCGCCCTGACGGACCCGACCCGAGGCCACCAGCGCCCACTCCCCCATGCGGATCAGCTCGTCGGTGCTGTCCACCGGGGGCACCACGATGGGCGTGACTCCCCAGGCCAGCGACAGTCGATCGGCGGTGCGTGGGTTGCTGGTCAGCGCGAACAAGGGGCCGCGGGGACGCGCCTTCGACGCCTGACGGGCTGTCGACCCCGTCCAGCTGAACACCACCAGGGGTCGCGCCTTCTCCGACGCGGCGAAGCAGGCGCTCTGCACCACCAGCCCCGAGGTCCCGGTGAACGCCGGCATGCCGTCCGTGGACAGCGGCACGAAGAAGCGGGAGCCCTCCACCTCGCGGCTGATCCGATCCATCATCTGCACCGCGCGCACTGGGTAGCGGCCGATGGAGGTCTCGCCCGACAGCATCACCGCGTCCGTGCCGTCCAGGATGGCGTTGGCGACGTCGGTGGTCTCGGCGCGGGTGGGCCGCGGGTTGCGCTCCATGCTGTCGAGCATCTGGGTGGCGGTGATCGACAGCTTCCCCGCCCGGTGGGCCGCGGCCAGGATGCGCTTCTGGTAGACGGGCACCTTCTCGATGCTCACCTCCACCCCCAGATCGCCTCGCGCCACCATCACGCCCTCGGCGACCTCGAGGATGGCGTCGATCCGCTCCACCGCGCCCGGCTTCTCGATCTTGGCGATGATGGGCAGGTCGGGCTCGGACAGCTCGGCGAGCTTGTTCCGCAGGGCCACCACGTCTTCGGGGCGCTGCACGAACGACAGCGCCACGTAGTCGACCCCCACGTCGACCCCCACCGCGAGATCCGCCAGGTCCTTGTCGGTCAGGCAGGGGATGGACAGGTCCACCGTGGGCAGGTTGATGCCCTTGTGGCTCCCCAGGGCGCCGCCCACGTCCATGGTGATGTCCACCTCGCCCACGCCCTCGGTCCGCACCGCCGTGACCTGCCCCGACAGGGCACCGTCGGCGAACAGCACCGGGTCTCCGACGGAGACGTCCTGCGCCATCTGGGGGTAGGTGGTGCCGATCCGGTGCCCGGATGCGGGGTAGTCCGGATCCATCACCACCGTGAGCACGTCGCCCTCGGCCAGCTGCAGTGGCGTCTCCACCGAGCCCGTGCGCACCTTGGGCCCCTGCAGATCGAGCAGGATGGCCGTGGGCTTCTGCAGCTGCATCGCGGCACGGCGCACACGCGCCACCTGGCGGCGAATGCTCGCGTGATCGGCATGGGAGCAGTTGATCCGGCACACATCCGCGCCGGACTCCAGGATCTGCGTGAGCACGGGGGCGTCCCAGCTCGCGGGACCGAGGGTGGCGACGATCTTCGTGCGTGTCTCGAGCTCTGGGCGGTCTTCGTACATCAGACCATTCCTTTGATGGGGCCTGCGGCTTCCCAGGTGAGCTGGCCGTCGCCGAGTCGGGCGGTGGCGCCCCAGACGAAGGCGCTGTTGCGCGAGCCGTGGCCGATGGGCAGCTGGCCCACCACGGGGATCCCCAGCGGAGCCAGCCGCTCCGCGAACACGTCTCGCAGCGTGTAGTCGGCCGACGAGGGCGGATCGCAGTCGATCAGCTCCCCCACGGCCACGCCCGCCACTCCGTCGAGCACGCCCGAGTAGGCCAGCTGCTGCAGCATCCGGTCGATGCGGTAGGGGTGCTCCCCGATCTCCTCCAGCACGAGGATGGCGCCTCGAGCCTTCAGCTGCCACGGGGTGCCGCACAGTGCGGCCAGCACGCACAGGTTGCCCCCGCACAGCCACCCCTCGGCAGAGCCAGGCCGCCAGGTGGCGCCCTGCAGTGTGGCGCCAGGCTTGCCCACCAGCAGATCCAGGAGGTGCTGGCGATCCGTGGGGTCGGTGCCCTCCAGGCTGTGGAGCACGGGCCCGTGTACCAGCGGTCCTGCGCCGCGCGCATGCAGTGCGGAGAACAGCGCCGTGACGTCCGAGAACCCGATCACGGGCCGGTCTGCCCGCAGGCGCTTGCCCTGCAGCTGCTCCAGCAGCCGCATGGCCCCCGAGCCGCCGCGCGCCATCCAGACGGCGCTGTAGCCGTCGTCGGTCAGCGCCGAGACGAGCTGCGCGCCACGGTGGGCGTCGGTGCCAGCGAAGTAGCGGTGCCGTTGCTCCAGATCGGGGAAGGGAAGCAGCGACAGGCCGGCCTGCGTGGCCAGCGCCATGCCGCGACGGAGACGCTCGGGATCGAAGGCGTGGCTCGGGGCCACCACCGCGATGGGGCCAGGCTGCGTGAGCATCACATCTCCAGGGCGACGGGGTGCTCGACTGGATCGACGGCACGGAAGCGCCCTCGCTCGTCGATGGCGACGCCCGACAGCGCACAGTGGGCGTCGTGGGTGTAAAACAGCCGGCCACCCCGGGCAACGAGATCGGCCAGCAGGGCACGCTTCTCGTCGATGAGCTGCTCGGGGAAGCGGTCGTAGCCCATGGTGATGGGCAGGTGTACCCAGGGGCGTCCCGGGATCAGGTCGGCCGCGAAGACCACGGGTCCGCCGGGCATCTGCACCTCGGTGAGCAACAACCCCGGCGTGTGACCGTGGCTGACGTGGAAGGCGAAGCCCTCCCCGAGGACCGAGGCGTCGGTGCCCTGAACGAGGTGGAGGCGGCCCGTGGACTCGAGCAGCTCGCACAGGCCCTCGATGAAGGAGGCCCGGTCGCGGGGATGCGGGTCGGTGGCGCGATCCCAGGCCTCCTGACCCACCACGAAGGTGGCGCGATCGAACAGCAACGTGCGCTGCCCGTCTTCACGCCAAGGTGACAGCAGGCCCCCTGCGTGATCGAAGTGCAGGTGCGACAGCACCACCACGTCGACGTCCGACGGCGTCAGCCCCAGGGCCGCCAGGTTGTGCAGCAGCACGTGATCGGACTCCACCACGCCGTAGCGCTCGCGGAGGCTCGGCTCGAAGAAGGCCCCGATCCCCGTCTCGCACAGCACGGTGCGGTCGTCCATGCGGATCAGCAGGGTGCGGCAGGACAGGGGAATGCGGTTGGCCTCGTCGGGGGCGATCCAGCGAGTCCACAGCGCCTTGGGGGCGTTGCCGAACATGGCGCCTCCGTCGAGGCGCTGACTGTTGCCGAGGACGGCGGTGAGGGTGGGTGGCATGTGCGCAGCTAACCTGCGGCGGACCTCACTCGGTGAGCACCGCGAGGAGAGCTCGCAGGGGAGCGCGCTGTAGGCGGCGGGAGGGGTAGTACAGGCGAAAGCCAGGCTCCTCGGGTCGCCATGGGTCGAGCACGGTCCGCAGCCGCCCAGCGGCCAGGTCCGGCGCTGCGTCGGAGGCTGCGCAGAACGCCAGTCCCACACCCCGGCGTGCCAGCGCGAGCCCCTCCAGGGACTCTTGGACCGTGGCCACCGGATTCACCCGGATCTGGAACCAGCGCGGATCCTCGAAGAACTCCCAGTCGAAGCGCTGCGATTTCCCTCGGGGCAGCGCGATGCAGCGATGATCGTGCAGATCGGATGGATGCTGCGGGACCCCGTGATGCTCGAGGTAGGCGTGCGTGCCCACCACCACGAACCGCTGCGGAGGACCGATGGCACGGGCGAGCATGTCGGCGGGTAGCTGCGAGGGAAAGCGCACTCCCGCGTCGAAGCCCCCCTGCACGATGTCGACGAGGGCACCCTCCGACACGATCTCGACTCGGATCGCCGGGTGTCGCGTCGTGAGATCGGCAATCACCGGGGGAAGAACCTGGCGGCTTGCCAGGGGAGGAGCGTTCAAGCGGAGGGTGCCTCGCACGCGAAGGGCGTGCTCGTGCAGTCCATCGAGGGTGGCGAGCACCTCCTGGCGGGCAGGCGCGAAGTGCTCGAGCAGGGCCTGACCTGCGGGTGTCAGGGCGTGGCTGCGCGTGGTTCGGTTGAGCACCCGAAGCTGCAGGGTCTCCTCCAGTGCACGCACCCGGTGGCTCAGGGCCGAGGGGCTGACCCCCAGCTCCTTCGCGGCTGCGCGGAAGCTGCCGGACTGCACCACCAGCGCGAGGGCCTCCAGGCCACTCCAGGGGATCTCGTTCATGAGAATTTCTCATCGATTCGTGCGAGGATGGGCGTATTGTGCTCGTCGGCGGTCGCAATAACGGTCCCAGACCTCACACGGGAGCCGTCATGACCCTGACCTACGCGACAGGAAGCTGGTTGATCACGGGTGCCGCCACTGGCATCGGGGCGGCGACGGCGCGACAGCTGGCCCGAGCAGGGGCGTCCGTGGTCCTCGCAGGTCGTCGCCTGGAGCGCTGCACCTCGCTGGCGGAGTCGCTTGTTGCCGAGGGCCTGTCGGCGCAGGCACGACGTCTCGACATCACCGACCGACAGGCCGTCTTCCAGCTCGTCGAAGAGCTTGCCCTCTCCCCCGGAGGGCTGGCCGGAGCATTCAACAATGCAGCTCGACTGGAGCCTGCCGCAGATCTGCCCGAGCTCTCTGCCGACGAAGCCCGGGCCACACTGGACTGCAACGTGCTCGGGCAGCTGTGGCTACTGCAGGCCCAGATCCCCATGCTGGCCAGCCGGGGAGGGGGGAGCATCGTGCTCACGGGCTCCATCGCGGCTGACGTTCCGCTGTACGGGCTGGCTCCCTACGCGGCCTCGAAGGCGGCTCTGCGGTCCCTGGTGCGGTCAGCGGCAGCGGGAGCCTTCCCGCAGGGGGTTCGGGTGAACCTCCTCGCGCCGGGCCCCACCCACACGCCCATGGGCCACGGGGGCTTCGGTGGCTCCGAGGCGTTGGACGAGGCCATGGCAGCATCCCCCGCTGGTCGAGGTGCCACGCCCGACGAGGTGGCGCAGGGGGCCCTGTGGCTCCTGAGCGATCAGGCCGCCTTCGTCAACGGGTCGGAGCTGGTCGTGGACGGGGGCTACTCGCTCGTGCACTAGCCGAAGGCGAGCTCTGCTGCAGGCTTGCCGTCGGTCCACAGCCGGAATCGGAGTCGCAGGCCGTCCGCCTCGAGCAAGGCAACCTGTTGCTCGAACGCTTCGCTGGTGAGGAAGAGTACGTGCTCCAGTGTCCATGCCTCTCGAAGCCACGTGCGGAGGGCGTCGAGGAGTCTTCGATCCAGGCCGGTGGGGAGTCTGGACGCTCGGACCCAGAACGACACGACCGCGCGGTGTGCCGACCAGGCCGAATCACCCATCGCCTGCACCCGAGCCTTGGCGAAGGCAGGGGAGTCGGGGGGCAGGAGATAGACACAGCCGAGGCACACGGTCTCGGTCGGGTCCAAGACGGTGTAGGTGAAGGCTTGTCGGTCCAGGTGGCGCTGCTGGAGTCGCTCGAGATCTTCTCGGTTGGCTCGAACGGTGAAGTCCTCGGCTGGCCACCCCGTCTGTTCCCAGGTCAGCAGGATGGAGCGGCTCTCCATCACAGCCTCGAAGTCGAGCGGGGCATCCGATGGTCGGATCGGCCGCAGGAGGAACTCCGAGGTGCGTAGCGACGCGAGTGGGTGGCTGTCTGTATCAAATCCCACGTTTCAGCTCCATCTTCGTGCACATCGAGGACCGTCGAGCACCCCGTCTCGCAACGAGGCCCACTTCCCCCGAGCGTTGAGTGCGGGCCGTTGTCGGGATACCAGCCGTCCCCTACGGCGACGAGGGTGGGATGGCCGAGCAGGCTCTGCGGTGGTTCGAACAGCGACGGGACTTCGTGTCCACCTGGCGCCCGAGTGCCGATGGTGAGGCGCCCAGCGAGGGAGAACAGCCCGATCTGTTCACCAAGTGTCCGTCGTGCAGCGAGCCCTTGTTCAACGAGACACTCGTGGCCAACCTGCAGGTCTGCCACCTGTGCCAGCACCACTTCCGGATCTCGGCCGTGGCCCGACTGCGGGCCATGTGCGACGACCCGCCCGCCGTCACGCGTCACGACGCGGACCTGTCGCCCGTGGATGCGCTGGGGTTCGTCGACTCCAAGCCGTACCCGAAGCGGATCGCCAGCTCCGTGGAGAAGACGGGTCGCAACGACGCGTTCATCTCCCTCGCGGGGGAGGTGGGCGGCATCGACGTGGAGCTCGGCGCCTTCGACTTCGCCTACCTCGGCGGCTCGATGGGCTCGGTGGTGGGCGAGATGATCACCCGCCTGTACGAGCGCGCCTACGAGCGCAAGGTACCGGCCATCGTGATCTCGGCCTCGGGCGGAGCGCGCATGCAGGAGGGCGTGCTGTCGCTGATGCAGATGGCGAAGACCTGTGCTGCCTTGGCACGGCTGCAGGAGGCTGGTCTGCCCTACATCTCGGTGCTGACCCACCCCACCACGGGCGGGGTGGCTGCCTCCTTCGCCATGCTGGGCGACGTGATCCTGGCCGAGCCCGGTGCGCTGATCGGCTTCGCGGGTCCACGGGTGATCCGGGAAACCATCGGAGAGGAGCTGCCGGAGGGCTTCCAGACGTCCGAGTATCTACTGGAGCACGGCCTGATCGACCGGATCGTGCCGCGCCTGGAGCTGAAGGGCGTGATCACGCGCCTGCTGCGACAGTTCACCGGCATGCCTCCAGCACCGAATGGCGGCCTCACCCGCCCCACCCAGCCGGGGGTGCGCTCGGTGGCCGAACCCCTCGAGAAGCCCACGGCCTCGTCGTCTCGGAAAGGGAAGGGGAAGAAGAGCAAGGCGCGCTCGGGCGAGGGCCGGTGATTCGGCATCCGGCGCTGGATCGGGCCGCGCGGCTCGGTGTCCGGCTGGGCCTCGACAAGGTGCGCACGTTCCTGACGGTGCTCGGGGAGCCCCACCTGTGCGCTCCTGCGGTGCACGTCGCGGGCACCAACGGCAAGGGCAGCGTGTGCAGCTTCGTGACGCAGATCCTGATCCGGGCTGGGCTGCGGGTGGGCACGACGCTGTCTCCGCACGTGCAGCAGCTCAACGAGCGCGTGCAGATCGACGGGCAGCCCGTGGGCGATGCCGAGCTGACGGAGCTGCTGGAGCACATCGAGCGAGCCCGACGTCAGTGGGCGGCCGATGCTGGGCTGGACGAGCAGTCGCTGACCTACTTCGAGATGGCCATCTGTGCGGCATTCCTGGGTTTTGCGCGCAACGCCGTGGATGTCCAGGTGGTGGAGGTGGGCCTGGGGGGCCGGCTGGACGCCACCAACGTCGTGAGCCCCGTGGTCTGTGCGGTGCCCCACATCGGTCTCGATCACCAGGCGATCCTGGGCGACAGCCTCGGTCAGATCGCAGCGGAGAAGGCAGGCATCTTCGAGGCGGGTGTGCCGGTGGTGCTGGGGCCGGTGGTGCCGGAGGCCAAGCAGGTGCTGCTGCGGGCGGCCCAGCAGCTGGACTGCCCGGTGTGGGCCCCTCCCACGCTCCGCAAGGAGGTCCGGCGCGACGGTACGGTGCGCCTGTACACGCCGCTGGGCTCGGTCGGCCCCCTGCGGCTCGGGCTTCAGGGCGCCCACCAGGCCAGCAACGCATTGGTGGCGCTGGGGGTGGCTCACCGCCTGCGCGAGGCGGGCTTTCCCTTGTCCGACGAGGCCATCGAGGAGGGGCTGCGGCATGCCACCGCACCCTGTCGTCTCGAGCGCATCGTGGCCGGGGTGGTGCTGGACGGGGCGCACAACCCAGACGGCGCGAAGGTGCTGGCCACCTGGCTCGCCAAGCAGCCCGCGGTGTCGCATCGCACCCTGCTCTTCGGGATGGGCAGCGAGCGCGATCCGGTGGCCCTGGTGCAGCCCTTGGTGGACCACGTCGATGCCATCGTGACGACCCGCTGCAGCCATCCGCGCGCCCGGGATCCCGAGGATCTCGCCGATGCGCTGCGCGATGTGCATGCGGACGTACGCGCCGGGGGCGCCATCGAGCAAGCGCTGCCCGAGGTGATGGAGCAGTCCGACGAGACGGTGGTGACGGGGAGCCTGTTCGTGGCCGGTGCAGCGCGTAGCTTGTTGTCGAGCACCGAGGAGGTTCGATGACGTTGGCCCCCGTGCTGGGGCACGAGACTGCGCGAGCGCGCCTGTGGGGGGCGCTCGAGCGAGGCTCGCTGCACCACGCGCTGCTGTTGGAGGGCCCCCGAGGTGTGGGCAAGCGGCTGGTGGCCCTGAGGCTGGCGATGGCTGCCAACTGCACCTCGGAGCTGCCTTGGTCGCAGCGTCCGTGTGGCAGCTGTGGTCCGTGTCGCCAGATCGCGGCGGGCACGCACCCCGACGTCATCGTGATGGAGCCCGACACCACCCGTGCCGCCCGCACGATTCCGGTCGAGGCGGTGCGCGAGGTGATCCGCCAGTCGCAGTACCATCGCTACGCAGCCGCCCATCGGTTCGTGATCGTGGATCCGGCGGAGGCGATGCAGGAGCCCGCCGCCAATGCGTTGCTGAAGACGCTCGAGGAGCCTCCGGCGGGCACGGGCTTCCTCGTGATCTCCCACAACGCGAAGGCGCTGCTGCCCACCATCTTGTCTCGCTGTCAGCGGATCCGGATGGGGGCGGTGCCCGTGACCGACATCGAGGGGTGGCTGGGACCGCTGTTCCCGGAGTCCGAGCCTGCGGAGTGCGCGGTGGCTGCTCGCTTGTCCCTCGGATGCCCGGGCCGGGCCCACGGCTGGATGACCGACGATGGGCTGGGAGCGCGTCGCGATCTGCGCCAAGGGCTCCTGCAGGTCCTCAGGGCGCCGCTGGGAGACATCTACAGCTACACCGGCAAGCTCACCTCGGGCGGCCGTCAGAGCTGGATCGTGGGCGTGCAGCGGCTGCTGGAGATCCTGGAGGACCTGCTACGCGATGCCGCCATCGTGGGGGCTGGATCCGATCTGCCGCTACTCAACGGCGACGACGAAGACCAGGTCCGGCGGTGGGCCGAGCGCTTGTGGCCGGAGGGACTGGCGCGATGCGCCGAGGCGGTCCAAGAGTGTCGAGACGACCTCGAGGTGTACGTCTCCGGCAAGACAGCGCTCGACGCGCTGCTCTGCACCGTCCGTCGGGAGCTTGCGGGAGGCTAGCGCTCGAGCGGGAGCCGCTGGCGCCAGCTGCGCTAGTCCCGCTTGGGAGCGACCTGCGCAGGCGGGCAGGCGGCGTCCACTTCCGGGGTGTGGATCGGGAAGGCTGGCGTGGAGCCGTTTGCCTCGAGCTGCTTCTTGCGATCGCGGCCCGCGCGCTTGCGGCGCAGCTTCCGGCGGAACTTGGTGATCTTGGTGAGGGTGGCCATCGGCCTCTCCTGAATGCGAAGCCGCCCGACGGCGGCGAACCCGCGTTGCTTAATGGTTGCGCAGAACGGAGGCCACCACGGTTTTGTCGTCGCCGCCCATGTTCACCGTGAGCCCCACCGCGGGGACCTCGGGAAGCTGGTAATCACCGCACCGGCCCTTCATCTGACGCCAGATCTCCACGATCTGCTTCACGCCGGTGGCGCCCACGGGATGGCCGAAGCCAACCAGGCCGCCACCGGTGTTGATCGGCTTGTCGCCACCGATGTCGGTGCGGCCTTCGCGCACCCAGGCGGCAGCTTGGCCGCGCTGTCCCCAGCCGATGGCCTCCATCATGAGGAGCTCGGTGACGGTGAAGCAGTCGTGCACCTCGGCGACGTCCACGTCGTCGGCCGTGATGCCGGCGTCGGCGAACAGCTTGCCCACGGCATGGGCGGTGACGAGCAGGCGGGTGGGATCCGTGTCCTCCCACAGGTTGCCGGTGGCGTGGCTCACCGAGACCACCTCGACGGCGTCCGACGGGGTCTTGCCGAGCGCTCGGAGGCCTTCCTCGCTCACCACCACGAGGGCTGCTCCGCCGTCGGAGACCTGGCTGCAGTCGCTCACCTTCATGTAGGGAGCAAGCTCTTCGTTGGACAGGAATGCTGGGTTGGTGTCGCCAGCCGCCGACGCGGTCTGCAGATCCATCGACACGGCCTTCATGTGGGCCAGTGGGTTGCGGTTGGCGTTGGCGTAGGCCTTCACCGAGACCCGCCCGATGTCCTCTTCGGTGACGCCCAGCTCCTGAACGGCCTTGGCGCGGCGCGCGAACAGGGCAGGGAAGGTGAAGTCGTCGATGGAGCGCTGCCGCGCATAGTGGGACGCGCGGGCCAGGTAGTCGCCACCCGTGCGAGCGCTCTGGGTGGTCTGGACCTCCACGCCTGCCACCAACGCCACGTTGGTTCCCGCCTGGATGGACTCGACGGCGCTGGCGAACGCCAGTCCGCCGGACGCACAGGCGCCCTCCACCCGCATCACGGGCTTGTAGAGCAGATCGGGGTGCGTGCCCACCACGGCAGCACCGAGGTGGCCCTGGTTCGAGAACAGCTCTCCCACGAAGTTGCCCACCCAGGCCTTCTCGATGGCCGATGCGGGAACGCCGGTGGCACTCAGCGCACCGTCCACCGCCCGTTGGATGTAGTCCTCGAGGGTGGGGTTGGTGACCGTGCCGTAGTCGGGGTGGCCCTTCCAGATGAAGTCGGGGTGCTTCTTGCCGATGAACGGGGTGATGTGGCCGCCGATCACGAAGGTGCGTCGAGCGAGGCTCATGGGGTGCCTTCCTCTGCGGTGCCCTCGGCCACCGCCGCGTGGTACTCCTCGAGGATCTCCCGGTGCCGCGCGAGGGCGATGGACACCGACTCCTCCTCCGCCCACTTCGATGCGGCGACCCGCTGCTCGAGGTCCTTCAGCGTGGTCTCCATCTCCTCGAAGGGCTTGCCCGTCGTGGGGTCGCGGCGCGCGGACTGCAGCGGCGCGAGGACCTTGGCGATGTCGTCCGCCAACGCGTTCGCCTCGTCGTCGTTCGCCTTCATGAGGGCGTAGCGGATGGTGGACCAGGGAGCCGTGAGCTTGCCGGCGTGCACGGCGTCGGGGCGGCTGCGGATCTCGGCCAGACGCTCGAGTCCTTCCTTGTGCCCCTCCATGACCGAGTTGTTCTTCCTCCCCTTCTTGCGGAGGCGGGGCTCGGGCGTTCCATCTCCGTCGAAGTCACCCGCGTCCGCGTTGGTCGGAGCGACGTCCGGGATGTCCTGCCCGGTGTCGGGCCTGGGGAAGAGCAAGATCGCGAGCCCGATACCCACGACCGCCACGATTGCGATCCACCAGCGCTGCATGAACCCTCCACAGAGGCGCCCTGTAGCCCGGCCTGTGCCATGTGGCCCCAGCGCGCCGCAGTCGACCTCGTCAGGTCAACCCCTCAGACAAATTTTTCGGCCGATCGATTGTCAAGGTCCAAGATCCTCTTTCGAGGATTCGATCTACTCTGATCGTTGTAAGAGTAAACGTTCATGCTCGATCATCTGTGATACCGTTCGTTCAGACGCGGCGCGAGGACGGTCCATTCCTGTCCGGATCATGGATTCCGGTCATTGGTTTGATCTGGCGCGGGCGCCAATTCGAGTGAGGGTGGCATGAAGCCGGTTCTGAAGTGGGCGGGTGGCAAGGCGCGGCTGGCGAACCAGATCGCGGAGGCCTTCGACGGGCCGTGCAAGGGGGTCTACTTCGAGCCGTTCCTGGGCTCGGCGGCTGTGTTCCTCCACCTGAAGCACCGGGGGCTCGTGGGGCGAGCGGTGCTGTCGGACGCCAACCACAAGCTCGTCGAGGTGCATCGCGCCGTTCGCGACCAGGTGGAGCGGGTGCTTCGTGCGCTGCGGCGCATGCCGAAGGACGACTGGCGCGAGCGCTACTACGAGGTGCGCGAGGACTACAACCGGGGGCCGCATCACGGTCCGCGGCATGCCGCTCGCTTCCTCTGGCTCAATCGGGCTGGGTACAATGGCCTGTACCGCGAGAATCGCAAGGGTCGCTTCAACGTGCCCGTGGGCCGCTACACGGCCCTGCGGCTTCCCGACCCCAGCCGATTCCGCGAGGTGAGCGAGCTGCTGCAGGGCACAGAGCTGCGCGCAGACGGATTCGAGGACGTGCTCGCCGAGGCCGGCGAGGGGGACCATGTCTACTGTGATCCCCCGTACGTGCCGCTGAGCGCGACGGCCTGTTTCACGGGCTACTGCAGCACGCCCTTCGGGCTTCCCGAGCAGCGGGCGCTGGCGCTGGCGGCCCGGCGGGTGGCGCTGTCGGGTGGGCGGGTGGTGCTGTCGAACCACGACCTGCCGGTGGTTCGCAACGAGATCTATCCGCCTGCGGAGGGCTTCATGCACGTGGCTCGGCCGCGCGTGGCTCGGGCCATCAGCCGCGGGAAGCGCGGCAAGGTAGGGGAGGTCATCGCGGCCATCGGCCCCATCCCGGAGGCCGCAGCTGCCTGAGGATACCTTCGGTGCATCAGCCGAGGGTTTCATGAACGACGACGTGCCGTCCTCTCCTTCCTCCGCAGAGGCGCACCCACCTCCTGGGCGCTCCCTCGAGCAGCCGGTCGCTCCCGCTCGCGGCCGCCACGGCGCCTCGTCCGCCGTCCTCATCCTGCTCTCCATCGTCGGAACCCTGGTCTTCGCGGGCTCCTTCGCGGCGGTTCTCTACCTGGTCTCTTGGGAGGACGTGGGGGAGGTCCAGACCGGTAGCTTCCTGGACGTGAAGCTCACGGGCGAGATCGGCGACGCTCCTACCATGGGTGGCTTCTTCCTGGAGCCCGACGACTTCCCGCCCATCACCACCGAGGTGGCGGCGGCGCTGACTCATGCCGCCACCGACGATCGCATCACGGGCGTCTACGTTCGCCTGGAGGCGCCATCGCTCGGATGGGCGGGTACCCAGGAGGTCCGAGCGGCGCTGCAGCAGGTCCGGGAGGCGGGCAAGCCGGTGGTCTGTTTCTCGGAGTCCTACAGCACGTCCAGCTACCTGCTGGCCAGTGCGTGCGAGCACGTGTTGATGCCTCCTGCCGGAGCGAACATGGTGGTGGGGCTCGCCGCGAGCACCACCTACTACGCCGGTACCTTCGAGAAGATTGGCGTCACCCCGCAGATGGAGCACGTGGGGGACTTCAAGTCCGCCGTGGAGCCCTACGAGCGGTCCGAGCCGTCAGAGGCTGCGGCCGAGGCCACCAACGCGCTGCTCGACTCCCTCTGGAGCCAGTGGGTGGGCATGGTGGCCGAGGGCAGGGACGTGTCCGAGGAGACGGTGCGAGCGTGGGTCGACAGCCCTGCTCTGTCGCCGAACGAGGCGCTCGACCGCGGCTTGGTGGACGGGCTGGCGTTTCCCGACCAGATCGCGCTGTCGCTGCCCGAGTCGCACGACGAGGGCTGGGCGGACGGTCTCGCCGAGGTGGACGGCGCTGCAGCCGTCGACTCCGAGGGGTTCACCTCCCTCAAGGAGTACCTGAAGGGTCTGCGAGCGGAGAGTCGGTCCAGCCGTCGCCACGTGGCGGTCCTGCACGCCTCCGGCCAGATCGTGTCGGGGCGGGCCGATGGAGGCCTGTTCGGCCAGCAGGTGATCGCCGACAAGACCCTCGGGCGCCAGCTCTCCGACATTCGCGAGAACGACGACGTGGTCGCCCTGGTGCTCCGCGTGGACTCTCCGGGCGGCAGCGGTCTCGCCTCCGACATGATCTGGCGAGAGGTCCAGCGATTCCGGGCCACGGGTCGTCCCGTGGTGGTCTCGATGGCCAACGCGGCGGCCAGCGGGGGCTACTACATCGCCGCACCAGCGGACTGGATCGTGGCCCAGCCGGGCACGCTCACCGGCTCCATCGGCGTGTTCGGGGGCAAGTTCGATCTGTCCGGGGGCTACGAGAAGCTCGGCATGACGCAGACCACGTTCAAGCGCGGCGACAACGCCGACATGTTCTCGTCCACCGCAGCGTTCTCGGAGGACGGTCGAGAGGCGTACCGCACGTTCCTCTCCGACTTCTACGAGCTGTTCCTGCAGCGCGTGTCGGACGGTCGAGACCTCGAGCGCGATGCGGCGCACGAGGTGGCCCAGGGCAGGGTGTGGACGGGAGAGCAGGCCAAGGCGCGCGGTCTGGTGGACGAGCTGGGAGGGCTCGCCGAGGCCGTGGCCAAGGCTCGTGAGCTCGCAGAGGCGGAAGATGTGGGTGTGGTGCGCTGGCCCAAGCGCAAGGGGTTCCTCGAGCGGCTGATGGAGGATCTCGACGACACCTCGCGCTCCCGGGCCGTGACCGACGCTGTGGGCGAGCTGTCCGGGGGGGCATCGCACGAGATCGTGGAGCTGTTGCTCCTCCAGCGCGTGCTGGCCGATGGAGGGGTCGCCGCGCTGTTGCCGGGGAATCTCACCTTCCGGGACGGTGGCCCGGTGGCGCGCTGAGATCCTCTGTCCCCGGGCATCGTGAGCGGGCTCACGGTCAAGAAATGTGGTGGATCACACGATGGCCAGGCAAGCAGTTACGCTTGATCTGCGTATCTGCGGCAAGACGTCGCTGCGACGTCGTGAGTCACATGGAGGCCTGAATGGGTCGCAAGCTCGGCACAGTACTCGCCCTCGGCCTGGTCACGTCGTTGGTGTTCGCCCTCGCTCCAGGGGAGGCGGAGCGCTCCGCTCCTCCCGCACCGGCGGTATCGCTGGGGGCGGGTGCAGGGACCCTCGTGGTGGACCTGGTGGACGGGGCCGGCGAAGCCGACCTGCAGACCGTCGAGGCGCTCCTCGGAGCAGATCTGGACTGGACCCACCCTCTGTCGGTGGACGAGGCCCTCGCAGAGGGCTGGGTGGCCGACGTCCCGGGCGCGCTGGCGATGCTGTCGGGCCATCCCCTCGTGGAGGTGGCCGAGCCCGAGATCGTCATGGAGGCATACGGGAACTACCCGAACGACCCCATGTACGACCGGCAGTGGCACCTGCGTGCCATGGGCGCTCCAGAGGCCTGGAGCGCGACCTCTAGGGGTCAGGGCGTCGTGGTGGCCGTGGTCGACACGGGCGTCTCCAAGGTCGAGGACATGGACGGCACGGAGATCCTGAAGGGCGCCTCCTTCGTGCCCGGCACCCGCTCGGCAGCCGACGACCAGGGCCACGGCACGCACGTGGCCGGCACCATCGCGCAGACCACCAACAACGGCAAGGGAGTCGCAGGTGTTGCGCCCGACGCCACGATCCTGCCCGTCAAGGTGCTGTCGAAGTTCGGGTTCGGCTCTGCGTCCTGGATCGCTGCCGGCATCGACTACGCAGCCGACGAAGGCGCCGACGTCATCAACCTGTCGCTGGGCGGGGGGTACTCCTCCGTCATCCACAACGCCATCAAGAAGGCCCGCAAGAAGGGCGTGATCGTGGTGGCTGCGGCGGGCAACTCCGGCAACCGCGGCGTGGGCTATCCCGGCGCCCTCGAGGAGACGATCGGGGTGTCGGCGACGGGCCCCGACGGCAAGCTCGCACCGTACTCTTCCTACGGGAAGGGCGTCGACATCGCGGCGCCGGGCGGCGACAAGCGGAAGCCCGGCGGCGGCGTGCTCCAGAACACCGTCGATGGCAAGGGCGGCGACCACTACGTGGAGTACCAAGGCACGTCGATGGCCACGCCCCATGTCGCGGGCGCTGCTGCCGTCCTGCTCGGCCAGGGGATGGCAGCCGATGCCGTGGAGCGCACCTTGCTCGACACGGCGCGCGGCGACTCCTGGAACGAGCGCTACGGCCACGGCCACCTCGATCTGGCAGCTGCCACGAAGGGTGCCGTCAAGCGGGGCGGCACGCAGTTCGCCCTCGGCGCGGTGTTCGCGCTGCTGATCGCGCAGCTCGCTGCCACCCGTAGGCGGTTCCAGCTGGGCTCGGCCGGCGTGGCCGGCTGGCTGGCTGGGGGCTTGTTCTTCCTGACGGCGCTTCCGATTCCGGATCTGGCGGTGCTCGGCTTCTTCACCAAGCCCTTCCTCGAGTGGCCCTCGCTGCTGGCGCTGCCCGAGTGGGTGCACTTCCCGCTGTGGCTGAGTGCGGTGCTGCCGTTCGCGGTTGCATTCACCCTCGGTGCGTTCAAGGGGACCCGTCCGCTGGCCTTCGGGTTGGTGTGTGGCGTCGGCGCTCACCTGCTCTATGGGGCGGCCACGTCCACCCTGGACCCGTGGTGGCTGCCCGCGTCGCTGGGCACGCTCTGGCTGATCCTCAATGCCACCGCTTGCGGCGTGCTCGCCCTGGGCCTCGCCGGAGCGCAGAAGCTCGACGAGGGGACGGCATGAGCACCTACGAGGGCACGCTACGGCACGAAGACCTCGGTCCGGGCGCCTGGATCCTGGAGACGCGTTCCGGGGAGCGGATCACCCTGATGGGTGAGGTCCCCGACGCGCTGGCAGGCCGGCAGGTGCGCGTGCAGGGCCGAGAGGTCGAGGGAATGGGCATCACCATGGCGGGTGGCCGCATGGTGGAAGTGCGCACCATCTCCGCGAGCTGAGGTTGACGATGGGGGGCGCCCGTCGCCTCCCGAATCGTTAAGGCCCAGTTCGAAACGACGACCGGAGGATGGACCGCGTGGGGATCCGCGTTCGAAAGCTCGCCCGCGAGCTTCGCTGCACTGCAGGCGACGTGCTCGGTCTCCTCCAACAGCTCGGCTACGAGCGCTACCGATCGCCCGAGGACATGGTCTCGGACGTGGTGGCGGCGAAGATCCGTCGTGCCTCTGCCACGCCGGTTCCCGCTCCTCACCGCGCGCTCGATCCAGGGCGACGCCCGGCAGCGCCGCCGCCTGCGGCCAACCAGGACGACGTGATGGCATCACTCGTGCCGGGCGTGGTGCCTCGGGCTCAGCGGGAGTGGGAGAAGCCTCCCGGTCCGGGGCTGTCTGCGCCCGCGGAGGCGGAGCTGGCCTCACAGCGAGCAGCGATCCGAGAGCAGGCCGGTGCGCTGCAGAGCGAGCGAGCGGAGCTGGCCTCGATGCGGGATGCCCTGGAGCGCGAGCGCGCGGAGCTCCAGGCCGCGCAGGAGGCGCTTCGCGCGGAGCGAGAGGCCCTGGCCACCAAGGTGCCCGAGGCGCCCCCAGAGCCGTCCTCCGAAGAGCCGGACGCTTCGGAGCTGCCATCTGCCGAGTCGGTCTTCGAGGCACGGGGACTGCGCGGCACGGACGAGGCGGAACGGGCGCTTGCTGCCCTTGCGGGCGCTCGCGCGCTCGGGAAGCACCTGGAGTCGATGCGGTTGTCCGATCCCGAGGGCTGGGCCCAGCTCCTCCAGGAGCGGTTGGTGTTGGTGGGGGGCGCAGAGCCGCCCGCGGGGCTGGAGCTGCCCCACGTCGTCGTGTCGCCGGAGCGCGCAGATGTCCCGGGCGCCCGAGAGTGTGCGCGTGCCGTGCGTGCCCTGGGGGAGCAGCTGATGCTGTCGGGCTGGGTGCGAGCGACGGTGGCCGGTATGCCACCCCGCTGGGTTCCGATCGTTCGGGAGGGAGTGGATCGGCGCATCGAGCTCACGTTTCGCCCTGGGGTGCCCACGGAGTCCATCGAGGGCGGCGTGTTGCTGCTGTGGACCCATGGGGGCAACTGGGAGGCATCTCTCACCGAGCTTCGTGAGGCCGGTGTGCGGGTGTTCGAGTCGGATGCCGACACCCTCGCAGTCTGGTTGTCGGAGATCCGTACGGCTCTGGAGGAACCGAGTTGAGCACGAGCAGTGCTTGACCGGCTGGTGAGCCGTACTTACGTTCAAAAAGCTGGTTTTCACGCCGTGGGAAGGGGGAGCGACGTTGGGCGGCAGGAGCACGGTGGCGCGAAAGGGACGCGTGAACCCGAACGTCCGGGAGCGCGCGGAGCAGCTCGCCGAGCAGGGCATGCCCTATCAAATGGCGATGGCCGTGGCTCACGGGCGCATGGACCTCAACGAGGCGCTCGAGCGCATGGCTCGTCGGGATCGAGTCAACTCACTCATGGAGAGGCACGGCCTGTCTCGAGCGCTGGCCACCCAGATCGCCATCGGTCACGCCGATCTCGATCAGGTCTTGGCCAGGCGTCGTCTGACCGAGCATCGACGGGACAACCGAGAGCGGACCTGTCTCGTGCTCGGGACCAAGCTCGCCCTGGCACTCCACGATGGACGGGTGTTGAAGGGGGAGATCTCCGCTGCGGAGGCGTACACCTTCGATCTGGGCGACACCGACGGGAACAGTCAGCAGGTGCACAAGCTCGAGGTCAAGTACGCCTACGATCCGGGCGACTGGAAGAAGATCAAGAAGGGGATCCGGACCGATAAGGATCGGGTGCTCGAGGTCACGGCACCAGCCCAGCTGCCGCAGGATCGGTACTCCTGCTCCGACCGTCGCCTCTTCGGCTATCTAGACCGGACCATCGACGTGGTCGCGACCTTGCTTTCCGGGGAGCAGCTGCGTGGCACGGTGAGTTGGTTCAGTCGCTACGAGTTCGGCATGACCCTTCGCACCGGTTGCGACGTGACCATTTTTAGGCACGCGCTACAGGATCTCGGCCCCGCGTAGGCGATCCGCGCAATAGGGTCCCCCGGTCTGGAGGGCGCCCGCATGGGGATTGTGTCCGGAAACCTCACGGTGGCCCGCTTCCGGGTCGCCGGTGAGCTGGCCGAGGGATGGCGGGAAGTCTACCGGGACCGCCTCAACGAGTTCGCGTTCCACGATCCGCCACAGGGTCAGGGCAAAGAAGAGGTGGAGGGCTGGGTGCAGGTGCACAACCTGCTCGACGCAGACTTCGGGGACTTCAACCGCTGGCTCTACAACGACGTGCTCCTGGTAGCGCTGCGGGTAGACAAGAAGCGTCTTCCTGCCAGGCTCTTCCGAGCCACGTTGGAGAAGCGGCGGCAGGAGTGGTGTGCCGAGCGAGATGTAGAGCGCTGCCCGAACGCCGTCACCCGGGAGATCAAGGAAGAGCTCGAGCGTGAGTGGCTCAAGCGCACGTTGCCGTCGGTGGCGGTCACGGAGGCAGCCTGGAGCATCAACGGGGGCTGGGCGGTGCTTCACTCGCTGTCCGAAGGAATGGCGGAGCGGTTTCGCAAGCGGTTCTTCCGCACCTTCGGGTTGAAGCTGCTGCCATGGTCACCCCTCGACTGGCTCGAGGATCGCACTCAGGTGGACGCGTTGCTCAGCAAGGCGCCTATGCCGGTGCAGCTCGGAGGCCCGGAGGTTCGCCTCGCGGGCGGTGGGAGCGTGGCATGAGCCAGGAAGATGGCCTGCCCCTCGTCCCCCACGTCGCAGGGGAGTTCTACGCGTGGCTGTGGTGGGCGTCGGAGCAGCAGGCAGCGGTCTTCGAGCTTCCTGATCCCGTCGGTCGGGTGGACGTGTGGGTCGAGGATCGGCTCGCCTTTCGCTACCCCGACGACACGCGGGTGGCAGCGGTGATGACGGGGGACAATCCGGCAGCCACACTGGAGGCGCGAGCTGCCCTCGCAGGTGGCCGGGTCCTCCAGGAGATCCGGCTCGGCGTTCGCCGCGACGATCGCGAGTTCCTGACCACCCTCAAGGGCCCGTCGGCACACATGCAGGGGGTCAAGCTTCCACAGGTGGTCTCGGAGGGAGGCGAGGAAGTGCTCTACGATCGGATCCACCTGTACGAGGAGCTGTGCCTCGTGGTGGCCGGGTTGTTTCGGCAGTTCGCCGACGTACGGACCTCGGACAGCTGGCAGACCGAGGTGCTTCCTGCGTTGCACGCTTGGATCTTGGGAAAGACGTAGCTCGCCGCCGACGGGTCTCGAGGTGTGGACCTTGGCAGACCTTGCTTCGGCGGATACCAAGGATGGGCCTTTCGGGGCATCGAGTTCGCGCGGTTAGCTCAGCTGGATAGAGCGTTGGCCTCCGGAGCCAAAGGCCACAGGTTCGAATCCTGTACCGCGCGCCACTCGCCCCCGATGACTCGGCTCCTCTGTGCTATGTTCGAAGAGGCGGTGCCGAGGCAGCGCTTAGGCCTGATCCACGCCAACGAGGATGAGCCACCCATTGCAGGTGACGTTCTGGGGAGTGCGGGGGTCGATTCCCATGCCGGGCGCCGACACCCAACGATGGGGTGGCAACTCATCCTGCGTCGAAGTGCGGCACGGTACGGCGCCGCCCATCGTCCTGGACTGCGGTACAGGGGCACGGAGCCTGGGCTTCAAGCTGGTCGGGGAGCCTGGACGTCAGCTGGAGCTGCTCTTCAGCCACTTCCACATGGATCACGTCTTCGGCTTTCCCTTCTTCGTCCCGATCTACACCCCCGGCTACGACGTCACCATCACGGTGCCAGCGTTCTCCGAGGACGAAGCGAGAGAGAAGCTCGGTCGGTACCTCAACGGGGTGTACCACCCGACCCGGCTGAGGGAGCTGCCATGCTCGGTCTCCTTCCGCCCCATTCGCTCGGGGAGGTCGTTCTCCACCGGGCCCTTCGAGGTTCGTGCGCTGTCGCTGAACCATCCCGGCGGCGCCATGGGCTACCGGATCGAGGCCGAGGGGACGAGCCTCGCCTACATCACCGACACAGCCCCCTTCGCCCGGCCTGGGGAGGGGGTGGCGGCAGGGGAGGAGCCCGCTCAGGGCGAGCTGCGGGTGATCGAGTTCCTTCGAGGGTGCGACGTGGTCATCTACGACACGATGTACGACTACGGTGAGTACCTCGAGAAGATGACCTGGGGCCACAGCTACCCAGAGTATGCCTTGGCGCTGACGAAGGTGGCCGAGGTGTCGCACCTGGTGCTCTTCCACCACCTCCCAGACGCCTCCGATGAGGATCTGGACGTGCTGAGCGAGAAGTGGTCTGCCCACGCCGAGCCGCGCGTGACGGTGGCCCGGGAGGGTCAGACCCTGTCCGTGGGTCAGACCTCCAAGTGATCCAGCTCCCGGGCGGTGCGTCGCCGGGCGTCGCCCTCCTTGGCCTGGTTCCGCAGGCGATCGAGGACCTCGGGCAAGCGATCGGGAACCGCTTCGCCGGGTAGACGGCGAGCCACGGCCAGTCCTGCGCGGGCTTCCTCCAAGAAGGCCAGCGCATAGTCCACCAAGGCGTCGGTGCGACGCCGCTCCACCGCGATCACCTCGCGATGGTCGAGGAGGCGCTCCAGGTGGTGGGCGGTGGCGTTGCGGCGGTCTCGGGTGAAGTCGTCGGTCTCGGGGGGCAGATCCCGGTTCTGTGAGATCCGGTTTCGCACCTGCTCGGGATCGATCTGAGCGAGCTCCATGTCGAGGGTCTGGAGCGTGACCTGCAACCGGAACACCCAGGTCGCGACCTCGGCCATGCCCTTCCGCGTCTCGTGGTCGGGAGCCTGCGCCTGGGAGTTCTTGTACAGATCGATCGCACGGAACACGGGCGGCCGGTAGGCCACCTTCAGCGCCCGCTGGATCTCGCGAATGGACGGAAGCTGTGGCTGATGGTCGAAGCGAAGGGCCGCAGGAAGCAACCCCTGGGATCCGACGAGGGCCACCGTGCCCGCCGTCAGGGCGGCTGCGATGGAGACCGGCAAGGCCGCTGGGATCAAGCTGGTGGCGACCCACAGGCCGATGGAGCTGCCGGCCAGCCCGCCGAGGGCGCCGTTGAGGCTGTCGACCCAGTCCGTGCGCTGCGGCACCATCCAGGTGGCGAGTGCTCCCGCCATGGCACCTGCTCCGATCACCGCAGGAGCCTGCAGGAGGAAGAACAGCAGCCCAGCCAGCGTGACCCCTGCCGCCACCAACGGAGCGGCCCACAGCTTCCTGGGGTGAACCAGGGCGGCACCTACCGCGATGGTCAGCGTCAGAGCGATCTCGGGCTGGATCGTCCACAGAGAGGTGGCTGCCGTCAGCAGCGCGGTGGCTGTGCTGCCCGCGACCCACAGCGCCTGGCGCCGTGGAAGCTGCTCGAGCGCTGCCTTGGAATCGAAAGGTTGCAGCGCACCAGCGGGCGTCACGGGCTGCAGGCTACCGGGAGATGGCACGGAAGCGCTCCTTGTTCTCCTTGATGTGCTTCTTGCCCTCTTGGCTCATGGGGGCATGCTGCTCTACGACGTAACCGAGGGCGTCCAGTGCGCGGGCATCGTCGTCGAGGGTCGGCGCGGAGAGGTCGCGAGAGGCCTGGTTGAGGAGGGCTCGGCCCTCTCCGAGAAGCTCACGGGACCGGCGGCGGTCCCCCTTCTCGTAGGCGCGGGTCGACATCTCCAGGTACCAGCTGCCGTAGGCCCGGTTGGCCTCGATGGCCCGCTGCCGGTCGATGGAGTCGGCCACGGCAGCACGGTCGTCGGTGACCGTGACGGTCGCCTGAGCGTGGCTGGTGGCGGCGGCCGTCAGCAGCAGATCCGAGTAGTCGACGCGCACGGAGGCGACGTCTCGCTCCCCGAGGGCGGCTCCCGTCACTCGCACGCGGGCCACGATCTTGCGGCTCTCACCTGCATACACGTCGCCGAGGAACACCTGCCAGCCGCCGTCCACGCGCGACGCGTCCCAGCCGATCACCTCCAGGGGCTCGACGCCTTCGGGCAGCTCGATCCGAACGGCGGTGTTGCGGGCGACCACGGATGCGGTGCGCTCGAGCTCGTCGGCGAACACGGCCTCGAGCTCTCGCGGGTCGTCCACGAAGTCGTAGCTGCCACCCCCCATGTCCGCGAGGCGAGACAGGAGATCCTCGTTGTAGTCGAGGCCGAGCCCGATGGTGGACAGCGTGACGCCGTCGGAGACCAGGTCGGCGGCGAAGCGCGCCATGGCGGATCCGTCGGTGATGCCGACGTTGGCGTTGCCGTCGCTCAGCACGATGACCCGCCCGACGTCGCCGCCCGTCAGCGCTCCACGCACCTCGCGGGCGCCTCGATCCATGCCTGCGTAGAGGTTGGTGCCGCCTCCCTCGAAGATGCGGTCCACCGCGCGCTCGATGCGGCCGAGATCGCGAACCTCGGTGGAGGGGACGACGGTGTGAGCGTCGTCGCTGAAGGCCACCAGCGAGTAGGTGTCGCCGGAGTGCATGCTCGACGCCACGAGCTTGGCGGCACGCTTGGCGTAGTCGATCTTGTCGCGTGCAGACATGGAGCCGCTGGCGTCCAGCACCACAGCCACGTCGACGGGGCGTCGCTCGGCTTCGCCCGCTACGTCGGGCGCGTCGATCCGGACGGTGAGGAAGCGCTCGGTGGCCTGGCTCTTCAGGATGGCCGTGCGATCGAGTCCGGCATCGACCCGCAGGCTCCCAGTGGACTCGGGGGCCTCGGGCACGTGGGTGACCAGTGGCTGAGGCGGCACGGGAGTCACAGGGGTGGGCGCTGACAGCAAGGCGGTGAGGCGCGGCGCGAGGAATGCGGCGCCGAGCGCGAGTCCCGTGAGGCCGAGGGTGAGATGCCAGCGCTGCATGAGTCCTCCGAACGTGGTGCTGATGCCCCGGACAACGACGCGGACGGCGAGTTCCTTACACCCCTTGGGTGCACGGATCTCCCTGTCAAGGATAGCGCGGTCGTGGTCGTCGCTGGGGCTTCATGACCGAACAGGACGTGGCAGCGGCCGTTTCTCTTTCGCCGGAGTTCGAGACGGGCAGGGCGATCCGCCCGAAACGGGCGTTGGTCCACGGCCTGGGAGAGCGCCGAACGGGTAGACTCCCGTCGTTCGCTGGGCCCATTCGCCCGTATCGGAACTTCCTCCTCGGTCACATGCCTCGGCGTGCTCCCTCGTCAGAACCGGTCGGACCCTTCGGGCCTACCTGTTCCCCTACGGACGAATCTCCCTCGGCGCCTTCGGTCCGTTTGCCTGTTCGGTGCTCTAGCAACACTCGGGAAAGCTCTTCGAGCTGTTCCCGGCGTTGCCCTACCGATCAACACTGCGCGGCACGGGGTCGAAGCCCTTCGCTACATTCCTCCGCTCCGCTCCTCTATTTCGCTCGGACTTCGATTGACCCCTCTCTGGCCGCTTCGCTCCCACAGCAACTGGGAAGCTCGCTTCGCGAGCTTTCCCGAATGCTGCTAGTTGCGGTGGATCAGGACCTCGCCTCCGTCCTGTCCTTCCTTGAGCTGCCGCTCGATCTCCTCGGCGGTGAGATCGCGCTTGGGCTTCGGACGGCGGGTAGGGGTGGGGGGCGGCCGATTGCCCTCGGCGACCTCCTTCGCCTGCACCACCACCGCGGGCACCTTCCACAGCTCTCCGTTGGGTCCGAGCCGGTTGGAGCTTGCCTGATCGAGCAGCCCACGGAGCACGGGCATCAGCTCCTTGCGGTGCTTGTCGAGCAAGCGTCCGGGACGGTTCTGCAGCGCCCAGGCCGTGACGAACACTCGGCGTGCCCAGGCATCGACGATCGATGGGGTCCGCTCCTTGGGGGGGATCCTCGATAGGCCCTCGGCAGCGAAGGCCTCCATGTGCACGTCCTTGGCGAGGTGGTCGGCGACGTGCTGCTCGCTGAACAGGTCGGCGAGGACCTCCTCCATCTCCTCGTCGGCGGTGAACATCTCGAGGCGATACTCGAGGCCTCCCACCGCGGGGCGGTACCAGGCGGGGAGTCGACCCAGCTCCGAGTTGTTCTCCACCGCGGACTGCTTCTCCTCGGGAGTGCCCTCGAAGTGGGGCAGCTGGTACTGGAACTCCACCCAGCCCATCGCCACGGTCTGCTCCAGCTTCCGCTGGTGGGCTTCGTTGAAGCAGAGCCAGGCCCCCTTGTACAGGGTGGCGTGGTCGGGGCTGACGGTGCGCATCCCCAGCTGCACGGCGTCCATCGCCATGGGGCAGTCGCGGCGCCGCGCCGCGTTCACGGCCTGGAACTGGATCTGTCCACCTGGCGGAGGCTGGGTGTACTGGGTGGGCCGGTGCGGCAGCCTTCGCGGAGGAGGAGGCAGCTCGGGTTGGAACAGCGGCTTCTCGGGATCCACCTCGGGGCTGTCCGACAAGCCGACGTCGACCTCTTCGGGATCGAACGCACCGGGCTGCTCGCCGGGGCCAGTGATGTCGAGCTTGGGCACCACCGGCGCGAGGGTGGCCAGCTCCTCTGGGTCCGCGCCGTCGGATCCGGGGAACAGAAGGTAGAACGCACCCAGCAGCGCGAGCAGGAGCATCATGGAGGCAGCCGCCACGGGCACCAGGGCCAGGAGCCTACTGCGCCTACGCTTCCGCTGTGGCGGCTTGAGGGCGGGTGGCGGCGGCGGGGTGGGGCCCGGCCGCACCTGCTGCTGATGGTGCGCCTGGGGGGGCGGTGGTGGAGGAGGCGGCGCGACCACCATGTCGGCGGGCGGGCGCACCTCGGCCGGCATCGCCTGGGGGGCAGGCTGCTCGTCGTAGACGAGATAGCCAGCGTCGGCGGAGCCTTGGGTGTGGCCGTGGTCGAGGATCTCCTCTGCGGGAACCGCGGTGACGCCTCCGGTGGGCGCAGCCATGTCGTCGAAGCGCCGGGGCTCGGGAAGCGGCGTGGGCGGTACGTCCTCGAAGGAGGTGCCCATCAGCACCGCCACCGAGGAGGCGTTGTCGTCTCCTTCGCGGGTGTTGACGATGCTCAGCACGTGGGCGACGGCAGCGTGGGGGGTTCCCCAGTCGACGTTCGCCAGCTCCCAGTCCGTCACCACCCCGTGCACGCCATCCGAGCACAGGAACAGGACGTCGCCCTGTTGCAGCTGGATGGGGGAGGCGAGATCCACCTCCACCTGCCGTTCCACGCCCAGAGAGCGGGACAGCACGTGGGCTTCGGGGTGGGTGGCTGCGTCTTCGGGCGACAGCAGCTCCGCGTCCACGAACAAGTTCACCATGGTGTGGTCGCGCGTGAGCTGCTGGACCTCCCCGCTGCGCACGAGGTAGAGCCGGCTGTCGCCGACGTGAGCCACGTAGCAGGCGTCGCTGGTGATCGCGGCGACCACCACCGTGGTCCCCATGCCCATCAGCCGGTGGTTCTTCCGAGCTGCCTCGTAGATCACCAGGTTGGTGCGCTCGATGGCCTCTTCGATGGACTGCAGGATCGGTCGACCCTGCAGCTCCATGAGCGTGTCGTGGATCGTCCGCACGGCGAGGCTGCTCGCTTGAGCGCCCCCGACGTGGCCCCCCATACCGTCGCATACGATGGCCAGCGTGTAGTCGGGAAGCTCGAAGACGCCGTGGCAGTCTTGATTCTCTTCCCGAAGGCGCTGCTCGGTTCCATATCCCCAGGAGTGATCCAACGAGGCCTCCGACCCAAAATCTAGCACCACCCGACCGTGGATGGGGTTGCGCCGCTTCGAACCCTTACCGCGTCCGTCTACGATGGTGCCCTGCCACCATTGCGTCGGAGGGGTGTTGGCTGGTCTCGATTCGCGCGGTTTGTCTGGTGTGATGGGTATTGTCGCGTTGGTGTTCCTCGTGTCGGCAGCGCCGTACCCCCAGACGGGGGTGGGAGTGGTCGCAGCGGATCACCAGCTGGCATCCCAAGCGGGCGCCGAGCTCCTCAGGCGGGGAGGGAACGCCGTGGATGCGGCGGTAGCGGCTGCGTTGTCGGCGGGAGTGGTGCAGCCAGCCGGGAGCGGTCTCGGAGGGGGAGGGTTCGCCGTCGGATCGTCTCCGGGTGGCAAACGATTCGTGTTGGACTTTCGTGAGGTGGCGCCCTCGGCTGCGACGGAGAACATGTTCCGCACCGCGGACGGAGCGGCGGATCCGGAGGCCTCTCGGAGTGGAGGCCTGGCCGTGGCCGTTCCCGGAGAGCCCGTCGGTTTGGCCGAGCTGGTGCGCGAGCATGGCCGATCCTCCCTACGCGCCGTGGCCGCGCCGGCGATCCGTCAGGCCTCCCGGGGTTTCGAGGTGGGCCCCCACCTTGCCAAGGCATTGTCAAGGACGAAGTACCCTTCTATTCGGTCGCTGTTGTCTGGGGGCTCCGGCCCGGCGACGGTGGGACAGAAGATCCGCCGACCGGCCCTGGCAAAGGCGCTCCGGACCTGGGCGGGCTCGGGCGGCAGGGGCCTCAACAGCGGATCCTCGGCCCGAGCCATCGTGCGGGCGGCGCGCGGCAGCGGCGGTGTGCTCACCACGGGTGACATCGAGGGGTACACCCCTCGTCGCCGGGATCCGCTGGTGGGTCGCTATCGGGCGTACACCGTGGTCACCATGCCGCCTCCGAGCTCCGGTGGCGTGGCGCTCCTGCAGCTGCTGTCGGTCCTGGAGGAGTGGGATCTGCCCGAGCTCGGCCACAACTCGTCGGAGATGGTGCACCTGCTGGCCGAGGCCATGAAGCACGCCTACGCGGATCGCGCACACCACCTCGGGGACCCGGATCACGTGACCGTGCCCGTGGAGCGCCTGCTCTCTCCGGAGCGCACCGAGGAGATCCGCCGCGCCATCTACCCCTCGCGCACGTTTGGTACAGAGCACTATGGAGATCCGGTGGCCCCTCCGAGAGATGCAGGCACCCAGCACATCTCGGTGATGGACGACGAGGGCGGTGCCGTGGCGCTGACCACCACCATCAACACCGCGTTCGGATCGGGCGTGGTGGTGCCCGAGCTCGGGTACGTCCTCAACAACGAGATGGACGACTTCGCGGCTGCGCCGGGACAGCCCAACGCCTATGGCCTGGTGGGCACCGAGGCGAACGCCGTCGCCGCTGGCAAGCGCCCGCTGTCGTCCATGACGCCCACCCTGGTGCTGGACGGCGACGGACGCGTGGTGCTCGCGGTGGGCGCCTCCGGCGGAGGAACGATCATCAGCGCCACGGCGCAGGTGCTGGTCGGCATCCTCGACTTCGGTATGAATCCCCAGGAGGCGGTGTCGGCTCCGCGCATGCACCACCAATGGCTGCCCGACACCCTGTGGCTGGAGCCTGGGTTCTCCGCCGACGTGGTTCGCTCCCTGCGTGCGCGGGGGCACGAGGTGACGGTGCGAGACGGGTTCTCTGCAGTCCAGGCCGTGGTCGTTCGGGAGGATGGCCTGGCGGGGGGCTCGGATCCGCGCAAGGGAGGCTGGCCCGCGTCGGTGCGGCGAGCCCGCTAGGCGTCTCCGACAGTCTGTCCGTGCAGCAGGAACCGGGCGAGGTGATCCTGCACCATGGCCACGCGGTCCACGAGTCGGGGCGCGCCGAGGTAGGCCCGCTGCTCGTCGATGGACTCGAGCAGCCGCGGTGCCAGCGCATCTGGGAGCTCCATACCAGGCAGCCCCACCAGTCCTCGCGCTTCCTCGCCTGCGTCGGGGTTGATGGTGCCCACCTGCAGCACCAGCACCCGTAGTGCAGCGAGGGCGGGCTCCAGTCCAGCGGGGTCGGCGGGGAGGACGAGCCCCTCCACGATCCGGAACGGCTCGGAGGTGGGCAACTCGCGGGCGATGGTCACGCGCGTCACGAAGCGAAGCACGATGTTGCTGCGGCCATCGGGAAAGGGCTGGTGGCCCACGATCTGCCCGACGCCCACCTCCGGGAACAGCTCGGGAGATCCGTCGTAGCTCTCCTCGAAGCCCGGCCGCAGGGTGGCCACGCCCATCAGGCGATCACCCTGCAGACAATGGTTGACCAACGCGCGATACCGCTCCTCGAACACGTGGAGCGGAAGGGTCGATCCCGGCAGAAACACGGTTCTGGGCAGGGGAAACAGCGGCAGCTCTCGACAGAGCTCCTCGTGCTGGAACTCCTCCATCCCACCTCCAGCCGATGTCGGTAACCCTACGAAAACCCGGTTGGGGTACACAGAGCGACGGGAGGGCCCCCTGGTTCGCGTTCGTGTCGGGAACGGCTGGGAAGAGTTGACCCTGGAGGAGTTCGAGGAGCGCGTTCGCCAAGGACGCATCTCCGAAGACGTGCTCGTGCAGTTCGAGGCCGTGACGGGCGACGCGTCGGTCCGGGCGGGCGAGCTGGACATGTACTGGGCTCTCCGGCAGCGTGCCGAGTACTCCCGGCGCTTCACCATCGGAGCGCCGCCGTTGCTGACGGCGCTACTTGTGGGCGTTCAGCTCCGGATCTACTGGTTTTCCTGGGTTCCGGGTGTCGGCGACTACTACGTCAGCCAGCTGACCAACTGGACGCCCTTCGTGATGGAGGACGGGCAGCTCTGGCGACCGCTGACGGCGGGACTGCTGCACGTCGACGTCTTCCACATCGCGACGAACATGCTGTGGCTGGCCTTCACGGGCTGGAACCTGGAGCGGGCGCTGGGGCGTGCGAACCTGGCGCTGCTGTACTTCGCGTCGGTGCTCGGCGGGTACCTGCTGTCGATGGTGTTCACGCCCGAGTCGCTGTCGCTCGGAGCCTCGGGGGGCGTGTTCGGGCTGGTGGCCGCGAGTGTGGCGTTCGGCTTGTTCCGACCGGAGCTGCTGGCCACGCGGCAGCGCCCGCTGTTCGGCCTCGCGATCCTGCCGTACCTGGTGCTCTTGTTCCTGTCGGGCCTGACCAATGCGCGGGTGGACAACTGGGCGCACTTCGGCGGTCTGCTCGCGGGCGGCCTGTTGGCGCCGCTGCTGGACCCGGTGGACTTCCAGCGTCGCTCGGGGTGGAATCGCCGCGTGCACGGCGTGGTGATCGCGGCGTGTGCTGCCAGCCTCCTGGGGGTGGCCGCCCTCGGGCCTCGCATCGAGCCCATCCTGGACTCCGCCGCCCATCGGATCCGTCACTCCCGCGATCCCTCCCGGATCGCCACCCCCAGCTTCTCCGCCGTGACCTTCGACGTACCCACGGGGTGGCGGCCTGGCGCCGATGCCCTGGGCGCCTCCAGCTACGTGTCGCCCGTGGGGGATGGTGCGCTGCGCGCCTGGCGCGTATCGGCGTCGTCGCGCAACAAGGTGCAGCACATCGAGCAGGTGGCCCAGGACTTCGAGGAGCGGGTGCGCGCGGACTGGCCCGATGCTCAGCTCTCCCCGCTGGCCCCCACGACCATCGCGGGTGCCGAGGGACTGCAGCGCTCGGTTCGCATCGGAGGAGTGGAGCCTCGTGTGATCGAGTGGCGAGGGGCCGCACGGGGGGTGCACGTGCTCCAGGAGGTCTGGCAGGTGGACCAGGACCGTCACGCCTGGCTCGCGCCCCTGCGGGATCGGCTGCGGGCCACGGTGGTCTGGCCCGAGCCGCGCCGGCTCACGGAGGCGCGCATCGACTACGACCGTGCGCCCACCAGCGCTCGGTTCCGCACGACCTACGCCCTCGCGCTGGCTCGCTACGGTCAGGTCGCCGAGGCCCTCGAGCTGCATCGAGCCCTCGTGACCGAGAAGCCCGAGGACCCCGAGCGCTGGGTGGCGGCGCTCGAGGTGCTGCACACCGGCACGTCCGAGGTCTCCGAGCCCGAGGTGTGGTGGGCAGACGCGCTGGCGGCCGCCCCAGTCCCGAAGGTGGTGGAGGAGGTAGCGCGCGGACTCGAGGGAGCCGATCGCATCGACGACGCGCGAGGGCTGCTGCAGCTGGCCTGGCGACGAGCGCCGGGTGATCGAGTGCTGCGTCGGGCACGACGCCGGGCGGATCTCCCCACCGAGCTCGATTCGCAGACAGGGCTTCCTTGGGAGTCCGTGCACGATCCGGTGACGGGACGCAGGATCGAGGCGGGATCGGACGCGCCGACGCCGAGCCTTCGAGCCGCCGTGCGCGAGGGGCAGCGGATGCAGGCCGAGCGCGATCGCATCGTCGGGGCCATCGTCGCGGCGGTGCAGGGGGACGATCGACGCGCGGGCGTGCCGTGGTTCGTGCTTCGACGTGGACGGGTGCCTCCAGCGGGCGATGCCGACGCCCAGCAAGC
>JAHQVJ010000247.1 GCA_019634415.1 Myxococcales bacterium
GACCTGTCCTTCGTGGTCGACAAGATCCGACTACTGCGCGACGAGACGCAGCAGTTCGCCTTGGAGATGGCCGAGCGTCGCGAGGAGGCCCAGGGCGTCAAGCGCTTGCTGGGCCCCCGCTAGAGCGGCAATCAGAAACCATCAAGCAACCTTCCGAAGGTGTCGGTCGACTGCCTGCAGGTTGAGGATTGTGCCGCCTGTCCGGATGGCCATCGTGTTCTTCCGAGCACCGATGTACCTGGCCTGGTGAGGTGCGTAGACGAGATTGTGCGCGAGGGCGTGTTCGACGGCGACGCGCTCGCGAAGTCGTTTTCGGCCATCTGGGGTCCGGCGCTTGTGCTGCAGGCGCTGCAGAAGGTCTTCCTGTGGATGTAGGACGACGCTCCGACCGCGATCACTCTTGGTGCAGGCTGGCTTCAGGTGACAGTCCTGGCAGGTCTGGAACAACACCTGTCGTCGACCGCCCCCGCCGCGTTTGGTGGGAAACCGCGCCACCTCACCCGCAGGGCAGGTCACTGCCTGCGCCTGCAGGTCGATCGCGAAGGCGGACTTGGGGTAGAAGGTCCCGTTCGCTGGGTTCCAGGGCTTCGAGAGAACCTCACCTCCCGCCTGATCGAGACTCACCACCCATTGTGCGGAGAGGTACCCGCGGTCGATGTGCAGTTCATCGACGGTGCCGAAGTACTCGATGTTCGACCGCATCAGATCCGCTCCCGCGTGCTCCTTGTGGTTCGCGGGTAGGGCCAGGCCGTCGTAGACCAGCTGTTCGTCAAGGCCAAAGGCGATGTGCCCCTTGTAGCCGTCGATGGTCTTCGACTTGGACTTCCTCCCATGGCGCATCTCGGGATCGGTCGCGGAGACCTGGCGATCCGGAGCGGTCCCCTCCATGACTCTGTGACCGCCGTCGCCATCCGGGTCTGGCTCGGTGTCCTGCTCTATGAGCCGTTCGAGCTGGTCCATCGCTGCGGAGAGGGTGGCCTGTTCATTCTCCTTGCCCGCTAAGCCCTTGGGCTGTTGGTCGATCCAGGCCGTCAGCCGGTCGACATCGGCCAGCAGCCGGTTCAACGCCATCGCCTTGGCGTTTTCGTCGTCCCAGTCGATGTCCGGCGCCGCCTTGACGCTCGAGCCGCCCACGATTCGGAGCCCCGCGGCCTGGATGACGTCTTCGGGAAGGAGATCCCAGAGGTCTCCTGCTCGGGCGACGCACATCATCAGCGCATGTCCGATGAGATTGAACGTGTCCTCGACGCGACCGGCGCCCCAGATGGGCGCCGAATCCAAGGCGACGCGCAAGTTCTTGTAGCCGAACCCCCTCGTCTCCCTCGCCAGTGCCACGCTCCGTCGGATCAATTCTCTGTCGAGGTCGTGCTGGATGACACGGAACCTGAACTCGGCAAGCGCTCCTTGGGAGAACGGCGCCCTGTCGCAGTCCAAGCAGTCGAGGACCATCTGCCACCGCTTGTTGAAGAGGGCCTCCTGAACAGCCTCCGCATCCGATGTGCCGGTGTAGGCCTGCAGCAGTGTCACCATCATGAGCATCGCGGGAGGCACGGCAGGACGGCCCACGGGCGTGTCCTTGTACATCTCCGCCATTGTGCTCTGAAACTCCTCGTCCATCAGCGCATGACGATGCTCCCGCAGGAACTTGAACAGGCGCCCTGTCCGCTTCAGCTTCGAGCAAATCCGCCGCTCAACATCGCTCAACTCGACTACTGGCGTCCAACGGATCTGGTAGTGCATCGGCATTCAGGCACCTCCGCCACCAGCAGATCAGGGAACGGGGCGGTTGTCGATCCCAGCCCACGACCGAGGACTCATCACTCCTCCATCCCGATCGTAGATTCTGCCCTCTCGCCGACTTGACCCACCCGGCTCACATCAGCGACATGAATGGTTGATGGATGATGATCGGCGCTCTAACGGGGGCCCAGCAAGCGCTTGACGCCCTGGGCCTCCTCGCGACGCTCGGCCATCTCCAAGGCGAACTGCTGCGTCTCGTCGCGCAGTAGTCGGATCTTGTCGACCACGAAGGACAGGTCGCGGCCAGGTGCGGGAGCTGGCACGCGCACCCGCCGGCCGCCCCAGAGGAGCAGCTCCAGTCCCTCGTCATAGACGTCCACCTCGCGGACGTCCCGGAGATCCACGCGAATGCGGCGCCCCAGTGGGCCTCGCACCTCCACCCGCTGATGATCCACTCGGATCTCGGCGGCGTAGCGACGGCTCGCGAGCCAGGCGAGTACGCCCGGAGGCGCCATCAACGTGGCCAGCAGCGGCGCCCCCACCACCGCCACGCCCCCCGTCAGCAAGGCGTACAGGAGCCACAGCTCGGGGCGTACCACGAAGGGCAGTCCACGCATCGCGAAGCGCACGACGACCCCGTCGGGTTGCCACTGGACGGTGTGCTCGGCCATCATCCTTCAATGTAGCGCAGCGCAGCCGGGGAGCGGTCAGCTGACCACCACCCCCTTCCAGAACGCGACGTGGTCCTTGATCTGGGCCGCCGCCTCCTTGGGTGTGAGGTAGGTCCAGGCAGCGTTCTCGTTGCGCTCGCCGTCCACCACCACCGTGAGGTAGCTGGCCGTTCCCTTCCACGGGCACATGGTGGTGTAGTCCGACGACTCGAAGAAGCGCTCCACGATGGACGACCGTGGGAAGTAGTGGTTGCCTTCCACCATGACGGTGTCGTCCGACTCTGCGATGACCGTGTCCTTGAAGACTGCCTTGGGCACGATGCCCTCCTTTCCCGATGGCTGTGAGTGCCCTATACGGTCGTCCCAGGCGCCTTGCGCAAACGGAGGAACGCATCCATGGCGATCATTGTGCTCCTCCTGACCGCCTGCTCGCACCGGCCCCCACACTCGGCCCAGGAGCCCTCCATGAGCCAGCCGCTGGACCTCGACGACGTCATCCGCCTCCCTGCACCGGGCAACAACGGGCCCGTGGCCTACGGCTTCGCCCCCGATGATCGGACCGTGACCTTCCTGCACGGCGAGCGCAACGCGCTGGTGCGCACCCTGTGGGCGTGGGATCCCGACTCGGGCGAGCGCACGGAGATCACCGGTGCTCCAGGGGGCGGCATTCGGGAGGGGGCTCTGTCGCTCGAAGAGCAGCTGCGCCGGGAGCGCAAGCGGGAGCGCGGGCTGGGGATCAGCCGCTACACCTGGTCGAAGGGTGGCGACACCCTCATGATCCCAGTGGGCGGAGACGTGTGGGTCCAGCGCGGCACCGAGGGCCCCCTGACCGCGGTGGCGCAGGGCGTGCAGGTCCCAGCACTGTCCCCCGATGGGCAGCGCGTGGCCTACGTGCGTGACGGGGAGCTGCACGTGTCGGACGTGCAGGGCGGGGCCGCGCAGCAGCTGACCCATGGCGCGGCCGAGTCGGGGCGAACCCATGGCCTGGCCGAGTACATCGCCCAGGAGGAGATGAGCCGCTACACCGGCTTCTGGTGGTCGCACGACGGCGCCTCCATCGCCTACGTCGAGGTGGACGAGGGGCACATCCCGGTGTGGCGCATCCCCCATCAGGCGAAGCCGGAGCCGAGCTGGGAGGACCACCGCTACCCCTTCCCCGGCGCCGACAACGCCAAGGTGTCGCTGTGGGTCGTGCCCGCCGACGGCTCCGCTCCGCCCACCGCCATCCCCCTGCGGACGGACGCGCCCTGGGAGTACCTGGCACGCGTGGCATGGCTCGCCGACGGGCAGCTCCTCGCAGCCGTCCAAGATCGCCGGCAGAAGCGGCTGGATCTGATCAAGGTGGACCCGGCCACCGGCGAACAACGCGTCGTCCTCACCGAGACCAGCGAGCACTGGATCAACCTGCACCACCTCCTGAAGCCCCTGCGCGGTGAGCCGGGCGCCTTCCTGTGGGGCACGGAGTCCACCGGGTTCCAGCACCTGGTGCGCGTGGACGCCGCTGGGAACGTCCAGCGCCTCACCGACGGCCCCTGGGTGGTGGACGCCGTGGTGGGCCTCGACGAGGCGCAGGGGTTCGTCTACTTCACCGCCAACGAGCCCAGCCCCCTCGAGCGCCACCTGTACCGAGTGCCCCTGGCGGGCGGCCCGATGGAGCGCCTCACGCCCGAGCCCGGCTGGCACGACATCACCATGAACCGCGCCGCCGACCGCTTCCTGGACCACTACTCCAGCCCGCAGTCGCCGCCCTCCACCGTGCTGCGCGACATCAGCGGAGCCGCCCTCGCCACGTTCCCGCAGCCACCCGATCCACGCGTCACGGCGCTGGGGCTCACCCCACCAGAGCTCATCGAGGTGCCCCTCGCCGACGGCACGGTGCTGCACGGGGCCCTGTTCCGGCCCGAGGGAGAGGGCCCTTGGCCACTCGTGGTCCGCGTCTACGGGGGACCCCACGCCCAGCGCGTGCAGCGCAACTGGGGTCTCACCACCGACATGAACGCGCAGTACCTGCGCAACGAAGGCTACGCCGTCCTCAAGCTCGACAACCGCGGCTCCGCTCGGCGTGGGCTGGCCTTCGAGTCCGCGCTGAAGGGCGACATGGGCAACGTGGAGCTGCAGGATCAGGTGGCCGGCGTGCAGCAGCTGGTGGCCCAGGGGGTCGCCGATCCGCAGCGCGTCGCCATTCAGGGCTGGAGCTACGGTGGGTACCTCTCGGCGATGGCGCTGGCCCGGTTCCCCGACACCTTCCACGTCGCCATCGCGGGCGCACCCGTCACCTTCTGGGGTGGCTACGACACCCACTACACCGAGCGCTACATGGGGCTGCCCTCCGAGAACGCCCACGGCTACGAGGTGTCGTCGGTGATGCACCACATCGAGTCGATGCGCGGCGACCTCATGTTGGTGCACGGCATGCTCGACGAGAACGTGCACTTCCGCCACACCGCACAGCTCATCGATGCGCTCTTCGCGGCCGGCAAGGAGGTCACGCTGCAGGTGTACCCAGGAGAGCGACACGCCCCCCGGGATCCGGCTGGTCGCCGCACCATGCTGGAGCGAGAGCTAGCCTTCCTCGAGCGTCATCTCTAGCACCTCTCGCAGGCGCGCCCGGAGCTCCCGGTAGCCCTCGGTGCGGTGGCGTGCGTCGTCGGCCGTGGCCCACCACTCCTGCAGGGCGATCTGCCCCTCCGCCAGCCAGCGAGCAGCCCCGGCCTTCACCATGCGGCGGGCGCCTTCCTGCCCCGACAGGCCCGCCAACATCTGCCCCATGCCCGTGTCCGACGGCGGCTCGGGCGCCGGCAGACGCGGGGGCGCGAACGGCCCCAGCGACGCACGAATCGCCGCCATCACCGCTGGCGCCCGCTTCCCCAAGGCCGCCAGCGCATCCGTCTTGTGCTGGATCCGCCCCGCCTCGATCGCCTCGTCGACCTCGGCAGCCGCTGCACGCACCGCCTCTGTCCAGGCCCACACCAGATCCGCACCATCGACCGGTGCATCCACCTCCGCCAGCGCCTCCTCCACCTCCTGCAGAGCGGCTCCGATCAGCCGAGCCCGCCGAGGGCCAGGCAACGCCGGCTCGGCCAGCTCCAGCGCCCGCACCGCCGACGCGGGATCCTTGAGGTCCACGGCGACGACGCGCTGCACGCCCCACCTCGCACCGATGTGCTCCACGCGGCGCACCACCGCACTCACCTCGCTGTCAGGCACCAGATCCACCTTCGAGACGACGGCCACCAAGGGCACGCCCGGCTCCAGACAGCCATCGAGCACCGCACGCTCCGAGGCCGTGGCTGGCTGCAGCCCATCCACCACCCAGATCACCGCGTCGGCGTCTTGCAGCGGTGCAGACAGCGCAACCAGCGCCCGATCCGGATCGTCGATCCCCGGCGTGTCCACCAGGACGACCCCTTCCAAGGGGACCTCGAAGAGCTCCGTGGTCACGCCACCCAGGCCCACCGCCTGCACCGATCGGTCGACGATCCGGTTCACGAGGGTGGACTTGCCGGCCGCCACTCGACCCACCACCACCACGCGCCAAGGAGCGAGCAACGCTGCGTGGGCTGCGGCCAACGGGGCCTCGTCGGCCCAACCAGCACAGGCCTCCATCGCCGACTTCAGCGCTCGCGCCAGCTCCATCGCTCGCCTCGGGGGATCCAGTTCCGTCCTATCCTGCAGGGGGAGGTGCCATGCGCATAGCCGTCGCGTCCGACGAGCCCTACCCCGTGCACCGCGTGATCCTGGACGAGCTGGCGGCCCGTGGCCACGAGGTGGTGACCTTCGGCAGCCTGGCCAGCGGCGAGGACGCACCGTGGGCTCAGGTGGCCGAGCAGGCTGCCGTCCAGGTGGCCAGCGGCGACTGCGACGAGGGGATCCTGCTGTGCTGGACGGGCACGGGGATCAGCATGGCCGCCAACAAGGTGGCCGGGATCCGGGCAGCCCTGTGCGGCGATCCGGGCACCGCCGCAGGCGCCCGCGTCTGGAACCACGCCAACGTGCTGTGCCTCTCCAACCGCACGCTGTCGGGCGACATGGCCAAGGAGATCCTCGCGGCCTGGTTCGACACCGAGCCGGGGGCCCGAGGAGCCGGAGGCGTGCAGCAGCTGGCCGAGGTGGAGGCACGACAGCGCAGCCCTTGATCGTCAGCGACCCAGCAGATCGCCACAGTCCACGGGCTGCAGCGTCTCGTCGCTCGTGGAGTAGCACAGGCGCAGATCCTCGGTGGCTTGCACCCGGAACTGCCCCTGCAAGCCGCCCCCCGCATCCAGCAACAGCGTGTGGCTGCCCGGGTTCACCATGAGCTTCACCGGGCTACGCCCCCGCGATCGGCCGTCCAGCTCGACGGTCGTGCCGGGAGGCAGGGTGTGGATCCGCAACACCACGCGGTCCTCCCCCAGCGCTCGAGGCAGCTCTTCCTCGTCCATCGGCGGTGGTGCCACGGGCATCGGCGTCAGCGCGGGGTGGAGCGCCACCTTCCGTGGCGGCGCCGCTACCACGGCCTCGGCCTCGTCGTCGACGGGTGCCTCCCCTTCCCCTTCCTCCGTCTCCTGGGGCGCCGGAGCGGCATCGGTGACCTCCGGGGCCTGTGCGGCCACGTTGGGCACCGGGCCCGATCCGAGCAGGATCGTGGGAGGCTCCGCGGGGTTGCGCCACTCCTCGGTCTCGGGCAGCTGGGGGGGATCGGGCCGCATGCCGAGCACCGTGAGGATCAGGATCGGCGTGATGGCTCCTGCCACGAGCGCCGCCGCGATCCAACGTCTCCTCACCCGCCCTCCCTCGTCGCATCCAGGTTCGCGATCTCGGCCAATGCCGAGATGGCCTGGTCGAAGCGCTGCAGGGCATCCTCCCACGCCTCGCCCCGAGATGCAGCATCCCGCACCGCTTGCTCCCGTGCCACGATGGTTCGCTGCAGCAAAGCAGCCAGCTCCGAGGCCTCCCCCTCCGCAGCGGCCACCAAGCCGTCGCGAACCGGCTGCAGCCCCTCGCGCACGCGCTCCTCGATCTCCTCGCGAGCGCCGTCCACCTGAGCCACGAGCTGTCCGCGCAGCTGGGACGAGACCTGGTCCCGTAGACGCTTGAGCTGAGATCCGCCCGTCAACGCCAACAGCACGGCGTCCGACACCACGTAGACCACGAGCCCGGCCCAGCCGATGGGGCCGAGGATGGCGCCGAGGGTCAACAGGGCCAGCCGCACGCCCAGGCGGTTCGCCGCGCCGCGCATGGCCCCGCCGTAGCCCTCGGACCAGCCTGCAGCCATCGCCCCTGGCGACAGCAGCACGGCCCCCATGGCCACGCTGAACCAGCGCTCCACCGGATCCACCTTCTCGCCCGACTCGTCCTCGGATCCCGGCAGCTGCACCGAGGGTCCCGCGAAGTCGGTCACGATCCGGTCGGCCAGTGCGTCGAAGTCTGCCGCGTCCGCCGCCAGCTCCTTGCGCAGGCTGTGCAGCGCCTCCTCGATCTTCGGCTTCAGATCTCCCTGCCACTGCCCCACCCGCTCCTCGAGCCACGCCTCGAGCTGGGTGCGCAGCTGCGCCTCCACGCGGGCACGCCCGCGCTCCGTGAGCAGATCCAGGCCCGCGAGCCCCTTCAGATCGAACTCCGCCACGGCATCGGGCAGGGCCGCCTCGGTGCGCGCCATGAAGTCACGCAGATCCTGCCAGACCAGCGTGCGCTGCCGGTCGATGAAGCCGTCCACGGTGCGGGCCACCCGCCGCGCGATCACCTGCAGCTCGCCGAACTGGGGCTCCAGCTCCTCCTGACGTCGCCGTAGATCGTCGACGCTCTGCGACGCGGTGGCGCGATCCACCTCGGCCTGACGCTCCAGCTCGGCGTTGATGCGCACCGCGGTGGTGTGTAGGTGCGCGAGCTGAGCACGCCCCCGCTCCTCCACTAGGAACCGCTCGAGCGCATCCTCGAAGGGGCGCAGTCCCGAGCTGTCCATGCGTGCGTCGTCGACGGGGTCCGTCTGCTGGGCTTGCAGCCCACTTCGCGCGTCTAGCGGGAAGAACCGCTCGTCGAACGCGTCGCGGCCCTCCAGCACCGTCAGCGGGCCGAGCACGTCGCGCGCACGACCCGTGAGGTCCGCCAGGGCGGCCTCCGGATCGTCGGACAGGCTCTCCAGCAGATCCACCATGGTGACCACGAAGAACAGGTTTCGCAGCCCCAGCGGCAGTAGCTCACGCCGCAGCGTGCGCCGCTCCAGATCCGTGAGGAACCGATTGGCCGACAGCACCACGATGACGGCGTCGGCGTCGGGCAGGCTCGACAGGGTGCGAGCCGTACGCGTCGGATCGTCGTCGAGGCCTGGCGTGTCGAGGAGCACCACGCCGTTGCGGAGCAGCGGCAGGGGGAAGCCCATCACCGCGCGGTCCACGTCGCCGAAGCGATCGCTCGCCTCCGCCCCGGCCTCGTCTTCGGAGGCCGTGCGCAGCTGGAACTGCTCCACGAACTCCTCCACGGTGAGCGTCTCCGGCTCGCCCTCCCGCGGGTGCATCACCACGCTGGGCTCCTCGGCGTAGACCACCTCCGTGAGAATGGCGGTGCACGGGTTCACCTTCACCGGAAGTACGGGGCGACCCAGCAGCGCGTTGAGCAGCGTGGACTTCCCCGACGAGAAGCAGCCCAGCAGCAGCACCACGAAGCGCCCCTCTCGCACCCGCGAGGCGGTGGAGCGCAAGTACGAGGCCGGGCTCGTCCGAGACTCGGACGTCGACCCTTCGGCCGGCGGCCCCTCCAGCCCCAAGCGGTCCACGGCCTCCGCCAGCTCGTCGAGCAGATCCGCACCTCGACGCCGACGCGCCACGAAGTCGTCCAGAACCTGCGTGCTCACGCCGGGACCTCCGAGCCCAGAGCTTCGATGCGGCGGTCCAGATCTTCGAGGACCTCGTGCAGCGCTCGCGCACGCTCCTGCCGCGCCACCCGCTGGGCTTGCAGCTCGCTCCGCTGCTGTAGTCGATCGGCCGCCACCAGATCGGCACGCTCCTCACCGAGCTGATCGAGCTGATCCTCGAGCGCTCGGATCTGGTCGCGAAGCAGCCGGTCGGCGTCCTGACCCATGCCGCGTACAGCGTCCACCGCCGCTTGGATCAAGGCCCGGCGGTTGGAGGCCTCCGCAGCCCGACGACCCAGCGCAGACCAGGCGATTCCGCCCGTGACCGCCAACACCCCGGGCACCCAGAACCCCATCAACAGCATGGCGGCACCCCCACCGATGGTGGCCGTCACGCCGATGCGCTGGCCCCAGTTCTCCTCCCCCCGCACCGGAGGTGGATGCAGCCCGGGAACCAGCAGCTGAGCACGGTCCAGATCGTCGTCGAGCAGCTTCACCTCGGCCAGGTCGTCGAGCACGCGGACGCGCCATTGCACCAGCCGCTCCTCCATCCACTCCTCGACGACGTGGTGGAGCCACAGCGGCAGGGTGCGTCGGACGCGCTCCAGCTCGGGGACCCGCTCCACCTGAGTGGGGATGTCGGACTCCAGCTCCACCAAGAAGGTGCCGAGGTCCACCAGCAGCGACTCCGTCTCGCGACGCATGGCCCCCAGGATGTGTGCGGCCACCCGCTGTCCTGCACGCCGAGCCGACTCCAGCGCCTCGTCTTCCTTCGACAGCAGATCGTCCACGCGGCCCACCTCCACGTCCGCCTGCTCGACTGCGTCCTGAGCCCGCTTGCGAGCGTCCTTGAGGAGCAACCCTGCCACCGTGCGGCGCCGGTCCACGATGAGCTCGGTGTGGCGCTCTCGGGCCTTGGTCACCCAGGCCGCCAGCCCATCGCCACGCACCACGCCCCAGTCCCCTCCCATCAGCGCCTGCACCCGCTCCATCACGTCGGCCGCCTCGGTCTCCGGGTCGTCCGACATCTTCTGCAGCAGCGCGAGATCCGCCACCGCCACCGCCCGGTGGGTGGGCGCACCCGCCTCCACCACGGCCTCCATCCCCGAGCGCTCCTCCGCCCCCAGGGGCGCCGTGGCCGGAGTGGCCCAGATCAGGGCGTGTACCCCGAGCATGCGGTCCTGCGCCCCCAAGCTCGGTGCCAGATCGCCCTGGGCGTCCTCGAGTCGCAGCGTGACCCACTCGACCTGCAGGTCTTCGTGCACCCCTCGGATCAGCCGGTGCACCACGGCCTCGTCACGCGCCACCACCCCCACGCGAAAGTCGCCGTCGAGATCACGGCACACACGACGCCACAGGAACGCCCCCGAGGGGTCCCCCGCAGCCTGCAGCGCTTCTTGGATCAGTCGCTCGGCGCTCACGACGAGACCCCCAGCAGCGTGGTGGTCCGCTCGTTGACCTCGTCCATGCTCAAGGGGTCCTCCACCGGCTGGTCGGTCAGCTCTCCATACAGCGCCGACCGAGAGAACAGCTCCATCGCTCGGATCCGCTTGTGGGTCCAGGGCTCGCCCGCCAGCAGCTCCGTCCACTTGCCTGGTGAGCCCCCGTTGATGCGCCGCTGCTCCAGGAACGTGGCAGCATCGAGCTCCGGGGCCTTGCCCAGCGTCTGGCGCATCAACGCCATCGCCGCACTCTCCACGTCTCGACACACCAAGATACCCGCCCGATCCGCCGTGATCACGGCAGCGCGATGCCAGCGCGACAGCGCCAGCCGCACCCCCAGGGACAGGGGCGCCAGCACCACGTCCAGCACGGGCCCGAAGCCCCGCCGCGCGATGGAGCGGATCCCGTTCTGATCCACCAGCAGCGAGTAGATGGTGTTGGCCGTCACCTGCCTCGCGGCGATGTGTCCGCACAGGCGGCCCGTCATGAACAGGCGCTCCTCGATGGCCGCCCGCTCCACGAAGAAGAACGTCGACAGGTACAGGAAGGCGCGCCGGTCGGTGCCGAAGCAGCCCTGCAGCCTCATCGAGGTCCCAGCCAGGATGGCAGGAGGGACGGGGATCCGGAGGGAGCGTGCGGCGTGGAGCACGTCTCGGTACACGCTCGCCATGGAGTCGGGACCCGCGTAGACGCCATCCTGGAGCCGCTCCGCCCGCTGGAGCGCCACGACGGTGTCGAGGATGTCCTCCAGTCGATACCGGAGGCCCAGCTGCTCCACCACGCCAGGCGTGGCGGCGTTCGGGTGCACCCAAGGAGGTGGAGCATCCTCATCTTCCCCGAAGCTCGCGGCGAAATCGTCGAGCGACACATAGCTTGGAGCGTTCAACGCGCCTCCCAGCAGAGCGTATCCCCGATCGGGGAGGGTCCGCGTTTGCACCCATGGCGCACCCTGGCTTTTGCCTCAAGGATCGTGAACGCCACACGATCGCCAGGATGGTTGCTGCAAACATCATTGTGGCGTGGTATCCCTCACCCGACCCATCTCCCTGGGACTCGCGAGGATCCCAAGTGAAACCTGTCATTCTACTGGTAGACGATGAGGAGGAGTTCATCCAGCTCCTCCGAGATGCGATCGACCTGTCGCTGCCGCGGTATCGAGCCGTGATCTGCACCTCGGCCGAGCAGGCACAGCAGCAGCTGGCCAGCCTCGATCCTCGCGACCTGGCGTTGGTCTGTGTGGATCAGCGCTTGCGAGGCCAGAGTGGCCTCACGCTGTTGAGCCACGTGCGTCAGCAATGCCCTCGGGTGCCCGCCGTGCTGTTCACAGGCCAGGCCACCCCCCGCGAAGGGGCTCAAGCCCGCGCCATCGGAGCGCGCGTGCTGTGGAAGCCCCTGCGGCTGTCTGCCTGGGTGCACGAGATACGGTCCATGCTGACCCAAGCACATCCGGAGGGTGCGCCGACGGAGTCGCGCGGGCTTCTGGAGCACCCCAGCGCCCCCGACAGCCTCCCGCTATCGTGGCGGCCGTACCCCACGTAGTGGCTGAACGTCGAACGCCGACGACTAGCCGCCGCTCCGAGACTGTTCGATTCGCGCGATCAACCCGTCGACCATGGCCAGGGTGAGCCCCCAGAGGCGCTGACCGTCGAAGTCGACGCAGGGCAACCGGAGGTCGCGACCGTTCCGGCTCCACGTCATCTCGCCTCGCCCCTCCCGAGCGAGCAGGCGACGCAGCGACAACCAGTGCACGCTGGCCACCTCGTCGGCGCTGAGGCGCAGCTCGGGCTCCTCCCGTTCGATGGTGAACACGTAGGGCCGAATCACCAGGCCGGGGCGTCCGCCCACCGCCGCGATGGGGTCCAGGGGTCCCAGAAGGGCGTCGGCCGTGAGCTGTAGACCCACCTCTTCGTGGGTCTCTCGGATCGCGGCATCGACAGCGCCTGCATCACCGGGCTCCACACGGCCCCCTGGAAACGAAATGTGACCAGACCACGGATCGGAGGGATGCTCGGCGCGTCGCATGAGCAACAAGCGCTGCGAAGGCGTGAAAACCGCCGCCACGGCAGCCTCCCGCGTGGAGGGCGGTGTGGGGCGGGGCGGTCGGCGTAGGGCGCCGTGAAGGTCGATCCGGTCGGCCACGAAGGCGCGTAACCTGCGGATGCGCCCACCAGCGCCTTCGCCTCTCGTCGGTGGGTTACAGTCGCTGCACTGTCAGGAGAGCCGCGGGTGAGCGACCCGGATTTGGACGACGACGTACCACGGCGGGGCTGCCTCGCGGACTTCGTCCGCACCTGGCTACCGGCCATCTTGGCCGTGCTCGCGATTCGCACCTACGTGTTCGAGCCGTTCCGCATCCCGAGCGGCTCGATGGCGCCCACCCTGGAGATCGGCGACCAGGTCGTGGTCAACAAGGCCAGCTACGGCCTGTGGGTGCCTGCCTCCCTCGTGGAGATCTTCAAGGTCACCGACGAGATCTGGGTGCCGCCGCGCATGGAGCTGATCAACTGGGGCGACCCCGAGCGGGGCGACATCATCGTGTTTCGCTGGCCCCGCAACACCCGCGTCAACTACATCAAGCGGGTGGTGGGCATTCCGGGCGACCGGATCCGGGTGAAGAACAACCAGGTGTTCCTCAACGACGAGCCCCAACCCATGGTCTACCAGGACCGGTTCAACTTCGTCGACGACCAGTGCAACTCGGCGAGCATGAAGCGGCACCTCGAGACCATCGGCGAGGTGGACCACGAGGTCCTCACCAAGGCCGGGTTCGCAGGCCGGCTGCGCGACATGTCGGAGAAGACGGTGCCCGAGGGCCACGTCTTCGTGATGGGCGACAACCGCGACAACTCCGAAGACAGCCGTGCCTGGGGCTTCGTCAGCTACGACAAGATCAAGGGCAAGGCCCACTTCGTGTGGTTCAGCTGGAACAGCTGCCCCCAAGGCGACGGCTCGGTCCGCGGAGACCGCATCTTCCACGGCCTGTACTCCCTCAACGACTGAGTCGGCGCTCGATCGCTTCCTGCAGGTGGTCCACGAACGCGCGCACGCGCGAGGTGGAGCGAAGCTCCCGCAGGGTGAGCAGCCACACGTCGTGGGCGTTCTCCGCCACCACCTCGCTGATCTGGCACACACCCGGCATGCCCTCGGCCTCGAGGCAGGACATGAAGAAGACCCCCGTCCCAGCGCGCAAGGCGTGCTCCCGTGCGCGAGCGTTCTCGTCCAGGCGCATCACGATGCGGGCGCCGGGAGCGTTCTCGGCGAGCCACGCGTCGAGCCAGCGCGCCCCTGGACCATCCTCCCAGCCCAGCCACGGATACGCCCCCAGCGGAGCATCCGCACCGATCCGCTCCACCAGCGCCTCTGCGGCGAACACCGCGAACTGCAGCCGCGCCACCTTGCGCCCCACCAGGTACTCCGGCGGCGAGTTCGTGAGTCGCAGGACCACGTCGGCTTCACGCCGCGTCAGCGACACGCGATCGAGGGTCGTGCTCACCGTCAGCTCGATGTCCGGGTAGCGCTCCGTGAACGACGCGAACCCATCGTGGAACAGGCAGAAGAGCATGTCCATGGTGGAGACGTGCAGGGGGCCCGTGAGCCGGGTGTCGCGCCCGACCATGCGCCCTTCCACGGCGTGCACGTCCCCCTCGATCTGCTCGGCCACCTCCGCCAGATCCCGCCCTGCAGAGGTGGCCACGAAGCCGTCGGGCGTTCGATCGAACAGGCGCACACCCAGTCGAGCCTCGATCGACCGGAGCCGTCGCCCCACCGTCGTATGGGTGACGTCGAGGGACGCTGCCGCGCGGGCCAGCGTGGTGCTCCGCGACAGCGCGAGCACGTAGCGAAGGTCGTCCCAGTCCATGCGTGCATTCTTGCACGGCCCGCGCACATCCTCGTCTCTTCCAGGCTGCAGGCCAGCGACCTACCTTTCGATCGAGCAGACGAGGAGGATGGTCATGAACGCCTTGGTGGCACGCCGGTACGGCTCGCCCGACGTGGTGATGGTGCGCGAGGTTCCCGATCCGGTGGTCGGCCCGCGAGACGTCGTGGTCCGCGTGCACGCCACCACCGTGAGCTCGGGCGATGCGCGCCTGCGCGCAGCTCGGTTCCCCACGGGCTTCGGGCTGCTGGGGCGGCTGCTGTTCGGCGTGTTCAAGCCTCGCCGACCGGTCCTGGGGGTGGAGCTCGCCGGCTTCGTGGACGCAGTGGGGTCCGAGGTGACGGAGCATGCCGTGGGAGACCGTGTGCTCGCCATGACCGGAGACCGCATGGGGGCCCACGCAGAGCGCTGTGTGGTGTCGGTGGATCACTGCGTGGTGGCTCTGCCCGACGACGTCTCCTTCGAGGACGCAGTGACGCTGCCCTTCGGCGGCACCACGGCGCTGACGTTCCTGCAGGACCGCGCCCAGGTCCAGCCCGGCGACCGCGTGCTGGTGATCGGCGCCTCTGGTGCGGTGGGGACGGCGGCCGTTCAGGTGGCTCGGCTACTCGGAGCCCAGGTGACGGGGGTGTGCAGCGCCGCGAACGCGCCCCTCGTGCGCTCCTTGGGTGCCGAGCGCGTCATCGACTACGCCACCACGGACGTCTTCGCCGGATCCGAGCAGTGGGACGTGGTGATCGACACCATCGGCCGTGCGTCCCTGGCGCAGTGTCGGCGCGTGGCGACGCCGAACGGACGCATCGGCCTGGTGGCCGGCGGCTTGCCGCAGCTGCTCGCCGCGCCCCTGCTGACGTGGACGAGCCGGCAGCGCATCGGCGCCGGTCCCGCAGCGGAGTCGCCGGCCCACCTCGCACGGCTCGTCGAGTGGCTGCGAACGGGCGCCTATCGACCCGTCGTCGACCGCCGCCTGCCCTGGCAACAGGGTGCCGAAGCCCACACGCGCGTGGACAGCCAGCGCAAGGTGGGCAGCGTGGTGCTCACCTTCGAGGCTGCGTGAGTCACGGGACAGCGCTCGCCAGCTGAGCCGAGGTCTCGCGCAGCGCCGCCGAGAGTCGCAGCGACAGGTTCCACAGCACCTTCACGGCCAAGGCGGGGTCTTGCTTCAGCAGGCCGAAGAACGCCCGCCGGTCCAACGCCAGCAGCTCCACCTCACTGGCGGCCCTCACCGTGGCCGAGCGCTCAGGGTGGTCGAGGAGCGCCATCTCTCCGAAGTGCGCGCCTGGCCCGAGGGTGGCCATGGTGACGCCGTCCTTGACCACCTCCACGCATCCCTCCACCACCACGAACAGCTCCGTGCCCGCACAGCCCTGCTCCACCACCACACCCCCCACGTCGAATCCGCGCGGGCGCATGGCGCGCGCGATGGCACGCAGCTCGGGATCGCTGCAGTGGGCGAACAGCGCCACACCGTTCAGCACCGCCAGCCTTGCTCGATCATCCGCCGTGAACGCGCCACTCCCCACGTGAACGGAGAGCTGGGACTCGGTCGTGGTGTCCGCCGGACCCAGGGAGATCACGTCCCCTGCCCTCGCCTGGATGCAGAGGATCTCCACCGAGGGATGCCCCTGGAGCCCGAGGGGCTCCACGCCGATGGCGGGTGGGGCCACCGCGGTGGGCAGCGGGCCCTCCTCGTCCATGCGCTGCGCACTCGTGAGCCGATGCTCCATGCCCTGACGCGCCAGCAACACACAGCCTCCGCCCGCGTGTGCCACGAAGGCGTCTGCGCCCACCACCAGCACCACGTCCAGGTCCACGCGAAGGTCGCCGAGTCGCTGCGCCAACCCGAAGACCTCCTGCGCCGCTCGCACGAAGGCATCCTCCAGTACGGCCAGCAGTCGCGCACGCAGCTCGTCGCTCGGGTGGCGCTCGAAGCGACGCAGCACGTCGGCGTGCATGTCGACGTGGGTGCGCACCGAGTCCAGCGCCAGCCGCACCGCCACGGATCCGTCCTGGTCCGGACGCGCGGCCGTGGCCACGGCGAACACGCCCAGGGCGGATTCCTCCACCCGATCCTGCCCCGGCCGCCCGAAGGACGCGCCCACATGGCTAGAGAGGTCCATGGGAAAAGCTAGCAGCGTTTGGTGGTTGTGGATCGCGGCTTCGGTGGGCTGCACCTCGGACCCCTGGCAGGGCGCCCCGCCACGACCCGCCACCGTGCAGCACACCCTGCACTACGCCATCGAGATCGAGGGCCGCACCGTCGGTCACGAGGAGCGGAGCCTCGGCTCCGACGGAGACGCGACGGTGATGGTCCGCCGCCGCACGTGGTCGCTGGTCCTCGATGGGCAGACGCGCCGCGTGCTCGGCGCCAGTCGCCTCACCCATCGCGATGGCCTCGTGGGCCACTACCAGCGATGGTCCGTGGACTCGGCACGCACCTGGTCCGGACAGGCGTGGATGCCCGATGCACTGCCGCCCCCCGCGAGCGGGCTACGGCCGGTGCTCGATCCGTGGACGCTGACGGTGGAGCCCGTGCACGTGACCGTGCAGGACGGCCTCGTGGCGTGGACGGGATCCGGCGGCCCCGCCCAGGCCACCTTCGACGAGACCGGCCTGGTGCGCGCCGCCCAGGGGGCGATTCGGGTGCGACGCGTGGACGCTCCCCCCGCGCAGCTGGAGCCCTTCGATCCCGTGTCGCTGCTGGTCGTTCCAGTGTCGCCGCAAGCCGGTGCGCGCCGCTCCCTCGTGGGGCGCTTCACCGTGGACGGGCGTCCGCTGCGCGTGGACGCTCCCCTGTGGATGGAGGTCCCCGCCCTCGCCCTCCCCGAGCCACCGAGCGATGCCGATCCGGATCTCGCGCAGCGGGCGTCCGAGGCCATCGGCGACGCCATCGAGCAGCGAAAGGCCGTCGAGAGGCTCGTCGCCTACGTGCGCGCCAACCTCGAGCAGCAGGTCACGCCAGGATCGCTCGACGCCACGGAGGCGCTGCGCGCCGGTCGCGGGGACTGCGACGAGGCAGCTGCGGTGTTCGTGGCCTTGGCCGATGCCGTGGGACTGGAGGCGCGCGCCGTGGGAGGGCTGGTCTACGCCGACGGCGCCATGGGCCCGGGACTGTATCCGCACGCCTGGGCGACCGTCCGCATCGGCGGCCGAGAGGTGCCGGTGGATCCTGGGCTCGGCCAGGCGCCGGCAGACGCGTCCCACGTTCCCCTCGGCGGCAGCGCCGCCGAAGCTGCAGCGAGGCTCACATCGGGCGCGTCCGTCCGGATCGTCGAGCTGCGCTGAACCGTCGAGGTCCGTCACAGCGGGCCGACATGCGAAGGCCGTGCGTTATTGAGCGTCCATCGGAGGCTGACCTGCTCGTCTGGCCCGCCGCATTGGGCATCGCATTGTGCGCGTGCACCCTTGGTGAATCCAACGATCCCCAGCTCGAGCTGCGGGGCCCGGCGCTGATCCGGGTGGATCGCCTGGGTCCGGTGGACCGTCCGCGCGTCATGCTGCACAACGGCTCCGAGCCCCACGGCGTGATCTGGAGCGTGTCCCGAACGGGCGTCGCCGAGTTCGACGGGAGCGACGTGGTCGCCGTCGGGGCCGGAGAGGTCCGGATCATGGGCGAGTGGGAGGATCAGCGAGTGGAGTGGACGCTGGTGGTGGAGCTGGCCACGCTCCTCTCCTTCATCGACGCGCCTGCCTTCATTCGCGTGGGCCAAGCCGTCGACCTCGAGGTGGAGGCACGGCGGGGAACCGAGATCATCGATCCGGGTGCCGTCACCTGGGCCACCTCGGACCGCTCGGTGTTGAGCGTCGAGGGCGGTCGCGCCACGGGAATCTCGCCCGGCACGGCCTACGTGACGGCGCGGGCGCGTGGCGCCCAAGCCATGGTGGAGATGGATGTGCCCGCGGACTGAGTCCAGGCGGGCTCATCGCTACAATCAACGGGGTTGATTGTCGCGATCAGAGGGTCTTCTTTCGCGTGGAGAGCTTGTCCACCGCCTCCGCGGCACGTCGCACGTCGGGGTGGCCCTCCGGTCCCATGGCGGCCTTGCGGAACACCACCAGCGCCTCCTCCACCCGACCCATCACCCGCAGCAGCGTGCCCAGGTTGTACAGCGCGGCCGGGTCGTCGGGCCGCTTGTCGAGCGCCTTGCGGTACAGCGCCTCCGCCTGCTCCAGCTCCCCGTCGAGATAGGCCGCCAGCCCTTCCTGCACCAGCTCGTCGGCCTCGTGGATGAACTCCACGTCCAAGATGGCCTTCGCTCCCAGGTTGGCCAGCAGCGCCGCCAACGGCGACAGCAGCCAGAACGCAGCGCCCTCCGCCGCCAGGAACACCGCCAGCGGGATGTCGGGCCCCAGCGAGCGCCCTCGGTAGGACAGGCGGACCTTCGTGTAGCGGCCTGCCACCACCGACTCTCGAACGCGCTCCCGCACGCTCCGCAGCGCGTCCTCCACCTGGTCCGGATCGATCTCCACCTTGAACCCTTGGAAGGGGCCAGAGGCGTCCTGCTCCTCGTCTGTGCGGGGGGATCCTTCGCTCACCGTACCTCCAGGGCCCCTCAACCTTGATCACCGTCGGGGGCGCCGCCAACCCCAGGCTACGGCGCGAGGCCCTTCTTCACCTCGTCCGTGAACCACTTCGACAGCTCGTCCGCACCGCGCTTCGCCGACTCCATGGCCACGCTACAGCCCTGCGGATCCCCTCTGGACCACTCCGGATCGAGGCACCGGACCTGCTCCTCCGTCAGCTCCAGCTCGATGCACTTGACGACGTAGGTCCGACGATCGGGCCAATCGGGAAAGTGGGTCCCAGCCCGCGCGAACTGCTCGGTGAGGATCTTGACCGTGGACGCGTAGGCCTGGTCGCACAGGCGACCCGCCGGCGTGTCGAGGGGGTCCACCTCGTCGGTGGATCCACACCCTCCCGCACTTGCCACAATGAGTGAAACCGAAAGCCACATCTGTGTTTCCTCGAACCCGCCCCGCCACGGGATGCTAGGGGGCGGCGAGTGTACCGGCCCGTCGGAGGAGGACCAAGCGCGTGGCCGCCGTCGTGCTCCGAACACATCGAAAACCTGCTGGCATCCCCGTGTTCCCACCCCACGCAGACCCAGGCGGAGACTGTGTCCTGTCGCGCGTGATGGCCGAGGAGCCCTGGCGCGCCGAGCTCGCGTGGCCCGCCGGCTTCGAGGGCGGCCTGGCCCATCGGCTGGACGTCTCCACCAGCGGGGCGGTGGCCGTGGCTGCGGATCCGGATCAGCTCGCCTGGTTGCGTGCCCGGTTCACGGCCAAGGAACTCCGCAAGACCTACCTGCTGTGGGCGGCCAAGGAGGTGTCGTGGAGCGAGCATCGATGCGATCGCCCCCTGGCCCACGACCGCAAGCACCGAGGCCGCATGGTGGTGCAGCGGGGCCCCAACACTCCCCACCGAGGTCGCTGGATGGCGGCTAGCACGTCGTTTCGACGCGTACAGGGCCGCCTCTGGAGAGCCGAGATCCGCACCGGCGTCACCCACCAGATCCGGCTGCACGCCGCCTTCGTGGGCATCCCGATCCTCGGAGACCGTCGCTACGGAGGCGGGGCAACGCCCCCCGACGCTCCCCGCGGCACGGACTTCTTCCTGCACCACGCGGGATTCGAGGGCCCCGATGTCACCACTCGCCCCGTGGCCGATCCGGAGTGGATCACCCGAGCAGCCCAGTCCTGATCCAAACTGGAGCGGGTCTGATCTTCTCTAGGGGCTCGCGATGTTCTCGATCTGGTCTTCCGTCGTCCTCGCCTCCGAGGCACCCCCCCCTCCCGACGCCGTTCTGCGGGGAGACACCTACGTCGAGCAGGTGCTCCACCTCGACCTCGACAGCTACGACGACCACCTGGAGCAGGCCGTGGGCCGCGCTCCCCAGGGCGCACGACGCGTCGTGCTCGAGACCGTGCTGGATGGTCGCGCGGTGGATGCACGCTCCTTGCTCCGGGATGCGCCCGAGGTGCCATCCAAGGAGGGCACCGACGACCCGCTCCGCCCCGCCTTCCCCGTGGACGTGCCCGGCTCCAGCGACGGCTTCCTGAGCGGGCGAGCCGTGTACGTGAGCCAGTGCCACGGGTGGATCTGGTCGAGTGTGCTGGGACGCTTCGCCCTGCAGCGAGGCAACCTCTTCTCCACCGTGGAGGACTTCCACAACCCCGAGGGCACCAACCAGTTCCTGCTGCGCTACCTCGAGAACGCGGGTGCACGGGTCTTCACCGCGCGGGAGCGCGACCGGAACCCGCGGATGGTCATCGCCGACAACGACGGCGCTGGCTACAGCGAGACGGGCTCCGGGTTCGCCGACGGCGAGGCCGGGTTCGCCGATGACTCGCCGTGGGCCTACGGCGAAGATCCCTTCGACGCGGGCACCACCCGCACGTTGCCCGCCGACGGGGGCGCCACCGCGCGCTGGCAGCCCGAGGTGACCGCCGACGGTCACTACGTCGTCTACGTCAGCTGGGACGCCCACCCCACCCACGCCACCGACGCCCACTACCGGATCACCCACCCCGGCGGCACCATCGACCGCTGGTTCGACCAGACCGTGCACGGCTCCACCTGGCAGTACGTGGAGCGGCTGTGGCTGACGCAGGGCAGCTCGCTGACGGTGGAGCTCATCGGAGACTCAGCCCAGGCGGGCGCGCTGCTGTCTGCCGACGCCGTCCGCATCGGAGGCGGTGTGGGCGACGTGCAGCGCCAAGGAGAGACCTCGGGGCGGCCTCGGTGGGAGGGCGGCGCCATCCAGTACGTGCAGTTCAACGGGGCGCCCCCTTCGGTGTACGACCCCTTCGGTGACGGCACCACCGGAGACGGTGGCTCGGATCCGTCCGCGCGCTCCCGCTGGGCCGAGTGGGAGCATCCCGCCGGAGAGGACGCCGTGTACCTGTCGTGGCACTCCAACGCCTCGGGGGGCGCTGCGCGGGGCACCGTCGTCTACGAGGGAGGCAGCTGCGCGACGGCGGGCTCCGCCACCTTGGCCGCCCGCGTACAGGACGAGATCGTCGACATGGCCCAGGGCCTGTGGGAGCCCGCCTGGAACGACCGAGGCGTCGGCCAAGCCTGCTTCTCCGAGATCGACGCGAGCCACAACGACGAGATGCCCGCCGTGCTCGTGGAGCTCGCCTTCCACGACAACGAGGCCGACGCTGGCTACCTCAAGCACCCGCTGTTCCGCGACGATGCATCGCGCGCGATGTATCGCGGGATCGTGCGCTACTTCGCCGAGCGCGACGGGATCACGCCCACCTTCCTGCCCGAGCCCCCCACCCACGTGTCGCTGGTGCACGCCGACGACGGAGGACTGCTGGCGTCCTGGGAGGCCCCCATCAGCGGAGCGCCCTTCGGCGACCCAGCCGACAGCTACGTGATGTACCGCAGCTCCGATGGTCTGGCGTGGGACTCCGGCACGCCCGTGGACAGCCGCCTCGTGCGGGTGCCCGCCGAGGTGGGCGAGGTCGTGTTCGTGCGGATCGCCGCCGTCAACGCTGGCGGCACCTCGTTTCCCAGCGAGGTCGTGGGGGCGATGCGCTCCGGGTATGGCACCCCCGCCGTGCTGGTGGTGGGCGCCTTCGATCGCGTCGACCGCGGCACGCTCGTCTCGGAGTCGGTGTACAGCCTGGGCACCATCGCCCGCATGGACATGGACCGCATGAACCGCGGCGACATCGTGGCCACCCACGGACGCGCCATCGCTGCCGCGGGCTACGCCTTCGACTCCGCCTCGGACGAGGCGCTCGATGCGCTGTCCCTCGATGACTACGCCGCCGTGGTCTGGGCCACGGGCGAGGAGTCCACCATCGACGAGACCTTCGACGATGCGCAGCAGGCGATGATCCGCAGCTACCTCGACGCGGGCGGAGCGCTGTGGACCAGCGGCGCGGAGATCCTGTGGGATCTGGACGAGCGCGGCTCCGACGACGATCGAGCCTTCGCCAGCGAGGTGCTCGGCGCCACGCTGGCCGACGACATGGCCGCCACCACCATGGTGAACGGTGTGGGCGCGTTGGCAGGGGTCGGCCCCATGGACTTCAGCGAAGCCGACGGAGCCCCCTACCCCGTGGAGTACCCCGACGTGCTCGCCAGCGACCGCGACGTCGTCGCCCAGTATGCCGACGGCACCATCGCGGGGGTGCTGGGAGAGGGCGTCGCGCTGTTCGGCTTCCCCTTCGACGCCATCGGCGACGCACAGGCACGCGTGGACGTCGCCGGAGCCGTCCTCGACGCGCTGCTCCTGGGCTGGACGCCGCCCACGGAGCCCACGTCCACGCCACCCACGGATCCCACGCTGCCCACATCCGGCACGGACGATCCCGGGGACTACGAGCGCGTCGACGTGCCCAGGGGCTGCGGGTGCTCCGCTCCGATGTCACCCCACTGGACCTTGCTCCTGGTCGCCTCAGTCCTTACGCGTCGACGCACAAGGAAGCCGTGTCCCACCTCGGAGAGATGATGACCACCTGGGCCGATCTCCAGCGCCACATGCGCGAGTCCTACCGCCTGCAGGAAGACCAGCCAGACATGATGAGCATGGTCTGGTCGTACGACGACGGACGGATGCAGAAGATCATCGTTCGGCGCTACGAGGCCGCCGAGCGTCAGATGGTGGAGTTCAAGAGCCCGTTCGCCAGAGTGGGACAGGTCGCCCCGGAGACCCTGCTGCAGGACAACGGGAAGCTGCCGCTGGCGACGGTGGCCCAGTCCGGCGAGGTCTACCTGGTGATCTACAACGTGTTGCTCGAGAACCTCGTGCTGGACGACTTCGACTTCGTGCTGGCCCGAGTGGCGGCCGTGGCCGACACCCTCGAGGAGAAGTACGTCCGCGCCGACAAGTTCTAGATCCCGAGCGCCCCGCCCGGCCGATCGCCGTTCCATGAACGAACGCCGACTTTCGAGCACCCATCCTCGGACCCGAGATCTAGGGGGATCGCTCTCATTGTGGCGCGAGCAATCTTCCATAGTCCAGTCACATTCTGGTAGTGACGAAGATGGGAGGTCGCGCTACCCGGAGCAACTGGAGTGCGCAGGAGCGCATTCCTGACCCGAAGAGGACCCGTTCATGATCAAGGCAGAATACATCTGGGTCGACGGCGCAAAGCCGACCAGGACCCTTCGCGCGAAGACCAAGATTCTTCCGTCCGGCACCACCGAGATGCCGCAATGGAGCTTCGACGGGTCGTCCACGAATCAAGCCGAGGGACACGCCTCGGACTGCCTGCTCGAGCCGGCCTTCGTCGCCCCCGATCCGCTCCGAGGTGGGGATCACAAGCTCGTTCTGTGCGAGGTGATGAACATCGACGGGTCGCCGCACTCCACCAACACCCGCGCCTTGCTGCGGAAGGTGGCGGATCGGCACCGCGACCAGGATCCCTGGTTCGGAATCGAGCAGGAATACACCATGTTCAAGGGCGGTCGCCCCTTGGGCTGGCCCGAGGGCGGCTACCCCGCACCGCAGGGACCGTTCTACTGCGGCGTCGGCGCCGACGAGGTGTTCGGGCGCGAGATCGCCGAGGAGCACATGGACGCCTGCATCGCTGCAGGCCTCAAGCTGTACGGCATCAACGCCGAGGTGATGCCCGGCCAGTGGGAGTTCCAGATCGGGACCGCGGGCCCCCTCGAGGTCGCCGACCACCTCGTGCTCGCCCGGTACCTGCTCTACCGCGTGGGCGAGGCCCACGAGACCTCGGTCACCCTGCATCCGAAGCCCATGCGGGGCGACTGGAACGGCGCTGGCGCCCACACCAACGTCTCGACGGCCGCCATGCGGACCGAGGGTGGCATGGACGTGATCCGGGCCGCCATGGCGAAGCTCGAGGCGCGCCACGAACACCACATCGCCCACTACGGGCACGGCATCGAGCAGCGCCTCACCGGCCTGCACGAGACGTGCTCGTATCGGGAGTTCAGGTGGGGCTCCTCGGATCGGGGCGCCTCGATCCGGATCCCGCCTGCAACCGCTGCCGAGGGCAAGGGTTACTTCGAGGACCGCCGGCCGTGTGCCAACGTGGACCCCTACGTCGTCACGCGGTTGCTGATCGAGACCATCTGCGACTGAGGCGCAGGATCACCGCCAGGAGAGATCGATGCCCACGCTTTCCCGCCGAGCCGCCGTCTTGCAGGAAAGCGCGATTCGGAAGCTCGATCTGTCGGTGGCACGCCAGACCGGCGTGCGCTTCCATCGGCTGAACATCGGCCAGCCCGACGTGCCCACCCCCGCCCCGCTGATGCAGGCCATCGCGAGCTTCCAGCCGAAGGTCGTCGCCTACGGGCCCGCATCGGGGCTGCCGGCATGTCGGGAGGCCGCTGCCGCCTACCACGCGGCCTGGTCGGAGGGCCTCGCCGCCGAGCACGTTGCCGTCACCACCGGCGGATCGGAGGCGCTGCTCTTCGCCTTCACCGCCGTGTGCGATCCCGGCGACGAGATCCTCGCCTTCGAGCCGTACTACACGAACTACAACGGCTTCGCCACCGTGGCGGGAGCCGCGATTCGGCCCGTGCGCACCGAGCTGTCCACGGGCTTCGCCATCCCTCCCGACCACGAGCTGGACCAGCACGTCACGCCGCGCACCCGGGCGATCGTGTTCTCGAACCCCGCAAACCCCACGGGAGCGGTCTACGACACCGCCGAGCTCGAGCGGCTGCTCCGGTGGGCGGCCCGGCACGATCTGTTCGTGCTGTCCGACGAGGTGTACCGCCGGATCTGGTTCGAGCAGCCTCCGGCCACCGCCCTGTCGTTCCCCGAGCACCGCGATCGAGTGGTGGTCGTGGACAGCTTGTCCAAGACCTACTCCGCGTGTGGGCTGCGCCTGGGATTCCTCATCAGCCGCAACGGCGACCTGATGGAGAAGGTCGAGCGGCTGGGGCAGGCGCGGCTGGGACCACAGCCCCTCGCACAGCACGTGGGGATCGCCGCGCTGGGCCTCGACGAGGGGTACTACGAGGAGATCCGAGGCATCTATCGGCAGCGGGTGGTGGCCATGTGCGAGGCGCTGGCGGAGCTGCCCGACGTGGCCGCGCCCCAGCCAGCAGGCGCGTTCTACACGATGGTGGAGCTGCCCGTGGCCAGCACCGAGGACTTCGCCCGCTTCCTGGTGGAGCGATTCCGCTCCGATGGAGAGAGTGTGGTGGTGGCGCCGGGCGGAGGGTTCTATGCCGAGGCATCCAGCGGCGACCGCCAGATCCGGCTGGCCGCCGTCACCGAGGTGGCCTCGGTCCGTCGTGCCGTGCAGATCATCGGAGAGGCACTTCGAAGCTACCCTCCTCCCTGAGGGTTCGTCGGGCCCCCGCGACCATCTGTGGAGGATCTGCACGCCACGTTGCGCTAAAGGTTGATTCACCGATGTTCGATCTCGTGGGTGGAGAGCCGATGAACGAGGAAGGTCCCGTGGGTGCCGTCGAACTGTATGTCATGGGGGCGTCCATGCGGACGCTGCATGGGCAAATCGTCCGCCGAGACGGAGAGGAGCTGTGGGTGTCTCTGGACGGCGGCGCCCTGCACTCGGGCGAGGCCGTGTGCCTGCAGACGGACAGCGAGGCGCCCTGGCTGTACGGCAAGGTCCTCGAACGCGAGTCGATTCCGGGCCCCTCCGTGAGCCCCTCCGAGACTCCGGTGTCGGCGGTGGGGACCGTGGACTGCGTGAAGATCCACATCGACGGTACCCACACGCCGGATCGTCGTGAGTTCTCGCGCGTGTGGGGACCGCTGCACCTTCGCTTCCAGGTCACCACCGACCAAGGGCACGAACTCGCCTCCCTGCGCTGGCTGCGTCATGGTCAGGGCATCGGCCGCGCGTGGCTGCGCCCCCCCATGTTCATGGACTTCTCCGGCTCCGGCGCCCGCTTCGAGGTGCGAGACGAGCTGCCCTGCAAGCCGAACGACCGCTTGCTCGTAGGGCTTCGCGTGCCAGGAGACGACTCGGAGCACCGCCTGACGGCACGTGTGGTGCGCTCCCTGCAAGACGACACCCAGGTCGCCATCCACTTCCTCGAGTGCTCTCCGGGAGCCATCTCGGCCCTCGTGGACTTCGCCGAGCGCATCCAGGAGCAGATGGTGGAGCTACTGGGCGAGCCAGACGTCGAAGGCTCCGTCGAGGGCCTCGACTGAGCCTGCCCCAGACGCAATCGAAGCCGTGATCCGCCCGGTATGCTACCTTCCGACTCGTCGAGGAGGTGTGAGTCACGATGGGTTCGGTGCGTCGATTCATGGAGGAGCACTACCTTCACTTCAACGCGGGCGAGACGCTGAGGGCAGCCCGCGCCTACCAGGCTCACATCGATGCCGGCGGCAAGATGATGGTCACCTTGGCGGGGGCCATGTCCACGGGACGCCTCGGCAAGATCCTGGCCCGCATGATCCGCGCCGATCTCGTACACGCCGTCACGTGTACCGGCGCGAACCTCGAAGAGGACATCATGCTCCTCTGTGCCGCAGAGGAGTACGAGCAGCTGCCGGACTGGCGGGCGCTGCGGGCCGAAGACGAGGTGGATCTCTACAACCGCGGCATGAACCGCGTCACCGACGTGGCGATCCCCGAGACCGTGATGCGCGCGGTGGAGGAGCGCCTGCTGGCCCAGTGGAAGGCCGCCGCCGCCGAGGGCATCTCCAAGATGCCCCACGAGTTCCTCTGGAGCGTGCTGGCCGATCCCACGCTGGAGCAGGAGTACCAGGCACCGCCCGAGCACTCGTGGGTCCTGGCCGCCAAGGAGCGGAACGTCCCCATCTGGACGCCAGGCTGGGAAGACAGCACCACCGGCAACATGTTCGCGGCCCACGTGTACCGAGGCCAGCTGCCCGACCATCGCTGCGTGCGGTCGGGGACGGAGCAGATGGAGATCCTCATGCGCTGGTACCAAGCCAACCACGGAGACGGCAAGCACCCCTCCGTGGGCTTCTTCCAGATCGGAGGGGGCATCGCGGGGGACTTTCCCATCTGTGCCGTGCCCTGCCTGATCCAGGATCTGCAGATCGACGTGCCCAAGTGGGGGTACTTCTGCCAGATCGGAGACGCCCCCGCCTCCTACGGAGGCTACTCCGGCGCTCCTCCCAACGAGAAGATCACCTGGGGCAAGCTCGACGCGGCCACGCCGAAGTTCATGGTCCACTCCGACGCCACCATCGTGGCGCCCCTGATCTTCGCGTACCTGCTGGGCGACTGACCGCGGCTAGCGCAGCAGCGTGCGCAGCCGGTCCAGGGCGGCGTCGATGTCCGCCAGGGAGACCGAGCCCACCGACCAGCGGACCCAGCCCGAGCCCTCCGGGTAGCCGAAGGCCGAGAAGGGCACGATGGCCACGCCAGCCTCCTCCAGCAGGAGCGTGCGGAGTGCCTCGTCGCTGTCGATGGTGTGGCCCTTCACGGTGCGGCCGAACAGATCGAACCGAGCCGACAGGTAGATGGCGCCCTGGGGCTCGAGCGCACGAACGGGCAGCCCCTCGGCCCCCATCGCCGTCAGCCCCTGGGCCAGCCGCTCCAGTCGCTCGTGCAGCGCGCCCTTGAAGCTGCCCATGAAGGGATCCACCCGCACGGGCTCACGCAGCAGCGCTGCCGCCGCCATCTGCTCCGCACGGGCCGACCACGCACCCATGTGGCCCACCAGGGACTTCATGCGCACGATCAACGGCGGAGGCGCCACGGCCCAGCCCAGCCGCACACCCGTGGCCGCCCAGCACTTCGAGACCGCGTCCACGTGGATCGTGTAGGACGCCATCTCCGGCACCAAGGTGACGGGCGTGTGGTGCTCCCGGTCACCGAAGACGAGCTGCCAGTAGACCTGATCGTAGAGCACCAAGACGGGGCGCTTGCCAGCGGCCACCCGCCGCCGGTTCTCCGCCACCACGGCCTCGCACAGCTCGCGGAGCACGGAGGCTGCGATCATGGTGCCCGCCGGGTTCAGCGGGCTGTTGAGCACGATCAGCCGAGCCCGGTCGAGGTGAGGAAGCACGACCTCGGCCGTGGGCATGAAGCCATCCTCGGGCCTCGTCGGCACCGCCACACCCTCGGCCCCACACAGATACACATAGTAGCGCGTATTCCAGCTGGGAACGGCATAGACGATGACATCCCCGGGATCCACCACCGTGCGGAAGGCCGCATAGATGGGCGGCCGAGCCCCGGAGCCCACCTGCACGGAGCCCTCCGGGTAGTCGAGCCCGAGGCGCTCGTCGTAGAACGATCGGATGGCCTCACGCAGCTCCGGAACCCCCACCGCAGGCGGGTAGTGGGTCTGTCCAGCCGCGAGCTGGGCTACGATCTCGTCGTGGAAGACGCGCGGAATCGGAAACTGTTCTGGATCGAAGTCTCCGATCGTGAAGTTCGAGATGGCTCGACCCTCGGCGCGAAGGCGCTTCACGTGGCCCGCGATGGCCAGGATCTGACTGCCTTGCAGGCCCGAGGCCAGCTGATTCGGAAGGAGGGGTGCCACCTGCTCGTCGTGCACCCACGCTCGTACGTCCAGGCCCATGGCGGCTCCACTCACGTGAACGGGCCCCGCTGGTAACACACCCCCGACAACGGGGTGGCCCTGGGTAGGACCGTGTAAGGTCGTGCCGCAGCCTGCGTTGATTGCACCCTCCCCTTGTCTGGCGACCGCCATGTCCTTGCTCGTCTGCCTCGGTTTGCTGACCCCCTTCCCCGCCAATGCGGCGGAGGTCGTGGTGAGCCAACAGCGCGTGCTGTCGCTGCAGCCACCGAGACCTCCCGAGGCTGCGCCCCCCGCCCCGTTCGTGGGCGAGCGCGAGCTTGCACTGTGGGTCGAGGACGAAGGCGTTCGCTTCGACGCCACCTGGTCGGTGCACGCGCCTGCAGCTGGATGGCTCGACACCGACGTGGCTGCCGCCGCCGTGCACCTCGAGTCCGTGACCCTCGACGGGCGACAGGCAGCCGTGAGCACCGAGGAGGGCATGCACCGCTTGGCCGCTCGACTGCCAGCGGGCACCGCCCGCATCCGGGCCACCGGCGTTGTCGACGGGCAGGTGGCTCGAGGCGTGGACATCGCGCTCCGCGGGGCGTCCGGGCCGGTGCAACTGCGCGGTGCCGCGCACCTCGAGGGCGCCATTCCCCTCGGAGACGGCGAGTTCTGGAGCACGGGCGCCCCCCTTCGCCTCGTTCCCCTCTCCGCCGACGGCGACGACGCCGAGCGACTGGTCCTCGGTCAGGCCGCCGTGGGGGTGACCGTCGCCGACGACGCGATCGCCATCCAGGCGCGTCTGCGCTGGCGCGCGGCCCGTGGGGAGCTGGGCGCGATCAGCGTGGAGCTGCCCGGTGCAGGTCCCGATCTGGAGATCACCGGCCCCACCCTCGCTCGCTGGGAGCGACAGGGCGACACCGTGCGCGTGGAGCTGGTGTCCGACGACGCCACCGCCGTGGACCTGATGGCGCGCTACACCTCCCCGCTGCCCACGGGCGACGAGGCCCGCGTGCGGCTGGGAGCGCCCTCCCTCGGGGGTGCCTTTCGCACCACCCACGCGCTGCAGGTGGCGCGCGACACCCAGGTGGAGATCGTGCCCGAGGTGGGCGAGCTGCAAGCCGTGGCCGCGTCGCGCCTGCCGTCGTGGGCGACTGGGCTGGTTCGCGGCGCCAACGTGGCTGCCTTCCTGGGAGACGCACGGGAGCCGCGAGCGCTGCAGCTCTACCGGCTCACTCCCGCCAGTCAGCCGCCCACCCTCATCGACGTGGCGCAGTACACCATGGCGACCTCGGAGGACGGCCACGTGCTCCTCCGCGCCCACTACGCGGTTCGCAACGACCGAGGAGCCGTGCTCCGCGTGACCCCCCCTCCAGGTCTGCAGGTCGTGGCCGTGCGGGTGGCGGGCGAGACCGCGCGTGTGGCTCGGGAGGGTGCCGACACCCTGATCCCCCTGGTCAAGTCGGTGGAGACCGTCGAGGGGTTGCTCACCTTCCCCATCGAGGTGGCCTTCCTGGGCCGCACCGAGCGCTGGTCACGCCGGGAGCAGCGATCCGTGCCGCTGCCTCGGGTGGACGTGGACATCGCGGTGGCACGAGCCACCCTGCACCTACCCCCGCGGTACCGAAGCCGCGCCAAGGTCGGACGCACCGGCGTGGTGGAGGACTTCACCGAGGGCCAGGGCATCACCTACGGCTTCGCCCTCGGCGACGTGCGTGCCGCCCAAGCCGACGCGTTGTTCCAGCAGGCCGTGGGTGCGTGGATGGACAACAGCTTCGAGCAAGCTCAGACGCTGGTGACCGAGCTGGATCAGCTGGGCGCCGACAACGAGGACGTGCAGCGGCTGAAGTCCAACCTCGAGGTGGTGCTGGAGGGCAAGGAATCGGGCAACGTGGCCCAGGCCAGACGCGTGCGCGAGCAGGCGTGGGCCCGGGCGGCAGAAGACGTGGTCCGGCAGCGATCGATCCTCGACGAAGCCGAGCGGTCGTATTCCTCTGGGGACTACGACAAGGCCGAGGCCGCCTACAAGGAGGCCCTCGACATCGGCGAGAACCTGGTCAAGCTCACCTCCGACGTCGACGAGGTCTCCCAAGAGAACACGGTCCTCCTGGAGAAGATCGCCTCGTCACAGAGGGTCAGGGCCGAGAAGCGAGCCGCAGAGGAGGTCTCGCGACGAAAGCAGAAGGAGCCTCCGCCTGCACCAGCAATCGTGGAGGAGCCAGAGCCAGAGCCAGAGTCCGCCGTGGCCTCCGCGCCCCCTCCAGATCCTCCTCCTCCCGACGTCATCGCCGGGGAGTTCGTGATGGAGGTGGAGCTGGAGGAGGGCGAAGAGCTCGCCGTCTTCGAGGAGGGTGAGCTGGCGGTGATCACCCAGGATCGGCTGGAGATCCGGTTCGACGACGTGGAGATCACGGGCGAGCTGAGCAAGCCCTCAGGCCAGCTGCTGCTCGACCGCGATCCGTTCGCGGACGACGACCTGGCCCCCAGCGACACGAAGGACTTCCCCCCTGTTCAGGTCACCGCGTCCACCGTGTCGGTCGTGGTGCCCAGCATCGGAGAACCGGTGCGCTACCAACGACTGCTGCTACCCGCGGGAGGGGCCGACGCCGTGCCCGTTCGCGCGCGGCGCAAGAGGAGAGCGAGATGAGCTTGGTGTTGTTCACGTCGATGATGGCGGTGGCGCAGCCAGCCCCCGAGCAGGTCACCATGACGCTGCCGGAGTTCCTGAAGCTGTACGAGGCCAGCAAGGACCGCCCCGCCAAGCCAGAGGCTCCGCGGCAGTTCGCCCTGTCGTCGGCGACGTACACGGGCCGCGTGGTGCTCGACGACGGGGAGCCCACCTCCGCCGTCTTCCGGGCGCGCTTTCGCGTGGAGAACCTGCGCGAGCGCGGCTTCTGGGTGCGGGTGCCCTTGCTGCCGGCCGCGGTGGCCGTGCGCTCCGCCTCCCTCGGGGGAGCGGACGCGCCGCTGGTGCTCGAGGGGGGAAACTACACGCTCGTGACCGATCGACCCGGCGCGTTCGACGTGACCGTGGAGTTCGCCGCTGCCGTGCAGGCCCGCGACGGCTCCAACGGCTTCACGTTCCCCTTGATGGGCTCGGGCGCCACGGATCTGTCCCTGACGGTGCCGGCGTCGGACGCGCTGGACTTCGAGATCGACAACGCCAAGCTGAAGTCCGACCGTCGCGTGGGGGACGCGCGAGTGGTGGAGGCCACCCTGCCGGCCACTGGCTCGCTGTCCGTGTGGTGGCAGCGCGAGATCCCCGAGGTGGAGGCGCAGGACGCGCGCATCTACAGCCAGGTGCACACGCTGGTGGGCGTGGGCGACGGACTGCTCACGAGCCGCGTGACGCTGCAGAACACCATCCTGTTCTCGGGAGTGGACGAGATCCGAGCCAAGGTGCCCCCGACCATGACCGTGATCGACGTGACGGGCGCGGGCCTGCGGGACTGGTCGGTGGACGACGCCGGGGAGCTCACGGCGCAGCTGAACTACGCAGCGGAGGGCTCGTACACCCTCACCCTCGAGCTCGAGAAGGTGCTGGCTGCCGGCGAGCCCGTACAGGTGCCCCTGGTGGAGCCGCTGGGGGTGGAGCGCTCCAAGGGCTTCGTGGGGGTGCAGCCGCTGTCCAACGTGGAGCTCACGGCGGGCGCCTTGAGTGGCGCCACGGCGGTGGACGTCCGCGTGCTGCCCGCCAGCATCCTCGGCGTCACCGGCCAGCCCGTGCTGCTGGGCTTCAAGTACCTCGGAGGTCAGCCCTCGATTCCGCTTCAGGTCACCGACCATCCCGAGGTGGACGTGCTGGTGACGCTGGTGGACCAGGCCAACGCCACCACCATGTTCACCAAGGACGGACGGCGCCTCACCTCGGTGCGCTACCAGGTGCGCAACAACCGTCGTCAGTTCCTGCGCCTGCGGCTCCCCACCGATGCCACCCTGTGGAGCGCCGCGGTGGGAGGACGCTCGGTACAGCCCGCCATGTCCACCGACGGGGATCTGCTGGTCCCGCTCGTCCGCTCCCAGGCCGCCGGTGGCTCCCTGGCGGCGTTCGACGTGGAGGTGGTCTACGTGGAGTCCGGCCGGCCTCCAGGGTCCAACGGTCGGGGTCGCTTCGAGGCTCAGCTGCCCACCGCCGACGCCCCCACCACCTGGGTCGGCTGGACGGTGTTCGCCCCCAACGAGGCGAAGGTCCCCAAGCGCACCCGCGATGGCTCCATGCGTCGGGTCGCCGGTCTGTCTCGCCCACCTGCCGCCGCCGCCGTGCACAACGTGGCTGCGCAGGCCGCGCAGGCCCAGGCGGCGGGAGCCGCGCTCGGTGCGTCGGGGGGGCTCGGAGAGGGGGCAGCGCCCGTGAAGGTGAGCCTGCCCACGGATGGCAAGCCCGTCTACTTCGAGAAGCTGCTCGCGTTGGACGAGCGCCTGTGGGTGGCCTTCAACTACAGTGGGTTGAAGTAGATTACCCAGGCGGCGTACCCCGGAGGGTTCCCAAGGAGCCCCCTGGAGGGTAGTACCATCTGGCGCGCTCACACGGATTGACCTGATGCATGCTGTCCCGATCCTGTTCCTGATGGCCGCCTGCGGCCAGGATGAAAACGCACCCCCACCCCAGATCCTGGGCCTGTGGCAAGTCCACCAGGTCGAGACCGGCACGGGGGAGCTCGACGGCATGGAGGTCGCCCTGAGGCGATTCCCGGGCTGCACCTGGGCCCGCCAGACGTGGAACTTCACCGAGGACTCCATTCAGGTCGGCCACGACGTGCTCTGCCCCATTGCCGGCAGCACCACCGACGAGCACGTCGGCTGCGAGGTCTCCGCCGAGGTGGCCGCCAGCTGGGACGAGGCGGCTGGGATCTGGTCGGTGCAGTCGCCGGTTCGGGCGCGCTCCCGCGCCAAGGGGCTCGAGGGCGACGCCTTCGGCATGCCCACCACCTGCACCGTCGAGGTCGCAGCAGGCCAGTACCCCGTCGTCCGGATCCGAAGGGAGGACTGGCGCTGGGAGATGCGCGCCCCAGACGGCACGGTACTGCGCCTCAAGATCCCCGACAGCGACGATCCGGACTTCGTGATGGCCATGCGCGGCAAGGAGGCCTCCCCATGACGCTTTGCACTCTGCTGATCACCGCCGCCTTCGGTCAGGACCTGCCCGACGAGCCGCCGCCTCCCGCTCCCACCTCTGGCCATCCCAAGCACGTGATCGTGCCGGATCCCTACGAGGACCAGGAGAAGACGGGCAAGGCGGCCCCCACGGGAACGACCCGTCGCGCGCGTGCGCGCGCCGAGCCATCGGTCCCCCCGCGGATCGCCCGCAAGACCCCGCGGCCGGTGGAGGGAGATGCTCCCGACAACGTGCACGGTCGCTACAAGGTGGTCGAGGTCACCGTGGCCGAGGTCACCGAGGACTTCCCCAACAAGATGGAGCGGGCGGGGCGCGCGCTGAACGAGGACTGCATCGTCACCCACCAGATCTTCGACTTCGGCGCACTGCCCGAGGCCGAGGAGCTGACGGGCCATCGGCCCTCCGAGATCTCGATGATCAAGATCCGGCAGTGCGAGGTGGGCGGGCTGGGCAAGTACGCCGACGAGATCGAGATGATCCTGCCCGCGACCTGGGGCAGCGGCGAGGGTCACGCTACCCTGGCGATGCCCGATGCCACGGTCATGACGGACTTCGTGCGGCTCCGGCAGCCCACCGAGGGAGACATGCCGACGCCCCCGCAGTGGCTGGCCCCCGACTCCTCCATCGACGATGGGGCCTTGAGCTACCGCGTGGTGGCCGAGCGTACCCGGCGCGGCACAGACCAAGCGGTGCTCCATCTGTTCCTGGGAGAGCAGATCCTCCACCTCGAGCCCGACGACGGCACGAATCCCCTCGACACGATGGAGCAGGAGGTCGCCGACGGCGGTTAGCCTCAGCGCAGGGAGGCGACCGATCCAGCCCACCTACGACCTCGACTGGCATCCGCTGGACGCCGATCTGGTGGGTGCGTGGCGATACCAGCACGCGTCGCAGCTGAAGGCCTCGGTGGTGGCTGCCACCACGCTGGCGGCGTGCCTCGGGTTCCTGCTGATCCCCACGCAGTCGGCGCTGTGGGCAGCGGGCCTGGCGCTGATGGCGGGCGGGGTGCTCGCCATCGTGCTCGCGTGGCGTCTGCCCACCATGCGGATCCGACGCGCGAGCCAGGACGGCACGCTCACGCGTCCACACATGCGCGTGACCGCTGATCAGGAGGGGCTCGAGCTCACGCGAGACGCCTGGCGCAGCCACGTGTCGTGGTCGGCGGTGGAGCGCGTGGTGAGTCGTCCACGCCACGTGTTCGTGCACATCTCCGACGTGCAGGCCATCCCCATCCCCCGACGCGTGCTCGGCGATCGCGCCGCGCAGGCGGGGTTCGTGGCTCAGCTTCGGGCTTGGCAGGAGCGCGGAAGCGCCCCCGCGCTGCCCAGCGATCCCGACGCGGGACGCGACACCTGGGTGCTGCGCTTTCGGTTGGTGAGCGACGACTACGTGCTGTTCGCCCAGGTGGTCCACGCTCAGCACCTCGGTCGCACGGCAGCCGGATGGGCCCTGCTGGGTGCGCTGACGGCAGGAGTGCTGCTCGCGAGCGCAGAGCCGTGGCGCCAGACGGTGGATCTGGGCGTCGTCATGCTGATGCTGCTGTTCGCGGGGGGCATCACGGCACTGGGGCTGGCGCCGGCCTGGGTGCCCACCCTGCTCACGCCATGGCTGGTGCGCCGCCAGCTGCAGCGCTCTCCGGGGCGCATGCCCCGCGGACAGGTCGTGCTGGGCGTGGGCCCCGAGGGAGGCTGGATGCGGACCAGCCAGGGCGTGATCCGGTTCGGGTGGAGCGACGTGAAGCGGATCCACGCCGACGCCGATCTGGTGCTGCTGATGTTCACGAAGACGGTGGGGGTGCTGATCCCGAGTCGGGCCTTCGAGCCCACCACGGATCAGGATCGGTGGGTGGAGCAGGTGGATCGCTGGCGAGACGTGCGGCCTCGGATCTCACCCTCTGCCCCAGAGGGCCCCCCGTCCGTCGAGGTGCCCTCCGATCCCTTTGCTCCTCCCGCGAGCTGAAGCGAGCGTCATCGCGCCAATCAACTCCGTTGATTGGCGCGATCGAGCGGAGCGCGCCTGATCCGGGGTTGCAGTGGGACTGGAACGAGCGAGCGTGCGAGCGAGTGCAGGGAGTACTGCAAGTCCAGGCGCGGAGCGGCAACCTGTAGCACCGCGCCAATCAACCCGTTGATGGTCGCGATCAGTCGGCGAGCAGCAGGGAGTCCAGATCGTCGAAGGGGTCGTCGTCGTCGGGACCCTTGTCGCGGGAGGGAGGCGGCGGCGGCGTAGGCTTCGACTCGGCAGCCGCACCCCGACGACGACGACGGCGACGGCGACGGCGCTTGGACCGCCCCTCGGACTCCTCCGCCGCTGGCTCGGGCTCGGGTGGAACGGGCTGTCCGTCGGGGCCACGGATGGGCTTGGGAGCCGGTCCGTCCCGCACCTTCGGCCGTCGCGCGGGACGCGGCGGTGGAAGGCCCAGCGCCTCTCGCTTCGCCCGGTTCTCCCGCTCGATCAGCTCGATCTCCTCCAGCAGGCTCATAGTGTTCGACGACTGGGTGGAGCGGCGGAAGCGACCAGTGAGCCGGGTGTCGGGGAAGAGCTCTCCCCGCTCGTACAGGTCCCACATCTCCTGTGCGTAGCGCGTGCGCCGCAGACGACGGGCGTAGCGCGCCAGGAACTGGGTGAGGTTGTCGACGTCGCGGATCAGCAGCCGGCGGGCGTTGCGGTTGGCAGCCGGATCCACGGCCTGCGGGAAGTCGATGAGCACGGGTCCGTCGGGGGAGATGAGCACGTTGAAGTCCGACAGATCGCCGTGCACCACCCCCGCACACAGCATGCGCACGACCTCCTGCAGCAGGTGCTGGAACAGCTCCTCCGCTTCCTCGGGTCCGAAGGTCAGGTCCACCAGCCGCGGCGCAGGCTGCCCCTCGGCGTCTTGCACCAGCTCCATCACGAGCACGCCATCGACGAAGTCGAAGGGAGTGGGCACCCGCACGCCAGCGTCGTGCAGGCGATGGATGATGTCGACCTCGGCCACGCGCCAGGCCGCCTCCAGCTCCCTCCGCCCGTAGCGAGAGCGCTTGTTCATGGCGCGCTGCTGCCGCGTGTTGCGGACCTTCCGCCCCTCCGTGTAGTCCGCGCGGTGCTTGAAGCTGCGCTGCTGCGCCTCCTTGTAGACCTTGGCCACACGACGCTCGTCCGCGGCCCACACGAGGTACACGTCTGCTTCCTTACCGCTCAACAAGGGGCGGATGACTTCCTGAATCACTCCCTGGTCGACCAACGTTTCCAGGGAAGCAGGGGTGCGCACGTGGTCACTCCGAGGTCAGGGGGCTCGCGATCGAAGGGGGTCTCTCGACGTCCGTGGTGGCAGGCGCCAGCTCCGCTTCGGGGATCAGGACGGTGGGCGCATCGATGGTGACGGGGACCCGCCCAGCACCTCGACCCGTCGGCTCAGATAGCATCATGGCGTGCCGCTCCGACCCAGATGCGGCCACGATCTCACGGAGGCTGCGCACGTCGATGCCGGAGAGGGACCAGCCCCGCACGGGCTGCTCGCGGCCGTCGCGAAACACGCGCACGGCTCGAACGGGATCCGGCAGCGACGGCTGAGAGAAGCCCAGGATGGATCGCACGGTGGCGATGGGCCCCACGTCCAGCGCGCGCACCGACGGATCCGACAGACGGCGGACGCGCACGTAGTGATCTTGTCCGTAGCTGGCGGCGAGCTTGATGGCCTTGCGGTGCACCCGGCCGTCCGACGCTCGACGATCGGGGCGGATCCGGAGGTTGCTGGGCATGGCCCGCAGCAGGTGACCGCTCCCGCCCCGAGCGTGACCGTTGCTGGCGTTCGTGTGGTCACTGGGGGTGCGGGTGGTCAGGTGATCCCGCACGATCCCGTCGATGACCAACTCCACGAACCGAGCAGGCTGCCCTTCACCATCATGGGCATAGCTCGAGGGCGAGTGCGGCACCCACGCCGGATCGTCGACCACCGACCAGCCCGGTGGCAGCAGGCGACGACGAAAGCGCATGGCCGACGGCGCCGAGGCGTCGTCGAAGAGGAACACGCGGCTGCCGCGGGGAGGCTTCTCCACGGGGGGCGTTCCCTGAACGGCGGGAACGAGGGTGTGCCGAAACAGCTCGGCCGCTGCGGCCCCCTCGAACACCACCGGGCCCACGTACTCCTCGGTGGCCACGGGCCAGCCGCGCCAGTCGGCCAGGCTCTGGGCGAGCTGCAGTGCACCCGCTCGCACCACCGATGCATCGGGAAGCCCTGCCGACGCCCGCCCCACGAACAAGGCCTGGTCCACCACGCTGGCTCCGTCGTCGGCCCGCGCTCGAGCGCCGATGCGAATCACCAGCTCGTCCGCCGGCTCCACCACCTCGGTTCCCAGGCTGTCCACGATCACCCAGCGACCGGCCACGGCCTCCACCGTCACTCGGGAGATCTCGATCTCGGGAGCTTCCAGGAACACCGCAGAGACTTCACGCGCGAGCTCGGTGACCGCCTCGACGTCGACGGGTGCGACGGGCTCGGCCCACGCCTGCTGCGGCTCCCCCGGCGCGAAGTCCGCACGCTCGATGGGCTGGGCACGGCGTCGATCGGCCGCCTGCTTTGCCGCCAGCGCCTCCACAGCGTCTTTGTAGGCCCGATCCAGGGTCAGCCATGCATCGTGGCGAAGCGCGGCCACGTCGCGCCCCTGGACGAGCTGCGCGCTCCTGAAGCCGTCACGCGCTGCATCGAAGTTGGAGTTGTCGGACTGTGGGCTGCCGACCCGCACCTCCACCGACAGGGTGCGAACGGGCCGGTGGGACTGCTGCACCAGGCCTCCCAGCGACGCCTGGACCCGGGTGCGGTGTGCATCGAGCACCCGCACGCCCACGAAGTACGGCCCCTCCGCCTCGGGAAGCGCCAGCTCCGTGACGGCTCGCTGGACCTCCTCGCGCAGGGCGATCACCACCGCATCGGCGTCGCCCGGCTCCGCGGCGTGGGCCAGCCCCAGGAGCAGCGCGATCACGTGTCCCCCGCTGCGATCGGCTTGGGCAACAAGGGCGGACGGTCGGCATCCCGGTCCTTGAGCTGCACCTCCAGCGTGGAGATCAGCAAGCTGGGAGACACCGCACTGTTGGGGATCGAGCCGCTCTCGGCACCACAGAATCCGTTGAACACCGCTGGATCGTTGCCCACCGCCACCACGTTCGACAGCGCCACCAGCGGGGTACCCACCAGGTCCACTCCGCGGATCCGCTCGTCGGGGCGCCCATCGGCGAAGACCTTGAAGGCGGTGACGGCGCGCACGTTGAAGGCGTTGGGAAAGACGCGCCCGGTCAGGGTGAAGCCGCCGGCGATCTCGTCCACCAGCAGGCCCCAGGATCGCCCCTGGGCGCGCAGCAGCTGGCGCATGCGCCGCCGCAGCTGCACCTCCGACCGAGGATCGGTGGTCTGCACCACCGTGTTCGCCATGCGCGACACCGGCAGACGCCCCGGCTGCGCCCGCCCGTGACCGTTGCTGGTGGGGAAGCCCTCGATCGGGGAGCGCGACATGAGGAAGCCCCGAAACACCCCACGCTCCACGATGGACACGCGCCGACCGGGCATGCCCTCCTCGTCGAAGCGGTAGTGCCCGTTGAGATCTTCGCCCGCATAGGTGGAGAGCGTGGGGTCGTCGAAGATGCTGACGCTGGGCAGCATCACCCGCTGCCCCACCTTGCCCTTGAACGTCTGACCCTCGTCGTCGAGCTTCTGCCGGTGCCCCTCGGCGCGGTGGCCGATCACCTCGTGCACGAAGACCCCCGCGGCGCGCCCCCGCAGCAGCACGGGTCCGCTGTAGGGCTCCCCTTGGGGCGCCGCGCGCATCTGCACCAGCGTGGAGCGAAGCTGCGACGCCCACTCGAGCAGGGCTGCCTCGTCGGGAGCCCGTGACGGCTCGGAGACATCCTTCCATCGATACAGGCGAATCCGCGCACCATCCTCGGCCACGGTGTGGGCGGACAGAGCGACGCGCAGCCAGGTGCGGGGCTGCCGGATCCGAGTGCCCTCGGTGGTCACGACGTAGGTGGTCTGCGCCATACCGTCGAGGGTGGCCGACGAGCCGAACACCTCGGGGTGATCGTCGAGCACCGTCGACACCCGCTGAAGCACCGAGGTCCAGTCGGAGGGGCGCACCTCGAGGGAGGCGGGCTCCCCCAGGTACACCGAGGGCTCCTCGACGCTGAAGTCGGCGGAGTCGTCTTCCTCTCGAACCTTCACCACCTGGTTGGCCGCCACCCGGAGCCAGCGCTCCTGCGCATCTCGCATCGCCTTGTGCGTGGCATCCCACACCGCCACGCGCAGCGCGCGCTCGTCGCCATCCAGCGGGATCCGCCGGCCCAGGTGGAAGTTGGTCCCCGCCACGAAGTCGCCTCGCAGCGCATGGGAGCTGTCTCGCTCGGGGCTTCCCACCCGAACCGACACGTCCAGTATCCGCTCGGCCGACTCGTCGACCCGAAGCAGCTGACCATACCGGGCGGACACGGAGACGCGCTGCACGTCGCCGAGGCGGTAGCCCAGGAAGTAAGGGGCGTCCGCCTCCGCCCCCCAGCCGCTACGGGTGCGCTCCAGCTCGGCTGTGAGCGAATCCAGCAGCGGATCGGGGTCGGACGCCATCGCCATGGCCAGCCACAGCCAGCCTCCGATCACGGGCCCTCCAGCACACCCATTGTAGACCTACAAGGGTGTCGACACGGGAACCCAGACCACCTCCCAGCCCAGAACCGACACGTCGTTGCGCTCCAGGCCGACCTCCTTGACCTCGATCTCGGCGAGCCCCTCGAGGTGCTCGGCGCGCACAGCCACGAGGCGATCCTTCGCTTCGTGGCCCACGTCGCGGATCTGCTGCTCGATGGCGTCGAGTTCCTCCTCGAGCTCCGCCACCCTGGCCTCGGCCTTGGCGGTCTGGCGGCGCTTGCTGGCCATGCCGGAGAAGCTCTTGCGCCGACCTCCGAACAGCATGCCCATGATCGTCTCGCCCACGTTGACCACCTCGGTGGTGAACCGGGCCTTGGCCTCGGCTCGGTCGCGCTCGATGCGATCCTCGAGGTCGTCGCGCTTCTTGGTCAGCTTCTCCAGGGCGGCGTCGACCTTGTCTTGCTCCTTGCGGACCAAGGCGTCTGCCTGCTCCTCGAGCTCCACCGACACCCGCGCCGCGAAGGCCGCCCGATCCTCCTCGGTGGTGGACAGGAGCTTGGTGCCGCGATGGCGATACATCTCACACGTCTCCTCGCGCACCACGTGGTCCACCACCTCCTTGGCACGCGCCTTGAGGGCTTTGTCCGAGAGATCGGCACCCATCGGGGAGAAGCGCCCCTGGGGAACGGCCTCGAACAGATCGGCCTCCTGAAGGGCGGGCTCCACGGCGTCGGCGTCCATCGGGAAGAACCAGCGCAGCTCTTCCGCCGTGGACTCCCACCCCCGCTCGTCGAACTTGACGTGGACCCGCGCCAGCAGCGCCGGCTCCCACAGCACCTCGCCCTGTGAGCCAGGCCGCACGCTGCGCCCGGCCATCAGGGACATCAGCCGCGGCGACCGCGCCTTGCCGGGATCGAGGAAGCGCACGGACAGCTCGGAGGCCGGTGGCGGCTCGCCGAGCCAGGTCCCCGCAGGACCCGATCGCTCCACCGGTGCCTTCGAGGCGACCTCGGGCTCCCCCACCACGCGCCGCACCTCGGGCAACGTCAGCGGGCCACGCAGCCACGTCATGGCCCAGCGCGTGGTCATGAGGCGATCCTCGTCGGAGCCCGGGCGACGCACCCAGAACCCGCGCTTCGGCATGCGATCGAGCCAGTCGTGCACCTGTCGATCCGCGCCGTCGAGCACCCGATCCCGGTCTTGGGAGGTCGCCAGCCGGCCCACGAACCAGGTGCCCGCGTTGGACATGGCCTTGTAGTCGAGGTCCACGGGGTTCTGCGTGGCCAACACCACACCGAAGCCCACCGCGCGAGCCTGCTTGAGCAGCTGCAGGAGGGGTCGCTTGGTGGACGGATCCCGAGGATGGGGCGGCAGGTAGCCCCAGGACTCGTCGAAGAGCAGCACCGCGCGCAGGGTGGACGAGCCGGGCTGGCGGCGCGACCAACCCGCCAGCCGCGTGAGCAGCAGGGTCGCGGCGAGCTGACGCTCGGATTCCTCGAGATGGGCCAGGTAGTACACCCGCACGGCCACCTTGCCCGCGGGGGCCGACAGCAGCTCGTCGGGATCGAGGCTCGTGCCCTCGCTCCATGCGGCGAAGGATGGCGAGGCCAGCAGCCCGTTGAGCTTCACCGCCAGATCCATGCGGTCCTTGCGCGGCAGGAACGTGTCGAGCGGGAAGGCCCCCACCTTGGAGAAGGGCGGGTCCACGATCCGGACCACCAGATCCTCCAGCGTGACCTGATCGCCCGACCGCCAGGCGTGGTCCAGCACCTGGGCGAGCACGATGTGACGCGGGTCGCGCACCGGATCCGCCTCGATCCCCACCAGCTCGAGCAGCGCCCGCACGTTGGAGCGCAGCGCCTCCACCCACCCGTCCACGTCGTCGGGGTCGACCGCCGGCGTGGACAGCGCGCCCAGCACGTCCACGGGCGCCGCCGAGCGCGAGCCGGGGGTGAGGATCTTCAGATCCATCTTGTCGGCCACTGACGCGATGGTCTGCTCGTCGATGCCGGACTTACCGAGCCCCTCGCGCCACTTGGTGGCCTCTGCCTCCGCGGCCTGCTCCACCGTCAGCCCGTCCTGCCGAGCGCGAGCCTCGTCGATCCAGGGTGCGAAGGAGCTGGGCGTGAGCTGTCCGAACATCAATGCGAGGTTGGCGATGTCGCCCTTGGGATCCACGGCGATGATGGGCACACCTGCCCGGATGAGCTCCTCGAGGAGCACGATACACAGCCCCGTCTTCCCCGAGCCGGTGGCACCGAAGCACACGGCGTGGCGCATGAGCGCGTCGGGGGACAGGTCGTACGAACCTTCGCTCCGCTCGAGGGACTGGGGATCGAGCGGGCGGCCGAGGTGGAGGGATGGGCTGCTCATCGGATAGGACTCCCGGTCGGGCGCTACGGTAGCCTCACAGCTGACCAAAAAACGGAGGGTTGGTGCCATGCACCCCACGCGCCGAAGAATCTTGACTGCGGGGGCCTCTGGTGTGGCCCTGTTGACGCTGGGGTCGGTGGGCCTGGGCCTGCGCCCAGGTGCGGACACGCCGGTGCCACAGGACCTGAAGTGCTTGGGGCCGACAGCCTATCGGGTGCTCGAGGCGGTGGCGGACCGAGTGTGCCCAGGCGTTACCCCGTCGTTTCCCTCCGCACGTCAGGTGGGTGTGGCGTCGCTGGTGGATGCACACCTCGCCACCATGCATCCGAGCGACGCACGCGAGATCGAGCAGGGGCTCCATCTGCTGGAGAACGCGCTGGCGGGCTTGCTGCTGGGAGGTCGCACGCGCCCCTTCACGCTGTGCGCCCCCGAGCAGCAGGACCGCGTGCTGGCCCAGTGGCGATCGAGCCGAATCACGGTGCTACAGCGCGCCTTCAAGGCGTTCCGCTCCCTGTGCGCCACCGCCTACTACAGCGACCGAGCGACCTTCGCGGCCGTGGGCTACCCGGGCGCCCCCGACTACGGGCAGCGACACGCCCCCGCCCTGCAGCCGGTACAACAACGCGAGGTGCCCGCATGAAGGGCCGCGTCACTCATGGCCACGAGATCAGCGCGGACGTGGCCGAGCAGTGCGACGTATGCGTGATCGGCTCGGGGGCGGGCGGAGCCGTGCTGGCCGCGGGTCTGGTGGAAGCGGGGCTCGACGTCGTGATGCTCGAGGCAGGGGGGTACTACACCCGCCGAGACTTCGATCTGCACGAGGCCACCACGTTCCCGAACCTCTACCAGGAGCGGGGGGGCCGCAGCACAGCGGACCTGGCCATCTCGGTGCTGCAGGGTCGCAGCGTGGGGGGCAGCACCACCATCAACTGGACCACCTGCTTTCGCACCCCCGACCGGATCCTCGAGCACTGGCGGAGCGTGCACGGACTCGAGGGCCTCGATCCCGACACCCTCGCCCCCCACTTCGACGCCATCGAGGAGCGCCTGCACATCGCCGCATGGCCGGAGCGCACGGCCAACGAGAACAACCGTGCACTGCTGCGCGGTGCGCGGGCGCTGGGCATGGAGGCCGAGGCGCTGAAGCGCAACGTGCGCGGCTGTGCCAACTCCGGGTACTGCGGCGTGGGATGCCCCGTGGACGCCAAGCAGGCGATGCACGTGACCTACATCCCCGACGCGGTGCACCGGGGCATGCGGCTGTACTCCGACGTGGAGGTGCGACGGCTCGTGACCGAGGGTGGACAGGTGACGGAGGTGCACGCCCAGGTCCTGCGGCGTCACACCCCCCACGACGAGCCTCACCGCGTGGTGGTGACCCCCAAGGTGGTGGCCCTGTGTGGCGGTGCCATCAACAGCCCTGCGCTGCTGTTGCGCTCGGGGCTCGACGACCACGGCCGGGTGGGCAAGCGCACGTTCCTGCATCCGGTGATCGCCGTGGCAGGCCAGTACCCCCACCGGGTGGATCCGTACTACGGCGCCCCGCAGAGCATCGGGTCGCACGCCCACATCGATCGCGGCGCCGACAAGATGGGCTTCTTCCTGGAAGCAGCACCGATGCAGCCCATGCTCACGAGCAGCGCGAGCCTGTCCTTCGGGGCAGCGCTCGAGCGGTTCATGGAGAAGCTGCCCTACATCTCGTCCCTCATCGCGCTGCACGTGGACGGGCTGCTGCCTGGCGACGAGGGTGGCACGGTGTCGCTGCGGTCCGACGGCCGGACCCGCCTGGACTACCCCATCGGCGCCCCGCTGCAGGAGGCGATGCGCAAGAGCCACGAGGTGCTCGCCCGCATCCACCTGGCTGCGGGGGCCGAGCTGGTGGCATCGCTGCACGAGCAGCCCGTGGAGATGGCCACCGAGGACGACGTCGCCACCCTCGCGGCCCGAGCCTACGGTGCCCACGAGCACGCGATCTTCAGCGCGCATCAGATGGGGGGCTGCGCCATGGGACCCGATCCCGCTACCTCGGTGGTGGGTCCGGATCATCGCCACCACGCCACCGCCAACCTGTTCGTGGTGGATGGCTCGGTGCTGCCCACGTCCCTGGGCGTCAACCCGAGCGAGACCATCTACGCGCTGGCCCACCGCGCCCGCGACATCGTGGCAGACGCGGTGTGACCGAGTCGATCAGCTGTTCTGGGCCTTCAGGGCATCGCGGATCTCGGTGAGGAGCGCCACCTCGGGGGGAGGGGCGGGCGGCTCGGCGGGAGCGGCCTCCTCCTGACGCTTCATGGAGTTCATCATGCGGATGACGGCGAAGATGGCCAGCGCCACGATGGTGAAGTCCACCACCGACTGGATGAAGGCTCCGTAGCCGATGACCACGGCCTCGGCGTCGCCTTGGGCCTCCTGCAGCACGACGGCGAGCTCGGAGAAGTCCACCCCACCCATCAGCAGGCCGATGGGGGGCATCAGCACCTGCTCCACCAACGACGACACGATCTTCCCGAAGGCGCCGCCGATGACGATGCCCACGGCCATGTCGACCACGTTGCCGCGGAGCGCGAACTCCTTGAATTCCTGAGCGAGTCCCATCGATCTCTCCTACGAAAATGACGGGGCCGTAGTACTGCATTTCCGTCGGGATTGCATTAGCCGACGGGATGCACTCGGTAACGAGGCCGTAACGAACCTCAGCGCGAAGCCGACACCCAGGCCTCCACGCGCTCGCCGAGGACGTCGAGGGGGACTGGCCCATGACCCAGCACCGCCCGATGGAATCCCGTCAGGTCGAAGTCCTCGCCGAGGGTGGCTCGGGCCGCTTCGCGCAGCTCGACGATGCGCAACATTCCGATCTTGTACACCGTGGCCTGACCAGGCATCACGATGTAGCGCTCGATGGCGCGCTCAGCGTCTCCCTCGGGGTTCGGCGTGTTCTCCATCAGGTAGTCGATGGCTTGCCGACGCGTCCATCGTTTGTGGTGAATGCCCGTGTCCACCACCAGGCGTGCGGCACGCCACAGCTCCATCGCCAGGCGACCTGCGTCGCTCGCCGGATCTTCGTAGAAGCCCATCTCCTTTGGTAGGAACTCGCTGTACAGTCCCCACCCCTCCCCGTAGGCGCCGAAACCACCGAAGCGACGGAAGGGCGGAAGCTCGTCGAGTTCCTGAGACACGGCGTTCTGCATGTGATGGCCAGGCACACCCTCGTGGTAGACCAGCGCCTCCAGTTGGTAGGTCGGCATCTGTGTCATGTCTGCAAGGTTGGCGTAGAAAATTCCAGGGCGCGCACCGTCTGGGGAGGCAGACTGGTAGAACGCCTTTCCTGCACTGCCCTCACGCCACGGCTCCACCCGCCGCACCTCCATCGGCGCCTTCGGGAGGATGTCGAACACCTCCGGCAGTCGCGCCTCCATGGCCGTGACGTAGCCACGGGCCAGCTCCAGATAGGCCTCACGACCCGCATCGGTGTTGGGAAGCACGTAGTCGGGCGAGCTGCGCAGGTGGTCGAACAGCGCCTTCAGGTCTCCCTGCACGCCCAGCGCCGGCATCAGCTGCCGCATCTCCTCGTGGATCCGCGCCACCTCGGCGAGCCCGAGCTCGTGGATGGCGTCGGGCGCCATGTCGGTGGTGGTCATGCGACGGAGTCGATGCGCGTAGTACCCGGCACCCTCGGGCAGCTTCCACACGCCGTCGTCCTCGGTGGGCACGTGGGAGGACAGCACCTCGTACAGCGAGCGGTATGCCGGCTGCAGCGACTCCGTCAGCGCCCGCTTCGCCTCCGCTCGCAGCTCCTGCTGCACCTCGTCGGAGAGCGACAGCTCCTGCACCTGCTCGTCGAAGTGCGCCCACAGGGGGCTGGGCTCACCGTCGCTGAAGGGCGCGCCCGTCAGCAGGTTGTCGATGGACTTCAGCACGTGCGGGTAGACGAAGGCGGGTGGCAGGATCCCCTTGTCCTCCTGCACAGCCAGGATCTCCCCGAGCTGAGCGAACAGGCCGGGAACTCCGTCGACGCGCGCGATCCAGCTGCGCGCATCCGCCTCGTCCTCGATGCGGTGCACCGTGGTCAGGAAGGAGGGCACGAAGGTGTGCGTGCCGTACATCTGATGCACCCGGTAGCCGTGCAGGAACCACCGAGCCCCCTCGATGCGCCGCTGCTGACGGGCCTCGAACATGCGAACGGACAGGGCATCCTGCTCGTCGAGCTCGCGTGATCCGAACCGGTCCCTCAGGGCATCGAGGTGCTCCTGGGCCAGCCGCACCTGCTGCAGCTCGTGCGCCTCCGAGATGTCGGTCCACTGGGTGTCGTCGTGCTCGACCCCCAGGTAGGCGGCCGAGATGGGATTGGCGGCCAGCTCCTCTGCGTGGACCTGGTCGAAGAAGGCCATGAGCTCTTGGTGCACGTCGGGGGCCGGGGCAGGCGCCTCGACGGGCACGGGCTTGGCACAAGACAACATGATGAACGTGAGCATGGGTCGAGTTCTAGCAGCACCACGGCGATGGCGCCTACTCGATCACCACCCGCGCCGTCGCCCCGCGGCCAAAGGTCTCCGGGTGGTACATCTCCTCCGCCCTCGGGGGCGGCACCACGTAGCGCCCCGGCGTGGTGGCGCGCGCCACGTAGGTGTACTCGTGCACCCCCGACCACAGCAGGCTGGTGAACGCCTCCACCCGCTCGTCGCGCAGGTTCTCGTGCTCGTACCAGGTGCGGGTCCACCACCAGTAGGGCCCGAGGTCGGCAGGCTCCCCTTGGGGGAGCGTGCCCGTGGTGGCGAGCTCGGGATTGCTCACCTCCAGGCCCGCAGGCAGCGGATCCACCAGGGCCACGTGGTTGCGCCGCCCCTCGGCCACCATCGTCACCCGCACACGAACCGGCGCACCCGCTCGGATCCGCCAGGTCCCGTCAGCGTCCTGCTGCACGTCCTCCGGATCGTCCAGCGCCTCGTAGCGACGCTCCACGGCGAACCCGTAGTCGGCGGGCTCCAGCTTCAGATCCCGCGGCGCGTATCGCATGCCGATGCGGTAGTACAGGCGCCCCGTCCCGTCCTTGACGAGCGTGAGGGGCTGGCTGCCCGAGGCCTCCGTGAGGTACCCCATGGGCACCTCGGTGTGGACGCGCTCGGTGCTGCGGCCGCGAAAGGGCGTGTCCGCCACGTGACCGTCGCCCAGCCACATCCGCGCCACGAAGTCGGGCGTCTGCTTCTCGAACACGCGGAAGTAGCGGTCCATGGCCAACAGCACGAAGGCGTTCTCCTGGGTGTTGAGCCACCGTCCCCGCGTGCGATGCCCGAGCAGCCCGCGCACCACCTTCGGGATCAGGTCGCTGCTGGGCTGCACCTCGATCAGCCGCTCCAGCACGATCCCGTCGGCCCGTCGATCGCTGTGGAGCAGCAGCTGCTCCCCATCGGAGGTCTGGGTCACGAAGTGTGCAGCAGCCGCCGTCTCGGACACGGAGTTGCCCAGGGTCCGCAGGATCGCGGTGGCCTGCCGCTTCGCGCCACCCTCGTGCAGTGTGGGGAGCAAGAAGGCCTGGGCGTCGAGCCCGAGCCCGTCCGATCCTGCCTCGACGTACAGCCGACGCGCCTCACCTGGGTCCGCGTCGGACATGCGACGACGGACGTCGAGGGCGTAGGCCCGCAGGAACCACTTGGTGCGCTGGCTGTACCAGTGGGGGATGTGCGACTCGATGTCGCGCAGGTGGTCGAGGCTCCTGCGCCACGCCACCTCCGGCACCTCGTAGCCGCGCTCCCGAGCCCGCGCGTAGGCGTGGGCCACGTGGATCGACAGGTAGGGCCAGGACGGATCGCCCCGCCGCCAGAACGCGAAGCCCCCGTCGTAGTTCTGCCGCTGCGCCAGCCGCGCGATGTCGGACTGCACCTGGGCCTGCAGCGCGTCCGCGTCGGGCAGCCCCTCGGCCTCGAAGGCATCGAGCACGTCTCGCAGCGCGGCGATGCCCATCAGCCGGCTGGCCAGCTGCTCGTTGCACTCGAAGGGGTAGCTCGACAGGTACAGGACCGCGTCGGTGAGCGCGTGCAGCTGCGTGCTGCTGGTGGTCACCTCGAGGCCTCCGAACTGTGTCCACACGTCGCTGGGCGCCTCGATGGGCTGCACGAGCCCGCCCTCGTCGATCTCCCCGTAGGTGGCGAAGGCCTCGCTGGTGGCCGGCGTCCACACCGGCAGCGACAGCAGGGCCGCGTCCTCGCCCGCCCCCGTCACCCCGACCGCCTGCAGGCGCGCCGTGCCGGCCATCAGTGTGGCCATGGGGAAGCGCACCTCCACGCGATCCTGCGGAGGCACCGTCACGCGCCGACCCGACGACGACACCGACGTATCGGGCAGATCAGGCAGCGATGGCGCGATGGCGTCCACGAAGCGCACGTTGGTGCCTCGCACCCCCACGTCCACGGAGATCTCGTCGTCGGTCTGGTTCTGGAGCACGATGGGCAGCTCCACCTGATCGCCGAAGTTGAGGAACCGAGGGGCGCTGGGCCGCACCATCAGCGGCAACCGGGCGGTGATGGCCGCATCGGTGGCCCCGAAGGAGCGGTCGGCGTCCACGGCCACCACCATCACGCGGTAGCGAGTGAGGGAGTCCGGAACCTGGAAGTCCACGGACACCCGCCCCTCGGCGTCGGTCCGCTTCCCGGGTGCGAACAGCGCGGTGGCCGAGAAGTCGGAGCGCACGGCGATGGGTTGCTGGGCGTTCGCCTCCCCGCGTGCGCCGAAGCCGTCACGCTTGGACTTGTCCTGGCGCCGCGCCCGAGTGCGGAACTCGAGCTTGGACTCCAGTGCCCCGGAGGCCTCGGCATCCTCGAGCACCATCATGTCCATCTCCATCGGCCCCCCGCTGGCGCCGTTGTCGTAGCCAGTGGCACCCAGTAGTGTCGTGGGGCTGGGCACCGGCTCGCTCTCGGGCACCACCAGGTCGCCGGCACGCGCCAGCGCCACGAAGGCGCGCAGCCGCTCGTCGCTCACGCCCGAGCCGCGCGCCGCGTAGAACACCGTCAGCGGATCCGGCAGCTGGAACCCGGTGAGGGCGAGCACGGACTCGTCCACCACCGCCAGCGCCACCTCGGCGTCGGCGACCGCGGCCCCAGCCGCATCGCTCACCACCACCGTCACCGACGTCTGCCCACCAGGCGCCACGTGGGTGTCCGCCGGGGTGGCGGTCACCGCCAGCGTGCGCTGCAGCGGCGGCACCTGGAACGTGACCTGCCCTGTGGCGTGGGCCACTCGGGTGGGCAGGCTCGAGTCCAGGTTGCCATCGTCGTCGAGCCGATGGGCAGCGCCCACCAGATCCACCTGCACCGTCAGATCCGGCACGTGCGCGTCGCGGATGGGCACCTCGATCACCGTGGTGGGCTCCTCCATGCGGAAGCGCTCGGTCCGAAGCAGCCCCGATCGGCGCAGCGTCATCACGCCCTGTGCCGGGAAGAACGGGGCCTGGACCAGGATGCGCGCCGTCTGGCCGGCCACCACCTCGTCCTGCTCGGGGATCAGCCGCACCGCCTCGAGCTCCACGTTGCGTGCCGGCGGACGCTCGCCACCCGACACCCACACCCGCATCTCGGACTCACTGGGGCGCCCCTCGGCGTCTCGCACCCGCGCGATGACCTTGTAGCTTCCCCCACTGGGAGGCCGGAACGTGCACTGCGCCAGCCCGTCGGAGTCCGTGGACACCGCGCAGTCCTGCGGATCCGCCTCCACCTCCGTCCAGCGACCACCCGACCAGCGACCCTGAAGCCGCGCCATGCGCACCTCGAGGTCGGCCTTCGACACCACCTCCCCGTCGATGCCCGCGGCGATCAAGTCCAACACCACGTCCGTGTCCTTGTCCACGAACGTGGCCTTGGTCTTCAGGCCCACGTAGACGTCGGCGGGGTGGACGAGCACCGACTGGCTGCTCGTCCACATCTGCCGGTTGACGTCGGTGACGGACGCCTCGGCCCGCAGCGTCATGGGCCGCGCCGGGTTCATGGCCACGAAGTGCACGCCCAGGCGATGCTCCCCTGCCCCGTCGGTGGTGCTCTGCAGGTTCGCGATCTGGCGGCTGCCCGACGACGGCCTGCCCCACCACCACCACGGCGAGTAGCGGCCGAAGCTGAAGTCGCCGTGCCCCGGCGGCGCATAGCTGGCGTCCTCGCCATACACGCCCCAGGCCACATCCGCCGAGGGCAAGCTTCCGCCAGCGTAGTAGGCCGCCTTCACCGTCAGCGTGGTGCGGGTACCCAGCACGTGAGGACCCTCCGCAGCCGAGGTCGTGACCTCGAACTCCGGCCGGCGAAACTCCTGGATCTGGATGGGATGCGACGTGGCTGTTCCCGCCACGCCGGAGAGGGGAACCGAGACGTGGACGTAGGCCGTGCCGAGGTTCGCGTCCGCGGGCAGCTCCGCCTGCAGGTGGAAGCCCCCCAGCGGGGACACCTCGGCCGTTCCCTTGGCGATCTCGTTGCCGCGCGCCCCCGTGAGCTGCCAGGTCACGCTCTCGATCGCGTCGAAGGCCGACAGATCGCCCTCGGGGCCTGGCTCGAAGCGCCGTAGCCAGCCGAACAAGCTGACCGTCTCCCCCGGCCGGTACAGTCCGCGGTCATCGGCCACGTACCACCGCACCTGATCGAGCTGGGACATCTGGACCCAGCGCCCCCCACCCCAGCGACCGGCCGCAGACGGCAGGATGGCCACGTCGGAGCCCTTCCGGGCCACCAGCACCTGCTCCTCGCCAGCACTGAGCGGAAGCGACAGCTCGGCGAGCCCGTCGGCGGCGGTCTGCACGGTTGCCACCGCGGGATCCAGCTGGAGCTGCACGTCGCTGCTGGGTGCCCCAGTGGCCAGATCCGTGGCCCACCCCACCATGCGCTGTCCGTCCACGAAGGCCACGAGCCCGATGTCGGTGACCTGCACCCACCGCGCCACGTAGGTGCGCTCCCAGCGGTTCCGGGGCTGCTTGGGCGGCTCCACCAGCACCACGAACTGCCCGTGCCCGTCCTGCAGCCACTCGGTGAAGTCCAGCGGCGTCTCCACCTGGGTGTCGGCGTCGCCTTGGGGCTCCAGCACGCCCTCGTACACCTGGCGTCCCGGCAGCCTGCCCGGACGCGCATCGTCGTAGTACAGCCGATTCAGCCACTTGCGCCACGCACCCCAGTCCCCGGGCGTGACGGCGTGGACCTTCACCTTCAGGCGCCGGTGGTTGACCGATGCGATGGGCAGCGTGGCCCCGCCCGACGGATCGAGCACGGCCAGCACGTCGCCGGGAGCCGACAGCGAGGTGTCGGCCGGACCCACCTTCAGCTGAATGGTCTCGGCCTCGCCCAGCGTCTGGCCGAATCGATCCGTCAGCGAGGCAGGCACGGTCACGGTGTAGGTGGTGCGTGCTCGGAAGGCCCCCGACACGCCGACGCGATCCCCGTACACCCGCACCGACAAGCCCGGCACCTCCGGCGTCACGGAGAACGCGGTGGGCTCGAAGGCCTCCATGTCCAGAGGATTGTTGAACCACAGCGTCCACCCCGACGTGGGCGGGCACCGATCGCCGTAGTCACAGCGATGCTGCGTGAGCTTCAGGGCATCGAAGGTCGTGAACCTGCCGTACTGCGCCGCCGGTGTGGTGCGCGGCCCCTCGGCGCTGGGCATGCCCTCGCCCACCTCGATCTGGTAGGAGGTGGCGGGCTGCAGCGGCACGTCGGCCATCAGCGCCACCCACCGATGCGGCTCCGCCGCCGTCGCCACTCTCTGTGCAGATTCGTCGGCAGCCAGCTCGGTGTCGGTGGCCAGCCGCAGGGGCACCGGATCACCGCCAGCGACCAGCCTCGTGTGCGCCGCCACTTGCTCGGGCACCACGCGCTGATCGAAGGTGACCACGATCACGGGCCGCAGCGGCTGCACCGGCCATGACGGCGGGTGGGCGACGCGCAGGGTCGGTGCGGGCGTGGAGAAGGAGAAGCTCGCGTCGGCCTCGAGCGTCTGTCCGCTCGAAGCAGCCGTGCCCTTCGGCACCACCACCCGGAACTCCGTGGCCATGGGCAGGCGTGGTCCCACGGCTGCCTCGAACAGCACCGTGCGCGTGCCCAGCCACCGCCATGCCCCGGCCACGTCGGGCTCCAGTCGCACGGGCACCGTGGACGCTGCACCCTCCTGGGAGGTGACCGCGACCATGGGCTGATCGAAGGTGACCGAGACGTGTGGCGCCAGCGGCACCTCCCCCTCGGGTGCGAAGCGCACGACCTGAAGGGGGGTGGCCTCGACCGACGCTGGCCCATCTCCCTCGACCGCAGGCGGAAACGGCGTCTGCACGTCCGTTCCCGTCAGAGGTGGAGGGGGCGAGGAAGCCCGCACGGCGAACGGGACTCGATCGCCGTCCACGCCGTGCAGATCTGGCAAACGGCCGAGCAGGCTCTGCAGCTCGCTGTCGGACAGGGGCTCCCCCGTCACGTGACGGACACGGACAGCACCCTCGGGTCGCGCGTCGGGCTCGGACAGCTCCACCCTCATCCCGACCAGCTCGTCGTCCTCCTCGAACTCCACCACGGGCGTCGGCTTCGTCACCGCTGCACCTCCACCGCCACCAAACAACGAGCACCCGACCGACCAGACCGGAGCAAGTAGAACCACCATTCGCACGTCTCCTCGCTGACCGCACAACGGAGCATGCCACGCCCACCTTACGGGCCCCCTCCAGAAGCCCCACGAACCAGCCGCTACAGCGGATCCGCGAGATTTCTTACCGATTGCCGCCATTGGGATTGCAGATGGGTAAAAAGCCCGCCTGGCCCTTCCTCACACAGCTGGAACCGGAATCCTGACAGACTGCGGCACTTCGAAGGATCGACTGGCTTTTGCCCCAGGTGGGACATGCAACCAAGGCGCACCTCCTCCTCGGAAAGACAATGCGAGGCCTCGGTTATGATCTCCGCCGGAGCAGCGCGATGAGCATCCTCCGGGCCGTCGAGTCCATTCGAGCGAGCGAGCACATGAAGCTCCGCATGGCGTTGAGTCGTGCGGAGGGGGAGATGAGGCGTGTCGAGGTAGAGCGGGCCGAGGCCATGAAGGAGACGCGTCCCACCGACATGTTCGGTGACCCCATCGCCCCCGAGAAGGCGCCTCCCGAGAATCCTCTGATCCGGCTCAACCTACGGCCTCTCTTCCAGGCGTGGGATCCCTTCGAGACCCACCTGCTCTCCCGCATGGACGAGTGGGAGATGAAGCTGTGGCCCCTCGTCCGTCGGTGGACCGACGGCGAGCCCGTGGGCGAGCACGTGCGGGCGGTGACGAACATGCTGCAGGTGCAACGCCAGAGCCTCGAGCAGCACCTGGCGCTGGTCCGCCGCGAGGTCAGCTTCGTGGGGCCGCTGCGTGCCCCCATGATGGCCCTGTGGTCGGCCCTCGACGTGTCCGACCGCGCAGAGGCCACCATCTTCCCGGGCTTGCTCAGTGGCTCTCTGCAGCACGCCGACGCGACCGCCACCCGAGGCGCACCCCAGATCACGGGAGCCCAGTTCAGCCAGATCCTCCGCAGCCGTCCCCCTACGGTGGTGGATCCGGAGGAAGAGGTGGAAGACACCGAAGATCCCAAGAGCATCATCGACCAGATCGGCGGCCGACTGGCGGACTGGATCCGCCGGTAGTCAGTGCCGCAACACCCCGAGTCAGTGCACCCGTACGTGCCCGAGGCCGGACTGAGCACGCACCAGCGTGGTGCCCAGCGCCCTGGCTCTCTCGTCGGGATCGCGCGCATTCACCAGCGTGACCGGCGTACCATCGGGCAGATCGATCTCCACGTCGCCGACCCCCGTGATGGCGTCGATGCGGCCCACCGGAGCCGTCGTGTAGCCAAGGTGGATCCGACCCGCGCCGACCTCGGCGGTGACGGGACTCGACAGCTCGTTCAGCTGCACGTTGCCTGCCCCCACCTGAATGGCCGATGCCCCGGTCAAGGTGCCCGAGACGTTCCCGGCCCCGAGCTCGAGCTGCCATCCGCTCGCGCCTTCCAGCAGCACGTCTCCCGCGCCCACGCTGGCGCGCACCCGCGACTCCACGTCCACCGCGTGGAGATCGCCCGATCCGAGCGTCAGCGCAGCGCTCGCTCCCACCGGCAAGCGCACCGCCACGTTGATCTGGCAGTCGGTGCCTCGGCGATTGCGAGAGCGGATCCGAACGGTCGCCCGCTCTGCCTCGTCTCCCAGCGAGATCACGCACGCCGCGTCACGCACCCGGTACAGCGTCACCTCGATGCGCTCGCCACCGCGCTCGATGTGCAGGTCACCCGACGCATTTTGAAGGTCCAACGCCTGAATATCTCGCGACCACGTATGGTGTTCCGCCATCGCCACAGCACTCGCCCACCATACCCACATCGCACCCTCCCCGGCCGGTTCCTGCACAAGCAAGAGACACCGCACCCCCCGCTGTCGAGAACCGACGGCGGAGGGTGAGGGCAGGATCAGTCGGAGATGGCGTCCAGGTCGTCGACCACCGCCGTCACCAGCGAGTCGGGAATGGACACCATGGACCGGTTGTAGTCGGCCTTGGCGTACCACTTCGTGTCCTCACCGACGTCGGACCGCAGGATCTGAACGTTCCAGCCCCCCTCCTCGTCGTGGACGACGTAGCTGAACACAGGCTGCGGCTGTCCCTCCACCTCGTCGTCGGCCACGTAGCCACGCAGTCGTACGCGGAAGAGCTTGTCGATCCAGGTCCCCGCCGTCTCGTCGGCGTTGTTCGGATCGCTCGGACGGGCCCAGAACGCCGCCGTCGGATCGTCGGCATTCTGCTGCACGAAGGTGACGGTGGAGCCGGACGGCAGCTGCACGTCCACCTTGGACGCCTCCTCCGCCGTGATCGGGAACAAGCCGCGCTCCACGAGCCGCGTCGAGGCGAACTCGAGCGGCCGCAGGGTGGCATCGTCGACCAGGAAGTACCGATCTCCGTTGGCGACGTAGCGGTCCTTGCTGCCGTAGGTCTCTCCTCCGACCACCAGCGCGAGCTCGTCGTTGCGGCGCTTGACGGTCACGTTGGCGCTCGGATCGTCGAACCCGAAGGCGTCGGTGCCCATGTCGGAGGTCAACCGCAGCGCCCGCAGGGCCTGCAGCGGACCGAAGGACTTGAACAGGTCGTCGGCCTGAGCGTTGGCCAGGAAGGCGGTCGTGGTGGTCTCCACGTCGTACTCCACCTCGGGCTCTTCTTCCTCGGCCTCCTCTTCCTCCTCGTCGTGCTCCCCCTCGTGATCGTGGGGATCCTCGGCAGGCTCCTCTTCCTCGGCCTCCTCCTCCTCCTCGGCCTTCTCCGGATCGGGCATGACGGGCCGGGGCGTCTTCTTGCGGGTCGTGGACTCGACCCACAGGTAGTCGCCCTTGTCGTCACTCCGCCGGCTGATGACCGTGGTGGAGTCCTCGCTGTCCCAGGAGATGGACTCGATGTTCCGCTCGGAACCGGAGTACACGAAGGTCGTGCTGTCTCCCAGCTCCTCGGACTCGTCCGTCCAGATGAAGTAGGACCAGAGCATCGTCAGCGCGAGACACACCGACAGCATGATCACTTGGCGCATCAGCTCCTCCTCTGCCGCGAGCGGATGAACAGGACTCCGGCGAGCAACACCATCCCCGGGACCGCCACCACGGCGGCGAGGAACCACAACCAGTCCTCTTCTCGGGTGTGCTGGACCTTGACGTCCTCCTCGGACTCGACCTCACCCGCGATCTCTTCGTCGTGGGTCAGCCACTTGAACGTGTCCATGGCGAACACGGCGTTCGCCTGCAGGCGACTCACCAGCACGTCCGACAGGAAGCCCACGTCCCCGATCACGATGGCGCGCCCCTCCTGGGGCTCGTCGTCGTCCACCTCGTCGAGGGGCCTCGTGATGGCTGCGGCGATCTCGAACACCTGCTTGGGCTCGTCGGGATCGGCCAAGTAGTTGCCGTTGAGATCCTCCCAGGTGTTGGGCACGGTGCGGATCAAGGTGGTGACCTTGTTCTGCGTCTCCTCCGTCTTCGTGACGGCCATGGCCGTGGAGAACACCATGTGGGCCACCTGGCTGTTCCGCGACAGCTGCTTGACGGAGGTGTGACTGCCGTACTTGTTGGTGGCGATGAAGACCCGGTCCGCCGGGCCGCCCCGCAGCTGAGCGTGGGTCTGGGCGTGGGCCAGCACGGCGTTGCCGGGCTGTACGCCGAGGTGAGCCAGCAGATCGGTCAGCGGATCCCCCTCGGGGTCCACCATCACGAGCATCGAGCCGCCAGCGTCCCAGTAGCGCTTCAGCGTCTCCACCTCGTCGTCCAGCAGAGGCTTGAGGGGGCCTGCCACCACCACGACGTCGGCGTCTTCGGGCACCTCGTTGGCCGAGCCATCGGCCAGCCCGAAGGTCTTCACCTTCAGGCTCATGGTGCCCTCGAGCAGATCTCGCTTGTACAGGTTGATCTTGCGGAGCTGATCGTCCTTCTCGCGCCAGTTCGCCTCACCGTGCCCTGCCAGGAAGTACACGGTGCGCTGCCCGCGCGTGAGCTTGATGAGGTGCTTCTGCACGGTGGAGTCGAGCTTGCGCAGCTCTCGTTTGGCGCGGTCGATGTTGGTGTTGAGCTTGAACTTCTCCGTGACCTCGCCCATGCGGAGCACCACGTGGCCGTTGTCACGGATCTTCAGCTCCTCGGCCAGCGCCGGATCGAGGGCTTGGTCCACCATCTGCACGCTCAGGCGGCCGCCGCTGCCCTCCGACAGCTCCTCGAAGTACGGCAGGATCTCCCGGCCCACGTCGTTGCCGGCCGGGAAGAACAGCAGCACCTCGATGGAGTCCACCAGGGTGTTGGCGATGGCCTTCGACGACTCCCCCGGCTTCGTGGTCCGGAAGTAGGCGAGATCGGCGTCAGCGTTCGAGGCGCTCGCCAGGTAGTTCACGGGGAACAGCAGCGCGATGGCCAGCGCCGCGTTCACGCCCGTGACCTGCAAGCTGTTCACGGCTCCGGCGGGCATCTTCACCGGATGCACCGACAGCAACCGGTCGATCATGAACGTGGGGATCAGGCCGATGAGCACCCCGATGGGGAACAAGCTCCACCACACCCCCTGCCAGCGGCCCAAGGCGTCGGGGTCGTCGAACCCCAGCATGTCGGTCACGCTCTGGAGCGTGAGGCCGTACAGCAGCAGCGAGGCCGCAGCCACGCCGCTCCAGACCAACGCCCGGCGGTGTGCGTCCTGACGCTCGCCCTCGGAGTTGTTCATGGCGTAGTAGCGCAGCCCCACGGAGCCCAGCACCAAGGCCAGGCCGAGGCCGCCCACGGGGAGCCGAACGCTCCCCTCGCCCAGCATGCGCTCCCCGAGGAACAACGTGCCCAGACCCAGCAGCATCACCAGGCCGGAGCCGTTGGAGCGCGTCACGACGTCGCGCACCATCACCACCAAGGCGGCGGCGAGGCCCACGGCGAACAGCAGTCCGATTCCAATCGATAGGCTCGACATCGATCACTCCCACCGACGGGTGTTGAGGACGTAGGTCGACAGCAGCAGGAGCACTCCAGTGACGCTGAGCTGGTAGACCAAGCCGGAGAACGTGACGCGGCCTTCCTGGAAGGGCACGAAGTGCTCGTTGAAGATCGCGGTGTACGCGATGACGTCGTTGAAGGGCGGCTCCACCGACTCGGCCAGCATCCAGGAGATGATGGCCATGTAGATCGCCACCAACCCGCCCACGATGCCGGCAGCGAGCTGGTTGCGGAACAGGGCCGAGAAGAACACGCCGAGGCTGGCGGCCACCCCTCCCCCGAGGAGCACACCGGTGTAGCCGGTGAAGATGTGGGCGAGGCTGACCTTGCCGTTCACGAAGATGAGCAGGGGCATGTGCAGGGTGAGCGCAGCGTACAGGCCCACCATCCCGAGGGCCGCGAGCCACTTGCCCAGCACCACGTCGCCATCGGTGACGACCGAGGTGCGCAGCAGCACGTCGGTGCCGTGGGCGTGCTCGTCCGCCAAGCTGCGCATGGTCAGCAGGATGGCCGTGGCCACCGAGAAGCCCCAGCACAGCTCGAAGAAGGCCTCGAGGATCTCGTGGGAGTAGTTCGCCTTGTCGGCCCCCAGGGCGAAGACATGGAAGAACACGCCGTTCCCGAGCAGCAACGCGGCGATGATGATGTACGCCGAGTATCCCTGCAGGTACGACGCCAGATCGCGTCGAGCGATCACCAGGGCGTTCATGCGGCCTCCTGATGGGTCAGACCGAGGAAGATCTCCTCGAGCTCGTCTTCGGGGTCCTCGACCAGTCGCAGACCGAAGCCCGCGCCCGCGATCTCGGGAAGCAGCTCCTCGCGCTGGTCGCTGGGCATCACCACCAAGGCCCGAGCGAAGCCGTCCTCCGTCTCCTTCATGGTGACCTTGGTGACGCGGTCGCTGCCGTCGAGGAAGGCCTCGAACTTGCTGGCATCACCGCGCACGGTGACCACCAGCCTCGAGCTCTCGCCGCTGCGAGCCATCAGCTCGGCCTCGGTGCCCTGAGCCACCAGCTTGCCGCTCCCGATCACGAGGATCCGGTCGCAGGTCTGGCTGACCTCCGAGAGGATGTGGCTGCTGATGATGACGGCGTGCTTCTCGCCCAGGCTCCGCACCACCTTGCGCATCTCCACGATCTGCGCAGGGTCGAGGCCACTGATGGGCTCGTCGAGGATCACCAGCTTGGGACTGTGCACGATGGCCTGCGCGATACCGACGCGCTTCTTGTAGCCATGGGACAGCGTGCCGATCACCTGCTCCTCGCGGCCCACGAGGTCGGCCATGCGGATGACCTCGGGGAGTCGTCGGTCGATCGCCTCGGGGTCCATGCCCTTGATTCGGCCGATGTGTCGCAGGAAGGCCGTGACGGTCATCTCGGTGTACAGCGGCGGATCTTCGGTGAGGAATCCGATTCGCGCGCGCAAGTGGGGCTGCTCGAGCAGATCCATCTCGTCGATCCGGACGGTACCGGACGACGGGGCCAACAGGCCCGCGAGGATCTTGAGGCAGGTGGACTTTCCCGCGCCGTTCAGGCCGAGAAGTCCGATGATCTCTCCCTCGTTGAGCTCGAACGACACGTCTTGCAGCGCCGCGAATTCGCCGTAGAACCGCGTAAGGTCTCGCACCTCGATCATGTGGGGTCCTCCGGTGGGCGCGGGTGGGTAGTCACCACGCTAGCCGGCGTCAAGGACCCTTGGCGCTACGGTTTGTCGCTGGATCGATGGTGAGCGGCCCCGTCCACCACCTCGGGCGCGGAGGTGAACCACCAGACTCCCCAGACCAACCCCAACAACGAGATGAAGAGAGTGGTGAGCGCACGCGCGGCGGGAGGGGAGCCGGGCAGTCCGCGTCGCGGAGGCTCCTCGGGAGCTACCTCGGGCCGACCCATGCCGCTCCCACTCCACAAGTGACCGCGACCCCGAGCAGCGTGCCGCTCGTGATCACCCAGCCCGAGCGCATCCCGGAGGGACCGATGGGCACCTCGGACGCAGCGGGGCGCCGTGCGAGCGCATAGCTCCCGGCGGAGAGCGTGGAGGCACCCGCCAAGCAAGCCATGAAGCGCCGCTGCCGCCGCTTGCTGGCGGCGAACACCACTCGCCGCTCGGGCAGGGCCACGTAGGCGTCGACGGGGGAGATGGGGGGCACCACGGACGGAAGCGGCACGTCGTTGGCCTGCACCAACGCGGCGATCATCAAGGGAAACGGCATGGATCCTCGCGTCTGGGACGATCCCGGAAGGGGGACATCCCCACTTCGACCTCACACCGCGAGGCTTGAGTCAGTCCTCGATGCCTCGGATCAGGGCTCTGACCGCGGACACTCCTCGCTCCACGTGCTTGCGGGGCCGCCGCGGGTTGTACCAGCGAAAGGGCGTGCGGAGATCCTTGCGCAGGCGCCACGGCCGGATCCCCGATCGCGTCAGCTCCATGAGGAAGGCCTCGGTGCCATACTCGCCGTAGAGGTGGTCGATCTCGGTGCCCTGGGCGCGGAAGAAGAACCCCCAGCGGGACAGCTGGCGGGGACGATACGCCCCGGCTCCCTGCGCCGCCTCCATGCTGCGCCCCAGTGCCACGAAGCGGCGATGGTCCTCGGCCCTGCGCCAGCGACCCGACCACGGGTAGTAGTGGTAGCCCCCGAACGCGTGCAGCGAGACGGCTCGGTCGTACAGCTGCCGCCGCGCGAGCGCATCGAGCGCCTGGGTCTCCGGCTGCGACAGCGCGCCGGTGGGAGACGTGGCGTGGTAGCCCGGCAGCAGCCGACGCCAGATGGAGCGAGACTCGCGGTGCACGGCGAAGTCACGGTTGAGATCCACCGGCGGACTCGCCCCGTTCCCACGCCGGAAGGCCTTGAATCGACCGATAGCCACGTCCGACTCGGACTTCACGCGGCCGTCCACGTTCAGCACCGGGATCACCGTGACGGAGATCCCGGGGACCGGCCTGCGGATCAGCTCCTCGAGGATCTGCACCGCCACCTCCACGCTGATCCACTCGGTGGGATGGATCCCCGCGAACACCAGGACGCGCTCCACCACGGGTTCGTGAGGCTCAGCCACGTGGAAGGCGTAGATCGGTCGACCGCGCGTGGTGGTGCCCAGCGTCTCGATCCGCACGGCGGCCGGACGCTCTTCGGCCAGATCCACCAGGCGATCGAAGTGGGTCGACATGAAGCTGTAGCCCTCCACCAGCTCCGGTGGATCGAGCATGGCGGGGAACTCTCGGGTGAAGGCTCGAACGTCGGCCACCTCGGCGGCGACGGCAGCAGCGATGGCCCACAGCGCAGCGGTCATGGATGGCTCCCTCGCCACGTTAGCTGACGCCGATGTCCGCTGCCCTGCTCACCTTCGACCGCGGCACACTGCTCCTCGAAGGCATCGACCGCCAGCTGGTACCCGCTGCCTTCCGCTTCGACGATCGCGTGGGGATGTGGCGCGCTCCCGCCCAGGCGTACCACGACGTGGTGCTGGCACTGCACAACAGCGGCACCCCCTACCGCGACGAGGCCCGCGCCTACGATCGGCTGGATCGGGACTGGAGCTCCGCGCGCACCCCCCGAGACTACCAGCGGGAGGCCACCGATGCCTGGCACGCGGGGGGCCGGCGAGGGGTGGTGGTCTTGCCCACGGGAGCTGGCAAGTCCTTCGTGGCCGAGCTGTGCATCGCCGAGGCCAACCGCCACGCCCTGGTGGTGGCTCCCACCCTGGACCTGGTGTCGCAGTGGTACGACACCCTGGTGCGCGGCTTCGGAGAGCCCATCGGCGTGCTGGGGGGCGGGATCCGCGAGGTCGCCGACCTCACGGTGGCCACCTACGACTCAGCGCACCTGTACGCCGAGCGCTACGGCAACCGCTTCGGGCTGCTGGTCTTCGACGAGGTGCATCACCTACCCGGGCCCAGCTACCGTCTTTCGGCGGCCTCGAGCCTCGCCCCGTGGCGCCTCGGGCTCACGGCCACGCTGGAGGGCTCCGACGGTGCCCCGGCCGACGTGGGGGACCTGGTGGGGCCGGTGCTGTATCGACGCACCGTCACCGAGCTCGCGGGCGAGTTCCTGGCCGAGTACCGCACCGAGGTGGTCACGGTGGATCTATCCGACGAGGAGCGCGAGGCCTACGACGATGCCGTGGACCACTACCGCGCGTTCCGCGAGGACAAGGGCCTGACCGGTGGCCGAGGCGGCTTCCAGCAGTTCCTGCGCGAGGCAGGGCGCTCCAAGGCCGGTCGGCAGGCGCTGGCCGCGTTCCGGACCAGCCGGCGGATCCTCCAGCGCACACCGCGCAAGCTCGCCATGCTGTCGGAGATCCTGGTCCGCCACGCAAAGGGCCGTGCGCTGGTGTTCACGAGCGACAACGCCACGGCATACCGGGTGTCCCGCTCGCTGCTCCTGCCGGTGATCACCCACCAGACCGATCCGAAGGAGCGGCGCGCGCTGCTCACCGCGTTCGGAGACGGTACCCTGCCCACCTTGGTGACCTCGCGGGTCCTCAACGAGGGGGTGGATCTCCCCGAGGCGGACGTGGCGGTGATCCTGTCGGGCACGGGCACGGTTCGCGAGCACGTCCAGCGGCTCGGGCGGATCCTGCGCAAGCGCGAGGGCAAGCAGGCGATCCTGTACGAGCTGGTGGTGGCGGACTCGGCGGAGGAGTACACCAGCCGGCGTCGGCGGGATCACGAAGCCTACCAGCGCTGAGCTCGCCCCAGGCTACGTGCTGTCCCCGCGAAACGCGAAGCGCGCCGCAAAGCGCCGGTTGCGAGCCACCCAGTCGTAGACGGGCCCGGTGAACCAGCGCATGGGAGCCCAGCGGAGCCATCCCACGAGGGCGCCGTAGCCCAGGCCTTCGTACACGTGGATCACGGCCCGATCGCCCACCAGGGTCTCACCGTCGGCCGTGATCACGTGTAGCGACTCTTCGCACCGTGCGCGCAGCACGTCGTTCATGGGCGGCGAGGGAGCGTCCTGGTAGGCCACAACCTCGAATCGCCCATTCCGATCACGGCGCCTGACCCAGGCGCCGAATCGTCTTCACAGCCCTCACAGGCCGTCGATGAAGACCCAGTCCATGCCTGGGTCCGTAACGTCGACGGGCGCGCGCTGACGCCCCTAGCCGTCCGCGCCGCCCGTGCCGCTGACGATCGTGCAGTAGGTGGCCACGATGCCCAAGATGTTCCGGATCGAGGAGTCCACGGCGGAGATGTTGCGGATCCCGCCGGCATCCGCCGCAGCTCGGATCGACGCATCGCCGGTGGTGACCAGCCCCAGGATGGAGGTGGCGCAGGCCTCCCCCTTCTTGCGGCCGATGTTGTTCTCGGTCACCTGCACACCCGTGGTGGCGTCCGCGTAGAACACGGCGAGCGGCACGCCCTTGCCCTGGAACGCGATTCCGGCGCAGCCGGTCAGCGCCATGAGCACCACGGGCACGGCCATGAGCTTGTACATCGATACCTCCTGGCTGCGGGGAGTGACCGCCAGCCGGCGGAACGGTAGCACGAACGTCACGGATGGTCATCGAGGCTGCTGTTGCCTAGGTCGTCGTCGACGGAGTCCGATCGCGCCACCTGATCCAGCCGCGCGACGGCCTGCTTCACGGACAGCACCTCGGTGAAGGGAAGGACCTGGGGATGCTCCGGGATCGCCTTGGACTTCCCGCTCGACAGGCGCCGAGATACGGCCAGCACCACGTTGGAGCGGTCGTACCGCTCCATGGCCTCCAGCCGCTGCTGCAAGGCATCGCCCCGCCAGTGCCCCCACACCTCGAGATGGGCCGTTCGCACGCCGTCCGTCGCCGTGAAGTCCGGGAACACCAGCGCCGACGGACCCAGCGTCAAGGGCGCCTCGGCATCTCGGATCAGCCACGGCTCGGGCGCCTCCGCGAGCCCAGCGGCCAGCTTCTGCAGTGCGGGGGACCGGTACGCACCGGTGTCGGCGTAGTGGGACACCAGCCCGTCCCGCGACGTGACCCGCAGCGCCTTGCGGTGGTTGGCCCGCGTCCACAGCACCGTGGCATCGAGCGTCCAGTCCGCCTCCTGCAGGCACAACGCAGGCAGGAAGCGGGCCAGCTGACGGCCGTAGCGGGTGGATCCGGCGAACATCGACATGGGCCCGTCCAACACCAAGGTCACGCCCTCGGCGTCCGACGACACCCGATGGAGCAGCTGGTGGAACTTGACCCAGCGAAACAGCTGCTTCAGCCGCGGCGTGGTGGCGCCCTTCAAGGCGATCCGCACCTCGGTGGCACGGCAGAGCAGCCCCTGGACCAGGGCCACGTTGTAGCGATGGAGCAGCCATTCCTCGGATGGAACGTCCAGCTCCACCACCCGACGCTCCGACTCCAGATCCGCGAAGAGCAGATCCGACAGCTCCTCGGCGGACAGCTCGTAGCGGCGCCCCACCTCCGCGAGCACGTCGTGGGCCGTGGGCCGGCCGAACGGTCCCGCCACCAGCGCCAGCGGACCCACCGCAGCCGAACGCTCGAACACCTCCGCCCGCAGGGTCGCCGGATCGTGGTCGGTGGCCACGTGCAGCGTGCAGCGCCCCCTCGCCAGGTGGGCGAGACCGCGCACCATGCGATGATCGCGCCGCTCGGAGCACAGGGCGTCCACGTCGGCGTTGACCTCCCCCAGCCGACGGCGCTGGGCGGCTGCCTCCGAGAACAGCGAGAACACCTCTCGCGCAGCGGCCGCGATGGCGGGCTTCGCAGGCACCACCAGCGACGGCGCGATGGACGATCCGCTCACCTTGGCCCGTAGCAGGCCCGAGGGCAGCATGTCAGCGAGCTCCGGCCGCTGCCAGCAGCGCGGACCAGGCGTCGCGCAGCTGGTGGGGCACACGGTCCCGCGGCACCGACTTGAGCACACGCGCGAGCCGCTCGCCCCGCCAGCCGCTGGGGATCAGCAGCTCCAGCAACCAGTTCGTGGCCGGATGATCCGGGGGCAGCTCGAGCAAGGCCGTGAACATGTCGGCCAGGAAGGGCGTGCCGTCGGTGCGGCGGCCGATCCCCTCGAGGAGGGCCTGCGCCAGGGGCTGGTTCAACGAGCCACGAGGCGCGAGGGCCAGCCGCACCACCCACTGGGCATGATCGATGGGATCCCAGGAGCGGGCCGCCCCCAGGCTGCGCGCCGCCTGCAGCGCGATGGCCGTTCCTCGCGAGTCCGAGGGGGGCTCCGTGCAGAAGGCCACCACGGTGGCGTCGATGGTGTCGTCGTCCCAGGTGCCCGGGGCCCCCGCTGCGAGCGCCACCCAGCCCCACACACGGTTGGTGTCGCGCTGCCCGGCCAGCAGCTCCGCCACGGCAGCGATGTCGAGATCGGGGAACCGCACCTCCGACAGCGCCGCCTCGCCGATATCGAGCATGCCATCTTCGATGGCAGCGGTGAGGGGCTCGTTGTCGGCCAAGGTCAGCAGGTGCTCACGCGCCGAGTCGTCGGGCCCGAAGGCGGGGGTCCCCGCCCCCTTCCCGCCCACGTCGCCCGACAGCACGGCCTTCGCGCTCGTGGCGCGAACCGCCTCGTAGACCGGATCACCGCGAAAGGAGGCCCCGGCGCGACGAGACCAGCTGTCCACGAGGGCGGCAGCCTCGGCCCGGTTCCCCTTCACCAGCTCGAACAGTCGGGCCACCGCTCGCGGGCCCCCCGGTGCCCCGTGGAGCATGCCCACCACGTCCTTGAGATCCGTGGTGCTCCGCGCCGAAGCGGGCAGCGCAGACCACGCATCCACCAGGGCCTCGCCCGCCCCCGAGCCCGCGATCTCCGCCGAGACCGGCGACCGCGCCAGCGCATCCATCGCCTCGTCGGTCTGGCCGAGCCGGCCCAGGATGGCCACCACCTCGACCCAAGCCGCAGCACGGGCGGACGCACTCACGGAGTCCGGCCACTCGAGCAAGGTGGTCTGGATCGCCCCCAGCACCGCACCGGTGGCCACGCCCTGGTCGAGCCACGACAGCAACGCCGGCAGCCACTGCTCCAGCGACGCCCCACGCGGGAAGATCGTCGTCAGCTCGCGCAGCAGCCCTGCGCTGGGGCGCACCCGATCCGGCTGCTGGAGCAGGGCGTCCACGGCGCGCGAGCGCTGCACCGCCGGACGCCGCCGCAGCGCCTGCCAGGGCCTCGGATCCGCCGTCTCCCGAGTGGTGGAGATCAGCTCGTCGAGCAGCCCGCCCTCCAGCTCACCCGAGCCGCTCAGACGCTCGACGAGCTGCCGTAGCCGCCGGTCGGGATCCGCAGCGGCATCCAGCTGTTCCGGCAGGGCCGTGCCCGCCACACCGTCGCGGATCAACGACGCGATCCCCTGCCCCCATCGATCCTCGCCGCCCTCCGGATCGGCGCCGTCGAACAGATAGGCCGCCGCCTCCAGCGCCTCGGGATCGTCGTGCCCCAGACGATCGCGCACATAGTGGGCCACGACGTCGGAGTCCGAGGTGCTGGGGGCTGCAGCACGCACGACGGCGAAGCCACGAGGCTCCCCGGACGTGACCACCAGGTCCACGTTCTGCGGTCCCGAGCCGTCGTCTCCGAGCTGGATGCGCAGTCCGTAGCGCACGGAGAGCGGCACCAGCGACAGAGTGGCGAGCGCCAACCAGCGCACGGGGCCATCCCGCGCCGTCAGCGCATCGGGCTCCACCACCACGGCCGTGGAGCGACCCGTTCGCAGGGCGGCCACCGTGGCAGCCAGGGTGTTCGGCGCCGCTCCGTTGCCCACTGCGCGCTGCGCCAGCCGCAGCAGGTGACGCAGCGGCTGAGCATTGGGGGCCGCCTGCTCGGAGGTGGAGGGAGCGCCCGGATCGAACCAGCCGTCCACCGTCCACAGCCACGCGGGATGCCCCCCCACCCGGTCGAGCTCCCGATACGACACGATGCGCCACACCGCCGTGTCTCCCGACCACCGCCCCACGGCCCAGCGGCCTCCGGTCAGGGGCTCGCAGCGCAGCACGGTGTGCACGTTGCGTGCGGTGAACCGCGACACCAGCAGCTCCACCTCGCCCGAGCGCAGCACACCCACCGGAGGCGCCTCCGAGACATGGGCCCGTGAGCTGCCCGCGTCGACCACGACCACCCTGGGGAGCGTCAGCGACACGAATCAGCCCGGATCTGAGGTGGAGACCATAGGAACAAGCTTGATTTCGATGCGATGATTCGCCTCGTGAGCCGACGGTTCTCCGCCCTCGTCCACCGGATCCCAGCGCCCCCGACCGGCCACCGTGAAGCGGCTGCGCTCCACTCCGTAGTTGTCGATCAGGTGATCCGACAGCGCCTCGGCGAGCCAGAAGGACAGGAGCAGGTGGTTGCGGTAGCGACTGCGCTGCGCCGGGTCGATGGGTTGGTTCCAGGTGTGCCCGACGACCGTGACGTCGTAGTCGGGGTTCAGGAGCAGGGCGGTGGCCAGCATGTCCAAGGCCATGTCCGCATCGTCACGGAAGTCGCTCGCGTAGTCGTCCACGAAGACCGACGAGGCCCCCACCGTGATCACCACCGCCCCGCCACGCTGATCCACCTGCAGCCCGGAGGTGGGGAGGACCTGGTAGAGGTTGGCGTACAGCGTCTTGGAGCCCGCGCCGCTGACACAGCTGGCCAGCTCCTCCTGGAGCAGCTGCATGCGCTGGTTCAGCGCGATGACCTCGCTCTCGAGCTGGCTCTCGATCCCGGGACCGCTCCCGGGGCCAGCGCAACCCAGAGCGAGGAACAACCATGGAAGGGGTGGTGCCACGGCCGGAGCCTACATCGTAGCGGGCTGCCGCGACAGCGCGACACACGGATCGAGAACCCAGTCCTGGGCATGGAATGTCTTCGGATTCTGCTTGGCACGCCCAGCACCGCGCACCTCGAGCCACCGCTGAGTCCATCGCCGGACGCCCTCGGAGAAGCGCCACCGCCACCCGTCCGGACCGCGAACGCGCGCCTTGTTCATCCAGGCGAGGTGCACGGGGAACTGCGAGACCTGTTTCCCTTCGTGGGGGCCCTGAAGGAACACGGTCCTGCCTGTGTCGTCGGAGCCGATCGGGCCATCCTCGGGGGGACGACCGATGGCGTTGGCCCAGTCCAGCATGGCCTGCAGGTCGTCTTCCACTTCCTTGCGGCGCGCCATCTCCACGAAGCACAGGCCGCACGCCGCGGCGTCGTCGGTCGCTCGGTGCGCTCGCTCCAGCTCCACGTTCAGCCGCTCGGTGAGGTCCGCCAGCCGGTGGCTTCGCGCATCGGGGAAGGTGCGCATCGACAGATCCACCGTGTCGACCTCGGCCAGGGGCTCGGGCCAGTGCATGGAGCGCTCGCCCGTCTGCCGCCGCACGTCGTCGAACTCGCGGGTGAGGAAGGCGAGGTCGAAGGGGTAGTTGTGGGCCACCGTCACGGCGTTGGCCAGCAGCTTGTGGATCTGCTCGGCCACGTCGATGAAGCGGGGCTTGTCCGCGACGTCCGACGCGCTGATCCCCGTGATCTCGGTGACCTTGCGCGGGATGTCGCGCTCGGGGTTGATCAGCCAGGAGTGATCGATCCGATCCTCCACGCTGCCGTCGGGTCCGAGACGCAGCTCGACGGCTGCGAACTCGATGACGCGATCCCCCCCGAAGGGCTCGAGACCGGTGGTCTCCGTGTCGAAGGCGAGGATGGGAAGCTGCTTCCACTTCATCGGCGCCCTGTATCCCACGCGCCGCACGCCACGCGCCAATGGATGACCGCCTAGGTCAGCAGCACGGCCGCGGCCCGCCGAGCCGCGCGCTGCGCCTCGTCACGGTGGGTGAGCCACTGGACGTGCGCATCGGGGCCCACGTCGTTGGCGATGCCCAGCACCGCCACGAAGGGGATCCGCGCCTCCTGGCAGGCCAGCGCCACCGCATAGGCCTCCATGTGCTCCACGGACCATCCGTCCGACAGCCGATGCGCCAGGGTCGGATCGGTGGTGATCGCCGAAACGGTGAGCACGTCGTGCGCCTCGATCCCCAGCTCGGAGATCATCTGGGGATCCCCCTCGATGGGACCGGGCGCCCTCGGCACGTACCCGAGCCCCATCGTGGCCACGCCGAAGGACATCCCGAGGCTCGCCGAGACGATCGCGCTGCCCACGGGGGGACCGTCCGGGTACGCTCCGGCGCTGCCCACGAGCACCACCCGCTCGGGGCGGCGCGCGGCGATCACCGTGGGCGCTCGCACCGCTGCGACGATGGGACCGACGCCCACGACGTCGCCATCCAGATCACCGAGCTCCTCACTTGCAGCCGCAAGCACCAGCACGCGCATGTGCGGATCCTCCAGCCGCCCGCTGATAGCGCCACGAGGCGAGGGCAGCAACGCCTCCACCAGGGTCACCGGCAACGTGATCGCCCTGCGCTTGCGCCGTGGGCCCGCATCGCTGTAGGGTTCCGGTTCCGCAGCCCAACCCCCACCCGGAGCCGCGATGACCGGGGACCGTCCCCGCATGAGCCGCGAGCGCATCCTCGAGGGTGCCTCCACCATCCTCGACTCGGGCCAGTACACAGACCTCACGGTGGATGCACTGGCGCGCTCCCTCCACATGAGCAAGAGCACGCTCTACAAGTACTTCTCCAGCAAGGAAGACGTGGTCGTGGCGCTGGTGGTGGATGCGTGCGACCAGGCCGATGCCGAAGTGGAGCGCACCCTCGCTGGCGGCACCGCCACGGAGCAGCTCACCGAGCTGGCGCACATCATCGGCCGACACGGTCAGAACCTCCCTCGTGCGGTCCTCACGCAGCCCGAGCGCCTACCCGTGGCGTGCGGGCAGCGACTGGCGACCACGCGAGAGATGTTCGCCAACGCCGCGTTCCTGTTGGTCCAGCGAGGCTCGGACCGCAAGGAGTTCACCCACCCGGATCCCCGGGTGGTGGCAGTGGCCTTCGTGGCGGCAGCGCAGTCCGTGCTGGCCGACGCCGCGCGCCTCGGCCTCGAGGACTACGGCGGGAAGCTCCACTACCTGCCTGGCCTGTTCCTCCCGTCGATCTCGGCCGGAGCAGAGCCAGAGACGGACACCGAGTCAGAGTAGATCAGAGGGCGCGCCCCACGGGCTCGTCCATCACCTCTCCGTCTCGAAACACCACCTCGCCGAGCACGATGGTGACCACGGGCCATCCTCGCAGGGTCCGATCCTGCCAGGGAGACCAACCACAGGCGGATCGAACCGGCGCATCTCGCCCCACCGTGGCGATCGCGTCCAGATCCACCAGCACGAGGTCCGCGTCGTAGCCCGTCTCCAGGCGCCCCTTGCGCGGCAGCCTCATCGCGGCAGCGGGCCGCTCGGCTGTCCAGCGCGCCACCTCTCCCAAGGAGATCGCCTCACGCTGCGCTGCGTCCAGCAGAAGGGGCAGCGTCCACTCCACGGTGGGCAGGCCCGTGTGGGTGCCCGGGTAGGGTCGGTCCTTGGTCTCCCCACGCACCGGGTGATGACCGCTGGCGATCAGGTCGGCAGCGCCGTCCCGCAGGGCCTCCCACAGGGCGTCCTGGTGGCGTGACTCCCGAATCGGAGGAGACGCCACCGCGCGTGTGCCGAGCCGCTGGTAGGCCTCCTCCGTCAGGAACAGGTTCGGCGTCGGAATCCCCACGGTGACGTGCTCGCTGCGTCGCGCAGCGAGCAGGTCCACCTCACGGCGGGAGCTGACGTGTAGCAGGTGGGTGGGACCTCCGTGCAGACGCGCGAGATCGAGGGCACGCTCCGTCGCCACCACCGCCGAGTCCTCGTCGTGGATGCGCGGATGCTCCGACGGGTCGGTGACGCCCTCGTACAGCTTCCCGCGCTCCTCGATACGCTCCGGCAGCACGTTGTCCACCACCAGCACCCGATCGGTGTTGGCGAAGAGCTGCTCGGCGAGCTCCGTGCCCAGCAGCTGGCCGCTCACCCAGATGCCCCGGGCGCGACCGTCTCCCATCACCTGCTCGAGGTTGTCTTCGTGGGCGCGCAGGTACAGCCCGTAGTGAACCCGGGAGAGCTCTGCGGCCTGGGCCAGCTCCGCCTTGAGCTCCGAGGGTGTGCGCGCGGACCGCACCCCCAGCACGGAGGTGACGCCCCCCGCCACGGCCGCCCTCGACATCGAGCCGAGATCCTCGCAGGCGTCGAGGTGCACGTGGGTGTCCACGAGGCCCGGCAGCAGCACGCAGCCCCGACCGTCGATGCGCAAGCCGGTGGCACGCTGCACGGAGGGACCGATCTCGGTGATGATTCCGTCCTCCACCACGAGATCACCCACGACCACGCGATCGGGGAGCACGAGGCGTGCCTGATGCACCGTGAGGGAGCCGGCCATGGGGCCAGGCTAACCCACGACGGCGGCGCACCGACGATCGACGCCCCGACACGGGCGGTTTCTGGCAGGTAGCGAGGTTACGGCAGCTGCCTCTCGGGAGGGAAGCGCATGAGAACGGCACTCGTCCTACTCCTGGCCGTGGCGTGCGGCGGAGACGACACCACCCCCACCGACACCACCACGGGGGACACGGGCACCACCACGGATGGGCCACAGACCAAGGAGGAGCGCATCTTGGCGCGCATCGCCGACGGGAACGTCGACATCGGCTCGGGGCAGTCGGTCTACTCGGGCCGCTGCCGGGGATGCCACGGCACCGACGGCCAGGGCAGCAACCAGGGTCCGGCCCTCACCGACCGCCTGGCGGATGCCACGGTGGAGGAAGTCGTTCAGGTCGTGCTCGACGGCGGCGACGGCATGCGAGCCTACCGAGACGTGCTCACGAACCCGGAGATCGCAGACGTCACCGCGTTCGTCTTCGACGCCTACGGGCCGGAGTGAGCCGAGCAGCTTCCGACCTCGGACCGTTGTTCTCGGGGCTGTCGGCCCCGGCGGCTTCCGAGGAGGCTCCCGCACCGTCCACGGGCCAGCCCATCCTCCGCAGTGTGTTCGGCCACGACGCCTTTCGGCCTGGTCAGGATCGAGCCGTTCGGGCCTTCATCGAGGGCCGCGACGTCGAGGTGGTGCTGCCCACCGGGGGCGGCAAGTCGGTGTGCTACCAGGTGCCCGCCGTACACCTCGCCCGATCCGGAGCAGGCCCCACGCTGGTGGTGAGCCCGCTGGTGGCCCTGATGCAGGACCAGGTGGCCGCCCTGCGTCGCAGAGGGGTGCGCGCGGCCGCACTGCACCGCGCCCTCGACCACGCCGAGCGCCGCCGAGTGGAGGGCACCCTGGGCGAGCACGCCCTGATCTACGCGAGCCCCGAGCGCCTGGCAGGCACCCGCTTTCGGCGGCAGCTGGCCAAAGCCTCGGTGTCGCGGGTCGCCATCGACGAGGCCCACTGCATCAGCGAGTGGGGGCACGACTTCCGCAAGGACTACCTCACGCTGGGCGCCCTCAAGGAGGTGCTCGGTGTGCCCACCATGGCGCTCACGGCCACGGCCACGCCGCGCGTGATGGAGGAGGTTCGCCAGTCGCTGAGCCTGGAGGATCCGGTGTCGGTGTGGGGGAGCTTCGACCGCCCCAACCTCCACCTGTCGGTGGAGCATCACCGGGGGGACAACGCCCGCACCCGCCGCGTGGCGGAGCTGCTGCGAGCCCAGGAGCTGGGGCGAGATCCCGCACGCGGCCGAGTGGTGATCTATGCAGCCACGCGCAAGCGGGTGCGAGCCGTGAGCGACGCGCTGCGCAAGGAAGGCTTCAAGGCGGGCTACTACCACGCGGGGCGCACCACGGGAGCGCGGGAGCGCGCTCAGCGCCGGTTCGAGTCCGGGGACCTGGCGGTGCTGGTGGCCACCACGGCCTTCGGCATGGGCATCGATCTGCCCGACGTGCGCATGGTGGTGCACGTGCAGGCCCCCTCCACCCTCGAGGCCTACTACCAGCAGGCGGGTCGTGCGGGCCGGGACGGCGAGCCCTCGAGCTGCGTGCTCCTGTACGCCCCCGGCGACTCGCGCACCCAGAATCAGCTGATGGGAGCCTCCCCGAACCCCGGCGTGGAGAACGGCTGGAGAGCCATGCAGGACTACGCCTACGGCACGGTCTGCCGCCAGGCGGCCTTGGTGTCGTGGTTCACGCTGGGTGGCCTGCCCGAGGCCGCACCCGACGAGCAGACCTGCGGCACCTGCGACGTGTGCACGGATCTTCCATCGGTGCGCACGGCCGTGCAGACTGCACGGTCGTCCCTGCGCCAGGCCGCGGAGGCCCGAGAGGCCAAGCGCCGCGCCGACTCGGCGGTCTCGCTGACCGAGGCGCAACAGGCCCTGGTCGTCTCCTTCGTGGACGCGCTGCGCAAGCCCATCGGCCGCACCGCCCTCGCGCTGGGGCTCCGCGGGAGCAAGGCCAAGCGCCTCAAGCGCCTCCGGCTCCAGAGCAACCCCCACTTCGGCGCGCTGAAGAGCGTGCCCGAGGTGGCCCTGGTGCGCGGCATCGATCAGCTCCTCGAGTGCGGCCGCCTGGTGCGCAAGGGGCGGAAGTACCCCACCGTGTGGCTTCCCGACAAGCGGGTTCGACCACGCTCGACGGGCGCGCCCAAGGCCAAGCGGCCTGCCGAGCGCGGCCTACCCGCAGCGCTCCGTAGCTTTCGGAGCAAGGAAGCCAGGCGTCGGCGCTGGCGGCCCTTCCAGGTGTTCCCCGACAAGCTGCTCCGCGCCATCGTCGAGGAGCGCCCGGCCACGCCGGCAGAGCTGCTCGCCCTGCCAGGCATGGGCTCGGCCCGCATGGCCAAGTTCGGGTCCCAGCTGCTCGAGCTCGTGCGCGACAACCCGGCCTAGCAGCTCACGAGGCCTCGTCGATGGCGGTCAGCACCATGCTGGGCGTGATCACCTCGGGCAGCAGGATCGGATCCTTGCTCGAGTCGCCCGGGATCATCAGGTACATCGGCACCCCCGCCCGCTTGTAGCGGCGGAGCCACTCGGTGATCACCTCGTCCTTGCGAGTCCAGTCCGCCTTGAGCGGCACCACGCCCGCCTCGGCCATGGCCATGCGCACGGTCTCGGTCTCCAGGATGGTGCGCTCGTTGACCTTGCAGGTCAGGCACCAGTCTGCCGTGAAGTCGATGAACACCGGCGTGCCAGCCAGCGCAGACACGCGCTCCTCGCTGAAGGGCTGCCAGGGGATCTCCTCGTCGAAGGACAGGTCCGTGACCAGGCTGCCGTCGTCGCAGTCGCCGCCCTCGTCCAGCTCCATGTCCAGGAAGTACCAGCCCCCCAGCGTGGCGATGGCCACGCCCACCAAGCCAGCCACGGCCTGGCGCTGCATCGTGGCCGCCAGCCCACCGAAGTGACCGAACACCCAGGAGCCCAGCGCCGCGCAGGTGAGGAACGCCAGGAAGCCCACCGTGCGATCGGGGCCGACCTGCGCCGCCAGCACGTCCACCAGCCACACCGCGGTGGCCATCAGGGTGAAGCCCATGAGCTGCTTGAAGGTCTCCATCCAGGGCCCGGGCCGCGGCAGGAACTGGAACAGCGCCGGGATGAAGGCGATCGCCAGGAACGGCGAGGCCAGGCCCAGCCCGATCATGCCGAAGATCAGGGTGAGCTCCAGCGGCGGCGCGCTGAAGGCATAGGCGATGGCTGAGCCCAGGAAGGGCGCACTACAGGGCGTGGCCAGCAGCACGGCGAACACGCCGTAGGCGAAGTAGCCCAACGGCCCTTCCTTGCTGGCCGCGTCGTTGGCGACGCCCGATCCGAAGGCCGGGATCTCGAACACGCCGAACAGCGACAGCCCGAACACGAACACCACGGTGGCCAGGGCCGCCACGTAGGCCGGGTACTGGAACTGGAAGCCCCAGCCCACGCTCATGCCGAAGCTGACCTGGAGCACCGCCACCAGCGCGGCCATGGACAGGAAGGAGACCAGGATCCCAGCGGTGTAGAACACGCCAGCAGCCTGGCGATCCCGCTGGGTGATGTCGGTCTGCTCCACCAGCCCGTACAGCTTCAGCGTGAGCACGGGCAGCACACACGGCATGATGTTGAGGATGAGTCCGCCCGCGAACGCGAAGAGCAAGCTCATCCACAGCGACACACCCGTCCCCTCGCTCGCGGGTTCGAACGCCCCGACGCTTGCGGTCTCCGGTCCGCCGTCGGTGTGCAACCCCGGCGCTGGCGAAGGCTGTCCGTCCATGGGGAAGTGCTCGGCGGCCAGCGAGAGCAGCGGCGAGCTCACCGCCTCCGCAGCGGTCCCGGCTGGCGAGAAGGGCAGGCCCGCCGTGATCTCCGTGCGGAGCCACTCGTCTCCCACCTTCAGCTGCACCAGCCCGCCGATCCGGGAGTCCGTGGGGATGGGCTCGGGCTCGTAGGCCTCGGCGTCCATCGCCACCAGGATCCGGCCGTCCTCGAGCTGCTTCACCTTGGGGGGGTCGATGAGTCCCCAGGAGTAGTCCGTGGCCACGATGGGCGTGAACGTGGGCCACAACCCCTCACCCACTGGGGCGAACCCCTCCTCGGTGGTCGGCGTGAGCAGGAACACCGCGCGGAAGGCCCCATCCGCGGGGACCGTGGCGGTGGACAGGGAGAAGTCCCAGCCGATGGCGTCGGCATCCAGCGCATCCGTGGGGTGCTGGGCCTCGTAGTGGGCGAACAGCGGCGCATAGGGGGTGGGCTCGGCGTCCGCCGCCTCTGCCACCACGTCCACCTCGATCTCCACCTCGGCATCGCCCTTGATGCAGATGGACTTGCACACGAGCCAGTTCGCCTCGGCGGCGAGCGTGTGCGTGCCCTCGGGCGTGCCGTCCGGGACGGTCACCTCCGAGATGAGCAGCACCTCACCGTCGTAGCCGTAGCTGACCTCACCGCTCTGATCGAAGCGCTGCGGCACCGGGTAGTCGTGTGCACCCACGGCCACGTCGTGGGGCGCGGTCCACGCGATCTCCGTGGGCTGCCCGATGTCGCCGGGAGAGTGCCAGTAGGTGTGCCACCCTTCGTCCTGCACCAGGTGCAGCCCCACCTTGGCCGTGGTGCCCGGCGCGATCCCCGTCCGATCGAGCATCACCCGTGCGAGCACGGGATGAGGCTTGCCGTCGGGCTGCATCTTGCGCTGGGACGCGGACGCCGGGAGACTGGAGAAGTCGACCGCGGGCGGTGGAGGTGGGGGCTCGGATGCCGAGTCCGCCCCCATCGCGATGGAGGTCAACATCAAGTGCAGCACAGCCATGGATCCCCCGAGCTGGAGCTATGGGCCACCTTTCTACCGTGCGAGACGGTCCGTGGCCGACCATTAGACGTCAGTGGCTGTCAATCGTGCGGACATTGGGCAAGACGTGCTCCCGTCACCTGCTGTCAACCGGACCGACATTGGTTAGTCTGTGCGGCGGAGGCGCCGTGCTCATCGCAATGTCCTGGTTGCTCGACCTCGGATGCACCGGCCCCCTGAAAGAGGAGAATGTCAACGGGCAACGCACCCTGAACAAAGACGACTTGCGGACGAGTCGCATGGGCACAGATCGGGTCCGCATTCCCGTTCAGCAGGGCGAGTCTGCGCTGCTGGCCACGGCATCGGTCGACGCTCCGAACACCATCCACGTGCGGAGCCTCACCTCCCCCGACGGGGAGGAGGTCTTTCGCTCGGCGGAGTGGAACGACTCCCCCTACACCAAGACCAACGCGGGCTTCATTGCCACCACGGTCACGCTGAACTGGCCCATCCTGGCCTCGGACATCCCACTGACCGAAGGCACCTGGACGCTCGAGTTGGGCGTGGTCGACGAGAACACTCGCTTCACCGCCTCCGACTACTCCCTCGACGTGCTGTTCAAGGAGGACGCCGACTGGACCTCCGGTGTCCTCGACGTGGCCCTGATCTACACCGACGGCCTCGACGCCGACGCAGACGTCATGCAGGCCGTGCAGGCCGCCAAGGAGATGTGGCGCGATCTCTACGCTACCGCCGGGATCGAGATCCGGACCTCCGAGTTCGCCTTCGACGGTGAGCAACTCGGTCCACCGGCCTTCGACGACGAGCCAGCGTTCATCGACATCTCGGCCGACACTCCCATCTCCACCATCAACGTGGTGCTCTCCGAGTGGATCGAGGGCTACGCCGACGTGCTGGGCATCTCGGGAGACATCCCGGGCCCGCTGGTCCCCACAGCACGCTCCGCTGTGCAGCTCGGAGTGCGCCTCGCGGCGGGAACGGACGGCACGTTCGACGAGGAGGAGACGCGGATCCTCGCCGAGACCATGGCCCACGAGACGGCCCACTACCTGGGGCTGTTCCACCCCGTGGAGCGCGAGGGTTGGGACGAGTACGACGTGCTCGAGGACACGCCGGAGTGCAACAACGAGTCGCAGTGCATCACACGACTCCAGAGCAACCTGATGTTCCCCTTCCCCGTCTGCCCCGCCCTGCGTTGTGTGCGCCAAGAGGAGCTGACGGACGAGCAACAGGCCGTATTGAACCGGTACACCGGTGTGAACTAAGGAGACGACGGATGCGGGCAGGGCTGTGGATGGTGGTGGCCGCAGGGTGCGTGTCACCCGCCAAGTACACCGAGCTGGAGAATGCCTACAACGGCGCCATCGAGGAGCGAGACGCTGCTGCCACCGAGCGCGACGCTGCCGAGGCTCAGGTGCAGCAGATGAAGGAGCGCAACCGGCGCCGCCTGCAGCGGTTCGCCACCGCCTACGAGACCATGCTCACGGTGCAGCAGAAGGGTCTCGCCAAGGTGGCGATCGAAGATGGCCGCGCGGTGCTCCAGCTGGAGTCCGACGTGCTGTTCTCGAGCGGATCGGCGCGGCTCACCAAGGAGGGTGAGAAGGCGGTGACTGCCCTCGCCACGATCCTTGCCGACGGCACCGACGGTGCGTTCCAGGTGGAAGGACACACCGACGACGAGGCGATCAACAGCCGGGAGTTCCCGTCGAACTGGCACCTGGGCGCGGACCGCGCCATCGTGGTGGTGCAGGCGATGGTGGACGCGGGCATGCCCGCAGAGCGCGTGAGCGCAGCATCCTACGCCGAGCACGCCCCCGTCGCCGCCAACGAGTCCGACGACGACCGAGCCACCAACCGGCGCATCGAGGTCGTGGCCATGCCCGATCTCACGGAGCTGCTCCCCTACCGCCGCATGCTCAAGCAGCTCGAGCAGCGACAGGCAGACGCGGAGCGCAGCGCTCCCTGATCCCTACAGGCTGTCGAAGGCACGCGCGGTCAACGAGATCCGCCGCCCTCGGTCCCTGGCGAAGTGCGGCACCTCGTGGGTGTAGGTCAGGTTGGTCTGCCACGGGATGACCACCACGTCTCCGTGGCCTACGACCACGTCGACCTTGCCCGTTCCCTTGTAGGGCCGCAGGCGGAACGTGCGCTGCGCGCCGAGCGACAAGGTGAGGATCGGAGCCCCCTCGACGAGGCCCGCACGACTGTCGCGGTGGGGGCCGATGTAGTGCGCCTCCGCCGCATCGTACCAGTTGAGCAGCAGACCATTGACCCGGGGCTCGATGGACCGCGCCCACGCGAGACCAGGCTCGAGCACCTCGGGCACAGGATGAGCGCGGCTCGTCTGCCCCGAGAAGTGGTAGTCGCGCCCGTAGGCCCGCTGCCAACGAGGCAGCGCCACGGACCGGCCGTACAGGGTGAGCCGATCCATCGTGGTGGGCCGCAGCGACCACCACCGATCGAACGCATCGCCGGCGGGATCGGGTAGCCGATCCATCGGGGTGTTGCCGACGAGCACGACGTGCCCGTCGCCCAACCGCACCTCGCGCATGGCTCCTCCATGAACATGTGTTCAGTATAGCGGCGAGTCCTCGTCTGTCAACGTCGCCGCGAACTGCGTCAGCGCGGCCAGTCGGAGGCCCACGGGGGGCAGATCGGGATCCTGCAGTAGCGCCGCGACTCCCTCGGTGGCCGCGCGCTCGGCGAGCCGTGCGCCCCTGCTGGAGGATCGCAGGATCGCGTCCACTGCGGCAGACAGATCTCCCGTGAGCAGTAGTGCCGCGCGATCTGCCTGCATCCGGAACATCAGCGCCGCTCCCTGCAGCCCCTGCCGACCCACGCTGGGGCCCCCCTGGTCATCCGCCGACAGCCCCAGCCAGCCGAGCACGTCGACGGCGTTCTTGCCGAACCGATCCACGGCGGACCGCGTGGCGAACACCCGCCGCGACAAGAGGATCACGCGCTGTAGCTTGGCGAGCTGATCCACCCCCGGGATGAGGGTCACCACGTCGACCAGCCCCTCGGCGGTGCCCGCGAACCGTCCGAAGGAGCGGTACACCGAGCGGGACGTCCCCACGAGATCGGCGTCGAAGGACAGCACCGGGTGCTCGCACTTCAGGTGCACCAGCTCCACGGCCAACAAGAAGGACAGCCCCTCCGGCGACAGCGCCCGCGAGCCCTGGGCGAGGTGTTCGGCGCCCAGCAGGATCACGGGCGGATCCGTGGCCCACGCACTCGCTCCCACCGCCCCCTCGCCGCGGAACACGTAGGCCTTGGGCACCTTCAGCTCGAGCGCGTCACACAGCCGCTCGAGGATCTCGGCTTCGAGGGGATGCGTTTTTGCACTCAGCGCGCCCAGGCCACGCGTGAGCGTCGCGCGATCCGGCGGCCGCTCCCCCGACAGCGCCTGCCGAACCCGCTCCACCACGCCCACACCCCCCGGATGCAGCGCCGCCAGCGCCTCCGTCGACAGCCTCCTCCGCGCACGCCGACCCGGCTGCGTCCGAGCGGCGCCGCCGGCGAGCACGCCGTGCACGTGCAACCACCAGGCGGGATCGAGCCCCGCTTCCGGAGCCAGCGCGGCCGCCTCGCGCCACACCTGCGGCTGCAGGAAGTCGGCCGCCACCGCAGCCGCCAGCGTCTCAGCCGCCGCGGAGCGCCGCTCCGCTCGCAGCTGCCATCGGGCCTGGCGCACGCGCACGGCGCCCAGCCCGTCCTGCTCGTCGCTGGCGCGATCCAGCCACCCTTGCAGCACGGCGGCGCCCTCCACCGGTCGCCCCAGCTCCTCGGCGAGGACCTGCGCCAGCCCCTCGTGGGAGCGCGCCACGTCGGGCGCCTCGTCCACCGAGCGCTGCCACAGGGTGCGCGCCTCCTCCGGATCCGCCTGCGCCGCCTGCAGCTCGGTGAGCGCCACCACCGCTTGCTGCCGCCGCTCGGAGTCGGGCGCCGTCAGCCACAGATCCGTGGCCCGCACGGCACGACCCGCCAGCAGCAGCGCCATGGCCCACAGCTCGAGGGGTCCCTCCACCGGCCAGGGAACGCCCTCGGGCGTCTGGGGCGGTGCCCGCAGCCCATCCAGCACGTCGAGCTGCCGCCGCAGGGTGCGCAGCGGCACGGGCCTGAGCCGCTCGCCGTCGGCCCACGAGGCCAGCAACGCCTCGGCATCCGCCCCCTGCCCGAGGGCCCGCAGCGCAGCGCTCACCGCGAGCTCGGGGGCTCCCGCCAGCAGCAGCAGGCGCGCCAGCGTGGCCCAGCCCGCGTCGTGGCCCAGCGCCTGGGCCTCGGCGAGCAGCGCGGTGGCCTGCTCCCCCCGACCCGCGCTCGCAGCCGCCTCCGCCGCCAGCGACCAGCGCGCCACGGGCGAGACCGCCCCCGACAGCGCCGCCGCCACCGCCGCCGTGTCCACCTCGCCGGGCAGCCGACGCGCCTCGGCGAGGAGCTGCCCCGGCACGCGATCGGCCACCACCGCCTCCACGCCGACCCACCACACCGGGGAACCCGAGCGACGCGCAGCGAGCACGGTGCGGCGATCCGTCAGCGCCACCCACACGTCGCCCGTGCTCACGGACCCATCGCGGCCGTGGAAGGGCTGCCACGCCCGCGTGCGGTGGGCATACAGCCAGCGCTCCCGGGAGGGTGCCGGCACCGCCTCGGCCAGCCACGCGGGCACGCTCGGCGCGCCCACCGCCACATCGGCACGCACGTCCACGTCCGCGGCCCGCTCCACCGCGACCGGTGCTCCGCCGCCCCCACCCGCGGCAAAGGCGGCCACCAGCTCCTCGGCGGACTCGCGCAGGCGCTTGCGCACGGGCATGCGCCACGCACCCACCACCAGGGTGTCACGAGTCCAGCCACGCACCAGCTGCACCTCCGCCGGATCCCCCACGGCCACGGCCCAGCGACCTGCGTCGCTGGCGGCGACGAGCCACAGGCGCTGCTCCGTGGCCACCGCCCAGATGGCGCTGGTGAGCTGGGATCCCTCCGGATCGAGCCACGCGCGCTGCCCCAAGGTGGGAAGGGTCGCGCGGACCTGTTCGGAAGCGTCGTGAATGGGCTGCAGCTCGCGGTCGGGAACGTCCACCACAGCTTCGTAGCCTCCCGTGTACACTGGCCGCATGGCAATGCTCCGCGACACGGCTACCGACAGTGACCGCCCCCTGCCCGCTCGTCTGCTGGTCGGGCGGGCGTCCACTGCCTCCCTCGTCATCGAGGACAAGCGCGTGTCGGGCGAGCACGCCACGCTTGCCTGGAACGGCACCGAGTGGGTGATCCGCGACCTGTCGAGTCGCAACGGCACCTTCGTGGACGGTCAGCGGCTGTCGCCGGGCGCCACCCACACCCTCGCCGAGGGTGCACGGCTGTCCTTCGGCGACGACGACGGCCGCTTCTGCCTGGTGGACGCCGGGCCACCGGGCCCCATGGCGCGGGACCGCTCGTCGAACCTGCTGATCACGGGCACGGGTGGCTTGCTGGCTCTGCCCGACGACGAGCACCCCGAGGTGGTGGTGTTCACCGACGCCCGCGGCGAGTGGGTGATGGAGCACGGCGACGAGCGCCGCGACGCAGCCCACGGCGACACCGTCGAGGCCGCCGGCCGCACCTACGAGATCCTGCTGCCCGATCACGTGGAGGGCACCGCCACCGTGGACGTGGGCCCCACCATCGACACCATCTCGCTGAAGTTCGGAGTGTCGATGGACGAGGAGCACGTGCGGCTCACCCTGGTGCACCGCGGCAGCGAGCAGGAGCTCGAGCGTCGCGAGCACGGCTACGTGCTGCTCACCTTGGCGCGCCAGCGCCTGGAAGACGCCGCGCTGCCGCTGGCCGAGCAGGGCTGGGTGGACCGCAACCGCCTGCTCAAGTGGCTTCAGCTCGACGCCAACGGCCTCAACGTGGCCATCTACCGGGCCCGCGGACAGCTCGCTGGCGCCGGCGTGGACGGGGCGGCGGGCATCGTGGAGGTGCGGCGCGGCCAGCGCCGGATCGGGCTCGAGCCCGCTCGCATCGCCGTCGGCCCGATGTAGTCATCGGTCCACGGTCCTCCCCACGATCAGGCTGCCCACCCCAAGCGTGGATCCTGCTCCGCACAAGGCCAGCGCCACGATCGTGAGCTGCATCGCAAGGCCCGCCTCCAGTGCGCCCACCAGCAGCGCACCGCTGCCCAAGGTGGCGAAGAACACCACGAACCACACCGCCTGCTGGGCCGTGCGCACGTCCCGCGCGAACGCGCTGATCACGGTGCACACCGAACCCGTGAACAACGCCCAGGCCAGCGCCCCCAGCGCGAACGTCACCCACCAGCCCACCGAGACCGGCAGCCACTGCGGGTGGGCGCGAGCCACGTCGAAGGAGGAGGCCAGGCTCGCGCCGCAGGCGAACACCAGCAGGTAGAGCAGCGTCGCCCAGCTGATGGCGCCCAGCACCTTGCCCAGCAGTAGCTCCGAGCGACGCACCGGCGCCAGCAGCAGGAACGTCAGCGTGCCGCACTGGCGGTCGTGGAGCACGGCGTGCCCCGAGAGCACCGCCCCGAAGCCCACGAACTGGGTGAACATCAAGAACGTGAACAGCGTCACGGTGGACTCACCGATGGCCACGATCTCCTCGGGCCCCTCCACGGCCTGCAGCATCTGCGCGATCACGATGGTGTCGGGGCGCTCGAACTCCTGCACCATCTGCACCATCCAGTCCAGGGCTGCGAGCACCAGCACCGACAGGAAGGTCACCAGCGTGTACAGCGTGGCGATCACCGTGAGCATGGCAGGCTGACGCCGCTGCTCCAGCCACTCCCGCCGCGCGATGTGCCACACCCGCCGGATCACGGCTCGCTCCCCAAGGCCGCCTCGAAGAGATCGTGCAGCCGGCTGCGGGCCGGCATGCCGCCGCGCCCCACCGCCTCCACGCGAGCAAGCGTGCCGTTCACCGCGCCCACCCGATCGCAGACGTGCTCCGCTGCGTGCAGATCGTGGGTGGCCAGCACCACCGCGACCCCTGACTCGTCCGCCTGCGATCGCACCGCACGATGCAGCGTCTCGCTCGACAGCGGATCGAGGTTGCTGGTGGGCTCGTCGAGCAGCAGCACCTTCGGCCGCAGCAGCAAGGCCCGCGCCAGCGACACCTTCTGCCGCATGCCACTGGAGTACACCGTCGACGGCCGATCCAGCTGCTCCGCCACCCCCAGCGACCGCGCCACGGGCTCGGCACGCTCGTCCACCTCACTCGACGACAGTCCGTACAGCCCACCGAAGAAGTGCAGGTTCTCCCGACCCGTGAGCAGCGGGTACAGACCCGGCTCGGCCGTGATCAACCCCACCACTCCCGACGAGAGCAGCGCCAGCTGCTCCGCGTCCACGCCGTCCACCTGCACGGTGCCCGCGGTGGGCGCCACCAGCCCGGCCAGCACCAACAGCAGCGTGCTCTTGCCGCCGCCATTGGGCCCGATCAGGCCGAACACCTCGCCGGCCTGCAGCTGCAGGCCCACGTCGTGCAGGACGGCGTGCCCATCCACCGTCAGGCCCACGTCCCGCGCATCGAGCACCAGGCTCACCCGTCGACCAGGCCGTCGACGTAGCGACGAAGCTCGTCGAGCTCGAGCGTGAAGGGATCCTGCACCGGTGGGAAGCGGAAGCCCGTCTTCGGATCCAGGTCGAAGGGCGCCACCCGGAAGCTGATGGCGAACCGCTCGCGCTTCCACTGCGCCGCACAGAACATGCGCACGAACTTGCGCACGTCGGCCTCGAAGGCGCGCGGATCCTCGCCATAGCGCTCCCGCACCTGCGGCCACAGGGTGCGAAACATCTCCAGCGGCGACTGCCCCCGCTGCACGAAGTGGAACATCAGCTGATCGAGCACCGCGAAGGGCATCAGATCCGCCTCGTCCGTCTGCGACTCGGCAGGCGGTCGAAGCTCGGCGGTGGCGGGAATGGCCAGCAGGTCCTTGAGCGGACGCAGCCCATGGTAGGAGCTCGCCCAGCGCAGCCACACCTGCACCAGCGACTTCGGCACGTCCGCGATGGGGGAGACCCCGCCGCTCGTGTCGCCGTCCATCGTGGCGTAGCCCACCGCCGCCTCGCTCTTGTTGGAGGTCGACAGCAACAGGAAGCCATGCAGGTTGGCCACCATCCAGATCAGCGAGCCCCGCAGGCGCGCCTGCACGTTCTGCATCAACAGATCGTGGCCCGGCTCCCCCCAGCTCGGGGCCACCCCCGTGAGCTTGTGGAACAGGTTCAGGTGGGTGTCCACCGCAGCCTGCATGTCCACCTCGTGGAAGCGAGCCCCCAGCGCCTCCGCCAGGGATCGCGCCGCCGCCGCCGTGGCCGGCCCCGAGTTCTCCGTGGCCAGATAGGCGCACACCAGGTGCTCCCCCACGTAGGCTCGAAGGTCGTCGCCCTTCAGATCCGGCCGGTGGTAGCGCAGGGAGCGTGCCACCAGCGTGGCCACCATCGCCGAGTCGCGCCCCCCCGACAGCGCCACCACGTAGCCGCGGATCCCGCACTTGCGCGTGTACTCCCGCAGCCCCATGGCCAGCGCCAGCTCGAGCTCCAGGTGGGGCAGATCCGCCTCGGCGGGCGCGTGGGGAATCACCCCCTCCTCGTGCAGCCAGGCAAGGCTCGGATCGGGCAGCGAGGGCTCGATGCCCTCGAGCCAGTAGGCGCCCACCGCCGGCGGCGTCTGCTCGGTGCGGAAGTCCCCCTCCACCTCCACCAGGTGGGGCATGCGCCCGTGGTCGCCGCGCTGCATGCCCTCCACCTGCTGGCGCCAGCTTCCCTCCTCCATACGGGTGCGCTCGAGCCCCGCCAGGTCCACGATCCGGTCCACCACCTCCACGTCCTGGTCGAACAGGAACCGGCGCCCCTCCTCCAGGGTCTCCCCGTCTTGAGCGATGAAGACGCTACCGTCCCACACCAGGCGCGTGGCATCGCAGCCCAGCAGCGAGGCGTACAGGTAGACCACGTGGTCCTCCCGCGACACCTGCTCCACGATGGCTCGGCGCACCTTGTGCTTGCCCAACACGAACCAGCTCGCCGAGGGATTCGCCACGATGTGGGCGCCGTTCAGCGCGTAGAGCGTGCCCGGTCGGCTGCCCTTCCAGCCGTCCTCGCACACCTCCACGGCGAAGCGACCCAGCCCGTCGGCGTCGAAGATCAGCGACCCGATGGGCAGGGTCTGCCCGTCGTAGCCCGAGAACTCCTCCACCTGGCCCCGCGGCCAGCCGCTGAACCAGCGGTTCTCGTACTGCACGTCGCCGATCGCCAGGTTCTCCTTGGGGACCAGCCCCACCAGCTTCCGGTTCGCCGCCACCGCCGTCACGTTGTAGAGCACGTCGCGGTGCCGCACGGGCAGGCCCAGCATCACCACCATGCCCCCCGTGTCGCCCACCACCTCGTTCAGGGTGGTCCAGGAGCGCTCGATGGTGTCGCGCATCATCAGGCGATCCCCCATCGAGTAGCCGGGGATGCACAGCTCGGGCAGCACCAACATCCGCGCACCGCGCCCGCGCGCCTCCGCGATCGCCTCGCGGATCCGCCGGACGTTCCCCTCCCAATCGCACACCGTCTGGTTCAGGGAGGCCGCCGCCACGTGGGCAGCCAAGGGAGCAGCTCGCATGACGACGCCTCGCGCAGGGTGACTGTAGACCGCCCATACAGTATCCAAACCGCACGAGCACCCCGAGGCACCCCATGAGCGTGCGCGAGATGGTGGTCCTCGGCACGGCCAGCCAGGTCCCCACCCGACATCGCAACCACAACGGCTATCTGCTGCTCTTCGACGGGCGCGGCATCCTGTTCGATCCCGGCGAGGGCACCCAGCGACAGATGATCCACGCCGAGGTGTCGGCGTCGATGATCACGCGCATCTGCATCACGCATTTTCACGGCGACCACTGTCTGGGACTGGCCGGCATGATCCAGCGCATCAGCCTCGACGGCGTGCCCCACGAGGTGCCCGTGCACTACCCCGCCTCCGGGCAGGCCTACTTCGACCGGCTGCGTCGAGCCTCCATCTTCAAGGACGTGTCACGCATCGCGCCGCAGCCCATCCGCGAGGCCGGCACCCTGCACAGCGACGACGTGCTGACTCTGACCACCGCCAAGCTCTCCCACACCGTGGAGTCCTGGGGCTACCGGATCGACGAGCCCGACGGGCGCACCATGCTGCCCGAGGCCCTGGCGGAGGCAGGCGTACGCGGCCGCGCCATCGGCGAGCTCGTGCGGCAGGGCGAGATCCGGATCGACGACCGTGTGGTCACCCTCGACGACGTCAGCGTGCACCGCAAGGGCCAGTCCGTGGCCTTCGTGATGGACACGCGGGTCTGCGACGCAGCGGTGCAGCTCGCCGAGGGCGTGGACCTGCTCGTCTGCGAGTCCACCTACCTGTCCGACGCAAGCACCGAGGCCCGGGAGCGAGGCCACATGACCGCCGCGGACGCCGCGCGCACCGCCCGCGACGCCGGAGCACGTCGGCTGCTCCTCACCCACTTCAGCCAGCGCTATCCTCGCGTGGAGGCCTTCCTGCAGGAGGCACGCCGCATCCACGACGACTGCGTGGCCGCGAGGGACGGAGCGCGAGTTCCCGTACCCCGAAGGAAGTGAATCCAAGCCCTCACAGAAGCAGCAGAGGCACCGATAGGAGAAGCATCGAGTGGCTACGGCCGAGAGGGAAGATGAGGTACGCACGAATCGCCATCGCCGCTGCAACGCTCTGTCTGGTGAGCTGTACGAACAAAGACAAGGACTCCACCGCCGACGTGGATACGTCCGTCCTAGACGACACACCAGCAGACGCCGACACCGACGCAGATGCGGATACCGACTCGGATGCAGACGTGGACACCGCCGACTCGGGCGGAACCACCATCCCGTCCGGCGGGTGATTTTTTCCCGATCTGCGGGTGACGACGAGATGGGGCAGCAGGTATAGTCCGCTGGACACAGCTGGGACGATCAATGCGCATCTCATCAATCACGTTGCTAGGCTTGGCCTTGGCTGCTGCGGCTTGCACCGACAGCACCAAGACCGACACCGACAAGACGGATTCGCCAATCACGGATCCGACCGACACGATCAACACGTTGGATCTGGACACAGACGCCGACACCGACACGGACGCCGACTCGGACTCCGACGTCGATGCGGACACCGACTCCGACGCTGACACGGACCTGGGTGGTTCGGGTGCAGCATCGTCTTCGGGCTCGTCTGGCTCGTCCGGCTCCTCGGGATCCTCCGGCTCCTCGGGCTCCTCCGGATCGTCCGGCGGTGGTGGGGGTAGCTCGGGCAGCAGCGGTGGCGCAGGCGGCTCCGGTGACTCCGGTGGCTCCGCCGACTCGGGTGGCTCCTCGGGATCCTCGGGCTCCAGTGGGTCGTCCTCTTCGGGCTCCTCCGGATCCAGTGGCTCCTCGGGCGGCTCCTCCGGCTCCTCGTCGTCGGGCTCCGCGGGCTAGCGCCTTCGAGCACTGGTCGCGGGCGGCCATCGCGCTACAGGGCGTGCATGGCACCCAAGAAGAAAGACGCCAGCCGGACTCCGGAATCCCGCGCGACTCCGTCGCGCTCCCTTGGGCCCTCGCCTTCGGCTGCGGGCCTCTCGGCTGGTGCATCTGTTCGTGAGGGCGACGACATCCGGAGGGTGGGCATCATCTTCTCGGGTGGTCCCGCTCCCTCGGCCAACGCCGTCATCTCGGCCGCAGGTGTGTCGTTCCTGGAGGACGGCCGCGAGGTGGTCGGGTTCTTCCACGGCTACAGCAACCTGCAGCACTACCACCCGGTGAGCCATCGGCTGCTCCCCGACGTGCACTACCGGATCTTCACCCGCGAAGATCTGCGTGGGATCCGCAACGAGCGCGGCATCGTCATCGGGACCGCGAGGGCGAACCCTGGCAAGCCCATCCGCTCCCCCGCCGATCTGGACGATCCCGACAAGACGGCAGGGATCCGCCGCGTCTACGAGGCGCTGGTGGATCTGGAGATCGACGCCCTCATCTCCATCGGCGGCGACGACACGCTGAAGACCGCCAACTACCTCACGATGGTGCAGGACCGGCTCCCCCCCGACGCCAAGCGGGTGCGCGTGGTCCACCTGCCCAAGACCATCGACAACGACTACCACGGCATCGACTTCACCTTCGGCTTCTTCACGTCGGTGGACTTCATGGCCAAGGAGGTCCTCAACCTCGCTGCCGATGCACGCGCCACCAGCGCTTGCTTCCTGGTGGAGACCATGGGCCGCAAGGCGGGGTGGCTGTCGTATGGCGTGGCCATCGCGGGCGAAGCCAGCATGGTGCTCGGTGTGGAGGACATCGACGCCGATCTACAGACGGCCGACGGCGCCCTCGACATGCACAAGCTGGCCGACCGCATCGTGGACGTACTGCTCACCCGGGAGGAGCGGGGGCAGTTCTGGGCGGTGGTGGTGTTGGCGGAGGGACTCGCCGAGGCCCTGTCGGCCGAGCAGCTCCAGGGCTTGGAGCGCGACGAGCACGGCCACATCTCGCTGGGCAAGTTCAACCTGGGCCAGGAGCTCGCGGTGGTGGTGTCGGCTCGCTACGACGCGCGCACCGGCCGCGCCAAGAAGGTCACGGGTGTGCAGCTCGGCTACGAGTCCCGCTGCGCGCCCCCCCACGCCTACGACGTGATGCTCGGCTCCCAGCTCGGGATCGGCGCCTACCGCGCCCTCGTGGAGGAGGGGCTCGACGGCCACATGGTCAGCGTGTCGGGTCAGCTCGACCTGCACTACGTGCCGTTCAGCGACCTGGTGGATCCCGAGACCCTGGTCACCCAGGTGCGGCTCATCGAGACGGGCAGTGACTTTCACCAGCTCGCTCGCTTCCTCGAGACGCGCACGGCCAGCAAGGGGTGGTCCCTCGGTCCGCGCAAGGAGAGGTAGGCCCGCGCCTGCCCTCAGGGCGCCACCAGGGTGTACAGGTCCTCGATGAACTGCGCCCGACCCACCATGAAGGTGCCGTCCATGGTGAGGTGCCAGACCACGCGACCGTTGGCGTCCACTTCCTTGATCTGACCTGCACTTCCCAGGGAGTGCAGGGTATTTCCGTTCGGCAGACGCCAGGCATCCCCGTTGGTGACGGCGTACGTGCCCGACTGGGCGTTCCAGACCTCCTGCAGCACGCCGGCATCGCGATCCACCGCGTACTCCCGCAGCCAGGTCTCTCGGCCCTTGCCGTCCTGCCGCTGGGCCTCGCTCGACAGCAGCAGCGTGCCCGAGTCCGTGTAGGTGACACCGTGCTGCCACACGAACTGGGAGCTCGGCGGCGAGAACTCGAAGCCGTTCTCCAGCTCGCCTGCCCACCACAGCGTGTCGCCCGTGGAGCGGTCCACCTCGATCACCGTGTCGTTCGTGTAGAAGCTGAACAGGTAGGTGTCGTCTGGCTCGTGGTAGTACAGGCAGTTCGACTCGCAGAACGCCACCTCGGCGTCCGTGCAGCTCCAGATCACCGACACGTCGGTGGCCCCCGGCGCCAGCTCCACCAGCGCCTCGCTGCCGCCGTGGAACTTGCTGCCCCAGGCCAGCGTGCCGTCGGGCAGCTCCACGAAGGCGTGGTGCAGGCCCGGTGTGGGCATCACGTCGATCTCGGCGTCGAGGTAGGTGCGATGCACCAAGGACCCCTCTCCGTCGTCGAAGTCCGACCAGTAGGTCGCCTCGTCCCACAGCAGGTGGTCTCCGCTCACCGACACCTGGGGGTACAGCGTCCAGTGACGCGCTGGAGCCCGTCGCGCCCACACCGGTCGCGCCTGACGGTCCAGGATCACCGTCCAGTGTCCGCCCGAGCGCCATCCACCCGCTTCCTGGTTCACGCTGGTGAGCAGGTAGTGACCGTGGGCCAGCCAGCCCGTGGGGTCCGCCGAGAGCACGCGAGGCGTCGGAAAGACGGGCGGCAGGTCGCCCGTGACGATGCGGTCGGCGGCCACGAAGGTCTCCTCGCCCACCACCACCCGCAGGTCCGCCTCGGAGCTGAAGGGAATGCCCACCACGAGCTGCTCGTTGTCGCCCGCCACCCCTTGCACCGCGGGCGCCGAGACCCAGGTGCCCGGATCGAATCGCACCTGGACCACGGCCTCGGCCGCACGGGCCTGCGACCACGTCACCTGCACCAGGCTCTCCATCTCCGGATGCAGCGACCACGCCAAGTTCGACACCAGCCCCGTCTCGGGCGTCGTGGGGACCGGTGTGGGCTCCGTGGTTGGGCCCGAGCACCCCACGAGGGCCATCGTGCCAATGAAGAACGCTCGCATCAGCTTCCCCTCGCTCGCACCCACAGGGTAGCCTCCCCATGGTGCGCCCGTGGCCAGATCTCCCCCGGGCGATATCCCAGGTGTATGCAATCCACGTCCTCCTCGTCTGCGCTGGGTCGCGTCGCCATCGTGCTCGGCATCGGTCTCATCAGCCTCGCCTGCGCGGGTATGCCGGAGTTCCCGGATCTGGCGGCGCTGGGCAACGACGCAGCACCGGACGCCGAAGAGCCCCCCACGGCCTCGGTTCAGCCAGAGCTCGCCTACTTCTACTTCCCGGGGGGCGCGGGTGTGGACAACGCCAACTTCTCCCGCTGGAGCGTGGGAGACGCCTTGTTCGTGGGCGTGGACGACTCGAACCTCCGCACGGCTCCCTCCACCAAGGGCGACGTGATCGACAAGCTGCGGCTGGGGCGCGAGGTGGAGATCCTGGGAGAAGCGGGCGAGCCGATGGTGCTCACGGGCCGGCTCAACATCTGGTACCGCGTGCGCGCGAAGGGCGGACCCGAGGGCTACCTGTACGGCTCGGTCCTAAGCCCACTGCGCGTGCCGCTCTTCCAGCCCGGATCCGACACGCCCCAGGTGGCCGTGGTCACCTTCAACCAGGCCTTCGGGCCGCGGGTGCGCTGGTGGCACGCGCCAGGGGGAAAGGTGCACGAGCGCGACGCCGAGCCGGTGGAGGCCTACACGGGGGGCGTGATGACGGCCGTGGCCGAGCCGGCGGCGAGCGGAGAGCAACTGGTGATCAGCCAGTGCGATCCGTCGTCGAACCAGTGCGTGCAGGCGCGCATGGCGCTGCACGGCGAGGAGCTGGTGCAGCTGGAGTGACGGTGTAGGCTGCGGGCGAGGAGGTGCCATGGACGAGTTCTCAGCACCCGAAGGCCCCGGACTCGACGCTGCTGATCTGGACGCCGCCGGCCGTGCGCCGCTGGTGCTGAAGGTGGCGGGCGTCGTCTGCAGCGTGGCGGGTGCCTTCGTGGCCACGGCAGGCACGCAGCTGTTCACCTTCTTCACGCTGACCTCCATGCAGACGGTCACGGCCGCGGGCCTGGTGCTGCTGGGCGTGGTGGCGGTGGTGCTGGGTCCCCTCACCCTGAAGGGCCGTGCCACGGCCGCCATCGCCGCCACGGGGGTGTGCGGGCTCATGGCGCTCCTGTCGGTGTCGTGGCTGGTCTACGCCGTGGTCAGCGGGGTGCTGTCCCCCATGCTCTTCCTGGCCGCGGGCTCCGCCCCCCTGGCGGCCGTGCTCGCGCCCCTGGCCATCGGGCCAGCCAGCCGGATGACGGCCGCCCGCAACGCGCTGTACGCCTAAGCCTCACCCGCCCTCGTCGGGCTCCATGATCTCGACGCCTAGGGCCTCGGCCTCGTCGAGGAGGTGCTCGCGAGCCAGACGACGCTCTTCCAGCATCTGCTCGGCATAGGCCCGACCCTCCTCCGACAGATCGGGGTGCTCCATCACCTCGGCCAGCAGCCGCTCGTCGGCATCCGACACCGACAGGCCGGTGACGGTGGCCGTGGTGCCGTCCGGGAGTTCGGCGAGGGCCTCGTCCAACGCCGCCGACAGCGAGATCACCACCGCCTCCTCTGAGGATCGAGGCACGTCGTCGCGCGGCGCGGGCTCGAAGGTGCCCGGCTCGAAGACCACCTCGCACGCCGCTGGGCCCACGCCGTCGTCGTGTACCACGATCCTCGCCTGGCGCCCGTCCACGAGGGGGACCACCCCCTCCATCTGCGAGCTGTCCTCCTCGTCGATCACCAGGTAGAGCGTGTCGTCGAGGGTCGTCGTCAGTGGGATGCGCAGCGAGGTACTCGGGTGGGAGTAGTCCCATTCCACGCCTCCGTGCGGGCACGCGGCCAGGGTCTGGCCCTGCAGCTGCGCCTCCAGGAGCATCACCTCGATGGCAGGCGGCAGACCGGCGGCCCCAGACGCCGGCTCGGTCAGCTCCGACCCCGGTCCGGGCTCGGCCTCCTGGCGCTCGTCCCACCCCTCCGCCCCATGGAGCCGCACGGCACTCGTCACGGACGGGCTGCCCTCCGCGACCTGAGCGGCTGGCTCGACCTGCGTAGATGGTGCTGCGCAGTACAGCAGCGACGCTCCCAGCATCGCGCCCGCGCCAGCCACCACGGGCACGCGCACCGAGGCACGCAGCGGCGCCGCCACCGCAGCACGAGGCGGCCACAGCTGCACCGCCAGCGCGGCAAGGCAAGCCCTGCGAGCCACCGCCAGCGAGCGGCGCCACTCCTCGGGTAGACCCTCGCGGACCCGCTGGCGTGCACGCGACAGGCGCTTGCGCACCGCCGCGTGCGACACACCCAAGAGCTCGGCGATCTCCTTGGCGCTCCTCGAGCCCCCGTCGTGCAGCAGCAGCACCTCCCGCTGATCCGCATCCAGCGACCGCAGCGCCTGTGCCACGTGCTCCGACAGCTCCCGGCCCTCCAGATCCTCCGACGGCGCCGCCGCGTCCGCTACACCCAGCGTGGACACCTGCGACAGCATGCGGTCGCGGGCTCCGCGTCGTCGCAGTCGATCCCGCGCGGCGTTGCGCGCGATCTCGTACAGCCAGGACCGGAACCGCTCCGGCCGCTGCAGCGTGCCCAGGCGTCGCCACGCCCGCAGGAACGCGTCCTGCGCCACGTCATGGGCCTCCGCTGCATCTCCGAGGATCGCCATGGCGATC
>JAHQVJ010000248.1 GCA_019634415.1 Myxococcales bacterium
CTAGGCCTGCCGATCCCAAGTTCCTCCCCGGTGGTGACTGGGTGAACGCCTGACGGCATGACCTCGACGGCGCATCCCCCAGTTTCCGTCAGGCCCTGGGGACGAGCAGCCAGGGGAAGGCGTCGGCGAGCAGTTCGAGGAGCTCCCCGAGTTGTGCTCGGAATGGCGTACGTTCCCAGCGCCGGCCAGCATGAACGTCGACCAGCCAGAGATGGACGGTGTCCTTGACGAATCGGGCGTGGGGAATGCGGTCCCCGTCCGGTCCGGATTCGAGGATGAGCTTGGTGCCGTGCTTGCGCACGGCCAGGTGGTCGAGGTTCTGCTGGCGGAGCAGGCGCTCGAGCTTGGCGACGTCGAACTCGTTGACCTGCTTGGGCATCAGGCAGCCTCCCGGAAGGTACGGCGAGGTTCGCCGCGGAATCGCCACCGGAAGGGGTGTCCCTCCACAGCGTTCCAGTGGTCCACGAAGCCCAAGACCATGCGCGCCTGCTGCTCCTTGGACGTGAAGCTGCCATGCCGTAGCACTCGGCGCTCCACGATCGAGAACCAAAGCTCGATCTGGTTGACCCAGGACGCGTGCTTGGGCGTGTAGACGAACGAGAAGCGGCCGCCGTGGCGGGCGTTGAACGCGCTCCAGCGTTGCGTCTTCCCCTCGTGGTGGATGTTCAGGTTGTCCCAGACCACGATGACCTTGCCGGGCACGGATGCTGCGACATGCTCCATGAACTCCACCAGGTCATCGGCCTTGCGATGATCTCGGACCTGGGCGATCACACGGCCCGTCCGCACATCGAACGCCCCGATGAGGACCTGCACGCCATGACGCTTGTAGTCGGTCTCCTGTCGCATCGTTCGCCCAGGACCTGGTGGCAGCAGCGGATGCAGGTGTTCCCGCGCGAACAAGCGCTTCTCGTCGATGCACAGGACCGTCGTGTCGGGCGGTGGCGACAGGTACACGCCGCACACCGTCCTGATCTTCGGCCAGAACTCCGGATCTTGGGAGTTCAGCCAGGTCCGCACGTGGTGAGGGCGCAGGTCCTGACGCGCCAGGATGCGTCCGACCTCACTGACGCTTGAGCCGCACGCCAGTCGCTTCACACAACGCATCCGACAACGACGACCGCGTCCATACCACGCGGTACGGCACCTTCTCGCCAACCCGGTCACAGGCAAGGCTGACGAGCTTGGCCCGCACCTCAGGCGCCACCTGGGCAGGACGTCCCGTGCGTGGCCGGTCCACGAGCGCATCGAGCGATGGGTCCTCGTCGAAACGCCGGCGCCACAGCCGTACGGTCTTCCGATCGACGCCGACATGCGACGCAATCCGCGCGTTGCTCCACCCTTCTTGGGCCAGCAGTGCGATGACGGCTCGCCGTGCGTGTCGCACCTCACTCTTCTCCGCGCGCACCACGCGGCGAAGGTCGGCGACCACGTCGTCGGGAAGGTCCAGCGCGGTAGCCGGGCAACTCATGGACCCGGATCACACGGAACAAGCGCCCGAGACGTCAGACTGTTGTCAAGCCACCGGGGAGCTACTTCGGGGCTGCAGGCCTAGTCTGCGGGACACGCCGCAGATCCGCAGAGCGCTGGCGAGCCTTCGCGTGGTGACGTTGGCTCACGTCGAGGGCCAGTCCAGCGCTCGGTACGAGCCTCGGTATCGGACCCACACCCTCGGCCGCTACGTCAAGCTGATCCTGTACCACAGCGTGTTCTCGGTGGTGCTCGACCCCAGGGGCGAGCCCACCACGCTTCCGCGGGGTTCCCAGCCGAAGGCGAGGGGCAGTGGACTGCAGCTGCGGGGGAGTCCGGCGGGCGACGCGCTGGATTACCCCATCCTCCTCCCGGAGCCGGGCAAGAACCTGATGCGCTACCTGCCTCGGCCTGGCTTCTACGTGGCCACGAGACAGGTGGCGGGCGGAGCATTCCGCGTGGACGGCGTCCGGCTCACCAAGGTGCGGGGCCTGGGGAGCATGACGATGCAGCTGGTCACGGGTGAGTTCGTGCACCCACTGCAGGAGAGAATCCAAGCCCATATCGACGCGTCGGGTCCGTCCATGGTGGCGGCGCTGGTGGCGCCCAGGGCCCAGCGCAAGCTCACGCGACAGCTGCTGAAGCAGGAGCTGCCCAAGGTCGCCGCCGCCATCATCGAGCCGGCCGTGCGCTTGGTGATTCGTCTTGCTCGGCACCACTACGACAACTGGCAGGCGCTGGTGCAGGAGATCGGGGCCGAGGCACTTCGGGAAGCCGTGAAGGAACGCGTGCGCGAGAAGGTGGTGGACTACGCCATCAAGAAGCTGGCCGTGAACCTGATGCCCGTGATCAACCTGGCATCGTCGGTCTACGACCTGTGGGAGGGCAGCGAGAACAAGCGGATCCGCCATGCGCTGGCCGCGATGCTGATGGCGCTCCAGGGGACGACGTCGGACGATCTGCACGTGGCTGCGAAGGTCTTGGCCCGGATCGTGGTGGACAAGTTCCAGGAGGCGTTGCTGGAGGCCATCGTCGAGCGGGCAGCGAAGCAAGGTCTGAAGGCGCTGACTCGAAGCCGTGATGCGCTCCGGGGACCCCAGCCTCGGCCCTCAGATGGGGTGGCCGATCCCACCGAGGCGGAGCCGGCGACCGTGGTGCAGCCCGACGCCTCGGAGGCCACGTCCGAGCCTGCGGTGTCCGACACGGCGACCGACGTGCCCGCGGTCCGTAGACGTGGCGTGGAGCCAGACGATCAGGGCAAGCCCGAGCGTCCTGCCCGTGCCCGACCGCAGAAGCGGAAGAAGGGTGTGGAGGCCGAGGAGGAGAATGCTCCAGCGCTGATGTCGGCGAGATCCGACGACGAGCGGCCACGGCGGAAGGGCCGCGAGGAGAGCGAGGGTCGGGAGCCGGAGGACTCCAAGGGCGCACGTCCCAGGCGCACCGAGCCGGGCGCCGATGCGGCCGGAGACGATCCGGGCACCGATCGGAGGAGCACCTCGGACACGGGCGTTCCCTCCGAGCCAGACCCCGTGGTGGATGCGGCCCTGTCGGACCTGCTCCGTCGACGTCGCGACGCAGCGCCGGTGGCTCCACGGGTGGATCGCGGCACGTGGGAGGAGACCGGGTCGGTATCCGTCAACACCGGTGGCTACGCCTTTCCGGAGTCCAAGCGGTGGGAGCACGGCCATGGGTGGCGTAGCTACGAGGAGGGCTTCAACAGCATGGCACCCGCGCTGGCGCGCGACATCGTGGGCCGCGACGTCCGCGCAGACGCGCCGGGGCAGAGGGGCTACGGCACACCCTCGTCCCAGCGAACACCGCGGCTCAAGTACCAGCGGGGCAGGGCGAAGGGGCCGCTGCGCCGCTATCCCGACGCACACCTGGAGGTGGTGGAGGGCACGGGCGCCGCTGCTCGGGTGTCCGAGGTTCACCACTTCGAGGCGACCACCGACACCCACTTCGGACGACGCTCGCGCAAGGAGCTCCAGCTGTCGGCCACGGCCTGGATCTCAGCGGATCGGAGCCGGGCCCGCTACACGGATCAGACGCGTTTCTACTACCACATCGTCAGCCCGGACCCACCCTCCGCTACCAGCGTGGCCTTCCTGAATCGCCTCTCGGCGCAGTACCCAGGGCTCGAGGTCAGCTGGTTCGTGATGCGGTGAGATCGTCGGGCTCGCCAGCGAGGTGCTCCTGCAGCCAGTCCCACGCTGCGCGGACGCCCGCCGCCGTCCGAGGGAACGTGCGCTTCTCCGACGAGCGCGGCTCCTGGCGGCTCCGCGTGGCCACGACGTGCCCCTCGTCCACCCCCCAGCGCAGCGTGCCCGTGAGGTTGCGGTCCCGCTCGTAGGGGCGGGCCGACACCTCGATGAAGACGGGGTTCGTCTCGCCCTCCTCCCGCTGCTTCGTCGATGGGTAGGAGAACCACGTCGCCCCGCGGCCCGTCGGTGCATGCGCCTCGAGGGCGCGGTACAGCGGCCGTTGCATCCACGCGCGTCGCTGCTCCTCCTCGGCGGCCTCGTCGGCGGCGCGCTGGCGTCGCTCGGCGAGCAGCTCCTCCGAGATCCACTCCTCTGTGAGGGTGACCTGGCCGTCCTCGATCCGGAAGACCCGGCGGTGCTGCACTGGTTGCTGCTCCTGCCCGTACAGGGGAACGGGCGACTCCCAGACGAGCGTGCCCGCCTCCTCCCGCCACACGCCGTGCAGCAGCGTGCCCTCCAGGTCGTCGTCGCGGACCTGCTCGGGCCAAGGGATCCGAGGCCACCCCGAGGCCGGATCGGACACGTCGTACAGGCGCAGCTCGTAGTCGTAGGCCCAGTAGCAGCCGTCCACCAGCAGCGTGCGGCCGTCCGACAGCAGCTCGTAGCTCGCCCAGCAGAAGCCGTGCCCGTCGTAGGTCGCGTCGGGAAGGTGCTGAAACACCTCCGAGGTGTCGAGCTGGCAGAAGGTCTGCCCCTGGTAGTCCTCGCCGCACACGAGGTAGTCGTGTCCGTCTGCGTGATCCTCCATCCAGCAGAAGGGGAACTGGCCGTAGTTGCGTCGTACCTCGGCCAGCACCGCGCCGTCTCGCTCGCGGGTGACCACGCCGAGGCTGTAGCTCCAGCCCTTCTCGGGCGGGCGGTGGCACGTGATCACGAGGCGATAGCGCCCTGAGGGGGAGGTGTGCTCCTGTCGTCGCACGACGTGCTCGGGATCGAAGCGAGCGTCGTCGCGGGGGCCGCGGAGCACGAGATAGCGCTCCCGCCCCGTCAGGCCCTCGAAGGCCTGGCGTCGCTGACGGGCCGACAAGCCCTCGGCGTGTTCGAAATACTGTGCTGCGGTCGTGATGGTCGTGGGATTCATGAGAACCAGGCGCGCTACCGCTGCACCACAAGGACGTACCCAGGCGTAATCGGTGGCTCAGATCTCGTCGACCGTGAAGGTGCGGTCGTACCAGCCCATGTCCAGCCGGATCTGATCCACGCTGGCGTCGTCCACGCGATGCGTCACCAGCACCTCGCCGGTGGAGGTGGGATCGAAGCGATGCACCCACACGCTCCACTGGTTCACGTTCTTCGTGGGCGGGCAGATGTCCACGGGCGACTCCTGGCCGTCGAAGCTGATCATCAGCTTGTCGGTAGGGTCCTCGCCGCCCCACAGGATCCCCAGCACGCGGTAGCTGATCCGGTCGTCGATCCGCCACTTCTCCACGCGCACGGGCATCGCCGCGGCCTGCATCGCGGCCCGGCGGAAGTCGCGGGCCAGCGCGGGCACGCCCGGCTGGTGGGTGCGTGACGCAAACTCCTGCATCTGGCTCGTGGCGGGCTCGCTGTCGTCCACCAGGCGGATCCGGTTCACCCACTTGATGCAGGCGCAGCCCCACCAGCGAGGCACCATGAGCCGCACCGGGAAGCCGTGGTCGAGGGGCAGGTCGACGCCGTTCATGCCGAAGGCGAGGAACGCGCCGTAGCGCTCGAGCTGCTCCAGCGTGAACACCCAGCTCGCACCGGGCGTGGAGTGGTTGTTCACCGAGGGCGTGGAGTGCCCGTCGAAGCCGCCCACGAGCACCTGGGTGGCCGCGGCGTCCACGTCCACGAACTGGCTGAGCACGTCCATGAGGGGCACACCAGACCAGGTGGCGGAGCTCATCAGCCCGAAGCTGCCGCCATCGGTGTTGCCGCTGCACTCCATCATCACCGGGCCCTGGTCCACCTGCAGCTTCTTGAGATCGGCCAGGGGGAGGTCGATCTCCTCGCCCACGAGGCCGCGCACGCGGATCACCCAGTCCTGTTCGGTGGTGTCGAGCTGATCGGGGTACTCGGTGCGCACGTAGAACAGGTCGTTGGGGGTGAGCCCGTCGTGCTCCTCCACCCGCTGCAGATCGTAGAGCAGCCGTGCATCCCAGCCCACGCCGTAGGGCGTGCCGAAGTCGCTGGCCCACTCGCCGGTGAAGGGCACCACCCCCAAGAACTCCCCCCCCGCGAAGGGGTCGGTACAGTCGACGGTGGGGTCGGTGGTGCTGGGGCTGCCCGTGTCGATGCCCGTGAAGTCGGTGCCGTCCATGGCGGCAGGGCCTGAGCATCCCGCCAGCCCGAAGAGGGCCGCCGAGGACTGACCGAGGAAGATGCGCCGGGAAGGACGTCGCTGGTTCACATGGCCTCCGTTCGAAACGCTTGGAGTGGATCGAGCGGACGAACAGAAGACGTAGTCGTACCCTGCGTGAGCCTTCTTTCGATACTCGTGAAACGTTGGGGAACGTCGAGGTACGTTACGCGGCCCGGAGGGTCATTTCATGCACTTGGCGCGCTTTGCTCGTCGTCGGTACACCCCGTTCGCCACCCCCATCGAGCGGATGGACCACCTCACCGAGCACCTCGGCGGGGCAAACCTATGGATCAAGCGAGATGACCTGCTGGGGCTCGCGGCTGGCGGCAACAAGACCCGCAAGCTCGAGTTCCTGGTGGCCGACGCCTTGGAGAAGGGCGCAGACACGCTGATCACCTGTGGGGCGGTGCAGTCGAACCACTGCCGACTCACCCTGGGTGCCGCGGTCAAGGAGGGGCTGAAGTGCCGGCTGGTGCTCGAGGAGCGCGTGCCTGGCAGCTACGCCGCCGACGCCTCCGGCAACAACTTCCTCTACAAGCTGCTGGGCGTGCACGGCGTCACGGTGGTGGAGGGGGGCACGCCGCTGGTCGACGCGATGGAGACGGTGGCCGCCGAGGTGCGCGCCGAGGGAGGCACGCCCTACATCATCCCGGGTGGAGGCTCCAACGCCATCGGCTCGCTGGGCTACGTCTCCTGCGCCATGGAGATCCTGCAGCAGAGCTTCGAGCTCGGCGTGGAGATCCACCACGTGGTGTGCGCCTCGGGCAGCGGCGGCACCCACTCGGGCCTGCTCACGGGCCTGCACGCGAGCAACAGCGGCATTCCCGTCACCGGGGTGAGTGTGCGCCATCCCGAGGCCCACCAGGTGGCCCACATCCACAAGCTCGCGGGGGCCGTCGCCGACAAGCTCGGGGTGGCCACGCCTCCCGCCGAGGCCGTCACCGTGCTCGATGCCTACGTGGGGGAGGGGTACTCGCTGCCCACCGAGTCCATGCGCGAGGCCGTGCAGCTGTTCGCGCGTCACGAGGGGCTGCTCCTCGATCCGGTCTACACCGGAAAGGCTGCCGCGGGCTTGGTGGATCAGGTGCGCAAGGGTGCGTTCGGCAAGGACGACAACGTGCTGTTCCTGCACACCGGCGGCGCGCCCACGCTGTTCCACTACCGCGGAGACGTGCTGTGAGGGTGATGGGCGTGCTGGGGGGGCTCGGTCCGGACGCCACCCTGGACTTCTTCGGCAAGGTGCTGCGACGGACGGGGGCCACTACCGACCAGGAGCACCTGCCCATCCTGATCCACAACGACCCCCGCATCCCGAGCCGCAACGACGCCATGGCGGGCACCGGTCCGTCGCCGGGTCCGGGGCTGGTGGCGGCGGCCCAGTCGCTGCAGCGGGCCGGAGCGGACTTCCTGGTGATGCCCTGCAACGCGGCACATCACTGGCTGCCCGAGATCACGGCGGCCGTGGATCTGCCGTTCCTCTCCATCGTGGACGTCACCGTGGCGGCGACCCAGCGACTGGGCGTGCAGCGCGTGGGGGTGCTCGCGGCGGACTCCTGTATGAAGGCCGATCTGTACCCACCGGCGCTGCGAGCCGCGGGGCTCGAGGTGGCGCTGCCCACACAGGACGGCCAGCGAGGGTTCATGGAGCTGCTGGCCCAGATCAAGGCTGGCGACACGTCTCCGCCGGTGCGCCAGGGCATGGCCGAGCTGGCCAGTGCGCTTCGGGCCGAGGCGGTGGTGGCGGGGTGCACCGAGATCCCCTTGGTGCTCTCCGACGGCGACGTGCCGTTCCCGGTCGTGGCGAGCACCGACGAGCTGGTAGAGGCGGCAATCGCGCACGCCAGATCCTGAAGCCCGTCGACGACCCATGCAGCAGCTGCATTGCGTCGCCCGAGATCGGTGCCTCGGCGAACCGCGCGGCCCCTTCCGCACATGGGTGGCGGGAGGCTCCATGCTCTGGACGTCGTTGGCCACTTGGATCGCGTGCACCCCTCCCGGCAGCGACCCGATGGAGTCCACCGTTCCCCTGATCGAGCGCCTGGATCTCGCGTCGGCGCGTCCCTCGGCCCCCGCGGGCTGCGCCCCCGCACTGCTCGACCACGACTGCGACGACTGGGTGGACGGCCTCGATCTGGACTGCGATCGGGTCGTGGATCTGCCGGCGGCCCAGCCGCTGCGGGTGGGCTCCGTCGACGGTCCCCATGCCCTCGATTCCCTGCTTCCCGACGTGGTGGAGGAGGGCGTGCTCTGGGTTCCGGAGACGCGCGCCTGCGACCAGCCGCGGCGCGTGATCGGCCTGGGGTTCAAGCGGATCCGCGCTCGCTCCACGCAGCCAGATCCGGCACTGGTCCAGCTTCCGGGAGGGCCGGGGGTACCTCCGCTCGAGCTCGACGATCTGCGCGCCTTGGTGCAGCTGCCCTTGGTCCGAGCGCTCACCGAGCGCCGCGATCTGGTGCTCACGGAGCAGCGCGGCATGGGCACGCAGCTCGCATCCTCGGGGCTTCGGCTTCCGGGACTTCGCTGCGAGGTGGGTCCGCTGGGGGAGCTGCCCTATGACGAGCCGCTCACCGAGCCCGCCTACGCGCAGCGAGCGCTCGCTTGGGGCCAGGCCTGCGCCGAGCAGCTGCGGGCCCAGGGCGTGGACCTGCGCGGCTACAGCCTGCCCGAGATGGCCGACGACATCGAGGCGCTGCGGATCGCCCTCGATGAGCCCGTCATGGCACTGTTCGCGGGCAGCTTCGGCACCCAGCACGCGCTGGCGGTGCTCGCCCGCCACGAGACCTCGGTGGAGCGCGCCGTGCTCAACGGCGTGGAGGGCCTGTCCCACACCGTGAAGTCTCCCGCCGCGGTGGACGCGGTGCTGCAGCGGCTGTCGGAGCGACTGGACGAAGACCCCACGGTGCGGGAGGCGCTGGCCGCTGCGGGGGTGGCGGACTTCGCTGCCCTGATGCGGCTCACCCTGGAGGAGCTGGCGTCGGAGCCCGTGCACGCCACGGTGCGCGAGCCCTTCACCGGTGCTGGGCTGTTCGACGTCACCTACGGAGCGCTGGACGCGCAGCTCGCCTGGCGCGACGCGATGGGGGCCCGCGCCACGCTGCAGACGCTGCTCGGCGAGGTGCTCGGCGTCTATACGCAGGATCCGGGGGCGCTCGACGAGCTGGCGGGTCGGGTGGCGCCGCACCGCTTCGAGCCCACCTTCGTGCCCGTCAACTACCTGGTGGACTGCCAGACGGCGGCCAGCGCCGAGCGGCTCGCGGCGGTGCACGCCGAGGCGGAGGAGGCGGTGTTGGGGCGGGTGTTCGATCTGCCCAAGTTCGGCGACGGCGTCTGCGAGCCCTGGGGGGCGCCGCTCGGGGACGACGTGCGCACCGAGGTGGTCTCGGACGTGCCCGTGCTCCTGGTGGCCGGCGACCTCGATCCGCGCACCCCCACCGAGAACGCCGAGCAGGTGCTCGAGGGCCTGTCGCAAGGCCAGCTGCTGCCCGTGCACGGCGTCAGCCACGCGCTGCAGCTCGATGCCGAAGCAGAGGCGGCGTATCGCCAGGCGGTGCTGGCGTTCCTCGACGGCCAGCCCCTTCCCGTCAAAGCGATCGACGTGCCGTGGGATCTCGCGGCCTTGCCCTGAGGGGGACCGCGAGCGACAGGGCCTGTCACGAGGGAGGCCCTGGTGGCTGCGTTTCTGGGTGCGATGGTGGCGGTGCTGGCGCTGGGCCTGTTGGCCGGAGTGCAGCTCGGGTGGTTTCCCCTCGGGCTCGTGTCCGACGTGGCCGTGGTGGTGGTGGCGGGGGTGGCGCTGATCGGCGTCACCAAGGTGCCGTGGGATCTGTACCTGCAGGCTCGCGCGGTGCGCGACGAGCAGGCGCGCAGCACCGAGATCGGACTGACGGTGCCCAGCGGCGACAAGCGCATCACGGGTCGGCTGCTGTGGCAGCTGCTGCTGGCGGCCATCGCGCTGCACCTGGTGCTCGCCGCGGGGGCGGTCGGAGTGGCGGTGTGGGGGGAGCAGCCGCTGGGTTGGGCGTTCGCTGCTGCCTATGTGGCCGCCACCGGGATCCGACCCGCGTGGGCGCTGCACCGCAGGCTGTCGGAGCGCCTCGGCGTGATGCTGAAGCGCGCCACCTACCCGCGCGACGACGTGCTGGAGCTGAAGCGCCAGATCGCGGAGGTGAAGGATCTAGCGGATCAGGTGCCCGAGATCCGCGAGGGCATGGCGCAGCTACAGCAGTCCATGGAGGAGCAGGAGCGGCAGCAGCAGGCCCGCTTGCGCGGCCTTCAGCAGCGCTTGGAGGAGCTCACGGGTCACTTCGAGTCCGCCGTCGCCCGAGCCACCGCCGACGCCGACACCCTGAAGGGGCTGCGGGCGCTGGCGCGCCTCATCAAGCAGGCTTGATCGTCGCGTATCCGTGTGGATTGCGTCTATCTTCGTGCCATGACACTCCTATGGATCGTGATGCTGTCGTGTGGCGCTCCACCCAACACCTCCGAGACGGCGGTGATCGTCACGCCCGCGGAGAATCCGACGTCGTCCACGGCGCACGCCGTCGAAGACCTCGGCTCCTACGTGGGGGCGTTTCCAGGCAGCTCGTGGATCTTCGACGACGTCACCGGCGATGGAACCGATGATCTGATCGTGTCGGATTACTGGTCTGCCTCGCTACGGATCGAAGCGGGCCCCGTGCTGGAGGATTCCAGCTGGGAGCTCGATGTGGCGCTGATCACGGGGCATCGAGCGCCCTATCTCAACCCACGAGCGGCAGCGGTGGGGGACTTCGATGGCGACGGCGCCACGGATATCCTCGCCAACCTCGAGTCCGTGGGGGGAGGGACGGGCACCCGGTTCGACACCGAGGGTCAGGTGCTGTTCCTGGCCGGCCCCTTCGGGCCCACTCGAGCGCCGTCCCAGGTCGCCGTCGGGGAGCTGGCGTGGGAGGCCTGGCGCACCTCCTTCGCGAGCGTAGGGGACCTCGACGAGGATGGAGTGGACGAGTTCGTGCTCGCTTGGGGAGACGGGAGCGTGTACCTGTCCAGCCTCGCTCACGACGGGCCCTACGACGTGCCGACTGCCCTGGCCCGCGCCGTTCATCCGCCCTACTTCCAGGCTGCCCACCGCATCGTGGAGCGGGTGGGGGACGTCGATGGCGACGGCCTCGTGGACGTCCTGGTCGTCGACGAGGAGCTACAGCGTTCGTTCGTGGTCTCCACCGCAGCGTGGCAGGGCGACCAGAAGCTGCAGGACATGTCCGGCGAGCTGACGGGCGGCACCTTGTTCGCAGGAGGCGGAGACGTCGATGGCGACGGCACCGATGATCTGATCGCCGCGCTTCGCACCGAGGCGTGTCTGCTCCTCGACGTGCCGGTGTCGGGTCGCCTGGACGTGGGAGATCTGCAGCACTGCTGGCCCACCCCCAGAGGCAGCGTCCTGGCGGGCGCGGTGGTTCCGGATCTGGACGGCGACGGACTCGACGAGGTGGCGCTGTCGTTCAGCTTGGTCGGCGACGCCAGGCGCACGTACGTCTTGTCGGGTGCGGAGGTGCTTCAAGGGGCTGGGCTGTCCCACGCCATCCTCGTGGTGGAGGGGGCTGGGGAACCCCGCGTGGCCCAGGTCACCTCTCCGCGAGCGTCCGATCTCGTGCTGTCGTCTGCGGATGGAACCGTGTGGGTGATCCCCGAGGCCGACTTGCTCGCCGCGCTGCCATGAACAGCCAGGCGAGCATGCTGGGGTTCTCGTTGGGCAGCCTGTGCCTCGTGCTGCCGCTGGCCGTGCTCGAGCTGCCCGCCTGGTTGGCCACTGGGCTCGCCGTCGCTCCCCTCGCGCTGGTGATGCTCGGGCAGACCGTGCTCGAGGAGGCGGTCCAGCGCCGCTGGGTTCGCACGGGCGATGGCCTGGAGCGCCTCGGAGCGTGGTGGTACCTGGGCGTGTGGCTCGCCGGGCTCGTGATCGGGATCGCGCTCGGCTCCGGTGAGGCGCTGGCCGGGTGGCTGGGCGGCATGCTCGCGTTGCCAGCGATCCACGGCCTCTTCCAGGGGGCGTCGGACCGTGCGCGCGGCGTGCTCCCCGAGCTCGCAGATCCGTTCGCCGATGGGCGGGCCGTGGCGTCGCCTGAAGGGGCGACGCCTGCAAGCTTGGTGCGGGTGATCGGCGTGGACACGCTGGTCATGGGCGGGATCTGCGCTGCCTTCGCGGCGCTGGCGGTGGTCCTCCTGGTGAGGGAAGGCCACAGCACCCAGGGCTGGATCACGCTGCTGTTCTTCGGCGGGGGGGCGTTCGTGGGGGTGCAGATCGCGGCCACGCGCTGGGCCACCTTCGTTCCGGGGCGGCACCACCGCACCATGGCGCTCTCGCGGCTGGCCATGGGCATCGGCGGCGGGAGCATGCTGGTGGCGTTGTTCGGCTTCGCCTTGTTCTGGCCGGGGCTCGGGTGGTTCGGGCGAGCGCTGTTGGGCGGTGCGGGCGTGCTCGCCGTGGGTGCGCTGGTGGTGGCCTTCGTGCGGCGGCTGCGCGGCACGCGGGTGGGGTCCGTGGCCTTCGTGCGCCAGGGCCTGCAGGTCGTGCACGCGCGGATCGGTGTGGCGGTCTGGCGCTGGGACGACGTGGTGGACCTGCGCATCGTGGACGTCTCCGGCAACCTCGCGGTCGGGGTGGTGCTGCGCGAGGACGCGCTGCCCGTGCTCCCCGGGCCACCCACGGACGACGTGCTCGCCAAGCTCGCCTCGGCCCGTGGCTGGAGCCGTGGCCTGCACGGCGCCGATCTGGTGTTCCTGGCCATCCACATGGCCGACCCACCCCGCGCTTGGCTCGAGGAGGCAGCGCTGCTGTGGAGCCGACCGGAGGAGCGCAAGCGACTGCCTGAGGCCTGAGGCGCCGTACCATGCGGTGCGACGGAGACGGGAGAAGCCTTGTCGACCACCTCGCTCTTTGCAGAGATCCTCATCATCGGGGCCGGCGCGGCCCTGGCGGCGTGCGTGTGGATCTGGACCATCCTCGGTGGCGGCCCGCTGCCTTCCCTCGGGGAGGACGCAGGTGCTGTCGGGCTGGCGGCGCTGCCCTTCGTGTACTTCCTGGGCGTGCTCGTGGATCGCTGGGGCGACGTGCTGTTCACGCCGGTGGACGCGCTGCTGGGGCGGCGGGTCTATCGTGCGGCCTCGGTGGCAGCGTTCCATGCCGTGTACTTCCCGGATCACCGCCTCGTCCGTGAGGAGTCGGGGCCGCTGTCTGCCGTGCTGGACTACGCCAAGTCGAGGATTCGGATCTGCCGCGGCTGGGTGGTGAACTCCGCGTTGCTGGCTGCAGGAGTGGGCACGGCCCTGGCGCAGGGGCTGTTCCCCGAGGGCCCCACCGGTGCCCTCGCTCTGGGAGGGACGGTCGGGGTGGGGTTGGCGAGCCTCGTGGTGGTGCTGCTGGATCGGCGCGAGTACGTGGCGAAGGTCAAGCGCCAGGCAGCCTGGATCCGACAGCGCGTCTCCTGACGCCTGCCGTTGCCTTTGCCTCGGTCGCTGCCATTTGCTCTACTGGGCCATGATCGTCTTCACGCTCTCCTCCGCCATGGCCGGTACCCTGACCGTCCCCACCCAGTACACGACGCTGGAGGAGGCCGTCGACGAGGCCGCCTCGGGCGACACCATCGTCATCGAGTCCGGTAGCTACGACACCTCCGTGATCGTTCGGCGGGACCTGACGGTGGAGGGCCGCGAGGGGGTGACGCTGCGAGGGCACGTCCCCAGCTACGTGATCAAGGTCCTCGAGGGCGCCGAGCTCACGCTGCGCCAGCTCGACTTCGACGGGCAGGGGGACCGGCGCTGCCTGCAGGTGCAGGACGCGTCCACGCTGATCGTGGAGGACAGCTCCTTCGCGGGGTGCACGGCCTCGGTGGGGGGGGCCATCATCAGCCAACAGTACGGCAAGGAGGCGCAAGGGAGCGTGACGGTGCGGCGCAGCGTCTTCCGCGACGCCGGGGGTATTGCCGAGGACGGTGGCCACATCAGCGTCACCCGGGCCGCCGCGGTGACGGTGGAGGACAGCCACTTCGCCGGGGGTGACGTCGAGGGCCTCGGTGGGGCCCTGCGGATCGGCGCCGTCGACGTCGTCACGGTGTCGGGCTCCACCTTCGAGAGCAATACGGCGCAGACGGGTGGCGCGCTGCACGCGTCGAACTTCGACCACGCGAACGTCCAGGGGAACCTGTTCTGCGTCAACCAGGCCAGCGGCGACGGGGGAGCGGTCTTCCTCCAGAGCACGGGGAGCTCGGCCAGCGCGACCGTGACCGGCAACGTCTTCAGCCGAAATTCCTCGCTGGACGGACGGGGCGGGGCCCTGTTCGCGAACGTTCGCGACAACACGTCCGCGAACCTCCACTTCCTCGGGAACGCGGGATCCGTCGGCTCGGCCCTCTTCAGCGACGGAGCCGCTTCCTACCGCAACCTGCTGCTGATGGGGAACGCAGGCGACGGAGCCGTCATCGAGTTCGGCGAGTCCGAGCCGAAGGTGGACTACGCGCTGCTCCACGACAACGACGGCCTCGATCCCGAGGTGGGCATCGGGAACACGCTGCTGGCCGATCCCTTGCTGGAAGGGCCCACGGGATGTGAGCCCGCTGGCTTCGTGCCTGCCCCCGACAGCCCCGTGGTGGACGCAGGCGACCCCGAGCTGACGGACGTGGACGGCTCTCGCTCCGACATCGGCGCGTTCGGCGGAGCGTCCCCGTTCCTGGGGGTCGACCGGGATGGCGACGGCGACCCCTTCCCCTACGACTGCGACGACGAGGACGGCCAGCGGTTCGCCGGTGCCTCCGAGGCGTGCAACGGGGTGGACGACGACTGCGACGGGCAGGTGCCGGACGACGAGCTGGACGTCGACGACGATGGGCTGTCGGCCTGTGCCGGCGACTGTGACGACTCCAGCATCACCGTGGGGCCGCACCAGGTCGAGCTGACCTGCGATGGCGTCGACAACGACTGCGATGCGGAGACCCTCGACGCCCCCGCGGGGGACTGTGACGTGCCCGGTGGCGACTCGCCCGTCGTGCCAGACGGGGCGGAGGCGGCTCCCCCAGGCGCGTGGTTCTGCGGCTCCACTGGGGGCTCTTCGGCTCCTGCAGGGGCCGCGCTCGCGCTCCTGCTGCTCGTCGGGCGTCGGCGCGGTTAGGCCGCCTTCACCTCGATGCCGCGCTTGCCGTCCACCGACAGCACGTTCATCGGGCAGACCTCCACGCAGATCCCGCACTGGATGCAGGCGCTGTTCCCGTTGTGGAACGCGTCCTGGCGCTGGGCGAAGCGCTGCACGTCGATGCCCATCTGGCAGAAGCGCGTGCACTCGCCGCAGCCGATGCACTTGTCGTTACTCACGATCTGGATGCGGCTGAACCACTTGGAGAGCAGCTCCATGTAGGCTCGCAGCGGGCAGAAGAAGCGGCACCACACCCGGTTGCCCAGGTAGGGGTAGAAGGCCACCCCCACCACCGAGGCCAGCCAGAAGTCCACCATCAGGCCGTACCATTGCTGGGCGAAGTTCTTGCTCGACGCCAGGGCGTCCGTGGCGAAGAACCCCCAGGCGTCGTTGAGGATCAGCGCCGTGGTGGGGATGGCCAGCAGCAGCACGATGCGACCGCCCCACTCGGCGGAGATGGCGGTGCTCCCGCGCGGGGCGAGGTGCCGCCAGCGGTCCCCCAGGGTCTCGGCCAGCCCGCCGCAGCCGCACATCCAGCTGCAGAAGCGCTCTCCGTGGTAGTAGACGAAGATCGGCATGGCCACGAAGGACGTGAACGCGCCGATGCCGAGCCAGGTCAGCGCGTTGGCCGTGCTTCCGCCCGCCCACGACGGCGCGTCGACGAGCGACCAGATCGACAGCGGCCAGGGCACCGACAGGGCGTACATCTTCCAAGGGCGGTCCATGAAGGCCGGCGCGATGATCTCGGGGATGCCGAACAAGAACAGCAGCTGGAAGACGATCAGCGAGACGTAGCGCATCTTCTGGTGGCGCGAGGGGTACTTGCGGAAGGCCGCGATGCCGAAGCCGGTGATGAGCAGCGAGTAGATCACGGTGCCCCAGAAGGAGCCCGACAGCTCGCCCAGGTAGCCTGCCTGCAGCTTGAGGGCGTCGGGCACGAAGCCCAGCGGATGCTCGGGTCCGAAGGGGAACAGCTCGCGCTTCGTCTTGATGACGTAGAACAGGTACGTCATGAGCGCGAAGGAGCCGATCCAGACCGCGCGCCAGACGTCCATGTCGCCGTTCATGCGCAGGCCGATCTTGTGCAGGAAGGGCTTGGGCAGCTTGGTGCCGAGGAAGGCCAGCACGTCGTCGTTGTCGACCTCGATGCGCTCCTCGCCGCGGGCCAGCGTGACGGTGCGCTCGGTGATCTCGGCGGGCACGGTGCCGAGCTCGGCGCGGATGTCCCCCGCTGCGATCATGCCCTCGATCTTGGCCTTGTTCTTCCCCTTGGCGCGGGAGAAGGTGTCGCGGCGGTACGAGATGGTGACCTGTGCGCCGGCCTCCGCACAGGCCATGGCGGCCTCGACGGCGGAGTCGCCGCCGCCCACCACGAGCACGTCGCGGCCTGCGTGATCGTCGGGATCCTTGAGCGCGTAGGCCACCTTCTCCAGGTCGGCGCCGGGCACCTGCAGGCGGGTGACGGCTCCGCGACGTCCGATCGCCAGGATCACCCGCTTGGCGCGGTACACGTTCTTCGCGCCCTCCGCCATGTCGGGCTGGGTGGGCTCCGGATCGTGGCGCGCCATCATGCCGCCCTTGCCCACCACCGCCTCGATCACGAAGAGGCCGCCCTCCTTTCGGACGTTGACCACCTCCTCGGGCTGGTGGATGTTGAGCATGTGCTGCTCGAGGGCCTCCTCCCAGCGCTCCGTGAGGTGCTCCTTGCGGGCGTCCTCGAACCACAGGCCGCTCTTGCCGGGCAGCTCGCGCGGTTCGCTGAAGATCAGCTTGTTCTTCGGAAAGTTCTGGATGGTGGCGAAGGGCTTCTCGCGCTCCAGCACCAGGTAGCGAGCGTCGCGCTCGATGGCTGCGAGCCCTGCACCGATGCCGCCTGGCCCTGCGCCCACGATCACGAGGTCGAGCACGTCGTCGTCGGCCTTCACTGTGCGGGCCTCGTCGAGCACGTGCATGGCGACGTCGTAGCCCTGGTTCAGGGCGGCCTTGATGATGGGCGCGTCGGCGAGGTCGCCCACGATGTAGAGCCCGTCGATGTTGGACTCGTAGCTGCGGTCGAACTCGGGAAGCTCGCGGACGCCGAGCTTGCTGCTGAACTCGAAGGAGATGGGCAGGATGTCCGTTAGGGCCACTCGGCCTCCCTGGTGCGGTGCTCGGTCGGGGGTACGGGCACGTCGCGGACGGAGTTACGGCGCGGCTGCGACGCAGTAGGACACCGCCCGATCTTGCCGGTCGCGGCCGGAGTGTACAGGGTTGGGCCGTGGATCCCTACGCCTGGACCTGGTTGAGCCAGCACGGTGGCATGCTGTGGCTGCTGGTGCTGTGGGCCGGCACGATGGGCCTGGCGTCGCTGCGCGGACAGTGGATCCGAGCGTCGGTGCTGGGCATCGGCGTGTGGCTCGGGGTCGCGTGGGTGCAGGCCGAGCTGCTGCCTTTGTGGATGGGCGAGTACCTGCCGGTGCTGCGCGGCGCCTGGCAGCTGTGGTGGGTCGGCAGCTTCGGGGTGGGGGCTGCACTGCTCGGGTTGCTGCCCCGTCGGCGGGCGGTTCCCTTCGACGCGGCCTGCCTGGTCGCCGTGGGGCTGACGGCGTTCGGCGTGCCCGGAGCTGTGCTGGCCATCATGCTGCTCGCGACCGGTGCCCTGGCCCCGGGGCGGCGCCGTGGCTGGGTGGTGGCGGCGGTGGTCCTGATGGGTGCCGCGGGCGTGCTCCAGGCAGTGCGGGTGGAGGCCCTCGCCATGCTGGGAGGGATGCTGTCGCTGTCGACGGATGCGACGGTGCGCCTGCTCGGCGTGGTCACCTCGCTGCTGCTGGGGGGCGGCTGGACGCTGCTCACGGCGTGGTGGGCGGATCAAGCGTCGCTGCTGCGCCCGCAGCACGCCGAGGGTCAGCGGTACAGCGCGTCCACGGGCTCGAAGCTCCAGTCTTCAGCCGCCGAGGCCGCCTCCCACTCGCGGAAGGCCTCGTCGGCCCACAGTGCCTCGCACCACGCCATGGCGGGCTCGGGCAAGGTCACGCAGTAGGTGCGCAGCCGCGTGGCGACCGGCGCGTAGAAGGCGTCTGCGATGCTGCGCTGCCCGAACAGCCAGCCGCCAGAGCGCTGCTGGCAGCGAGTCCACATGGCGGCCAGGCGCTCGAGCTCCTCCTCGGTGTCGGCCGGCAGCTCGGGGCGGCGCTGAAGGCGGCGCCGGATGTTCATGGGAAGATCCCGTCGGATCGCGGTGAAGCCGCTGTGCATCTCGCACGTCACGCTGCGGCAAAGGGCGCGCTGGACGCGGTCGGCGGGCCACAGACCGGGCACCTGCTCGGCGGCCCACTCGGCGATGGCCAGGGAGTCCCAGATCTCGGTGCCGTCGACGTGCAGCGCCGGGACTCGCCCCGAGGGGCTCACCTGCTTGACCGCGGGGATCTGGCCGCGCCCGTAGCCCTCGCCGTCGAGGAAGATGACGTGCTCCTCGAAGGGGAGCTGGGCCCAGCGAAGTACGAGCCACGCCCGCAAGGACCACGAGGAGTAGTTCTTGTCTCCGATGTGCAGGAGCATGGGGCGGGCACCGAGGAGCGTCAGGGACACCCAGGATAGCGGATGGTCACCGGGACGACCGCGAAGGTCTTGCCGCCGGTGTCGGAGGCCCAGCGCACGATGTCGGCGTCCACGTCGCCGCACAGATCCGTGGGCAGCAGCGCGCCTGGATTCACCGTGGTGCCGGTCACACCCTCGATGACGTCGTAGCTGATGCCTCCGTGATCGAGGGTCCAGCCATCGGCGCTGATCACGATGCCTCCGCCCGAGTAGTTGGACGTGATCTGCGCCCGCAGCAGGTGGGATGTGTCCCACTCGAGCACGGCCCCAGGGGCAGGCAGCTCGACTGCGACGGTGGGGGCCTCGGGGGCCGGTGGCTGCACGTCCACGTCGACCTGCACCGTCTCGCTGGCCTCGTAGGCGTTGGTCACGGTGACCGACAGGGTACGGGGACCCACCGTGGTCAGGCGAACGCCGTAGGTGGCGCCGACGGCGGGGAACGGGGAGCCAGACGGGGAGCTTTCCCAGACGAAGGCGTCATCGGGCAAGCCACCCGGAGCCGACAGATCCGAGGCCTCCGCCTCGAGCAGCACCCACTCGCCCACCACGGGGGTGGCGTCGGTGATGGGCGACAGCACCGTCACGGTGGGGGGGCCGAAGACCACCTCCACGCCCACGCTGGCGCTGCCCGTCAGCCCCTCCCTGTCGGTGGCGGTCAGCGTGATGGTGTGCTCGCCCAGGGTCTGCAGTGCCCAGGTGAGATCCGATCCGCTGCCGAGGAACCCGTCCAGATCCGAGCTCCACTCGAGTGCGCAGCAGGCATCGGCGTCCTCGAGATCGGTGGCGCCTCCCACGAAGCGCATCAGGCTGTCGGGTCCGGTCAGCGCAGCCACCTCACCCTCGGAGGGACTCAGGATGAGCACGCTGGGCGCTTGGTTGCCCTCGGTCTGCTCGGGTCCTTCGGAGGAGGGCTCGGGGCAGCCCACGAGGGCGAGGACGACGAGGGGGCTGGTTCGGTACATGGTGGCTCCTGCGGGGATGTGGGGGGATCAACCGTCGAAGGCGGCGTAGAGCGTCTGGCTGCGGATCTCGTCGTCGGCGTTGAACCAGATCCCATCGGGGCCAGGCCCGGCGTAGCCGGTGGCCTCGAGGCGGTTGCCGTGCTCGTCGTAGCGATAGGTGGCGTAGACGCTGGGGCTCGCCGTGCGGAAAGTGTAGGGCTCGTCCTCTACCCACAGGGTGTGCACAGTGGCGTAGGCCAAGGGCTCCAGGACCCCGATCCGGATCTGGTCGGTGTCTTCCACGATCCGGGCAGGGATCGGCCCGGGTCGACCCAGGGCCCGCAGCTCGAGATGGCGTGCCGGCTGCTGTACGACGGGCTGCACCAGGACCGACACGCCGACGGAGCCCGGTGTGGGCACGCTCATCACCACAAGGGCATCGTCGGTGCATGCCGACAGGCACGTCAGGATCACGACCGTGCGGGGTGCAGTCACGCAGCGCCTCCATGGAGGAGGTCTACGCTGCGAGGCTCCGGGTCGGACTTAGCTGGGGCCCGTGCGACTTAAGGCGCAGTTGCACGGCTCATCCTGGCCCTCAGAGGGTCTCGAGGTACGACACCAGGGCGTCGACCTGTGGTGGGGTGAGATCCGAGACGTCTCCGTGGTTGGTGCCCCCGCACTCCGGATCGAACCGACGCGTCAGGCTGGTGGCGCACCCGGTGTGCATCAGGGGCAGCCGCTGGGCGACGCCCCGCAAGCTCGGGGTCTGGAAGACGCCGCCCGTACCCACGTCGTGGCTCTGGTTGTCGGTGAGGATGCCGTCCACGTGGCAGGCCGCACAGCCGAGGTCGACGAACAGCTGCTCCCCTTCGCTCACCTGCGTCGTGGTGCCTCGTCCGCTCGTGGGAACGGTGGGCAGCCCGTCCATCCAGTCCGCCATGTCCTCCACGTCGGCATGGGACATCGGATCGCCGCCCATGCGGATGACGAAGGTCTCGTCCATCAGATCCGCCATGTCGTGCAGATCGCCCTGCCAGTGGAAGGGAGCCGTGTCGAGCAGGCCTCCCACGAGGGACTGCGTGCGCCGCGGCCCGACGTTCTCGAACGTCCAGACGTAGCCGTCGTCGGCGCCCTCGGGGTGGCAGCTGGCGCAGGAGACGCCGAGGTTCGCGTTGCGATGGAACAGCTCGAGTCCGGCGTGGCCGGCCTCACCTGCCTCGTGGACCACGGTGTTGCCGATCCGCACCTTGAAGGGCGGTCCCGACACCGAGACCAGGCGCCCGTCGACGTTGGACGCCACGCTGTGGATCAACGCACTGCCGGCCGCGCGTGTGGAGCCGGGGATCACGCAGGTGGTGGACCGATCCCACAGGGTGTCGACGTCGATGTCGACCAGCGAGGCAGCGGACATGCTCCCGGGCTTGGCACCCGCCACGGCCATCACGATGGTGTCGTCGGAGACGAAGGTCAGATCGGTGGGGACCGCAGCCGCCCAGATGGCACTGGAGGTGATGGGGTCGCCTTCCGTGGGGACGTGGGTCAGCGCGGTGTGCACGATGCCAGCACATCTCCGGCCAGGGGTGCCGGGCTCCGATGCCTCGGGGGGACCGTAGTAGGGCGGAGGAACCTCCAGGTTCGCCTGATCGGGTGTGGTGCGGATGGTGGTCGAGGACAGCCGCTGGTGCAGCACGGCCACGCCGTCCTCGGGGTGGGGCACCATCCGCCAGGCCACCCGACCGTCGAAGCGCACGTCCACGGGGGGGCGGGAGGCTCCGTTGAGGAACTGCTCGAAGCGAGCCGAGGGAAGCTGCTCGGTGCGCAGGACGTTCCCGGCGCCGTCGAGCTGGATGACCTGCCCGGCCCGGAAGCGGCTCACCCAGATCCGATCGGACCAGGGATCCACCACGACGTCTCGCAGATCTGGCCCAAGCTCGAGGCGACGCAGGATCTGCACGTCGTCGAACTGGATCAGCTCCCCGCTGCCACAGGCCACCCACAGGGTGCCGTCGTGGCCACTGTCGATCCCGCGCGGAGCGGGGCACACCCAGTGCTGCGCCACCACGCTGAGGTCGGAGGTGGACAGCCCGGTGACGTGCCCGCTGCGCCGCTGCGCCACCCACAGGGTGCCCGCGTCTCCCTGAGCCATGCGGTTGGGCTCGGAGTTCTCCGGGAGCTGCTGCACGGCCTCCACCTCGAAGGTGTCGAGGTTGACGAGCACCACCTGCCCACTGTGCACATCGGAGGCGGCCACCCGGATCCCGTCGTGCAGCGTCAACGTGGCGCCGCCCACCACGGGGGTGGAGACCGGAACGTCCCAGTCCTGCTGCTCGGTGGTCGGGGCGTCGCTCGGGCCTTCGGTGTCCACTGCAGGTGGCACGGACTCCCCTATGGCCGTGGTGCCGCCACAGCCCACCAAGCAAGCCAGCCACGCGGTCCTTGACATCGTCTGCATGAAACCCCCGAAACGGTCTGGCCACAATGCCCGCTCCCGTCCAAGAATGTCAAAATTTTGGGACGTTCTACGCCTGCTTCATCGACAGCGAGATCCGACGGCGATCCAGATCCACCTCCAGCACCTTGACCTTCACCGACTGGCCGGCGGAGACCACCTCGTGGGGGGACGACACGTAGCGGTCGGCGAGCTGGGAGATGTGCACCAGTCCGTCTTGGTGCACACCGACGTCCACGAAGGCGCCGAAGTTGGTGACGTTGGTGACCACACCGTGCAGCACCATGCCCTCGCGCACGTCCGACAGCTCCTGCACGTCGTCGCGGAAGGCGGGGGCCTCGAAGGCCTGCCGAGGGTCGCGGCCGGGCTTGGTCAGCTCGCCCACGATGTCGGCCAGGGTCTGCAGGCCGGTGTCCTCGTCGACGTAGCGATCCATCTGGATGGTGCGCGCCTTCGCGGCGTCGCCCACAAGCTCGGCCACCGAGCAGCCGAGGTCGCGCGCCATCCGCGCCACCAGCTTGTAGCGCTCGGGGTGCACGGCGGAGGCATCGAGGGGCTCGGAGCCGTCGCGGATCCGCAGGAAGCCAGCACACTGCTCGAAGGTCTTCTTGCCCAGCCCCTGCACGTCGAGCAGGTCGCGGCGACGTCGGAAGGCGCCGTTGGCCTGTCGGTGGGCCACGATGCGCTCGGCGAGCTTGGGCCCGATCCCCGCCACGTGGGCGAGCAGCGCCGGGCTCGCGGTGTTCACGTCCACGCCCACGCGGTTCACGCAGCTCTCCACCACCTCCGACAGCTTGCGGGTGAGCTTCTTGTCGTCGACGTCGTGCTGGTACTGGCCCACGCCGATGGAGCCGGGCGGCACCTTCACGAGCTCCGCCAGCGGATCTTGCAGTCGCCTGGCGATGTGCGCCGCACTCCGCACCGTGAGATCGACGTCGGGCAGCTCCTGACGAGCCAGCTCCGACGCGCTGTAGATGCTGGCGCCGGACTCGCTCACCGACACCGCGGGAACGTCCATCCCGGCCTCGCGAAGGGCGGTGCGCACGGCGGCTAGCGCCTCGCGCCCTCCGGTGCCGTTGCCCACCGCCACCGCCGCGGGACGGGCCCGCGACAGCCAGGCCGCCAGCCGGTCCGTCTGCGGGTCCTTGCGGCCCACCAGGTGCAGCACCTGATGCTCCACCAGCGCGCCGGTCTCCGACACCAGCGCACACTTGCAGCCGGTCCGGATCCCGGGATCGATGCCGAGCACGCTCACACCGCCCAGCGGTGCGGCGAGCAGCAGCGCCTCGAGGTTGCGCTGGAACACCTCGATGGCCTCGTCGTCGGCGTGCTCCTTGAGGATGGCGCGCACCCGGCGCTCGGCGGCGGGCAGCAGCAGCCGGCGCAAGGCGTCGTCGGTGGCCTGGCGCATCTGCTCGGCCCACGGCGAGCCACGATCGAGCTTGGCGGCCCGCAGCAGCTGCTGCAGGGTGCGCTCCAGATCGGGCCGGATCTTGATGGTGAGCACCCCCTCGGCCTCGCCACGACACATGGCCAGGTAGCGGTGGGAGGGCACCCGCGCGGCGCGCTCGGTGTGATCGGCGTAGTCGCGGAAGTCGTCGGCGCCCTCCGTCTTCTTGGTGGCGCTCGACGACAACATGCCGTGATCGCCTACGTCTTGGCGGACCAGCGAGCGTAGCGTGGGGCGCGAGGCGAGGGTCTCGGCCACGATGTCGCGGGCACCGGCGAGGGCCTCGTCCACCGACGTCACGCCCTTGCTCGGGTCGACGTAGGACGTGGCGTCGGTGATGGGGTTGCCCCGGCGGGTCTGGGCCAGCAGCAGCTCCGCCAGTGGCTCCAGGCCCTTCTCCTTGGCGTTGTCGGCGCGGGTCTTGCGGCGCTTCTTGTAGGGGGCGTAGGCGTCTTCGAGGGCGGAGCGGGTCTGGCAGGCGGCGATGGTGGCGCGCAGTGCGTCGGTGAGCACCCCTTGCTCGGTCAGCGCCTTCAGGATGGCGCTCCGCCGGTCCTGAAGCTCCACGTGTTGGCGGTGGGCATCGGCGATCTGGCGCAGCTGCACCTCGTCGAGCCCCCCGGTGCGCTCCCGTCGGTAGCGCGCCACGAAGGGCACGGTGCTTCCCTCGTCGAACAGGGCGAGGGCGGCGCGCACGGCGCCAGGGGAGAGCTGCAGAAGGCTGGCGATGGTAGACGCGACGTCGGACATCGGGGGCGGGTAGCACGGCACGAGCCGTCTTGTCGGCCAGGTTCAGTCCGCGTCTCGCAGGGCCACGAGCGAAGCCAGGTCGCAGCCGCCCTGGGCCGCCAGGAACGTGCGCACGGACGCGGGGCAGTGCGCCGTGGGGAACAGCCTCCGAGCGTGCTCTGCACGACGGCCTGGCACGGCGAGCACGCCCCTGAGGCAGGGCAGCCCGGGAGCGAGGTGAGCGTCGATCTCGGCGTTCGTGGTGGCGCGCGTGCGCGCCGCGCCCAGGAACGCCACCTGCACGCCGATCCAGGCCGCGCGCTCGTCTCCCCAGGAGCGGGGCGGCGGTAGGGCGGCCAGCGGTCCAGGACTGGCCTCGTTGGCGCGACCTGCGAAGGCGTCGAAGAGCTGCCCGATCATGGGTCCAGGGCCCGCACACGCTTGCTGCTCCCCCACGAGCCAGCGCTCCCGGTCCAGCAGGGCGAGGAAGGCATCGGCGTCTCCGAGGCTCGCGAGCGGCGCCTCGGCGATGCCGTCGTCGGCCAGCAGCACCGCCGTGAGCACCTGGGAGAACCCCAGGCTCGCCTTGTACAGCGCCGATAGGGCGCGCGGCACCGGTACGCCGGGGTGCAGCGTGTCGTGGATGGCGGGCGCGCGCGTGCCGGCGATGCAGGCCCACCAGGCGGCGTGCACCGATCCTGCAGGGGTGGTCTGGCGGGCGAGCCAGGCCCCTGCCGCCACCACCTCGGGCCACACCGCCGAGAGCTGCCGCAGAGCGGTCTGGTTCATGGGATGGCCGCGTCGGGCGTCGTGGTAGGGGCAGGTCCGCAGCTCGGTGGCCGCAGGGTCGTAGTGCCGCGAGCCGATCTCCCCGACCGGCCGCCCGTCCTCGTCGATCAGGTCGGCGGTGGGATCGAATCGGACCGTGCCGTGATCAGCCATGTCCCTGGGTAGCGCGAATCAGACGCGCTTGGTCTTGGCGGCCGCAGTGAGCTCGACCTGCTCGTTGATGTCGACCACGCCGGACTCGGTGTCGAGCCCACCCGTCAGGTGCACGGGCAGATCGGGCACGCCCTCGGGCCAGGCGAACTTGTAGGGGCCCATCTGGTGGCGCTCGCCGCTGGCCAGCGGGGCGAAGCGCGGGATCGGGCCCATGCGCGACATGAACTCGCGGCGGTCGCCCTCGTGGATGCGGCCGAGCTCGAAGGGCTCGCCGTCGATGTCGATGGTGGCCACCAGCCAGGCCCCGGGCATGCTGCCGCGGGCCACCATCACCTCCACCGCCTCGGGCTGACGGTTGACGACCTCGAGCTGCACCTTCAGCACGCTGCGCGAGCGCTTGGCGGTGGCGCGGATCCCGACGTCGGGCGGGCCGTCGTGGGGTGCGGGTGCCTGGGCCTGGCGCTGGGGTACCTGCTTCAGCTGTGGCTTCTTCTTGGCCACCGTGTCGCTGGCGCGAGCGGTGCCGGCTGCGCCGAGGGCGAGCACGAGGGAGCCGAAGGTGAAGCTGCGTCGTGTGGCCATCCGAGAACCTCCTGAGCACCGGGTGCCGATCCAGATGTAGGGGATTGACGGTCACGCGACTGTAAGTGGTCGGTAATCGCCCGCCCCGTGGTGCTGACCCCGTCGACGGCGGGTGGTTCCGACGGATGCTGGCCGAGGTAGGAGTCCCTGATGAATGCCGCCGTGTACAGCGCCTTTCGGGGCCCCATCACCGTACAGACCTTGCCCGATCCCGAGCCACCGCCCGACGGGGTGGTGCTCGGCGTGCGCGCCAACGGAATCTGCCGCTCGGACTGGCACGGCTGGATGGGGCACGATCCCGACATCGCGCTGCCCCACGTGCCCGGCCACGAGATGGCCGGGGTGATCGAGGCGGTGGGCCGCGACGTGACGCGCTGGTCGGTGGGAGACCGCGTGGCCGTGCCGTTCATCGCGGGCTGCAGCCGCTGTCCGCAGTGCTTGGCTGGTCACCCCCAGGTGTGCGACGACCAGTTCCAGCCAGGCTTCCACGGCTGGGGCGGGTTCGCGCAGCGCGTGGCGCTGCATCGGGCCGATGCCACGCTGGTGGCCTTGCCAGCGTCCCTGGACTTCGTGGCTGCCGCCAGCCTCGGGTGCCGCTTCGCGACCTCGTTCCGGGCCGTGACGCAGCAGGGCCGGGTGCAGGCGGGGGAGTGGGTGTCGGTGCACGGCTGTGGTGGCGTGGGCTTGGCTGCGGTGCAGATCGCGCGGGCGGTGGGGGCACGGGTGGTGGCGGTGGACGTCGCTCCGAGCCCCCTGTCGATGGCTCGGAAGGTGGGTGCGGAGCACGCCCTCGACGCTGGGCAGGTGGGAGACGTCGCCGGAGCGATCGCCGATCTGACGGACGGCGGCGTGCACGTGGCCATCGACGCCCTGGGACACTCGGACTGCGTGCGGGACGGGATCGGGGCGCTGCGCACTCGCGGACGCTTCGTCCAGGTCGGCCTGCTGCCCGATGGCCCGGTGCCCGTGCCCCTGGACCGGGTGATCGCGCGGGAGCTCGTGATCGTGGGCAGCCACGGACTCGCCGCCCACGACTATGGACGGCTGCTCGATCTGGTGGCCTCGGGGGCGGTGGATCCGGCGGCTCTGGTCACCCGTCGCCTCACCCTCGAGCAAGGTGCTGCCTTGCTGTGCGAGCTGGATGGCGCTGGTCTTGGCGGCATGGCCGTCATCGACCGATTCTCGTCGATATGACCCTGCCGTCGTGATCGGACTCGCGCAGACTTCGCCTGCGCCCGATGGCCGAGCGACTCATGGGAGGCGACATCTACTACCGCATGCTGGGAAACACGGGGCTGCAGGTCTCGGTGCTGTCCTACGGCTTCTGGGCCACCTTCGGCGTGAAGCAGGGGCTCACCGAGGACCAGGGCGTGGCCGCCGCCAAGGAGATCCTCCACGCCGCGCGCCAAGGCGGCATCAACCTGTTCGACAACGCCGAGGCCTACGGCAACCCCAACGGGGAGGCCGAGACGATCATGGGCGAGGCCATCGCCCAGCTCAGCAAGGAACATCCGGAGCTGTGGCACCGACAGCAGATCGTGATCACCACCAAGATCTTCTGGGGTGGATCGGGGGTCAACCAGACGGGGCTGTCTCACAAGCACGTGCGCGAGGGGCTCGATGCTGCCCTGGCGCGCCTGCAGGCGGACTACGTCGACCTGGTCTTCTGCCACCGCCCCGATCCCCACACCCCCACGGAGACCGTGGTGCGGGCGATGACCCAGATGGTGCGCTCCGGTAGGGCCACCGCCTGGGGCACCAGCGAGTGGTCGGCGCAGCAGATCACCGAGGCCTTCTGGCTGGCCCGCACCCTGGGCTTGGAGCCGCCGCAGTTCGAGCAGCCGCAGTACAGCTTGATCCACCGCGAGCGACCGGAGCGAGAGTACGCACCGCTGTACCAGCAGCCCTACCGCATGGGGCTGACCACCTGGAGCCCGCTGGCCTCTGGGATCCTCACGGGCAAGTACAACGACTCGATCCCCGAGGGCTCCCGGATGACCCAGCCCGGCTACGAGTTCCTGCACACCATGCTGCAGGGCTACCGTGACGACGGCACCCTCGACAAGGTGGCGCGGCTCACACAGTGGGCGAGGTCCGAGCTGGACTGCTCCGTGGCGCAGCTGGCCATCGCCTGGGTGGCGCGCAACTCGAACGTCTCCACGGTGCTGCTCGGGGCCACGAAGCTGCGTCAGCTCGAGGAGAACCTGGGGGCCATCTCGGTGCTCGAGCGACTGACCGACGAGCACATGGCCGCCATCGACGAGATCATGGGGAACAAGCCAGCGGACTACGAGGGCTGGGGTGGTACGGGTCGCAGGCGACTCGAGACCATCTGACGCTCGGTTGTGAGCTTAGAAGTAGTCGGCGGACGACAGCCAGATGGGCTCGTCCGCCGGCAAGCGCGCGGCCATCGGCAGGGTGGTGGCTCGCCCGGTGTCCTCGAACCAGCGGGAGACGAAGGCATCGGGCGGGAACCAGCCGGTGACGTGGTCCTTGCCCAGACCGATGGCCAGCAGCGCGACGGCTCGCAGGGCCGCAGCCCGATCCTCCACGGTCAGCTCCACCACCTCCAGCTCGTCGCCCTCCTGGGCGAGTCGCAGGGTGCCGTCGCCGGTGGCGAACCAGAGATCCTCTGGGTTGTCGAGCAGCGAGCGGTGCCAGTCGTCGAGGGTGCGCGCCCATGTGAAGTGGCCTCGATCCTGGCTCCAGGCCTGCGCCAGCCGCCCGATCTCGGTCCTGGGATCGATGGGGGTGAGGGTGGCGGCGGTGCCGGAGTCGGCGAGGCCCTGCAGATCTCGGCTCCGATGGCTCCATGCAGGCAAGACACGGAAGCCGCAGCCCTCGTAGACCTTCGGGGGAACCGCGCTGAAGAGCAGCCCCACCGCCGGGGACTCACGCTGCACCACCCAGTCGCACAGGGCGTTGGCGTGGCCGCGGCGCTGATGATCGGGATGCACGGCGACCGAGCCCAGGCCGAAGGCCTTGCGGCGTGCAGCGCCTCGTGCGAGCACGAAGCGGTGGCAGAGCAGGCTGGCCACGGCGACGTCGCCGTCGAAGCCCACCCACCAGTCGGCTCGACCCCGGAAGGCGACGGCCAACCGTCGGGCGGCGTAGGCCTCGAAGGGCGCTCGAGATTGGTTGGCCGCGTGGGCGATGCGCAGCACCGCCAGTCGCTCCTGCGGGGACACCGCGGGTCGAACGTCCATCGATCACTCCAAGGGGCACCATGGTACCGCCTGCCGATCAGCGCAGCGCCGCCAGCACGAAGCAGGCCGACGCCAGGGCCGCGGCCACCGTTCGCGCCGTGTTCAGCGCGGTCCACGGCCGGGCGTAGGCGAGCCAGTCGGCGGCCGGCGACGACGCGTCGACCTGGGCGAGGGCGTCGTTGAGGGGAACGTTGCCGAAGACCGTGATCCCCACCACACCGACCGCGTACAGCACGGTGCCGGCGTAGAGCCAGCCGTTGGGGCCCACGAGCCACCCGTGGGCGGCGGACAAGGCGACCACCGCCGCACCCGTGCCGATGAAGATCAGCAGGAACAGCGGGTTGATGGCGTCCTCGTTGATGGCCTGCATGGCGCGGATGGCCTCGGGGCGCTCGAGCCGCCCGAGGGCCGGCATGACGAAGTTGGAGAAGACGAACGTGCAGCCTCCCGACAGGCCAGCGGCGACGGCGCTGACGAGCAGGGCGGCCTGGGGCCAGGAGAGATCGAGGAGAGCAGACATCGGGAACCTCCGTTCGGGTACCGAGTATGGGTTTCTCGATTGCGGGTCTTTGGCGAAGATCGCATAGGATGATTGCACTCATGCAACGCACCGCTCCACCGCCAGCCACGCCCTTTCCCTGGGACGACGTGCGCCTGTTCCTGGCCCTGTTCCGGTCGCGCACCATGGGGGAGGCGGCGGACGCGCTTGGGGTGAACATCTCCACGGTGTCGCGCCGGCTGGTGCTGCTGGAGGAGGCGCTTGACGCTGCCTTGTTCGATCGAGGGCGCGAGGGACTGCGGCCCACCCAGGCAGCGCTGGACCTGCTACCCCAGGCGGAGCTCGTGGAGCTCGGCGTGTCGCGGTTCGCGCGGGTTGCCGAGACCTTCGAGCGCACGGTGTCGGGGGAGGTGCGCCTGGCCTGCCCGCCGAACCTGGCGGATGTGCTGGTGGTGCCACGGCTGCCCGCGCTCCTCCACGTGCACCCCCAGCTGCGGATCACCTTGCTCACGGGCCGCGCCACCATGGATCTGGACCGTCGGGAGGCCGACGTGGCGCTGCGGATGGTGCGGCCGGTGCGGGGCGACCTCGTCGTGCGCCGGGTGCGGGCGATCCGCTGGTGCCTGGTGGTGGCGAGCGGACGAGCACAGGCGTGGCGGGAGCGACCGCTTGCGTCGCTGCCGTGGGTGGGCTGGGAGCATCCTCCGGAGCGTCTGACGTGGCCCGAGATGGAGGGGGTTCGACCCGTGGTGTGCTCGGACGATCTGACGACCCAGATCGAGGCGGTGCGCGCGGGGCTGGGAGTGGCCGTGCTGCCACAGCCCGTGCTGGGACACTACGACGGTCTCGAGGCACTGCAGCCCGATGCGCAGGAGCAGGGCGTGTCGATGCCGCTGTTCCTGGCCACGCACCGTACGCTGTTCGACGTGCCCCGGATCCGAGCCCTGTGGGAGATGCTGGTGGCGAGTCCATGAAGATCCGCGAGATGCAGCTCCTCGTGCGGGTCGCCGAGACGGGGTCGATGACGCTTGCGGCTCAGCAGCTGCACCTCACCCCTGCGGCGGTGAGCGCGGCCGTCCAGCGCATCGAGCGCGCCCTCGATGTGCGCCTGTTCGAGCGCACCACGCGGTCGCTGCACCCCACCGACGAGGGCCTGGTGATCCTGGAGGGCTGCCAGGACGTGGTGGCGCGCTGGCAGCAGGCGATGGACGACGCCAGCGGCCACCGCCACGAGCTGGAGGGCACGGTGCACCTGTCGGCGCCAGCGGACACCACCTACCTGGTGTTGCAGTCCGTGGTGGGCGAGCTGTGTGCCGCCCATCCGGGCCTGCGCGTGGTGATCGACACCAGCGACCACGTACAGCCGCTGCATCGCGACGCCATCGACATGGCGATTCGCTACGGCCCGCTGCAGGACAGCTCGCTGTCGGCCCGCAAGCTGGTGGAGGCGCCCGCGATCCTGGTGGCCGCCCCCAGCTACCTCGACGCGCACGGCTCGCCGCGCACCCCCGAGGAGCTGGCCGCCCACCGCTGCCTCACGCTCCATCGCTCGAACGTGCCCACGGTGCGCTGGACCCTGGTGCGTGGCGAGCACACCCACCAGGTGGACGTGGACAGCCCCCTGTGCGGTGACGGCTACCTGGCCCGTCGCTGGGCGCTGGCGGGGATGGGCATCGCCTTCAAGAGTCTCTTCGACGTCATCGACGATCTGGAGCAAGGCGGGCTGTTGCGAGTGATGCCGGACGTCACGGGGGGAACGGTGGCGGTGCACGCGGTCTTCCCGAGCCGTCGCTTCCAGCCTGCGCGGGTGCGCACCCTGGACGCGGCGATCACGCAGCGCTTCGAGGCTCGTGCGGCGCGGTGCCGTGCGTGGCTGCAGCGAGGGTGAGGCATCAGCTGGCGCCCAGCAGCGTGGTGCGCCCGATCCGCTCGAAGTCCGGATCGCCGTCGGCCAGCCCGGTCTGCAGCAGCACGGCCCCGAACCACAGGGCCCACCCCCGCGCGCGCAGCCGTGTGGCGGCCGAGGGGTCGCCAGCGGCGTGCCAGAAGCCGTGGGGTGGGACGCCGTCGAACTGCAGCCAGGCGCTGGCCAGGTCCGTCGACCGGTCGCCCACGCACACGTCTCCCCAGTCGATGATCCCGGCGAGACGCCCCTCGTGCACCAGCACGTTCCGGGGATGCAGGTCGCCGTGCAGCCAGCGCGGAGGCTCGTCGACGGGGGCAGCCGCCGCGCGCTCGAAGGTGCGCCGTACGGGATCGAGGGCCACCCCACAGTCGCCACGAGCCAGGGCGTGGAGCGCCTGATCGAAGCGATCCGCCCGCCGCTGCAGTGCGACGCCTCGGTTCGGGTTGTTCGGCGCGTCGGCCGGCACGTCGAGGCCGGCGAGGGCAGCGAGGAACGCACCCAGCCTGGGGCCGTTCGAGGCGGGCAGAGGTGCTCCGGCGGCGGCCTCGCCCACGAGGTGGGGCACGAGGCTCCAGGGCCAGGGGTAGCCGGCACCGGGCACCCCCACGCGATGGGGGGCCGGGGTGGGCAGCGGTAGCCGGGGCCCCAGCACCGACAGCCAGCGCTGCTCGCTCTGCAGCAGGGGCACCGCCACAGCGCGCCGCGGCATGCGGGCGATCCAGCGTGCGCCCACGCGAAACAGCTGGTTGTCCCAACCACTGGCCAGCGGCACGACGGGCGCATCGGCGAGTGCGGGGAACTGCTCGGCGAGCAGCTGGCGTATCAGCGCCGCGTCGACGTGCACCTCCGCCGGGGGCGTCACTCCGCTTCCCGCACGCCTGGCGCCACCGCCACCTCCACCACCTCGAAGCCCGCGGCGGCGGCACGCCGTTCGTAGGCACGCCTGCGATCGGCATCGGGAAACAGCCCCACCACGATGTCGCCGCCGCCCGCGCCGGACGGCTTGGCCGCCCCCCCGCAGTCGCGCGCGAGGGTGACCAGCGCATCGATGCCCTCGGTCCAGTAGGCGATCCCCGCGGCTGAGGCCATGGTCCGCAGGGCCTGGCCCCCGGCAGCGGTGGCCGCCACCGGATCGCTGGCGAAGGCGCGCACGATCTCGGCGCTCTGCTCTGCGAACCGCGCCCGGTCTGGCCACGCCAGGTACTGCGCCACCCGGGGACCGGTCTTCGCCGAGGTGCCCGAGAACACCACCGCCGGGTGCACCAGGGGCAGCGGCTCCACCTGGCCCCCCTGGAATCGGAGCACGCCGCCGTGGGCGGAGGCGGCCACGTCGATGCCGCTGCCGGATCCCTGCACCGCATGGTGCACGGCGAACGCCTCGGTGTGCACGGTGGCGGGATCGGGTCGAGGACGGCCCCACGCCAGGCCGGCATACACCGCGGCCACGGTGGCGGCAGCACTCCCGCCGAGGCCCACCTTGGTGGTGCTCTGCACGGGGCGCCAGTCCTCGAAGCGGTAGCGGCCGGCGCCCGCCCCCACGGCGCGCAGGGCGGCGGCGGCGAAGCGGTCGTCGTCGGGCGTGTGCCACACCACCTCGACGTGGGGCTCCACCGTGCAGGTCACGCCGCGGTCCACGGCGGCCACGATGGCGGGAGCGCCGTCGAGCACGGCGTACTCGCCCAGGAGCACCACCTTGCCCGGGGCGTGCACCCTCACGCGTCGTCCACCACGCGAGCGGGCCCGCCGGGGCCGTGCACGTGTAGCTGCAGAGCTGTGGGCTTCAGCGCCTCCTGCACGGCGGCCACGTCGCTGGGCTCGCAGAGCACCTTCACCTGTGGCCCGGCGTCCATGGTGGCCCAGGCCCCCACGCCGCGAGCCCGCAGGGCGAACACCTCGTGCAGTGCGGCCACGGTGGCGGGCAGCCAGTAGAGCAGCGGGGGCACCGCCGTGTGCATGGTGGCGTGCATGCGGAAGGTGGAGGCCTCCATCACCGTGCCCAGGCGCTCCAGATCGCGCTGCTGGATCGCCGCAGAGGCCTCCGCCACGTCGGCGGGTCCGTGCTCCACCCAGGTGCGCCACAGCGGGCTCGTGCGGCGGCTGCGCTCCATGCCCTCGGTGCTTCCCACCGCCTTGGGGCCCGACGCCACCACGGCGACCACCATGCGCAGATCCCAGTGATCGGCGGGCGCGATGGGCACGGCGTGGCAGTCGGAGCCGTCGGGCGCCTCGCCCAGCGGCCAGCGGACGTAGCCACCGAACAGCGACCGGCAGGCCGAGCCCGAGCCCTGCCGGGCCAGGGCCGACAGCGCCGGGAGGGGCAGGTCGAGGCCTGCCGCTCGGGTGGCGGCCAGCGCCAGTGCTGCGAACCCCGAGGCCGACGACGCGAGGCCAGCTCCGGTGGGGAAGTCGTTGTCGGACACCACCTCGCAGGGAGGGCGGTCGGGGGCCACGAGGTCCAGGAACCGCAGGACCTTGGCGTCGTGGCGCTCGGTGCCGTCGAGGACCACCCGATCGGCAGGGGCTCCCCAGGTGACGGAGGTCCGAGAGCGCCAGCCGCCCAGCGTGAGCGACAGGCTGGGGACCGCCGGCAGGTTCAGGGGCACGTCGCGCTTGCCCCAGTACTTGACCAGCGCGATGTTCGGGTGCGCGATGGTCGTCACGCGTGCCATGGCACACATCCGAAGGCGCTCACGCCCGCACCCTCGGCGGCTCGCAGCACGGCGTCGGGCTCCCGCGTCACGGCCAGCACGATCCCGCCGCCGCCGGCCCCCGACAGCTTGGCGCCGCACGCCCCCGCGCTACAGGCGAGCTGCACCAGGTCGTCGAGCTGGGGGGTGCTCACACCGATCTCGCGTAGCCGCGCATGGTTCTCCGACAGGATGGCCCCCAGGGCGTCGGGGTCGTGTAGCGCGCTGCGCGCCTGGTGCACCAGATCGCCGATGGCCGCGAGCGCCGCGTCGTTTCCGGGGCGGCCGGCGGCCACTCCCGCCACCAGCGCCGCGGTGTCTCCCGCGTGGCCGCTGTCGAGCACCACCAGCTGCACGTCGCCGATCTCCAGGGGCTGGCGTACCGCGCCGTCGCGACCGCGCTCGAACCATAGGCAGCCGCCCCGCGCCGAGACCGCCACGTCCACCCCCGAGGGGTTGCCGTGGAACGCGCGCTCGATGGGCATCGCGGCCTCGTAGACCGCGTCGAGATCGAGGTGCTCGCCCGCCAGCGCCGCCTTGGCGCGCACCAGCGCCACCGCCAGCGCCGCAGACGAGCCCATGCCGCGCCCCACGGGCAGATCGGTGGACACCTCCACACGCATGCCTTCGGGCGGCAGCACGCGGAGCACCGCGTCGGACACGCGTGGATCGGTGTGCGGGGACTGCACCGTGGTGGGGCCGTCGTGGCGCGTCAGGCCGACGTCGGTGCCGCGATCCACCGCGAGCGCGATGGCCGGATGGCCGTAGACCACGGCGTGCTCACCGCACAGGAGCACCTTGCCCTGGCCCCGTCCGGTGCCAGCCGCGGTCACTTGGCGCGGAGGCGCGCGAGGACCGTGCGGGCACGGTCCACCGAGAAGTCCTTGCTGCGCACCAGCTCCACCGTGACGTCGCTCACCTCGCCGGGCGTCGCGCCCGCGGTGGCTGCCACCGTGCGGGCGTGCATGCGCATGTGTCCGCACTGGATCCCCTCGGTCGCCAACGCCTTCAGGGCTCCCAGGTTCTGGGCCAGGCCCACGGCGGCAGCGATCCCCGACAGCTCCCGGGCGCCCTGCACACCGAGCAGCTTCAGGTTGGCCTGGACCGTCGGGTGCACCTTGATGGGGCCGCCCACGGTCCCGAACTGCATGGGCACCTCGATGGAGCCCATCAGGTGGCCGTCGGCCGGATCGATCTCCCAGCGCGTGAGCGGTCGGTACTGGCCGTCGCGGCAGCAGTAGGCGTGCGCGCCCGCCTCGATGGCGCGCCAGTCGTTTCCGGTGGCGATGGCGACGGCGTCGATGCCGTTCATCACGCCCTTGTTGTGGGTGGCGGCGCGGTAGGGATCGGCCCAGGCGAAGCGCCAGGCGGCTGCGATTCGCTCGGCCACCTGCTCACCGGGCATCTCCTCGGTGGCCAACACGGCGGGATCGATGCGCACGCGCGCACGGGAGCAGCGGCGATCCGCCAGGTTCGACAGGATCCGCAGGCCCACGGTCTCGCCCGTGATCTCCGCCACCGTGGGGGCGAGGTGCTCCACCAGGGTGTTGATCATGTTCGCGCCCATGGCGTCGACCACGTCGAGCACCACGTGGAGCACCACCATGTCCTCGACGGGTCGGTCGGGCTCCTCGTAGCGCAGGTGGCGAACCTCGAGATCCACCAGGCCACCGCCGCGTGCCTCGAGGCGGGGATGCACGCCCTGGGCTTCCTCGCGCAGGCGCGGCAGCGCCGCGGTCAGTCGCTGGGTGCACCGGTCCACGTCGTCCACGCCCATCAGCTGCAGCTGACCGATCATGTGCGAGGGATCCGACTCCGCCTCGAACCCACCACACGAGCGCGCGAGCTTGGCCATGTGGGAGACGGCGGCCACCACCGAGGGCTCCTCCACGACCATGGGGACGATGCGCTCCCGATCGTTGATCAGGAAGTTCACGGCCGCCGCGCAGGGCAGGGAGAAGGTGGAGATCACGTTCTCCACCATCAGGTTGGCGGCCTCGAGGCTCAGCCCGGCGTCGTAGCCGGCCACACCGTCGGTGCCGAGGTGCTCCTGCAGGCGCTGGAGGCGCTGAGCAGGAGGCAGCTTGTAGAAGCCGGGAATGCGAGAGCTCACGCAGCAGAGGTATCTTTCGCGGCCTCGGATTTCAATCCGGATTGAAAATTCACCGTGAGCCGGTTTGCAACCAGTTGGTTCAGTATTGACTGAACTTTCTGTACGAACTATCCTCCGGTGAGTCGCGGGAGGACGGATGGAGCAAGCGCACGCGGAGTTCGTGGAGCAGGTCGCGCTGCACTGGGAGCAGTACGGCTTGCCGCGCATCGGGGGGCGCATCTTGGGGTGGCTGCTCGTCTGCGATCCCCCCCATCGCTCTGCCAGCCAGCTCGCGCAGGAGCTGTCCGTCAGCAAGGGCAGCGTGAGCTCGATGACGCGCTTGCTGTTGTCGTCTGGCAGCCTGGAGGTGGTCCCGGTGGCGGGAGGGCGGGGCACGTTCTACCGCGTCACCCACGACGGCTTCGGGCAGCGCTTCGAGCGCAAGCTGGCGATGATGGTGGGCTTCCGATCCTTGCTGGAGCGGGCACTACAGCTCGCTCCTGCCACACGTCGAGACGATCTCGAGGAGCTGACGGCGATGTATCGCTTCCTGGAGCGGGAGCTGCCGCTGCTGTTCGAGCGGTGGCGGGACGAGCGCCATGCATGAGCCGATCGACGGGGCCTGTACCGACGAGGTTGCGGTGCTCGGTGGGAAGGGGGCGTCGCTGGTGCGGATGGCGCGCCTGGGGCTGCCCGTTCCGGGGGGACACGTGCTCACCACGGCGTTCTTCGCGCCGTGGTTCGACCAGCTACGGGCCTCCCCCCAGTGGGCTGCGCTGGTGGAAGGGGGGCCGGGGGAGTGGAGCCGGACCTGCCCGCTCGTCCAGGCCTTCGAGCCCGTGCTCGATTCGCGTCAGGCCGAGGTGCTGAGCGCGTGTGAGGAGCCGGGATTGGTGGCCGTGCGCTCGTCCTCGCCCGAAGAGGATCTGGCGGGTGCCTCCTTCGCGGGTGGCTACGAGACACGTCTCGGGGTGGCCGCCGGGGATCTCGAGGAGGCGGTGCGGGCTTGCTTTGCCTCGAGCGTGGCGGAGCGCGTGCTGCACTACAAGCTCGAGCACGGCTTCGATCCGCTTCAGCCACGCATCGCGGTGGTGGTCCAGCGCCAGCTGCACAGCGAGGTGGCAGGTGTGGCCTTCTCGCTGAACCCGCTGAGCAACGACTACGACGAGGTCGTGATCGAGGCCGCCTGGGGGCTCGGCGAGTCCGTGGTGGCAGGGCTCACGGAGCCGGACCACGTCGTGGTGGATCGGGTGTCCTGCAAGGTGCGCGAGCACCGGATCGGGTCCAAGGAGCGCTCCCTGTGGCTCGCCGACGACGGTGGCCAGGAGGTGCGGGAGGGCTGGCGCAGCGCGGAGTCGTGCCTCACGGATGCGCAGATCCGCGAGCTCGTGGGCCTCGTGGTGAAGGTGGAGGGCCGCTTCGAGCAACCCGTCGACGTGGAGTGGGCCTGGGCCGACGGAGCGCTCCACGTGCTGCAGGCTCGACCCGTCACGGCCTGGGTGCCCTTGCCCCACGAGCTGCGCACCGCCCCAGGCGAGCGTCGTCGCCTGCTGATGGATGCGTCGTTGAGCAACGGCCTCACCCTGAACGTGCCCGTCTCCCCGCTGGGCCTCGACTGGCTGGTGGAGGTGTTCATGCGGCTGCTGGAGCGCTTCGTGGGCCCCATCGAGCGGGGGGAGGCGCCCTCGGAGGCCCTGTTCTTCGGAGCGGGCGGGCGGCTGTATGCCGATCTGTCGCAGCTGCTGTGGATCCAGAGCCCGGCCATGCTGAAGCGCGGCAACCAGGGCGTGGATGCGCTCATGGCCGACACCCTCGGCAACATCGACGCGAAGCGCTACCGCAGCGCACGTCGTCCGAAGATGATGAAGCTGCGCTACCTGTGGCGCGTTCCCCGCATGGTGTGGGCCTCCAGGCACGTGGTGGCTCGGTTGGTGGCCACGGTGCTGGCTCCCGCGTGGGCGCGTCGCCGCTACGATGCCGACATCGCCTCGCTGGAGTCGGATCTGCGCAGTCCGCTCGATCCGGCGAGGAGCGTACACGACGAGCTGGGCTGCGGCTTCGACGCCCTGTACGATCGTGGCTTCCCGGCGCTGTGGGCAGGGTTGATCGCGGGGATGACCCCCATCCTCGCCACGGATGCCTTGGTGGGGGGGCTCGATCGTGCCCTCGCCATGCGGCTGCAGCAGGGCTTCGACGGCAACGTGGTGCTCCGCATGGGGGCCCAGATGGCGTCGCTGGCCGCGCGGCTTCCGCTGTCGGATCCCGAGCTGGCCGAGCGGATCGAGGCCAGCGCCCTGCCACCCGACCTGCAGCACGACTGGGACGCGTGGATGGCCGAGTTCGGCAGCCGCGGCCCCACGGAGATGGATCTGGCGAGCCCGCGCTACGGGGACGACGTGCGCCTCGTGCTCGCTCAGCTGCGCGCCATGGTGGGCAGCGATCCGGCTGCCGCCCACCAGCGACTGATGCAGCAGCGACGAGAGGCCTTCCGCCAGCTGTGGAAGAGGTCTGTGTGGCGGGCGCTGCTGCTGTGGTGGCCCCATCGGCTGGCCGAGCGCTTCGCGGGCACGCGCGACACCCCCAAGCACGTGCTCACGGCCTACAACCACCGCATGCGACGCCGTGCCTTGGTGTTGGGGCGTGAGCTGGTGGCCGAGGGGCGCCTCGATCGCCCGGAGCAGGTCTTCGATCTGCACCTGCACGAGCTTCATGCGCCTGGGGATCTGCGCTCGCGATGCGTCCACAACCGTCGCTTCCTCGACGAGCTGCGACAGCTCGACGTGGCCTTTCCCCCGGTGATCGACACACGGGGCCGGATCCTGCGCCCGCGCGCGCTGCCCGAGGTCCCAGGACAGCTCCGCGGCATGGGGGTGTCGGTGGGGGTCGCTCGTGGTCGGGTGCGCAAGCTCAGACATGCCACGCAGGGCGGCATCGAGCCGGGAGACGTACTGCTGGCCTACACCACTGACCCAGGCTGGACGCCGCTGTTCGTGAACGCTGCCGCCATCGTGCTCGAGATCGGAGGCACGCTGCAGCACGGTGCGTTGGTGGCTCGGGAGTACGGCAAGCCGTGCGTCGTCGGAATCTCCCGGCTCTTCGATCGCCTCGACGACGGGCAGCTGGTGGAGGTCGACGGCACGTCGGGGGTCGTGCGGATCATCGACGAGACCCGCTGATCTTCGCCTCGTCCGTGCCATCGTACAGGGCGTCCATCACCGTCGAGAAGCGATGGCGCACGTCCGCGCGGGAGATCTTGCCCGAGGCGGTCAGCAGCCCGTTGTCCTGGGTGAAGGGGGTCTGCAGCAGCTGGATGCCGCGAATGCGCTCGTAGCGCGGGAGATCGCGGTTCACGGCGTCCACGCTGCGCTGCACCCGACGCAGGACCTCCTCGTCGTCCGCCAGCTCCGAGCCCAGCTCCAGCTGTCGCCGCTCTGCCCAGCTTCGCACGGCGGCGAGGTCGAGGGTGGCGAGTGCGGTGCAGTAGGGATGACCGTCGCCGAAGAGCACCACGTGCTCGAGCAGGGGGCAGTGGGTCAACAGCAGCTGCTCCACATGGGTGGGAGCCACGTTCTTGCCGGTGCTCGTGACGATGATCTCCTTCTTGCGGCCCGTGATCTTCACGTGGCCGTCGGGCAGCACGAGTCCGATGTCGCCCGTGCGCAGGAAGCCGTCCTCCGTCAGGGCCGCGGCCGTGCCTGCGCGGTCTCCGAGGTAGCCTCGCATCACGCCTCGGCTGCGGAGCAGGATCTCGCCGTCCTCGGCGATGCGCACCTCACAGCCGGGCAGGGGAGGGCCGACCGTGCCGATCTGCACGTCGTCTGGCCGCTGCACGCAGCTGGCCGCGGCGGACTCGGTGAGTCCGTAGCCCTGCAGCACGGGCAACCCGATGGCGTGGAAGTACACGGCCAGCGGATCGGCGAGGGGCGCGCTGCCACAGATGATGAACCGGATCCGTCCGCCCAGCTGCTTGCGCAGCGGCGCGAAGACCCACCGGTCGGCGAGCGCCCACTGCGCCTGAAGGGCCGCGGGAACGGCTCGCTTGGCTCGGATCAGATCGGCACGCCGAACCCCCAGGGCCAGGGCCCAGCGGTAGGCGCGCCAGGAGGCCGTGCCCTGCTGCCGCACGGACTGCTCCAGGTGTCGGCGCAGATGCTCCAGGGTGCGGGGCGGCAGCGCGAAGAAGGTGGGGCGGCACTGCTGCAGGTTGCGGAACAGCGTGTGCTGATCACGGTCCACCACCGTGGGAATGCCGAGGCGCACGAAGGACAGCTGCAGCACCTTCGCGAACACATGGGCCAAGGGCATCCACAGGAACTGCAGGTCCGTGGGATCCACGACGCCCAGTGCGTCGATGGCCTCTGCCTCGAACACCCAGGCGTCGTGGGTGAGCATCACGCCCTTGGGCCGTCCCGTGGTGCCCGACGTGTACAGCAGCGTGGCGAGGTGGTCGGACTCGATGGCCTGATGGGCTCGCTCGTAGTCCTCCGGATGCGCTGCCCCGTGGTCGCGCCCCTCCCGCTCGAACGACGCCAGCGACGTGATCCAGGGGTCCTCGGGCGGCTGCCCGTCGCCCAGGAGCACGACCCCCTCGACCCCCGGCAGTCGGCTCCGCAGGGCCTGCAGCCGAGCGAGCTGCTCGAGGGTGTCCACGAACAGGAAGCGCGCGTCGCAGTCCTTGGCGATGTAGACGAGCTGATCGTCCGTGGCCGACGGGTAGACGGCGGTGGTGGCGCCTCCGGCACACAGGATCGCCATGTCGGCGAGGATCCACTCCACCGAGGTCTTCGCCCACACGATGCAGCGGTGCTCCGAGGCCAGGCCGCGGGCGAGGAGTGCATTGGCCAGTGCCTGCACCCGCTTGCCTGCGTCGGCCCAGGTCATGGTTCGCCACATCTCGCCGTCGCGGTAGCGCATGGCGGGGGCGTCGGGAGTGGAACCCACCCGGTGATGCCACATGTTGGGCACCGATCGGAAGGGGCTCACCAGCACGCGGCGCTCAGCCTGCCTGCGTCACGGTGAGGGGTACGCTGCCGTGCAGCGCGTCCAGCAGTGCGAGCCCCAGGGCGGCACGCACGGCATCATGGGTGGCGCCCTCGGTCCAGGCGTGCAGCTGGATGCGCAGCTTCGGCCCCGACAGGTCGGTGATCTCGGCGGTGGGTGCAGGCTCGTCGAGCACGCCCTCGAGTGCTGCGGCCGCGTCGCACAGTCGACGGCACACCCCCGAGGCATCAGCGGTGGGCTCGAGGTCGAGCTGGAGCGTGATGCGGCGGCGGCCCTTGCGCGAGAAGTTCTGAACGGCGGAGGACAGCACCGTCCGGTTGGGGAGTCGGACGAGGCTTCCGTCGGCCAGCTCCAGGACCAGCGCGAAGGTGCGCTGCTCCACCACGCGACCCTCGTGGTCCCCCACCCGAACCTGCTCGTCCACCTCGTAGGGGGCGCGGGCCCGGAGCACGGTGCCCGCTGCGGCATCGGCCAGCGGACCTTGCATGGCGAGGCCCACGGCGAGGGTGGCTGCGGCCAGCATCAGGCTCGCCGAGGTCAGGTCGAGGCTCAGGGTCTGCAGCGCAGCGATCGTTCCGATGACCACGATCAAGGGGCGAACGAGTCCGGCGAGCAGCCGCCGGGTGCTCGCCTCCAGGCCAGTTCGCGTGAGCGCCGAGGCGACCACGCCCGACAACCAGCCACCCACGACCACGGAGGCCGCCACGATGGCGGCAGCGGTGACCAGCGTCCACATCAGCTCGGTGCTCATTCCGTCCCCCGGAGCTTCGGGTCCGTCGCGTCACGCAACCCGTCGCCCAACATGTTGAACGAAAGCACAGCGAGCATGATGGTCAACCCCGGGAACACCGAGATCCAGGGTGCGATCCGCAGCGGGTCGCGGCCGTCGTTGATCATCACCCCCCACGTCGAGGTGGGCGGGGGCACGCCCAGCCCAAGGAACGACAGCCCTGCCTCGGCGAGCATGGTCGTGCCGATGGCCAGCGAGCAGTACACGATCACCGGCGCCATCACGTTGGGGATGATGTGGTTGAACAGGATCCGGCCGCGACTCAGGCCCAGGGCCTGCGCTGCCTGCACGAACTCCCGCTGGCGTAGGGACAGGACCTCGCCCCTCACGATGCGGGCGATTCCCATCCAGACCGTGAGTCCCAAGATGGCCACGATCAGGAAGATGCCCCACACGCCCGTGACCCGGAACAGCCCGACGATGGTGATGAGCAACACCAGACGGGGGAGTGCGAGCAAGCCGTCGGTGCCGAACATGAGCACCTTGTCCACCGCGCCCCCGAAGAAGCCCGCCACCGCCCCCACCGTGGTGCCCACCGTGGCAGCGATGGCCACCGCCACGAACCCGATGGGCAGGCTGATGCGCCCGCCGTAGAGCAAGCGACTGAACACGTCGCGCCCGAACTGGTCCGTACCCATGAGGTACTCCCAGCTCGGCGCCACGTTCTGGGGTCCCACGTCCACGTCCAGTGGATCGAAGGGGGCGATCATCGGCGTGAGCACGGTGATGGCCATGAGGAACAGCACACCGAACAGGCCCAGCATCCCCGTGGTGTGGCGGAGGAGCGTGCGCAGGAACGCCTGATGGTTGGAGTTGAACTCCTCGTCCGACAGCTCGCGTGGCCACGCGCGGCGATACGCCACCCACCACAGTCCGACCGTCAGGCCGGCCCAGCCGACCACGGATGCCAGCCCGTGCCACGACAGGCTCCCGGACGGCCCTCCGAACACCACGTCGCTCAGGCGCGGGAAGCCGGCCACGGCCGCGGAGATCAGGACTGCATCGAGCAAGAGCAGGCCGAGGCCCAAGATGATCTCGCCCATCGCCAGGTGTCCGAGGCCTGGCAGCACCAGGCCCGCGCGGGCACGCGCTGGGGCAGTGAAGTCACGGGTGCGAGTGATTGCGGTCATCGCCTCACTCCAGCACGATCGTCGGGTCGACGTAGGCGTAGGTGATGTCGGCCATCAGGTTCCCCAGCACCACCACCAAGGTGTAGACGTAGAAGCAGGCGATGAGCAGCGGGGTGTCCTGGGTGAGGATGGAGGTGTAGATCACGCGCCCCATCCCCGGCCAGCCGAACACGAGCTCCACGATGATGGAGCCCGAGAACAGGAAGGGAATCGACAGGCCCATCAGCGTGACGATGGGCAACAGCGCGTTGCGCACGCCGTGCTTGATCACCACGGCCCGCTCCGTCAGGCCCTTGGCCCGGGCGGTGCGGATGAAGTCCTGGCGGATGATGCCCAGCAGCGAGGCTCGCATGTACCGAGCCGTGGAAGCCGCAGCCGCCAACCCCACCGCCAGCCCTGGCAGCACGAGGTGCTTGGCTCGGTCCACCAGCTGCTCCCACGGGGACATGAAGTCGTACATCACGGCATCCTTCATGCCGAGCGTGGGCAGGGTGAGCATGTCCACCATGCCCGGCGACAGCCACCCGGCCCGGCCGAGGTCGGCCAGCCAGTCACTCCAGTAGATGCCCAGCAGCAGCTGCAGCATCATGGCCACCCAGAACCCCGGCATCGAGTAGACCGCCAGGCTCGACACACTGGCTCCTGCGTCGATGGGGGTGTTCTGCCACACCGCCTGGATGGTCCCCACCGCGATGCCTACGGGGAACAGCACCAGCAGGGTCGTGAACGACAAGAGCAGGGTGTTCGGCAGGCTCTGTGAGATCACCTCGAAGACGGGCCGGTCCTCGTTCATGGACTGCCCGAAGTCGAAGAACGCCAGGTTGCGGACCATGGTGAGATACCGCGTGATGGCTGGCTTATCGAGGTCGTACTTCTGGACGATCAGCGCTCGGACCTCGGGAGGCGTCTCCGGGGTGAAGTACTTCGACGAGATGTCACCAGGAGACAGCTCCAGCAAGACGAAGATCAGCGTGACCACGCCCAGGATCAGGGGAATGGCCAGCAGGAGCTTGCGAGCGACGTATTTCAGCACGGGCCGTCTCCTCGGGGGCTGTCGTGGCGTGGACCCTGTGCCTTACTGCTTGTACTTGACCTTGTCCTCGGGGACCGACCACTCGTGCAGGTGGTGGCGAGGAGACAGCACGTTGATGGAGGTGTTCTCGAAGCGCTCGTGGATGGCCACGATCTCGTCCATCCACCACAGGAACAGGTAGGGCTGGTCCTCGTACAGCTTGGCCTGCAGCTCCTTCCAGATGGGAGCGGAGTCCTTGGGGTTGGGCGTCTGCATGCCCTTCTCGATGAGCGCGTCCACCTCGGGGTTGCAGTAGCCCGTGAAGTTGAACTCCTTGGGCGCGTCCTCGGTGGAGCACTGCCACAGGTTGCTCGGGTCCACGAACAGACCCGCGGCCCAGCCTGCCAGCGCCGCCTCGAACTTGTGCTTGCGCAGGTTCTCGAAGAACGTGTTGCTCTCGATCTTCTCGAGGTTCACCTCGATCCCGAGCGCCTTCATCTGGTCCTGGAAGAGGACGGAGGTGTCGGCGCGGCGCTTGTTGCCGGTGTTGGTGCTCAGGGTGAACGAGAACTTCTTCCCGCCCTTGTCGACGAAGCCGTCGCCATCGGTGTCGCGCCAGCCGGCGTCGGCGAGCAGGGCCTTCGCCTTGTCCAGCGAGAAGGCGTACGGCGTGATGTCGTCGTTGTGTACACCACACAGGGCGGGGGTGATGGTTCCGACGGACGGCCGTGCGTACTTCTCGCCGGTCTCCTTGCTGGTGAGCAGGCGGTCGATCATGCCGTTGATGTCGGTGGCCATGGCGATGGCCTTGCGCACGCGGACATCCTGGAACAGCGGGTTCTCGAGGTTCCAGCCGATGTAGTCGTTGGAGCGCCAGCCACGACGCTCCAGCTTGATCTCGGGGTGGGACTTGCGAAGCCGATCGGCGTCCTCCACCAGCACGGCCTCCATCATGTCGATGTTGCCGGCCTCGAGCTCGATCACGCGGGTGGCGTACTCGGGGATGATGCGGAACAGCACGCGGTTGAGGTTCGGCTTCCAGTGGTCGGGACCCGTGAAGTCGGGGTTGGGCTCCAGGATCAACCGCTCGTTGGGCTCCCACTTGGCAATGCGGAACGGACCGTACGGCATCGGTGTGTTCGCCAGATCATGACCGCGCAGCGTGGCTCGGTCCGCTCCCTCCATCACGTGCTTCGGCATCAGGAAGAGGCTCGTGTGGGACACCTGCGTGTCGCGGTCGTAGGGCCGCGTGAAGTGCCACTCGATGTGGGTGTCGTCGATGATCTTGGGCCGGGCGTCGGCCTGCATGTGGGCGATGAAGGGGAAGCGCGCCGATGCCACCGTGGGGTCGGCCACCAGGTCGTAGGTGAAGGCGAGGTCCTGCACGGTGACCTTGGTGCCATCCGCCCAGGTGATGTCGTCCCGCATCGTCATCTTCAGGACGGTGCCCTCGTCGTTCCAGGTGATCTCCTTGGCGAGACCAGGGGCGGTCTTCAGGGAGCAGTCGAACTGGGAGTCGACGGTGGGGAAGTAGATCGCCTCCATGATGGTGCGATCGGCGGCGGTCTCGGCCACCACGGGGAAGAGGTTGCCCACGTCGGACTGCCACCCGACCACCAGGGTGTCGCGGGTGTTGCTGCTGGGCTTGCCGTCGTCGGGGGCTTCGGTGGGCTGGCCCGTGCAACCGGACAGCCACGCGGCGATGCCGAGGGTCACGGGAGTGGCGCGCGGAAACATCGGACCTCCAAGTCCCGCCTGTCTACCCGCTTGGGTCTCTCCTGCCCAGTACGACCCTCGGGATGCCGCCCAGGTCGCGGAACGTATCGAGGTCGGTGAAGCCGGTACGCCGCAGCAGATCTGCCACGCGGGGCGCTTGATCGTGGCCGACCTCGAGGGCCACGCCCCGACGGGCACGCTTCGCCGATTCGGTCACCAGTCGTCGGATCACGGCCAGCCCATCGTCGCCGCCATCCAGCGCTTTGCGCGGCTCGTGACGGCTCACTTCGGGCATCAGCTTGTCGATGTGGCGTGTGGGGATGTAGGGCGGGTTCGACACCACCCAGTCGATGGCGCGAGCCTCGGGAATGGGGGCCAGCAGGTCCCCTGCGAGCACGGCCACTCGGTCCGTCAGCCCCAGCTGCTCCACGTTGGCTCGGGTCACCGCCAGCGCGGTCTCGTCCACGTCCACCGCGTACAGCCGCACCTGAGGGCGGGCGGCGGCGATGGCCAGGCCCACGGCCCCGGAGCCCGAGCCGATGTCGGCCACGAAGACCTCCTCGGCGTCCTCCCCCTCGGGGATCTGGCTCAGGACCGCATCCACGAGGGTCTCGGTGTCGGGACGTGGATCGAGCACGCCGGGACGCATCTTCAGCTCGATGGCATGAAATCCGCGCGTCCCCAGGATCCAGGACAGCGGCTCTCGCTCCCCCCGACGCGACACGAGCGGGCGCAAGGCCGCCAGCTCCTCCTCGGCCATCGGGCGGTCGTGCACCAGGTACAGCTGCAGCCGCTGCATCCCGAGCACGTGGGACAGCAGCAGCTCCGACTCCAGGCGAGGCTGCTCGACGCCGCGTCGCCGCAGCCACGACTCGGTACGGGTCAAGATCTCGACGAGGGTGGGGGCCGAGCCGTCCCGGCTCACGTGGCCAGACCCTGCTCCTTGAGGAGCTCTGCCTGGTGCTCGGCGGTCAGCGCGTCCACCAGCTCCTGCAGATCGCCACCCATCATGTGCTCGAGCTTGTACAGGGTCAGCCCGATGCGATGATCCGTGAGCCGGTTCTGGGGGAAGTTGTAGGTGCGGATCCGCTCGGAGCGGTCACCGCTTCCCACCATGGCCCTGCGGGCAGCGCTCTCCGTGGCGTGGGCCTCGGCTTGCTGCTTCTCGAGGAGTCGCGCCTTGAGCACCCGCATGGCCTTGTCGCGGTTCTTGTGCTGCGACTTCTCGTCTTGGCACTGCACCGTGATGCCGGTGGGCTCGTGCACGATGCGCACGGCGCTGTCGGTGGTGTTCACCGACTGGCCTCCCGGGCCTCCGGCGCGCATGGTGTCGATGCGCAAGTCCTTCATGTCGAGCTGCAGCTCGACCTCTTCGGGCTCGGGCAACACGGCGACGGTGGCTGCGGAGGTGTGGATCCGGCCCTGGGACTCGGTCGCGGGGACCCGCTGCACCCGGTGCACCCCAGCCTCGAACCGCAGCAGGTTGTAGGCGGCGTCGCCGCTGACGGCGGCGACCACCTCCTTGAGTCCCACGAGCGTCTTGCCGGAGCCACCCACCGTGATCTGGCTGGTGGACATGACCTCGAGGCGCAGCCCGTTGCTGTCGGCGAAGCGCTGGTACATCCGCAGTAGATCACCTGCGAACAGCGCCGCCTCGTCCCCGCCGGTGCCCGCTCGGATCTCCAGCATCACCGGTCGACCCTCGAAGGGATCGCGCGGCAGGAGCAGCAGACGCAGGGCTTGGGTGGCCTGCTCGAGGGAGCCCTCGAGCTCCACGATCTCCTCGCGCGCCATCTCGCGAAGCTCGTCGTCGGACTCGCTGGTCAGGATCTCGCGAGCGTCGTCCAGCTCGGTGGTCACCCGCTTCAGCTCTCGGAACCCGTCGACGATCTCGCGGACCTGGCTGGCCTCGCGCGACACCTCACGGATCTTTCGGGAGTCCGAGGCCACGGCGGGGTCCATCATCTGACGGTCGAGGGCCTCCAGCCGTGCCTCGAATGTGGGCATCTTCTCGAGCATGGACAGTGATCAGGCCTCGGCGGGCCCGTCCGTGGGCTCGGTGGGTTCGTCGGGCGTGGCGGCCTCGGAGGCCTCGTCGGCCTGCTCGGCGGAGCCGAACCCGTACTTGCGCATGAAGCGCTCCACGCGACCCTCGGTGTCCATGATCCGCTGGGTGCCGGTGTAGAAGGGGTGGCTCGTGCTGGAGACGTCGAGCACGATGAGGGGGTACTCCTGACCGTCGTGCGTGGCCGTGTCGCGCGCGGGCGCACAGCTGCGGGTGATGAACTCGTCACCGTTGTTGACGTCGCGGAACAGGACGAACCGGTACTCGGGATGGATGTCTGGCTTCATGGGAATGCTCCTCGGCCGCGGCGTTGGCTGGCCGTGGTCCCGCTACGGGGCGGGGGACCCGGTCTCTTGACTCGGAACCGGCCAGCGTGCAACTGCTGTTCCGCTCCCGAGCACCCTCTCCGTCAAGCTCGCCTTGCTTCGAGCAGCAACTTCTCTGCATCTTCGAGGGGATCGCCCGTCAGCGTGGCTCGCCAGGTGCTCCGCGCATCGATCTCCGCGGGCTCCAGCAAGCGCTCCACCCGGCGCGTGCCCGACAGGTGCACCTGGATGGGGGGACGAATGCCCCGGCCGCCCAGCTGCGGATCGAGGTGCAGCTGCCAGTTCACCACGTCGCGCAGGTCCTCGAGGAGACCGTTTTGCTCCCCGGTGAGCACGCCCACGACCGTGAGCGAGCCCCCCTCTTCGAGGGCGCGGGCCGCGCCCATGTAGCGGCGCACCCGATGGATGGAGGCGGAGTCCACACCGCCGATGCTGCGACCCGATGGCGGCAGCTCAGCCAGGCAGAAACGCAGCAGACGACTGAGACTGTCCACCAGCAGGACCGCGTCGTCTCCTCGCTCGGCCATGCGGCGCGCGCGCTCGAAGGCGATGTCGGCCACCTGCACGTGTCGCGCAGGCGGCTCGTCGAACGGGGTGGCGATCACCTCCGCCCGGCTGTGGTTGCGCCACTCGTGGATCTCCTCGGGGCGCTCGCCGAGGAGCAGCACGGTGACGAACAGCTCGTCGTCGCGGGTGAGGGCTTCTGCGAGCTCGCGCAGCAGCTCCACACGGCCCGTCCCCGGAGGTGCCACCAGGATGCCTCGCTGGCCGAGCCCGAGGGGCGCGGCGAGATCGATGGCGCGAAGGCGCTCCGTGGTCTTCAGCTCGATGCGATCGTCTGGATAGATCGCGGTGAGTGCGTCGAAGGAGGGCGTGTCCACACCAGGGGGCTCGCCGTTGACGGACTCCACACGCAGCATCGCTGGATAGCGCTCGCCTTCCTTGGGCGGTCGGATCTGACCGACCACGGTGTCGCCGGTGCGCAGCTTGAAGCGCCGGATCTGACTCTGCGACACGTAGATGTCGTCGCCCCCCGACAGGAAGTTGTCGGCGGGAGAGCGAAGGAAGCCGAACCCCTCTCCCAGCACCTCGAGCACGCCCCTGCCGTATCGCTGCCCCTCGCGATCTCCTTGGATCCGACCCACCTCGAACACGAGATCCGCCCTGCGAATGTGGTCGGGCGCGCTGACGCCTAGCGCTCGCGCCTGCTTCCGTAGCTCCTCCAGGGGGGTCTCGTGCAGTGTGGGGAAGTCGACGGGCATGCGGAAGGTCCTGTTTGCAGGTCGGGTCAGGGCGTGGGGGGTGTCAGCAGGGCCAGGAGGCCCGCCTCGTCGATGACGGCGACGCCGAGCTCCTGCGCTTTGGACAACTTACTCCCGGCCTTCTCACCTGCCACGAGGAAGTCCGTTTTCGATGAGACCGAGCCTGTGACCTTGCCGCCGACTGCAAGGATGCGGGACTTGGCCTCCGCTCGATCCAGGGTCGGCAAGGTTCCGGTGATCACGAAGGTCTTGCCTGTGAGCAGCGGAGCTGCGTCTTCGGCGTCGTCCGATGCCTCCGGCAGTGGGGGCAGCGCCGGAAACTGCACGCCGAGCTGTCGAAGGCGCGCGAGCTCCGCACGGAATCGACCGTCGGCGAAGTACTTCACCACGTGCTCGGCGACGACCTCTCCGATGCCGTGGACGGCCACCAGCTCCTCGGTGGAGGCGGCCATCAGCGCGTCGATGTCGCGAAAGTGGTTGGCGAGGTCGCGAGCCGTGGACTCGCCCACCTCGGGGATGCCGAGGGCCGTCAGGCAGCGGTTCAGGGGCCGCTCCTTGGAAACGTCGAGTGCCTGCAGCAGGTTGTCGGCCGACTTGCCGCCCATGCGCTCGAGGTTGGTGAGCTGGGACCGCGTGAGGGTGAACAGGTCGCTCACGCGCTTGACCATGCCTCGGTCCACGAGCTGGTCCACCAGCTTCGCCCCCAGGCCGTCGATGTCCATGGCGCGCCGCGAGGCGAAATGGCGCACGGCGGCACGCAGCTGTGCGGGGCATGACAGCTGGTTGGGGCAGCGGATGACGGCCTGCTCCGGATCCTTGAGCAGCGGCGTGGCGCACTCGGGGCACGCCTCGGGGAACACGGGCTTCGGCCGCGCGTCGTGGCCGTCGTCGGGTACCGCTCGGACCACGCGCGGGATGACGTCACCTGCGCGCTCGATGACCACCTGGTCGCCGATGCGAATGTCCAGGAGCACCAGCTGATCCTGGTTGTGCAGCGTGGCGCGTGACACGGTGACGCCGCCCACGCGAGCTGGCTCGAGGTGGGCCACGGGCGTGATCGCGCCGGTGCGCCCCACTTGAAACCCCACGTGCTGCAGCGTGGTGGTGACCTGGGGGGGAGGGAACTTGAAGGCGATGGCCCAGCGCGGGGAGCGGGTGACGGCTCCGAGCGTGGCCTGCTTGTCGACGTCGTCCACCTTCACCACGGCACCGTCGATCTCGTAGGCGAGGTCGTGGCGGTTGCCCCCGAGCTCCTCGATGAGGCGAATGACCTCCTCGATGCCGTTGGCCCGCCGGTTCAGGGGATTGGCCGGCAGGCCCCACTGGGCGATCCGCTCCAGCTGTTCCCAGTGGGTGGGGGCCGGCTCCACACCCTCGGCTTCCCCGAAGCTGTGGGCGAAGAAGGTCAGGGGCCGCTGGGCGGCCACGGCGGGATCGAGCTGCCGCACCGTGCCCGCCGCCGCGTTGCGGGGGTTCTCGAAAGCCTTCGAGCCCTCGGCCACGCGGCGCTGGTTCATCGCCGCGAATCCGGCCAAGGGGTAGAAGATCTCGCCGCGCACCGACAGGCGTGACGGAAATCCGCTGGTGTCGCCGGCCAGCGTGCGGGGAATGTCGCGGATCGTGACCACGTTGTGCAGCACGTCTTCACCCACGAGGCCGTCCCCCCTGGTGCCCGCGCCCACCAGCGCGCCCTCCTCGTAGACGAGCTCGGCGGCGAGGCCATCGAGCTTCGGCTCCACCACGTAGGCCACATCCTCGGGGGCGTCGTCTCCCAGGAACCGCTTCACCCGGGTGTCGAAGTCTCGCAGCTCGTCGTCCGAGAACGCGTTCGACAGGGACAGCATGGGCACGCGATGGGCAAAGGGCTCCAGGTGGCTCACCGGAGCGCCCCCCACACGTCGGGTGGGGGAGTCGTCTCGGATGTGCTCCGGGAACCGCGACTCGAGCAGCTCGAGCTCGCGGTACAGCATGTCGTAGGTGCGGTCGTCGATCTCGGCTGCATCCGTCTCGTGGTAGAGGCGGTTGTGCCGAATCAGCTCGGGGACCAGGGCGGCGAGGCGCTCGCGAGCAGACTCGTCGTCGAGGCTGGCGAGGGCGGCGAACAACCCCGAGGGGTTCGTCGTCAGGGGGCGAACGGGCACGACGTCTCCATTCAGTCGATTGGTCCATGCTCGCTCCCACCATCACCTGTTGGCCGGACCATGGCTGTCCGGATACCCGTCCGGCCCAACGCTGCCCGAAGAGCGGGCGAAGCCGGAGTCGTCGTGCGGGCGACCCGGCGTGTGGAGACGTCGATGCGTGACTTCCTTTCGCGACTCGGGATCGAAGCCGTCAACTCGGGTGCCGCCACCTCCTCGGGGTTCTTCACCCCTGGTGGCTCGACCATCGGGGTGACCTCCCCGGGGGATGGCACCGAGATCGCCAAGGTCCAGCTGGCGACGACGGACGACTACGAGAAGGTGATCACCGAGGCCCAGCGGGTGTTCGCCTCGTGGCGGGAGCTGCCGGCCCCCAAGCGCGGCGAGATCGTCCGCGAGGTGGGGGAGGCGCTGCGGGCACAGAAGGAGGATCTGGGCCGCCTGGTCACCCTCGAGGTGGGCAAGATCCTGTCCGAGGGGCTGGGTGAGGTGCAGGAGTCGGTGGACATGGCGGACCTCGCGGTCGGCATGTCGCGGCAGCTGTTCGGGCTGTCGATGCACTCCGAGCGACCGGCCCACCGCATGTTCGAGCAGTGGCACCCCCTGGGTGTCGTCGGCATCATCACCGCCTTCAACTTCCCCAACGCCGTGTGGGCGTGGAACGCGATGGTGGCGGCGGTGTGTGGCGACACCATGATCTGGAAGCCCTCCCTGAAGGCGCCGCTGACGGCCATCGCCACCCACCGCATCTGCGATGCGGTGTTTCAGAAGCACGGCTGGGGAGGCGTGCTGAACTTGGTGATCGGGGAAGACGCGACGGTGGGGGAGACGCTCATCGCCGACCGCAGGATTCCGCTGGTGAGCGCCACGGGGAGCACGCGGATGGGGCGTCACGTGGCCCAGGTGGTGGCGGGCCGACTGGGGCGCACGCTGCTGGAGCTCGGCGGGAACAACGCCGTCATCGTGCACGGCGACGCGAACCTGGACCTCGCCCTGCGCGGCATCGTCTTCGGCGCCTGCGGAACGGCGGGGCAGCGCTGCACCTCCACTCGCCGCGTCTTCCTGCACGAGTCCATCGCGTCGGACTTCACCGACCGACTGGTCAAGGCCTATGGATCCCTGTCCATCGGTGATCCCCTCGATCCCGGCACGCTGGTGGGGCCGTTGATCGACGCGGACGCAGTGGGGATGTACGAGCGCGCGCTGGTGACGATCCGTGAGCAGGGAGGCGAGATCCTCTGCGGCGGGCAGCGCGTGGACCGGCCGGGCAACTACGTGCAGCCCACGCTGGTGCGGGCTCGCCACGACATGCCCATCGTGCAGCACGAGACCTTCGCGCCCATCGTGTACCTGTTCACCTACAGCGACCTCGACGAGGCCATCGCCCTGCAGAACGACGTGGACCAAGGATTGTCGTCAGCCATCTTCACGGACTCCTTCGGGGGAGCCGAGCGGTTCCTGTCGCACGCTGGGTCGGACTGTGGGATCGCCAACGTGAACATCGGAACCTCTGGGGCCGAGATCGGCGGGGCCTTCGGCGGCGAGAAGGACACGGGTGGCGGACGCGAGGCGGGCTCCGATAGCTGGAAGGCCTACATGCGTCGGCAGACCTGTACGCTGAATCGATCCAGCGAGTTGCCCCTCGCTCAAGGTGTGACCTTCGATGTGTAAGGGTTCTTCCCTGCCGATGCCGTAGGCCACCCGCTATCGACACAATTCCAGTACGGGTGGAAACTCATTGCCTATCTTGGGTTCGTGAGTTCCCATTCCGTGGGAAGATGTGTTCATGACTCCAGAGTCTCGAACCTCCTCTTCCTCTGCGCGCGAGCCATGGCCCGCGCTGCACCGCAGCCACCGCGCTCTTGCGCGGATCGGTCGCGAGGTGGAGGCGGCTCGAGCCTGCGTGCACTCCTTGGTCCAGGCCAGCGCCGGGCTGTGGTGTGCGGTCACCAAGCAGGAGCTCGCCTTGCTGGGGGAGCAGTTCCTCTGCGCCGTGCAGCGCGCGGACGCGCGTGGCCCCTCCGAGGCCCTACGGATCTTGGCCGATCTACTGGACGTGGCAGAGGCCGCTCTCGGAACCGTGGGGATCCTCGACGACTGGATGCCCCTCGAGGGCGCGCTGGATGCGGCAGACGTCGCCTACCGCGCCCTCGGTGAGGCGCTCGACGACCGGGTGGTCCGACTCACGGACCGGCTCGGCCCAGCCGCTCCATCAGCGCACCGAGCTGTGCTTCAGAGCCGCTGACACCGTCGGCAGCAGCCTCGGCGGTGGTCTGGGCCGTGGTGGCTCGCTGCATGGCTTGCTTTGCCTCGTTTTGGGCCTGAGCCACCTCCGTCTTCACCTGAGTGAGCTGTGCGGTGGTGGCTTGGATCGCCCCCATCATCATGGACACGCGCTTCTCGAGCTGGGCCACCCGCTCCTCCAGCACGTTCGTCTCGTCCCTCGCACCCACCTCTTCGGTGGGGGGCTCGTCCTCTGGCTCGTCGAGCACTCGTCGGACCTCGGACATCGTGCGCTGCATCAGGCCGGAGAGGCGGCGTCGAAGGCCCATCAGGGCTCCAGGATCTGCGGGGTGGGGTTGGGACCGAAGCAGGCGAACAGCCCCTGGCCGACCTCCTCGGGAGCTCGACCGTCGAGGGGCACCAGGACCACCCGCGAGGGGGCGTCGGCGTCGTCGGGATCGGCGCCGCACAGCAGCAGGGACTGTCCGGTGGGATCCACCACGGGGTGGGAGGGGCCGTACTGCTCGAAGAAGCGCAGGTACACGCGCATGTCGCGGCTCGGCACGAGCCGAGCCAGCTCCACCTGGCTCCCGTCCAGGCCTACGCGGTACCACGTGACGGCCGGGCTGTTGTCGTTCTTGGCGGCCACGATCAAGCCGCTGCCGTCGGGAAGCCAGAAGAAGGCGATGCACGGCAGGTCGGTGACGGGGACCGACAGGGCCGTCTCGATGTCGATGACCTCGAGCTGCGTGTAGGGGGAGCCGGTCCCGTCGGGCGAGATGGCTCGGGCGAGCCGGTCGCCCGTGGGTGAGGCCAGCAAGGCCACGAGGCCGTCCACCATCTCCAGGTGCTTGACGCGCGCACCGTCGAGGCTCGACACCAACACCACCACGCTCTGGTTGACGTGCGCCACGTAGGCGAGTCCGCGTGGGAGGGGAACGGGTGCACAGAAGTTGCCGGGGGCACCTGGGAGGTCCCGTCGAGGGCCGTGCATCGACAGGATCGTGAGACGAGGCTTGGCGGGTTGACCCTCGCCCACGAAGGCCGCGAGGCGCCCCTGGGGCAGCCAGGAGAAGAACAGTGGGCTTCCGCGGAGCAACTCGGTGTCGGGATCCGAGCCGATGGGATCGGCGCGCTGCAGGACGAGCTCCCGGTCGTCCTGCGACAGCACGGCCAGGCGGTCCCCCTCTCTGGACCACTGCAGGTAGATCGGAACACGGCTTCCCATGGCTCCGACCTCGGCGCCCACCACGCCCGTGACGTCGGAGACCCAGACGCGGCTGCCCGATCCGTCCTTGGCGATCCGAAACGACGCCAAGCGTGTCCCGTCGGGGGACCAGGTGGGCCAGGAATGGACGTCCTCGGGATCGCCATGGGCCCAGGAGCCCCACAGCAGCTCGCTGGAGCCGGTTTGGAGCTGGACCTGACCAGATCGATCCACCACGACGACCTGTCGCCGGCCGTCGACGTACGCAATTGGAGCGGGTGTGTTCACGTGTTCGTCTACCCCAGCACGTCCGCGTCGACCGCCGCGGCCGTCTCCGGTGCCAGGATGCCGTGCAGGATCATCTGGATGCCGTGGGTGATCAGGCTCTCTTTGTCGGGTCGCAGACCGACCGCGCTCTGTCCGGCCATACCGTCGATGAGGGCCTTCAGCATCTGGGCGATGGCATGGGGATCCGACTCGCGGAAGGAGCCCTCCGCCATGCCCTGGGCCAAGATCCGCGCAGCTGCGTCCACGAACCGGGCATGCACGGCCTGGACCTCCTCTCGGATCTCGTCGTCCCGGATCCCCTGCTCGCACATCATCAGGAAGAACCGTGGCGGGGACTTGAGCCCGGCGAAATAGTCCAGGTACTTCTGGCCGAGATCGAGCAGCTTGACGGCTGCCGGTCGCCCGTCTTGATCGGCTTCCTCGAGGAAGCTGTAGGTGGCCTCGTGCTCCTCTTGCACCAGCGCGAGGAACAGATCCCGCTTGGAGGAGAAGTAGAAGTAGACGGCTCCCTTTGACAGGGATGCACGCTTCGCCACGTCCTCCACACGGGCAGCCAAGAACCCCTTCTCGATGAAGACGGCCCGCGCAGCACGCAAGATCTGGCTTCGTCGCTCTGCCTCGGACAGGTGTTTGGTCATTGGCCGATCCGGCTCGGGGGTCGACCAAGGTATCCCCTCCAAGAGCGGCCGGCGCGCGAGGGCGTCAAGGATCGGGCGTTCGCAGCGCGTCGGGTAGCTGGTCGGGGTCCAGCACCCGGCACAGGTGTGCGACCAGCGCCGCCCCCTCGGCCGCGTGGGTGTGCAGATCGGAGGGAGCGGCTGCCTCGGTGGGCAGGGTCTGCGCGACCTGGGGCGCGGGGAAGCGGATGCGCAGGGCGTCGCCCTCGTCGGAAGGGAGGGTGAGCGCCAGGCCGTCGATGGTGGTGAGCTCCTCTTCGGGGCCCTCCTCGGTGGGTACCAGGAGCATGGCGCGCCGCACCACGTGGGCTGCGGTGATCGCAGACAGCGCTCCTTCGTCGAGGGGCGCTCCATCGGCGTCGCGCAGCGACCAGCGGGTGCCTTCGAGCACGAGCCACGCATCGCGCTCGCCGATGTGGAACCCGAAGGGCGACAGCGGGGGGGCCTCGCCACGCCACACCCGCAGTCCCGAGCGCTCGAGGGCACCGGACTCGAACCGCTGCTGCACCCAGGCCAAGAGCCCCGCGTCGGTGAAGGTCTGGCGGGCGGTGCGCTCCAGCGGCGCCACGGCCCGAAGCACTCCCGCCTGGCCGCCGAGACGCTCATCGATCTCGTCCACGTCCACGTCCCAGCGCCCTGGGATCGCTGCCGTGGGCAGGTGGAGCTGCACCGCGAACTGAGGCCCAGTGCTCGAGGCGAGCATCAGCACCACCTGACTGCCGCTGCTCCGCCTGCGCCAGAACACCGTTGCGAGGTACACGTCCTCCGCCTTCACCTGCAGGTCGGAGCCCCGAATGGGGTCCTGTAGGTGCAGGCCGTCTGCGTCGTAGTGCAGCGACGTGGGTCGATCGCCCCGAGACCGGAAGAAGCCCTCGTAGGCGACGACGGCCAGAATGGTGGGCACGGGCAACCACCACCATGCGCCGAACCACATCAACGCCACAGTGACGGGGAGCACCAGCACCACCGCCGTCAGTCCCACCACCGGCTTGAGGAAGGCATCGAGCTCGGTGGGGGTGCCGCGTGCCTCACCGGACGGAGCGGAGGCCACCGGTCAGTGCACCCAGTCGTCGTCGGGTCCGTTGCTGCCTTCCTGGGAGCGACCTCCCTCCAGCACCTCGAACCGCCGAAGCTCCCGCTCGATCCCCGCCGCCTGCTGGATCAGCTCGCGCCTTGCCCGTCCCGGGCCGAGCCAATGCCACCAGCCCACGCTTCCGATCCACACGCCCAACATCTCGAAGGACGGCCGGCTTCCTTGCGAGGCCAGCACGAAGATCAGCGCGAAAGCCAGGGAGCCCCAGAGGAAGATGCGCGCCTTCACCGGCAGCACGAACATCAGCAAGATGTCGCTGTCGGGTCTGGCGATGCCCACGATGGCGAACAGGACGAGGAGGAGCGGCGACCATCCCAGTAGGGGGGCTGCGTCCGAGAGCATGCCGGACATGTCGAGCAGGAATGGTAGGAGGGTGCCCCCCGCCGCTCCGGCCAGTACCGCCTGTCCCAGGTTCTCCTTGGAGATGATCGTCTCCACGGAGGGCAGGAACAGGTACAGCACCAGCAACGACATCACCACGCCGATGACTTGATTGCCCTGCACCACGAAGCGCGTGACCAGCTGCCAGAAGGCAAACCCTTGTGACGGTGCGTGCCAGGGCAGGAGCGCGTAGATGGGAACGTCGACGTTGAACAACACGAGCTCGACCACGTATGCCACGACCAGTGCGATGAGCAGCGTGCGTTGCCAACCCACCGGAGTGGGAAAGGCCATTTGCACCTGGGGGCTACCTCGCGCCATGTGGCTCCTTCGCTGGGGCAGTCGGGTGACCCCCTCGAAGGTTGGGGTCTATCGTGGGCCGTGGCCGATGGTCGGGGCTGTTTTGCCCTTCGTGTTGCCCTAACGGGGGCAGCTTTGGGGTACAAACGAGGGGTCTGATGGGATCTCCGTCCATGGCACGTTCCAAACCCACCCCCACGAAGCCCGTGGAGCTCATCCTCTACGCGGTGGACGGGGAAGACATCGACAAGGGCTCGACCCACCCGGTGCCCTACGAGCAGCCGCTGCTGATCGGGCGCACCACCAAGGGGCTCAAGCTCCTGGATCCGCTGGTGAGCATCCGGCATGCACAGATCGTCTATGACGTGCGGCGTGGCTACATCATCGAGGATCTGGGGTCAGCGACGGGCACGTGGGTCGACGGCGTCTGCATCACCAGTGACTCCAGGCCCATCGGGGTCAACACCAAGCTTCGCTTCGGCGACACGGTCTTCGAGGTCCGCAGCCAGAACCGGATGCCGAAGTGGATGAACGCCGTGGGCGCGTTCTCCATCGCCATGGTGGCCTTCGCGGCGCTGCTGGCCGGGCTCACCTGGGTCTTCGGAGGAGGGGGGGAGCCGCTGCGGCTGGTCGCCCCCGAGCCCATCGTGGTGGAGGGCGCTGCCTACGACATCATCCCGGTGCCGACCTGGTTCTTGCGAGAGCGAGGGTTGCTGGTGGTCGACCTGTCGATCCGCTCGGTCACGGATCACGACTACAACGGGGTGTCCGAGGTCTGGCTCGACATCGCTGACGATCGGGGCGCGGTGATCACCTTCGAGGGCCGCACGGCGAAGGGCACACCGGAGTGGAAGGTGCTCGGCGACTTTCCCGAGCGGTGCAACCTGCCTCCGAAGCCGGAGGAGAGCCAGGGATTCCCCGTACTGGAGTGCAACGGCACGCTGTGGGTGTTGGGGCCCGACGGCTACGAGCTTCGCGACCACGACGGCCCTGTCGTGTACTACGTGGAGTCCATCACTGGGGGAGGCGCGCTGGACGAGCTGCTCAAGCCGCTGGCCCCGCAAGAAGAGCCCGCAGGAGGCCACGACGCCAACGGCGGAGCAGGCACGGTCCGCAAGGTCCGGTCCAAGGACCTTCGAGTCGCTCGCTTCGTGCTGAAGAACAAGGACCACCTGGCGGGCTTCCTGGCAGACAGGGGCGTCGACGGCCCGGTGCACTACGTGATCTGCGACGAGGCCTTCGAGGGCATCAAGAAGCAGGCGCTGATGTCGGACGGCACCATCCGTCCCCTGTCCTTCGGCTGCATCAACGACCTGCGCTTGGAAGGCATCGTGGAGGGCAAGCCAGTGGCCATCGCCCTGTCCGCCGTAGGGCACCGCGCCCTGGTGGACGACGTGATCACCTTCTACGCGGGCAACCCCGACGGCTTGTGGCTGCCCTCCGAGCGTAGGGTCCTGGCGGACGCGGTCCGTCGATCCCCGGGCCGACGGCAGGGAGGCACCAAGCTGGTGGCCAACTCGAGTCAACCCGACGTGGCGCTGTTCGACCCCGTTCCCGACGTGGGAAGGGCCCTGGCAACGCCCGCTCGCCAGCTGGAGAACACGGATCTGCGTGTGGTCCCGGCACCACCCGCCTACACGGCCATCGTGACGGAGCCTGGAGGCGCCAGCCTCGACCCCGAGGGGTGTGCCTCGCTCATCGTGGAGACGAATGCGTTCGCGAGCCGTCGTTGGCGGACGTTCTTGGGGTGGCCGTTCATGACGGTGTCGGACGTGGGCTGTGGCGAGAGGCGCGAGCTCGTCCAGGCGGGCTACGGAGCCATCGGTACGGGGGTGCACGACGCGTCCATCGGTGATCTTCAGGTCCGCGTCGTGGTGGAGGGGCGGAATCCCAGCGGGCGCCATCGCGAGGTGGCTCGGGCGCGAGTCACCTACCGACAGCTGCCCGGCGCATCCTCGTCGAGCGCTGCGCGCGGCGCACCCTGAGGCTGCGCACCGTCAGATGCGGCGGTACACGCCGACGGCCACTCCGATGACATCCACGTCTCCCGAGTCGGCGTCGACGTAGATGGGCTCCATCGCTGCGTTGGCTGGCTGGAGCCGCAGCTGCGGGCCCTCGCGATACAGCCGCTTCACGGTGGCGTCGCCGTCGACCATCACCACGGCGATCTCACCGTCGCGCGCCGAGTTCTTCTGGCGCACGAACAGGGTGTCGCCGTCGAAGATGCCGTCTTCGATCATCGAGTCGCCAGTGACCACCAAGGCGAACACCTTGCCGCCTTGCGGCAGCATGCCCTGGTCCACCCGGATCGAGCCCTCATAGTTCTCTTCGGCGAGGAGCGGCACACCGGCTGCGATCCGACCCAGGACCGGCACGGAGGTGACGGTCGTGGACTCCAGGCCTGCCGTGGCACGCTCCGTGAGCCGGAGGGAGCGGGGCCTGCCCGGCCGGCCCACCCGCTCCACGTATCCCTTGCGGATGAGGGCCTTGAGGTGGTCGCTCACTGCGTTGGTGGAGCCGATTCCCAGGGCAGCACCGATCTCGCGGTAGCTCGGAACGACACCCCGTTGCTCGACCTAGGAGAGGAGGAACTCGATGAGCTCCCGTTGGCGGGGGGACAGATCTTCCACGGAACGGCCTCACTGGACGGTTGTTTGGATGAACATCCGTACAGTAGCGCACCCTTGCCGAGCAGTCCAGCCGGTGCGGACCGATTCTGGTCACAGGGGCCCAGCGATGTCGGCCAAGGCGTGTCATCCCTCGTCACGCAGCCGAACACCGGTTGTCCGCGGGGTTAGCCTCCTCGGTGGACCAACCACCGGGTGGGAGAGCGCGTGGCAGAGGACGCCAATCGCATCCGACGCTTCGTCGCGTCCCTGGTGCGCCGCGAGCGAGCGCTGTTGCTGGTGCGCGTCGTGGCGCGTGCTGCGCTGTTGTTGCTCGCGGTGCTCGCCCTGGGTGTGATCGCGTCGGTGACGTCGATGGACCGAGGGGTGGCCACCCTCGTGGTGGTGGTCCTCGCCGGGGTGGGCAGTTGGATCGCCGTGGCGCTCCCGCTGTTGCTGGAGTGGGCGAGCTCGGGTGACGGCGTTCGCCAGGCACGCCAGGTGGAGGCCCTGCTTCCCGAGCTGCGGGGGCGTCTGATCACGGCGGTGGACGCATCGGACGACGCGGCGCCGGGGACCAGCGATGCGCTGCGCGAGCTGGTGGTCACCCGTGCCGCGCGACACATCGACGGGGTGGAGGCGGCCGAGGTGCACGACGTGCGGCCCTCGCTGACGTGGGCGGTGGCTGCGTCGCTCATGTGGGGGGTGGGCCTGCCGCTGCTGCTGATCGCCTCGGGAGGGCCTCGCGCACTGGCTGCGTTCTGGGCCGCCGGATCCTCGGCGCGCGCAGAGGTGGTGGGGCCCGATGTCGAGGCGCCCGTCGACGAGGCTCGCGTCGGCGACCTGATGATCCGCTACACCTACCCCGACTACACGGGCCTTCCCCCCAAGGAGGTCCCGAACTCCACGGGCGACGTCCACGGGCCGCCGGGCACCCAAGTCGAGGTGCAGGCGCGCTCTGCCGAGGTGGTGGAGGCCGTGGGTCTGGTGGCGTACGACGAGGCCCTGGAAGCCACCCTCGACGAGGAGGGGCGCAGCCTGCGTGGGGCGTTCGCCATCGGCAAGGAGGAGGGCACCTACAGCCTGTTGCTCTACCGTGACGGCGAGCCCCGCTCCTCCCGAGACTTCCGGATCCTGCCCCAGGACGACCTGCCGCCCGAGGTCATGCTGGACGCTGGGGAGCAGGACGTGCTCGAGGTCGCGCTCGACGGTCGGATCGGCATCCTGTGGCGCGCCCGCGACGACTACGGCGTGCGGTCCGTCAAGCTCGCGCTGGACGGCAAGGAGCTCGACCGGGTGCTGGAGCGCCCCGAGCGGCGCAAGGCCGAGGTGAGCGGCGCCCTGACCCGAACTCCGAAGGAGCTCGGCCTGAAGCCGGGGGACCGCGCCAAGCTGTCGGTGGTGGCGTGGGACAACGACACCGTGTCGGGGTCCAAGCGAGGGGTCTCCCGTCAGGTGGAGATCGTGGTGTTGGGGGCCGAGGGCCTCGATCAGCGCGCCGAGGAGCGTCGCGACGAGCTGCTCGGGAAGATGATCCCCGTCTTGGCTCGGTTCCTCACGGAGCCTTGGCCTCCGGGGGAGCGTGCGGGGGAGCTGGCGACCTGGGGAGAGGCCGTGGCCTTGCGCTATCAGCCTTTCGTCGACGAGGTGGAGGCGGTGTGGTCGGGCATGGCGTCGGACACCCACGACCGGGCGGTGGCGCAGCGCGTGATCGACACGGGGCGTGACCTGGTGCGCTTCACCCAGGTCTCCTTCCTTCCGGGCTCGCGGGAGGTTCCGAGCGACGACGCGTTCCAGGCCACCTCGGAGCTGCGCGACGAGGCGGTGGTCGCCCTCGAGGACGGAATCCTGGCGTTCCATCGCATGCAGCGGAACGCGGCGCTGCGCGACATCGCGGAGCAGGCCGACGATCTGGAGCGGATGGCCGACCAGCTGGAGCAGCTGCTCTCCGAGGACGACGCCGACACGCAGGAGCTGCTGTCCAAGCTCGATCAGCTGGAGCGCATGCTCGACCAGCTCGCGGCACAGGCGGCGAAGCTGGAGGACGGGGGGCTGCGCGAGTTCCTGAACACCCGCGAGAACGAAGCGCAGAACCTCATGGAGGAGATCCGCGAGGCCATCGCGGAGGGACGCCTCGACGAGGCGCGTGAGCTGATGGAGCGCTTGAGCCAGCTGGTCCAGGAGATGGGGCAGGGGATCAAGGACGAGCTGTCACGTCGCGAGCAGCAAGGAGAGCAGCAACAGGACGCGGCGAATGCCCTCAAGGAGGAGCTGCAGGCGCTGGAGCAGGAGCAGCGTGATCTGCAGGCCGAGGTGCAGGCCCTACGCGAGCAGGACACGTCCGGGTCGGAGGAGATGGCCAAGCTGTGGGAGGAGCTCGAGCGTCGGGCGGCGGAGCACAGTGCCTCCGCGGCGGCCTACGGCGAGGGTCTCGAGTCCAACGGACGTGCGTTCTACGAGCGGGAGCGAGCCGCTGCGGGGCGTGAGCAGGCGGAGGATCTGGAGGCGGCCATCGGGGTGAGGGACCCCAGGGGTGCCGTCGGGGCGGTGGTCACGGGGCGTCGGGCCTGGGGGGCGGCCATGCGTGCCCTGGACATGGAGCGTCGCTCGGGTCGTCCCATCCCGGGTCCGGGGACCACGGAGCTGCTCTCCCTCATGCGGCAGCTCGACCAGATCCAGGAGCTGCTGGACAAGCTGCAGCAGTCGCAGCAGCGCAGCGATCCCCAGACGCAGCAGCAGTCGCAACAGATGCAGGACCGTCAGCGAGATCTCGACAACCGGCTGCAGCAGGCACAACAAGACGCCAAGCAGCTCCAGCAGCAGTTTCCGGTGAAGCCCGAGGGCATGCAGGAAGCCCTGGACGAAGCCTCCGAGCGCATGGACCAGGCGGGGCAGGACCTCGAGGGAGGCCAGCTCATGCAGGCCGAGGGGTCACAGGGGGTTGCCGCGCAGCGCATCCGCGACGCCATCGAGTCCATCGAGCAAGCGCAGGAGCAGGCGCGCCAACAGGCTCAGCAGATGTCGGGCCGTCGCCCCGAGGACGGCAGTCGCTCCGACAACGACGGCCAGCGCGACTCCAACGAGATGCCCAACGAGAGCCTGAACCTGGAGATCCCGGGTCGAGAGGAGTTCCGCACCCCCGAGGAGTACCGAAGGGCGCTGCTCGAGGGCATGGAGGGGGAGGTCCCCGAGGAGTACCGCGCCATGAAGCAGCGCTACTACGAGGAGTTGGTGCACCAGTGACGCCTACGATCCTCGCTCTGTGGGCCACCTCGGCCTGGTCCGCCTACCCCGTGGAGGTCCGGCGCTGTCTGGATCGCCTCGACGTCGCCTGTGCTCACGATCTGCTCGAGGACCTGAGCGCGTCGGACAGCAAGGACGGTGACGTGCTGGCTGCGCTGGCCCACACCTACTTCCAGGAGGGCCGCTACCCCGAGGCCTACGACACCATGGTCAAGGCGGTGGAGAACGGCTTCACCGACCGCTACGAGGAGCAGGCGCTGTACGAGCGCACGCTCTACGCCACGGCGAACTGGGTCCAGGAGCAGCAGGGGCGCTTCGTGGTGCGATTCCGCCCAGGGGTCGACGCCATGCTCTGGCCCGACGCCATGGCCGCGGTGCGCGCCTCGGACGAGCACATCGCCCCGTTGCTGGGTGGGTCGCCTCCGGGCAACACCTACGTGGAGCTGTACCCCGATGGTCGCTCCTTCATCGGGGCCAGCAGCCTCAAGGCCGAGGACGTCTACACCACTGGCGTGGTGGGCCTGGCGAAGTGGGGCAAGCTGCTGGTGACCAGCCCCCGGGCGCTCCCGCGTGGCTACGCCTGGCAGGACACCATCGCCCACGAGTACATCCACCTCGTGGTGGCGCACCACACCACCGACCGTGCTCCCGTGTGGCTTCAGGAGGCCATCGCGAAGTACCTGGACGGTCGCTGGCGCGACGGGCAGGATCGGTTCCGGCTCACCGTTCGGCAGCAAGGGCTGCTGGCGCAGGCCATCCGCAAGGACGACCTCGTCACCTTCGAGGAGATGCACCCCTCGCTGGCCAAGCTCCCGTCGGCGGAGCGTGCGTCGCTGGCCTACGCGCAGCTGGCCACGCTGATGCAGTACTGCTTCGAGCGCGGTGGCGACGGGGTGTTGCTGCGAACCCTGCCCGCCGTGGGCCGAGGCATGGACCCCAAGGAGGCGCTTGCCACGGCCGTCGGTGCCACCGACTTCGACGAGATGATCTCGGAGTGGCGGGCCTGGATCGCGCGTCAACCCTTGGTGGAGCGGCACCTACAGGAGCTGCCCACCGTGCTGGACGGCGGCGACGACATGGACCTCGATCCGGTGCTCGCGGAGCGGCAGGATCTGGCCCGCTACGTGACCCTGGGCGACATCCTGCGAGAGGCGGGCGAGGTGGAGGCGTCGCTGGTGGAGTACGCCAAGGCGGTGCCCGACAACGAGCCCCCGAGCCCGATCCTGTCGAACCGGATCGCGCAGGCCAACCTGCAGCTGGGCAAGCTGGGACCTGCCAAGATGGCGCTGGAGATGTCGCTGCGGGACTACCCGGAGTTCGCGCTGTCTCACAAGACCCTGGGCCAGGTGTATCTGAAGCAGGAGCGGCACACCGAGGCGCGCGATGCGCTGCTGGAGGCCGTGGCCATCCATCCCTTCGATCCGGAGTCGCATCAGTCGCTCCTCGAGGCCTACCGAGCGCTCGGCGACGAGCAGGGCGTGGCTCGCCACGAGGGGGCACTGCGGATCCGTCGTCGCGGGGGCGACGATGTGGATCGCGAGCCCGTGCACACGCGCGAGGGCGAGTTCGAGCTACCCACCTACGACCGACACGTGGAGGCCAGCGGAGCGCGCGAGGCCTATCGGGAGAAGTGGGTGGGGGAGAAGATGCCGCTGGTCGCTGCCCTCGACCTGAACGGCAACCCGATTCGGTCGTCGGACTTCGCGGGCAAGGTGCTGTTGCTGGACTTCTGGGCCACCTGGTGCGGCCCCTGCCGCGAGGCCATGCCGGAGCTTGCGAAGCTGCACGAGGCCCACGAGGCCGACGGACTGGTCGTGCTGGGACTGACCGACGAGCCCACCTCGCGGGTCAAGCCGTTCCTGAAGCGTCGTCCGGTGCCGTACCGCATCGGCATCGACCAAGGGCGCAACACCGCCGATCTCTTCGAGGTGGCCTCGCTACCCACCGCCTTCGTGGTGGACCGCGAGGGCCGCATCGTGGAGGTGGTGGTCGGTGCTGGAGAAAATGCCTACGAGGCGCTGACCGCGGCCGTCCGGTCGGCACTGGAGGACACCTAGATGGACGATGTGGCGCTGTTCGAGCGCCTGGCTCCCACCCGCGAGGCGCTGCTGGCGTCGATCGGACAGGTGGTGGTGGGCCAGACGAACGTGGTGGAGCTGATGCTCACGGCGCTGTTCGCGGACGGGCACTGCCTGTTCGTGGGCGTTCCGGGTCTGGCCAAGACGCTGCTGGTGAACACGGTGGCGGAGGCGGTGGGCGTTCGCTTCGGCCGCATCCAGTTCACGCCGGATCTCATGCCGTCGGACATCACGGGGACCGACGTGCTGGAGGAGGACCGCAGCACCGGCAAGCGCGAGATGCGCTTCGTGCAGGGGCCGGTGTTCACCAACCTGCTCCTCGCCGACGAGATCAACCGCACCCCGCCGAAGACCCAGGCCGCGCTGCTCCAGGCCATGCAGGAGCGCGCCGTCACGGCGTCGGGGCGCACCTGGGAGCTCGAGCCGCCGTTCCTGGTGTTCGCCACCCAGAACCCCATCGAGCAGGAAGGTACCTACCCGCTCCCCGAGGCCCAGCAGGACCGCTTCATGTTCTCGGTGCCCGTGGGGTACCCGAGCGTGGAGGAGGAAGAGGAGATCGTGCGGCGCACCACGGTGGGTGAGCTGGGGCACGCCGAGCCGGTGCTCACGCTGGAGGAGCTGCTTCAGTTCCAGACGGTGCTGAGGCGCCTGCCCGCCAACCCCGACGTGGTTCGCTACTGCGTGAAGTTGGCCACGGCCACCCGCCCGGGGTCCGGTCTGGACGCCACCCGTTGGATCCGCTGGGGGGCCGGACCCCGAGCGAGCCAGTACCTGGCCATCGGAGCGCGGACCTGGGCGGCGCTGCGCGGAAACGAGGTACCCACGGAGGACGACGTGCGAGCCGTGGCGGCGGCAGTGCTGCGCCACCGCGTGCTGTTGAACTTCGAGGCGGACTCTGCCGGCGTGAGCGTCGACAACGTGGTGGCTCAGATCCTCGAGGAGGTCGGCTGAGCGCTCAGCAGCCGGTCTGGGATGCCGTCGTATTGTCGCGGGTGAGGCACCTCCACCTGAAGGCTCGCACGCTGGCGGCGTCGATCCTGCAGGGGGAGCACCGCTCGCTGCGAGTGGGCCAGGCGGTGGAGTTCGCTGGGTACCAGGAGTACCTGCCGGGCATGGATCTGCGCGGGCTGGACTGGCGCGTCTACGGACGCACCGATCGGTTCGTCGTGAAGCGGTTCGAGACCGAGACGGAGCTTCCGTGCTCCGTGGTGCTGGACCTGTCGGGGGACCTCGGCACGGGAAGCGCGGGGCGCGTCGAGCGTCCGGATCTCGAGCACGGCAAGGCGTCCTACGCGCTGGTGCTGGCGGCCACGCTGCTGTACTTCCTGCATCGTCACGGGGAGCCAGTGGGGTTGGAGATCGTGGCCGGGAGCGGGATCGAGCATCGCTCCCTGCCGCCACGCGCCGGGCGCAACCAGCTGCAGCGCTTGTTCATGCAGCTCGCCTCTGCGGTCCCTGGGGGGGTTGCGGATCTGCGGCCTGCGCTGAATCGGGTGGGCAGCCGCATCCGCCGCCGCTCCTGGGTGGCGGTGATCACCGACGGCATGGAGGAGCCCAGCCGCTGGCTGCCCGCGCTGGCGGCTTTTGCGCGGCGTGGTGCCGACGTGCGCCTCTTCCACCTGTACGATCGACAGGAGTGGACGCTGGGTCAGGGCGGCACCGCGAGCAGCCCCTTTGCAGCGGCGTCGGACTACCGGACCCCCGCGCTGTTCTACAGCCCCGAGGACGGCACGGAGCTGGCAGTGGATCCCTCGGGAGCGGCATCGGCGCTGTCGGAGGTGGTGCGCGAGTACGTGGAGGAGGTGCGCGGCGGTGTGGTGCGCCACGGCGGACGATACCTGCCCGTGCCCACCGATCTGCCGATGGACCAGGTGATCCGAGCCGCGGTGCTCGACCGTAGCCTCGACGTGGAGCCTCCGTGAGCCTCTCGCTGCTCGCCCCCCTCGCACTCGGGCTCGGCGTGCTGGTGGCCCTGCCGGTGCTGGCCCACCTCGCACGGCAGACGCCGCGGGAGCGCCGCGCCTTCGGCGCCATGCTGCTGCTTCAGCGGGTCGTCAAGCGGCTGCGCCGTCGGCGTCGGGTCAAGGACCCGTGGCTGCTGCTGATCCGGATGCTCGCCGTGGCGGCGCTGGTGATGGCGGTGTCCGCACCTCGCTTGTCGTACCAGGGGGCCGTGCCCGAGTACGGCGCCAGCGGTCAGGTGGTGCTGCTGCTGGACCGGTCGCTGTCCATGAGCTTGCTTCAGGGCGGCACCACGTTGCTGCAGCAGGCCCGGGAGCGAGCCATCGACGTGGTGCAGGACCTGCCGGAGGGCGTGGCCGTGGGGCTCGTGGCCTTCGACGACGACGCGCTACGCCTCACCAGCTCCATGACGCGAGACCATGCCCGGGTGGTATCGCAGATCCAGGCGCTGCAGCCCACCTCGGGGGCCTCCGATCTGCGCGGCGCGCTGCTCGAGGCGCGGCGGCTCCTGGGTGGGGAGCCGGGTGAGGTGCTGCTGTTCTCCGACGAGGCGGGTCCCAACATGGTGGCCGAGGCCACCGCCGAGATCGCCCACCTGGTGGAGGCGGGCTCGGCCATCATCCCGCAGGGGACCTTCGCCGATCCGCCCCGCAACGTGGCGGTGACGGGCGCGAAGTACGGCGACGGACTGGAGGGTGGAGCGGTCACGGTGCGCGTGGCCAACTACGGCCCCGATCCCATCGAGGTGGGGTGTGAGGTGACCCTGCCCGATGGTGCCTCCATCCCCATCTTCGTGGACCTGCCCCCCGCGGGGGAGGCCGAAGAGCGCATCACCATTCCCACGGAAGCTCGGGGTGGGGTGGGGCAGGTGCGGTGCGACGATCCCGATCTGGCCCTCGACGACGCCCGCTACTTCCACCTCCCGCGGGTGGGGGCGTCGCGGGTGCTGGTGGTGGACGGCGATCCGGGCGACACGCCCACGCGGTCGGAGATCTACTTCCTGGAGCGGGCGCTCGCGCCGTGGGGCGGTGTGCGCTCCGGGGTCACGCTGGACGTGACCACGCCCGTGGGGCTGTCGAACCTCGACCCAGACGTGCATCGCGTGGTGTTCCTCGCGAACGTCGCCGATCCACGCTCCTTCGGGCCTCGGCTCACGGAGTTCGTACGGCGCGGAGGCAACCTGGTGGTCACCGGCGGCGACAACGTGACCGCCGACCGGTACAACGCCGCGCTGGGAAGCATCCTGCCTGCTCCCCTCCGCAAGCCGCGCTCCGTCGCCTCACCGGGGGAAGAGGGGGTGCCCGTGGCCCTGCCCGACGTGGAAGAGCCCATGTTCCTGCCCTTCCGTCGCGGGGGGCGGGGCTCCTTCTCGCGGATCCGCAGCCACACGCTGCTCACCTTCGAGCCCTACCGAGATGGAGACGAGCTGCGCACCGTCCTTAGCTACGACAACGGCCTGCCCGCGCTGGTCGAGCGCCGGATCGGTCAAGGGCGCGTGATGGTCTGGACCGGCACCGTGGACCTGGGCTGGGGGAACCTGCCGCTGCAGTCGGTGTTCATGCCGCTGGTGCAGCGCCTGGTCTCCTACCTCGGGGGCGAGGCCGGCAGCGGTGCTGCCCGGTTCGACGGTGTGGTGGGCCAGCCCGTGGTGATCGGCTTGCCCGATCTCACCCTGGAGCCCTCGGTGGTGGGGCCCGACGGCACCGAGGTGCGCAGCCGCATCGACGGAGCCAAGCTCACCTTCACGCCCGAGTCTGCGGGCGCCTACCGGCTCGAGCTCGAGAGCGCGCCGCCCCTGGCCTACGTGGCCGTGAACACCGACCCGCTGGAGAGCGACGTGAAGCGCTACGACTCGGTGGCCGAGGTGGAGCGACAGCTCGCACCCGACCTGCTCATGCGCCACGTCGACCTGTCGCGGCCCCTGCTGTGGCTGGCCTTCGGGTTGCTGGTGACGTCGTCGCTGGTGGCGGTGCGGGGTGGAGCATGACCCGGCGTCGCGACGTGCTCGCAGGGCTGGGAGCAAGCCTCGCCCTGCCGAGTAGCGCCCTGGGATTCGGCAGCCCCACCCGCGTGGACATGTGCGAGCTGGATCTGGGCAGCGGCACGCTGTCGCGGCCCAACGCCTGGAAGCGGCTGCTCTACGAGGTCGAGGGCACCACCTCGGTGGAGTGCGAGGAGCGCAACGTGCGCCTGCCTCCCGACGATCCGGAGCTGTTCCAGCATCCCTTCTGCATCCTGCTCGGCAACGACGGCTTCACTCAGCCCAACCCCGCCGCCACCGAGCAGCTCGAGCGCTACCTGCAGTACGGCGGCTTCCTGCTCATCGACGACGTCACGGCCTCGGCGAAGGGGCCCTTCGACCAGGCCGTGCGCGCGCTGGTCCGCCGGCTGTTCCCCACCCGTCAGCTGGGGCGTCTGCCGACGGATCACAGCGTGTACCGGACGTTCTTCCTGCTCAAGCGGCCGCTGGGGCGCCTCGACCGCTTCGACTACCTCGAGGGGGTGACGGTGGGCAACGTCACGCCGGTGATCTACTGTCGCAACGACCTGTCGGGGGCGCTGGACCGCGGGGGCGATGGGCGTCCCGTGCACTCCTGTGTGCCCGGTGGGGAGCACCAGCGCCGCGAGGCGCTCAAGCTCGGCATCAACCTGGTGATGTACAGCCTCACGGCCAACTACAAGAAGGATCAGGCCCACGTGCGTGCGCTGATGCGGGAGGGTCGCCTCGAATGATGGCGTGGCTGCTCGGCGGACAGATGGGGCCGGAGGGCACCCTGCAGTGGACGGCTCCCGACTGGGCCGTGATCCTGGCAGTGGTGGCCGCCGGCACGGCGCTCGTGGCCGCCTCCTGGGGCATTCGGTCCGTGGCGGCGCGCGTGGGGGAGCTGACCTGCTGGGCGCTGGCACTGACGGGCATCGTGCTCGCCGTGGCTGGGCCCGTGTGGGTCGAGGAGGAGGGGCGCATCGAGGAGGGGCGCTCGGTGATCCTGGTGGATGCCAGCCGATCCATGGCGATCCTGGAGGAGGGAACGCCCCGCTCGGATGCGGTGGAGCGCATCGTGGGGCACGTCCGACGGCAGGTCGGTGAGGTGGAGATCTTCCACTTCGGCGACGATCTGGCCGTGGGGCAGCCCGAGTCCTACGATCTGCCCGGTACCGACCTCGAGGGTGCGCTGGACGCGCTGTCGGAGCGGGTGGCGGGGGAGCAGCTGGCGTCGGTGGTGGTGGTGTCGGACGGGCTCGACCGCGGGCTGTTGCGCCGCCGCTACCTTCGCGAGGAGCGCCCCCACGCCCCCGAGCTGCCTGGCCCCCTGACGGTGTTCGGCGTGGGTGAGGTCACCGACGTGCTGGATCTGGCGGTGCGCGACATCGACACCGGCGGCTATGCCTTCATCCGAGCCCCCTTCGCGATCACCGCGCGCATCGACGGGCTCGGCTTCGCCGGTCGGACCGTGCCCGTCACGCTGACGCGCGACGGCTCCACCATCACGCAGCAGCGCGTCACCCTGGACGAGCAGGGGGCAGGCACCGTGCGCTTCGAGGTGGTGGCCGAGGACGCCGGGCGCTTCGCCTACGCGGTGTCGGTGCCGGTGTACGAGGGCGACGCCGTGCCCGCCAACAATGCCATGCCCGTGGTGGTGAAGGTGGTGCGGGATCGGATCCGGGTGCTGCAGGTGGCGGGGGCACCGTCGTGGGACGTGAAGTTCCTCCGGCGCTTCCTGAAGGGGGATCCCAGCGTGCAGCTGGTGTCGTTCTTCATCTTGCGCACGCCGCGGGATCTGCTCACCCAGTACAGCGACCGCGAGCTGTCGCTCATCCAGTTCCCCTACGAGCGGCTGTTCGCCGAGGATCTGTGGACGTTCGACGTCGTCGTCTTCCAGAACTTCGACTACCAGCCGTACTTCGACTTCCGCTCCTCGGAGCTGCTGGAGAACCTCCGTCGCTACGTGGTGGACGACGGCGGGGCGCTGGTGATGGTCGGTGGCGATCGGTCCTTCGGGCTGGGCAACTACGGTGGCACGCCGCTGGCCGAGGTCCTGCCGGTGGAGCTGTCGAGTGCCCCCGAAGACAACGTGCCCGACGAGCGGCCGTTCAGGCCCGATCTCACCGCGGAGGGTGGCCGCCATCCGGTCACCCGGTTGGTGGCGGATCCGGTGGAGAACCAGCTGTGGTGGGAGCGTATGCACACCATGGACGGCACCAACGTGGTGGCGTCGGCGCGCCCCGACGCGGCGGTGCTGCTGACCCATCCCACCGCCTCCGACAAGGCGGGCAACCCGCTGCCGGTGCTGACGGTGCAGGAGGTGGGGCAGGGGCGGTCCATGGCGCTCACCGTGGATGCGTCGTGGCGTTGGTCGCTGTCCGAGGCCGCCGAGGGCCGCGGGAACCAGGCCTACCTGCGCTTCTGGAAGAACGCCATCCGCTGGCTCATGAAGGACTCCACCACCGCCCGAGTCACCGTGGACACGCCGCGGGAGAACTACGCGGTGGGGGAGGACGTGCGCGTGGTGGTACGAGCCCGGGATCCGGGCTTTGCGCCGCTGCCGGGGGCCAACGTGGAGGTGGCCCTCGACAACGAGGGCCGCACGTCGCAGCTCAAGGGGCGGACCAACCCCGACGGCGAAGCGGTGATCACCATCCCCGCGCAGCGAAGCGGAACCCATCGGGTGGACGTCGCCGTAGCGGTGGACGGGGAGCCCGTGGGCACGGCGCAGACCGTGTTCGCCGTGACCACGCGGGATCCCGAGGTCGACGAGGTGGCGCCCGACACCGCCTTCCTGACCTGGCTGGCCGCGAGCACCCAGGGTGCGTTCCACGAGGCAGGCACGCTGGGGGAGGTCCTGACGGATCCGTCGTCAGCGCGCACGGTGCAGGAAGTCCGGGAGACAGCGCTCTGGCGCGCACCTCTGCTGGCGATCCTCGTGGCCTTGTTCTCTGGGGTTGGCTGGTTTCTCCGCCGACGGAGCGGGCTCCGCTAGGCAGTCGACGGTCCATGGTGTAGTCAGTCAGGACGTCCGTGGGGGTATTCGTGGCGGCGTCTGCCGTGCTCCTCGCCGAGCCCACCTTCTTCGATGTCACCTACGTGATCAATCCGCACATGGCCGGTGCCGTGGGCACCATCGATCGCGTGGCGGCGAGGCATCAGTGGGAGGCGCTGAGGTCGGTCTACCAGGAGCTGGGTCTGGTGGTGGAGGTGCTCGAGGCGGTTCAGGGGTTGTCCGACCTCGTGTTCGTCGCCAACCAGTGCTTTCCCTTCGTGGCTGCCGATGGCGCTCGGGAGGTGCTGCTGTCGCAGATGCGGTGGCCCGAGCGTCGGCCCGAGGTGGCGGTGGTGGCCGACTGGTTCGCCCGTCGCGGCATCACGGCTCGCTCGCTGCAGGATCCGGGCGTGTTTCTGGAGGGAATGGGCGACATCCAGTGGCATCCGTCTGGGAGGGCGCTGCTGGGCGGGCATGGGTTCCGGACCTCGGCCGCCGCCTACGACGATCCCACGCTGACGAGCGTAGCGCCGGTGCATCCGCTGAAGCTGGTGGACGAGCAGCTGTACCACCTGGACACCTGCCTGTCCCCGATCGACGAGCACACGGCGGTGGTCTGCTTCGAGGCCTTCGACGAGCCCTCCCGCGAGGTGCTGCGCGGCGCCTTCGACCAGCTCATCGAGGTGCCCTACGACGAGGCCGTCCGCACCTTGGCCTGCAACGGGCACTGTCCGGACGGCAAGCACTTCATCGTGCATCACGAGGCGCGCGTCACCGCGGAGCGGGTTCGGCAGGCTGGCTACGAGGTGGTGGAGGTGGACACCTCAGAGTTCCTCAAGTCGGGCGGCAGCGTGCAGTGCATGAAGCTCATGCTCCACTGACGCGGTGGCTCGGGCGCGCAGCGGCATGATCGCGCGCTGGCGGGCTTGCTCGCTCGCGATCCAGGCGCGCCATCCCGCCTCGACGAGGGGGCGCTGCGGCCGAAGCGTGGCGCGGTCCCAGGGGCCTCGAAGGCGCCGCTCCCGGCCCATCAGCGAAGCCCGCTGAAGAGCAGCTCGCGCACGGGCTCGTCGGGCAGCAGGCGCACGTCGAAGGACGCCACCGACTGCACGAAGTCCTCGGGGGAGGGGGCGACGTACAGCGACAGCGCCATCGCGGCGTACAGCGCCACGTAGTAGGGCACCTCGTCGCCCTCGAACAGCTTCAGCGCCGAGCCGAAGGACCTCTTGATCCGATTGTTGGCCAGGTCCACGCTGTACATCTCGTCGAGCACCAGGTGCGTCATGAAGCCCACCAGGAACATGGCGGCGAACACCCAGGCCTGCTCCATGTCGAGCCCCATGGCCGAGTGGCATACCAGCGCCACCACGCCCGTCAGCCCTGCTCCCATGGGGACGGAGTGGAACAGGCCTCGGTGCACCGTGAATCTTCGGAAGGGCACGACGATGCCGTAGCGCACGAAGGCGAACACCACGCCCATCGCCACCAGGCTCAGCAACAGGCCCCAGGTGGGAATCAGCGCCACCAGGACCGGCACCGCCAAGGAGACACCGAGCAAGTTGAACACCAGCTTGATCGAGTCGGAGTTGTCGGAGTCCACGTCGGGGAAGATCCCGCCCAGGGCCACCATGCCGACGGCGGCGGGCACACTCTGCACGGTGAGTAGGTGGGCGGAGCTCAGCAGCGCCGCCGCGACGACACCCGTCGCGGCCGCACCCACCATGTGAGTGGAGAAATTGGCCATGTTGCTGCCTTATGGGCTCGTGCAGGCCGGGAAGCCCGCGGGCGAGTCCGTGGAGGGACGATCCACCGTATGATCTTCTGAGGTCAACGATTGGCCGATCGCGCGCCGCGGCCCCCCTTCTTCTTGCGCTTGCGCTGCTCCGATCGGGATGCTGCCACCACCGCGTCGCGATCCAGGTGATCGGTGGTGTGGCGATCCACGAACTCGGAGTAGGTGCCGCGGTAGTCCTCCACGCCGTCCTCGGAGATGGCGATGATCCGCGTGGCGAGCCGGTCGACGAACCAGCGATCGTGGCTGACGAAGATCAGCGTGCCATCGTAGGCCGCGAGCGCGTTGGCGAGGGCCTCGATCCCCTCCAGATCCAGGTGGTTCGTGGGCTCGTCGAGCACCAGCACCGTGGGCTTCGCGGCGGCCAGCCGCGCGAAGAGCAGCCGTGCTCCCTCGCCGCCCGACAGGTTCTCCACGGCCTTGTCGGTGTCTTCCCGCGTGAACAGCACCGACGCCAGCCGCGCGATCACCGCTCCGAGCCCCTCGTCGGGGCAGGCGTCCCACATGCACGACGACACGGACTGCTCGCGATCCCCCAGCGCCTCCATGTGGTCCTGCGGGAAGTAGCCCACGTCCGTCTCGTGCCCCCAGATCACCTCTCCCTCGTCGGCGCCCACCCGGTCCAGGGCGATCTTGAGGAGGGTGGACTTGCCGATACCGTTCGGCCCGATGACCGCCACCTTGTCGCCCCGCTCCACCAGGAAGGAGACGTCGAGGAGCACGATGTTGTCGCCGAAGGCCTTGCTCACCCCCGAGACCTTCAGCACCTCCCGTCCGCTGGGTCTGCGGGCCTCGAAGCGGAAGGCCGGGTGTCGCCGGGAGCTGGCAGGCAGCTCCTCGATCACGATCTTCTCCATTCGCTTCTGGCGGCTGTTGGCTTGTCGGGCCTTGGTGGCCTTGGCCTGGAAGCGCGCGATGAAGGCCTTGTGGTCGTCGATTTCCTTGCGGCGCTTGGCAATCTCGGATTCCTTGCGCTCGATCTCGCTGTCCTTGAGCCGCAGGAAGGCCGAGTAGTTGCCCTTGTAGGCGGTGACCCGCTGGTAGTCGACGTCGAGGATGTGGGTGCAGGCAGCATCGAGGAAGGCGAGGTCGTGGGAGACCACCACGGCACAGCCCGTGAAGCGATCCAGGAACTCCTCGAGCCAGCGAATGGCGACGATGTCGAGGTGGTTGGTGGGTTCGTCGAGGAACAACAGATCCGGCTGACCGGCCAGCACCTTGGCCATGAGCACGCGCAGCTTGAAGCCCCCCGACAGAGAGGACAGGGGCTGGCGGTGCACCTGGGTGGGCACGCCGAGTCCGGCCAGCACGCGGGCCGCTCGCGCCTCGAGGCCGTACCCGTCGAAGCGGGCCACGATGTCCTCCAGCTCGACGAAGCGGTCGTCGTCGAAGGCATCGGCGTCCTCGAACAGCTTCTCGCGCTCCTGTAGGGCCTCCCACAGCTCGGCGTTGCCCATCATGACCACGTCGAGGATGGGCACGTCGTCGTAGCGGAAGTGATCCTGGTCGAGCACGCCGATGCGCGCAGCCTTGGCGCGCACCACCTCGCCGCCGCTGGCCGACTGCTCGCCCGACAGGATGCGCAGCAGGGTGGACTTGCCGGCTCCGTTGGCGCCGACGATGCCGTAGCGCTCTGAAGCGTTGAGCTGCAGGTGGGCGTTCTCGAACAAGGTCTGCCCACCGAAGTGCATCGACAGGTCGGTCGCGGTGATCATGCCGGCTGCATATCGCCCATCAGAACAGGGCGTCGACGGCACCTCGATCGGTGGCGTCGTCGTCGCCGTTGAGGCTCCACACCAGCGCGCCTTCGTAGCCCTGGGCTGCGTAGTCCTCGATCCGCGCGGCGGGGTCTGCTCGCTGCGAGGGGAACTCCCCGACCCAGACCGGCAGATCCGAGGAGACCTCGTGGGCGTCGGGGAGCGCCGAGTCTCCGTAGTGGTGGATCTGCACGAGGTCCAGATCCAGTGGCTGCCACAGATCGGCGGTCTGCCAGCTGGCACAGCCCACCGTCAGGGGCTGCACGCCGCGCCAGGGCGCCGACACCGCCTCCAGGAAGCCCAGGAGCTCGCTGTGGGGCACGGGCTCGGCCACGATGGGCCGCTCCTCGGCCACCGCCCACTCGGGCTCGTTGAACAGATCGACGGCCACGATGCGGGGGTCGTTGCCGAAGCGCTGGGCCAGCGGCGCCACCCAGGTGTCGACCAGCTGCGAGAGACCTGGGCCTCGAGCGAGCTCGCTGCGCCCGAAGATCTGCACGCCGTCGACCTGGTCGGCCGCCTCGAACCACAGGTAGTCGAACAGGACGGGCATCACGCGCAGGCCGTGGTCGTCCGCGAGCTGAAGGGCGCGCTCGACGTCGGCGAACAGCAGCTGCGGATCGGAGTGGTCGAGGGCTCGGCCGTCTGCGAAGACGAACCAGCGCACCACATCGGCGCCCTCGAGGGCTTCGAGATCGTCCTTCAGGCGGGCCTCGGATGCGGTGACCCCCTGGTGTCCCCAGGCCTCTCCGAAGTCGTGGCCGTAGTTCAGCCAGGGCAGGTTGGCCCCCACCGTGAGGGCACCAGGCTCGACGTCGGCGGCACCGCCACACGCCATCGCCAGCACTGCCCACGGCCAGACCCTCCTCATTGCACGTCGATCTCCACGGCCCACAGGGGGGCAGGGCTGAAGCAGTCGGGGCAGCGCACGCCCACCATCCACGTACCTCCCGCGGTGAAGCCGGGGAAGGGCTGGCCGTTGCGGTCCGCCGAGACGTCGAGCGACGCCGTGGTGCGACCCGCCACGTCCTGGATCCAGAAGCGCTGAGTGGTGTTGCCCAGCACGTGCACCAGATTCTCGAGCTGTGTGATGGGCTCACCCGCGGCCCAGTGGCCGATGAACAGCTCTTGGCCTGCGTCGGGGTCGAAGGACACGCCTTGCGCGGTGGCCGTCAGCATGGACCAGTCCGCCGAGTAGTCGCTCTGGCTCCCCATGATGGAGACGGGATCGCCGTTGAACACCGCCTCGAAGCTCGCCTCGCTGTCGCCCACCCGCATGGCCACCTGGGCGTTGGTCTCCTTGAAGGTGGGCTCGAGGATCACGGCTGCTCGGATCTCCAGCCGTCCATCGGTCTCGTCGGCCAGGGCGAACAGCCACGTCTCCGTGGTGGACTCGAGCAGCTCGAACTTGGGATCGAAGGGGGTCTTGGTGCCGTCCAGCAGCGTGGTGAGGCTCACCTGGAAGAGGTTGTTGCCCTCGATCTCCCAGCGGCCCAGGATCCCCGGAGGTGTGCCGTGCAGGTCCAGGGTCTCCAGTCGGGTCTCCACGCTGGTGGCGGGGTTGTCGATCTTCAGCAGCAGCACGCGGTCGTAGCTGGACGGCGCGCGGGCGGCGCCCCAGGCGTCCTGCGACAGGTCGTTCCAGTTGACCGTGACCGGCAGCTCCTCACCGATGACCTGGCTGTCCAGCGACCAGCTGCCCAGGTAGGTGAAGTTGTTGGCGTTCTCGATGGCCAGCACGCCGTCGGTTCCGGTGGTTCCGGTGTCGCCCGTGGAGCCCGTGGGGGTGGTCTCGTCGGTGGTGTCCTTGCCGCCTGAGCAGGCGAGCATCAGGCTCAAGGGAATCCAGCGCACACGGCCCTCCATCTCGTGGATCGTTCGAGCCTATCCGATGCCCGGTGGCGTGGCTCAGTTGCACTGGGCGACGTCAGGCGTTCGTAGATTGACGGATCGTGGTGTCGAGGCTGCGGCGAACGGTCGCATGGCTTATCCACATCCCACGCTACGGAACGGAGCTGGAGCCCCACGATGTCCAAGGACAAGGATGGCCCATCCATCCCCCTAGAGTCTGTCCGAAACATCGGCATCGCTGCACACGTGGATGCCGGAAAGACCACCCTCACCGAGCGCGTGCTGTACTACACGGGTGCCTCGCACAAGATCGGTGAGGTGCACGACGGCAACGCGGTGATGGACTGGCAGCCCGAGGAGCAGGCCCACGGGATCACCATCACGGCCGCGGTCACACAGTGTCCCTGGAAGGACCACCTGATCCAGATCGTGGACACCCCGGGCCACATCGACTTCACCATCGAGGTGGAGCGGTCCATGCGCGTGCTGGACGGTGCGGTGGTGGTGATGGATGGCGTGCGCGGGGTGGAGCCGCAGACCGAGACGGTCTGGCGGCAGGCCAACAAGCACGCGGTGCCGCGGATGATCTTCGTGAACAAGATGGACCGGCCAGGGGCCGATCTGGAGCGCACGCTCACGACGGTCCAGGAGCGCCTGCACGAGGACACCGTGCCGGTGACGGTGGCGGTGCCCGAGGAGCAGCTGGTGCTGCACGCCATCGAGCAGCAGGCCTATACGTTCAGCGGTCCCAAGGGCGAAGAGGTGGTGGCGCGCCCCCTCACGGAGGGGGAGGTCGAGATGCTCGCTCCCTTCCGGGAGACGCTGTTGCTCACCCTGGCCGAGCACGACGAGGAGCTGGAAGAGAAGGTGCTGATGGAGGAGGAGCCCGACGAGGAGCTGGTGTGGGCCGTGCTCCGCCGGGTCACCCTCGCGGGCATCATCCGTCCCGCGTTCTCGGGCAGCGCCCTGCGCAACTGGGGCGTGCAGCCCCTGATGGACGCCGTGCTGAAGCTGATGCCTTCGCCGCGCGAGAAGCCGCCGGTGGTGGCGACTCGGGCGGACGAGTCGGAAGAGACGGTGGAGATGGACCCGGACGGGTCGCTGGTGTGCCTGGTGTTCAAGGTGCAGCTGTTCGACGGGCGCAGGCACTGCTTCGCGCGTATCTATCGAGGCACGCTCGAGCCGGGCACCCGGGTGCGGGTGGGGCACACCGACACCGAGGAGCGCGTGGCGCGGGTGTTCGACGTCAACTCGAACAAGAAGACCCGGCTGCACTCCGCGGACGCAGGGCGGATCGTGCTCCTGGCGGGGCTGCGCCACGCCACCACGGGCGACACGCTGTCTGCGCCGGACCATCCGCTCCTGCTCGCGCCCATCGAGGCGCGCGATCCGGTGCTGGGTCTGGCCATCGAGCCCAAGTCCTCGGCGGACGAGGAGAAGCTGCACGACGTGCTGGCGAAGGTCTGCGAGGAGGACCCCACGCTGCTCTTCGAGGACGATCCCGAGACGGGTCAGAAGATCTTGAAGGGCATGGGCGAGCTGCACCTGCAGATCAACTTCGAGCGGCTGGAGCGCGAGTTCAACCTCGAGGTGAACGTGGGCAAGCCGCGTGTGGTGCACCGGGAGACGGTGGGCGGCACGGCGGAGGCGAAGGGGGGCGTGGATCGCACCATCGACGCCGGCGCAGAGACGATCGAGCTCAAGGCGAGCGTGGTGGCCCGCATCTCTCCGCTGGAGCGCGGCGGGGGGATCGAGGTGGTGAGCGAGCCCAGCTGGGCGCCCGACGATCTGGATCCGAGCGAGGAGCAGCGCACGGCGGTGGCTCAGGGGGCGCGCGATGCGCTGTCGGGTGGCCCGGTGGAGGGCTCTCCGCTGCAGGACGTGAAGGTGGAGGTGCTCTCGGTGGAGACCTTCGGTCCGGCGTCGGGGGCGCAGGCCCTGCGGATCGCGGCGGCGAGTGCCGTGCGCGAGGCGCTGGTGAAGGCAGGAGGGCAGCTCATGCAGCCGATCATGCGGGTCGAGGTGACGGTGCCCGACGAGAACATGGGCCAGACGCTGGGCGATCTGCAGTCTCGCGGGGCGACGATCCTGGGCCAGGAACCGGAGGGCGACGTGGTGCGGATCAACGCGGAGTGCGGGCTGTCGCACCTGATTGGCTACGCGATGGACCTGCGGTCGAACACGCGCGGGCGGGGGCAGTTCGTGATGGAGTTCGACCGGTTCGACGTGCTGTAGTCGGGCCGCAAGCCGGCCCGGTGGAAGCGCCGAACGTCCCCCTCGTGGACACAGGTGAGCGTGGCTGGGAACCGGAGGGACGATGGAATCCAGCGAGCTGTCCGCGGTGTGGGGCTGCCTGCACGACGGCTACATCGTTGCGATCTCGACCTCCGAGGGACAGGTCTCGTTCGAGGTCCAGTGCCGCTACTTGGCTGAGGCTTTGGGGCACCCTGGCGAGCGTGCGTTCCGGGTTGCGGTGTCCGAGCCGGTGGAGTGGACGCCGTGGGAGCGTCGCGAGGGCGAGCGTGAGCCGCCCAGCTTCGAGGACATCGCCGCCCACGAGGCCGACGTGCTGTCGGCAGAGGAGATCGGCTCCCAGGTGGGCGTGACCTTGCTGTTCGAGGGCTGGAACCCCGGCACTCCTTCTCGGCAGAGCGGAGGGAGTCTTCTGCTCCAGGCGGCTCGAGCCGTGCTCCACTGGGCGGACGGAGAGCCGTTGGCGACGGCCGAGCTGCTGGCAGCGTCGGCTCGGTACTGGGACGCCTTCGGCTCCACCGGGAAGGCCGACGTGTCGTCCCGAGAGGAGGCCGTCGAGCTCGGGGAAGAACGACGCCCAGGTGTAGCTTCCTGACTCGCATAGGGCTCGAACCAGTCGGCGAGCCGGACCCAGCTATCGACGGCCATCATCGCAGCCTTCGGCCAAGTGCCGCACCAAGCACGGACGCCCCAGTGCTGTGATCCCCACGGCTGGGTTGGATCCGGGCGTCCAGGTATGCGCATGCGCTGTCTGCAGATCCTCACGAAGACGTCGGATTCCACGACCCAGATCATCGGTGTCCCTCGCGCTTGCCTGACCAGTGGATGCACGACGATACCGTCGAGTGCCTCCACTGCCTTCGAGGTGATCCATGAGCGTGCTGTATCGCATTCCGCCACGTCTCCGGCACATCCCGGCTCCCGTGCAGCGGCTGCTGCCGCATGCGCGCTGCCGCAAGGTGGGGCCGTGGGTGTTCCTGGACCGCTTCGGGCCGGTCACCGCCGTGGCGGATCCGGCGATGGACGTGCTGCCGCACCCGCACTGCAGCTTGTCGACGGTGTCGTACCTGTTCGCGGGGGAGGTGGAGCACCGCGACTCCACGGGTGGCCACGCGCGGATCCGGCCCGGCGAGGTGCACTGGATGCGAGCGGGCCACGGCATCGTGCACAGCGAGCGCGTGCCCGAGGATCAGGTCGGTGAGACCGGGGAGCGGTTCGGGCTGCAGCTGTGGTGTGCCCATCCCGACGGCGCAGAAGAGCAGGAGCCGGGCTTCGACAGCTACACGCAGCTGCCCGAGCTCGACGTGAGCGGGGTGCGCGTGCAGCTGCTGGCGGGAGACGGCTGGGGAGCACAGTCGCCGGTGGCGGTCACCTCGCGCATGGTGTTCGCGCTGGCGCACCTGCGCACAGGTCAGCGCCTGGCGCTGCCGGACCACGCGGAGCGGTGTGTGGTCCCGCTGCACGGAGAGGTGGCGGTGGGGGGAGAGCGCACGGAGGCAGATCTGCTCGTGGTCGAGGCGGGTGCAGGTGTGGTGCACGCCGTTCGGGACGCGTTGTTGTTGCTGCTCGGAGGCGAGCCCATCGGAGCACGCCACATGTGGTGGAACCTGGTGCACTCCGACGAGGGCCGGCTCGCCGAGCAAGCGGAGCGCTGGCGCCGCGGGGAGTTCCCCGCCATTCCGGGGGACTCCGATGACTTCGTGCCGGCTCCCCCTGGGCCGCGCGCCCGCTAGGAGGGCGAGCGCACCCAGATCCAGCCTTCGCGACGCGCCGACGAGGCGGACGCCTCGGGGATGGGGGGCGCCTTGCCCGACAGGAAGTCCGCTCCAGCCACCACGCAGGCGATGGCATCGAGCACGTGGTCCGAGGCCGTCGCCGCTGCACGCAGCTCCTGCGGCACCTGGCAGCCGCCGTGCTCGACGAGCCCGCGAAGCAGGCGTTGCCGCTGCCTCGCATGCTCGGGCGTCGTCGCTTTGTAGGGAGCCACGGTGCCGCAGATCACCGTCATCGTGGCCTTGGGGTACACCTCGATGACCTGCGACACGTCGCTGGGCCCGGGCTCCGAGCCCAGCGGCACCGGCTCGCCGGACCGCTCGCGGATGCGCTGCACCAGCGCGAGTGCGGCGTAGGCCGCGCGCGCGATCCGGTCGGCGCCGACCTCCAGAGGCTTCAGGCCCAGGCGCTGGCGGATGGCCTGGTCGCAGTGGCGCTGAAACAGCAGGTCGGGATCGTCGACACCCGGAAGGGCGGTGCCGGCCTGGTGGCCAGACAGAGCATCCGCCAGGGCGGCGGGCCACCCGAGCGGAGCGTCGACGGCGAGCAGGGTGGGGCCGTCGCTGGCGGCCATCGCCTGTGCGACCCAGCGACTCACGGCCTCCACCATGGCGGGCGTGCCGCGGGCTCCGGGCTGCAGCTCCTTGGCGCCGAAGGCCTGCTGCAGCTGCAGCCCGTCGGTGTGCCAGTGACCGAGGGCGAGCCCCACGTTGGCCAGCTGCGTGGCGGCGTCGATGCCGATGAGGGTCACGGCGAGAACCGATCCAGGGCGCGCTGCAGCTCGGGAAGCGTGCTGTTCAGCAGCCCCTGGGCCCGTCGCGTGGACGCGGCACCGTAGTAGGGCGCCAGCGCTGGCTGCAGGTGGGGCCGCAGGTCGGCCACGGTGACGGAGCTGGGCTGTCCCAGCGTGTCGTACAGCTGCTGCGCGATGGCGGGGCCGGAGTTGTAGCCGACGTAGACGAGCAGTGGGTTGTCGCCCACCTGAGCGATGAGCTGTCGCATGTAGGCGGTGCCGGCACGCACGGACTTCTCTCCGTCGAAGCGGGCGTCCGACAGATCGCAGGGCACCTCGCGCTTCAGGCGCTCCACGGCGGTCGGATCCGTCTCGAGCGCCTTGCTCGTGGCTTGCGACATGGAGCAGTCCCTGCACCCACACGGGGCGACCTGACCGATCCCGAAGATGCCGCGGAAGGGGCGGCTTCGCGCAGTGGAGGCGCAGAACTGCATGAGCCCGGCGCAGCCGGTGGGGGAGATGGCGTACTGGCGCCCGCGGGACTCCACCCACATCACGGCCTTGGTGAGCGCTGCCAGCTCGGCGTCGCCGTCCGCCGCAGCGAGCAACGCCTCGTCCCACCGGTCCATCATGGGCAGCGAGCGTGCGGTCAAGGGCGCCGAGTAGCCGGAGGGATCCACGGGGGCGCCGGGCGTGATGGGCGCGGGGGCGACCTTGTGGACCAGGCCCATGGCCGAGTCCACCCAGGCGGCGACGGCGGTGCCGTCGATGAGGTTGGCGGCGCGCTGCACCCACGCGGTGGTGCTCGCGCTCCAGGGCACCAGGGTGGGCTGCACCACCAGCGCGGTGAACAGGGCGAGGTACACCACCCGGAACACGCGCGTCTGGAGCCGGCGGAGGGCGCGATGGCTGGCTCCGAGGCGCTCACGGAGCCACCGGTCGGCGGCCCGCTTGGCGCGGTCCCAGCGCTCGCCCAGGCGCTGGAGTCCGTCGCCCGCGAGCCACCACACCAGCCCCTGGGCGGCGCCGAAGACGACGAGCCGCGGCCACGCGCCATCCACGCCGAGTGCCACGGCGAGGCGGACGAAGCCGTCCTGCAGATCGAGCCCGACGATGGCGAGCACGAAGGTGGCTGCGAGCTGCAGCAGCAAGCCGAGCACGGCGATGCCGAGCATCCAGCGGAAGGACTGCTCCACCACCAGATGACCCAACGTACGGAACAGCCAGCTCAGCGCTCGTTGCATGCCGAAGGTCATAGCCTACGGACCAGCCATCTCCTCGGGCTGGAGGTGCGTGATGAGCTCTCGGGCCCGAAACAGCAGGCGCTGCCCGTGCTGCTGCACCATCGCTGGTCGGGCGATGGACAGCACCGCCACCTCGTGGCTCGTCTGCCCCACGTCCGTGGTGCGCACCACGTCCTGGACCGTCCACGGCTCGGGCAGCTGGTCGGCGAGGGGCTGCAGCACGGACTTCCAGTCTCGGTCCCCTCCCAGATCGAGGGGCGAATAGAGCACCGCGGCACAGGGATACTCCGAGCAGTCCACGCCGAGCAGCTCCACGTCGGGGTGCAGCGGCAGCTCCCCGTGAACCGCTCGGGCGAAGGCCTCGGGCGCCAGCAGCGGTGGCAGATCCTCGGGCCAGGACAGCGGGGTGCCCTCGTGGGTGGTGAGGCGCCCCCGCACCAGGGCGAGCTCGAGCTGGAGCCGCTCGATGGTGCGCAGCGCCTCCTCGAGCTGTGCGTCGGGAAGCGCCCTCGGCACCGCGGTCGGCTGGTCACCCACCCGCGGAACGGCCGTCACCGTGCCGTCGGGAGCCTCCACTCGCACGGTGTGGGGCCCGATCCGGATGGCGGCCGATCCCTCGACGGGAAGTACGTGCGAGCCAGCTCGGACGGTGGCTGGCCCCTCGACGTGCACCGCGTCGCCGCGCACCACGATGTCGACCCGGTCGACTGGAGCGCGAGGCACCAGGAGTCCCAGGAGCAGCCCGGCTGCCGCCGCGAGACCCGCCGCTGCCAACCCCCAGGGTCGGCGGTTCGCCCTCGTGGGTTGCTCCGCCGCGTCGTCGGCCTGGACCACCCGCTGGATCAGGGCCTCGTCGACCTCGGGCAGGGGCATGTCGTCGAGGGCGCTGGCCAGCTGCTGCAGCTCCTCCCACAGCAGCCCCACCTCTGGCTCCCGCGCGATGCGCTCGCGCAGCACCCGCGCGTCGTCGGGAGATAGATCGCCGGACAGCAAGGCGGAGAGTCGCTCTTCCAGCGTCATGTCTGCCTCCGCATCGCCATCATCAGCTCCGCGCGTGCCCGGTGTAGTCGCGACTTCACGGTTCCCACCGGTAGATCCTCCTCCAGGGCGATGGTGGCCAGCGGCAGCCCCGCCACGTGATGGGCCACCACGATCCGTCGCAGGGGCTCGGGTAGCGCGTCGATGGCCTTCTGTAGGGCGGTGCTCTGCTCGTGGCTCACCAGATCCGCCTCCACGCTGGCCGCGGGAGACGGCGCGTCGTGCAGCTGGACCACGTGACCCTGGCGCGTCCGCCGACGTCGCTGATCCACCAGCTCCCGATGGGCGATGGTCGCCACCCAGGTGGACAGCTTGGCCGGCCCGTTGGGGTCGAAGCGGTGGAGCGCGCGGAACACCCGCTCCCACACGCGCTGGAAGGCGTCGTCGGGGTGCGGCGCGAGGCGTCGACACAGCCCCAGCACCAGCGGCCCCAGGGCCCGCACGATGGCCTCTCGGGCAGCGCGGTCTCCGGCGACGGCGCGGCTGCACACGTCGTCGGGCACCGAGTGGCGAGGGGCCAACATCACCGCGCCTGCAGGAAGGGGAGCACGGCGTCGGCGAATGCGCCGGGATCGCTGTGCATGGGGTAGTGGCTGGCGTCGTCGAGCTGCACCAGCTCGGCGTCGGCCAGATCGTCCACCACGGCCTGCGTCATCTCGGTGTTGCCGATGGAGTCCAGCTCGCCCGTGATGGCCAGGGTCGGCAGGGAGACGAGTCGAGCCACGTCCAGCAGGTCCGTGTCGCGCAGGCTGTCGTGCACCGGGTCGGACACCAGGTTCCCCCGCAGCTGAGCGTCGATCAGGTTGTAGTGGGAGAAGAACACCGTGGTCAACAACCCAGGCGTCTGCAGCGCGAAGTCGTCGAAGCGGTCGTCGAGGGCGCCGACGTACTCCCACAGCTGCTCCTCCTCGGGGGAGTCCACCGCGGGTGGATCGGTTCGCTCGCAATACTCCACGATCTCGATGAACAGGGCGTCATCGACTCCGAGGTCCAGCTGGTCCTGCGCCACGCGACACACGAAGGGGTGCCGGTAGGTGTTCTCGATGGTGCGGTCGTCGTTGGACCAACCGGGTGCCACGGGGATCCAGGCGTCGAATCCCGGCCGGTCCTGCGACAGGTACAGCGCACTGGAGCTGGCCCCGAAGGAGTGGCCCATGAGCACGATCTGGTCGGGCTGGTATCGCTCCTCGAGCACGTCGCGCACGGCCCCGAGATCGTCGAGGAGCACGTCGATGTGCAGGTCGTCGGGGTCGAAGGTGCCCTGGGCGTTGCCCACGCCGCGCCGGTCGTACATGGCCACCAAGGCGTGCTGCTCGAGGGTGTCGCGGAAGTCCACCAGTCCCACGGCCCGCTCCGCGATGCCGGGACCGCTCGGCCCGCCCGACTCGAACAGGATCAGGGTGCCGGTGCTCGGGTTGCCGTGCACGGCGACGGGCAGGGCGGCGTCCTCCACCACCACGGTGATCTGATCGTGTCGCTCGGAGCAGGCCGTCAGTGCGAGCGAGAGGGTCAGTGCCCTCATGCGTCACCTCCGAGGCGCAGGCCGACCTGCACGGCGAGATCCAGCCCCACTCCATGGGCGGTGGGTAGGCGCATGCCGAGCTGAGGCCGCACGAACCAGGCGTCGATGCCGCGGGTGCCGGGTGTCCGGCGCCCGAGCTCGAGGCCGGGAGTGACGGTGGCCCAGGCGCGTCCGGCCAGGCTCCGTCGCGGCCCGTCCACGTCCACGACGTAGGTGGGGGCGGCCCAGGTGCCCAGCAGGCCTCCGCCGTGCACGAACACGCCCCACAGGCCTCCGCGGGCACCTTCGAGCGACAGGGCAGGGCCGGCCCGCAGGAAGGTGCCGACGAGGTTCTTGGGGTGCCAGTAGGCGCCGGCTTCGGCTTCGAGGTGCAGGGCGGCGCGGGGGTTGTCGGAGGTGGGCCACGAGGCGCGAGCGGAGGCGCCGGGGTGGGTGAGGAAGTCGCCGTGGTAGGCCAGGGACCACGCCGGACCGGCCAGTGCGGTGCTCGGTGCCAGGCTGGTGAGCACGAGTGCGATGCGAACCATGTTGTCTCCTTCGCTGCATTCCTCGTCGGCGGGGCGAAGGGGTTCGGAGATTTTCTCGCAGACCTGTGCGGGCGGCTCCCTCACCGGGAATCGCGCCGCCTGTACGCCTGCCGTACGAGGTCGTCAGGAGGAGGCCATGCACCTCGTCGACTTCCTGATCGGGTTCTTCCTCATGAACGCCATGCCGCACTTCGTGCTCGGCGTGTGGAGGGGCCGCATCCTGTCGCTGTTCGGCACCTCTCCCGGCGCGAACCTCGCCTACAGTGCCGTGTGCTTCAGCGTCTCCATGGGTCTGTTCCTCTGGGCCCACGGGCTCGCTGGTTTCGGCGAGCAGCCCATCTACACGGGGGCACTGACCATCCTGGTCATCTACTACCTCACCGGGCACTTCTTCCACCGACTCTTCGCCCCACCTCCCTCGCCCGCCGAATAGACAGCTCCCTGCTCGGGAGCTGTCGATGTCGCCAACGTACCCATTGCTTCGGAAAGCCGGCGCGGATGCCGTCGGGACCTTCGCCCTCGTGTTCGCCGGCTGCGGTGCGGCCGTGGTGGACGCCCAGACCCAAGCCCTGGGTCACCTCGGTGTGAGCCTGGTCTTCGGCCTGGTGGTGGGGGCGATGATCTTCGCCACCGGCCACGTGTCGGGGGCCCACTTCAACCCGGCCGTCACCCTGGCCTTCGCCGTCACGGGCAGCTTCCCCTGGAAGGAGGTGCCTGCCTACGTCGTCGCCCAGCTGGTGGCTGCGGTGGCCGCGAGCGCGGCGGTGCTGGGGCTGGTGGGATCCGAGGCGCTGCTGGGTGCCACCGTTCCCACCGTGGAGGTGGGGCCGGCGCTGGGCCTCGAGGTGTTGCTGACGTTCTTCCTGATGTTCGTCATCAAGTCCGTGGCCACCGACGCACGGGCATCGGGCAACGTCGCTGCGCTGGCCATCGGAGGCACGGTGGCCCTGTGTGCCCTGATGGGTGGACCGCTGACGGGCGCCTCCATGAACCCCGCACGGTCGCTGGGACCGGCCCTGATGGCAGGCGTCGCGGACCATCAGTGGCTGTATGTGGTGGGCCCCATCCTGGGAGCTGCAGCGGGAGCCTGGACCTACGGGCAGGTGGCCTGTGGCACACCCACCAAGGCCGCGGCAGGCTGTTGCTGACGCTGCGACGGCTGACGGGCGCCCAGGGTGCGCTCGTGGTGGTCCACGTCGCTGCGCTGGGGGCGTGGTGGCTCAAGTCGTCGTGGCCGGGCGACCTGGCGGGTCCCGTGGCCACGGGAGCCACCACCTGGGTGGCAGCGGCCTTGGCGTTGCTGGGGATCGGGGCCCTGCTCGCCTACATGACCCTTCCCGAGCCCACCGACGATCGGGCCCGCGACGCCCATGTGCGCTGGTCCGTGAGCCTGCACCTCACCTACACCTGGGCCATGGCCACGTGCCTGGCGCTGTGGGCCTTCCGCGACTACGCGCAGGCGGCCCACGACACCCCCCACGAGGAGGCGCTGAAGGTCTGGTTCCTGGCCCTGGGGTTCTTCGGTGGGTTCCTGAACCTCACCCGGTCCACGGGCACACGATCGCAGACGAGCACCATCCACGCCACGACCATGCGCATGGTGCGGCAGCTCGACCGCCTGCAGCGGGGTCAGGAGACCAACGCCCTGCTGTTCACCTGGGCCGTGAATGCTCAGCTGGCGGAGACGCGGGAGGAGCTGGGCCAGGCGCTCACCGAGATGGTGGACGCCGCTCGCAGCCATCCCTGGCTGCCCGCCGAGAAGCTCGCCGTGAGCCTGTGGGTGAGGGGACTCGACCAGTGGCGCATCCTGGCCAGTGCCGGGATCAGCGAGGGGTCGCAGGAGGCGTTCACTCAGCCCGTGGTGGACCAGGAGACGCCCGGAGCCGGTGTCGTGGCCAACCTCGCCGCCACTGGCCGGCGCATGCTGATCGAAGCCTCCATCGACGCCAACCCCTGGTACAAGTCGGATCCGCGCGCGCCCCAAGGCCACAGCGGGATGGCCGTGGTGACGGTGGAGAACGCCCAGGGAGAGTCGGTGGCTGCCCTGTGCCTCACGGCACGACCGGGCACGCTGTTGCCCTCGAGCCGCGACGACTCGGACGCCCACCGGGCGCTGGTCCGACGGTTGATCGCCTGGAAGATCGCGTTTACGCTGCCAGTAGTGAAGCTGCTGGAGCTGTGATGAAGCGCGTGCCGTTCGAAGAGGCTCCCTCCTCTCCCCCCACCCAGAAGCTGGCGCGCGACGAGCAGCCTCGCGTGAACTGGAAGGCGCTCGACGACTTCGTGAGCGCGAACAAGCCCGAGGGACGAGCAGCCCGTCAGTCGAAGGTGACGGGCACCTGAACCGTGTAGGGCTGTAGCGCCGCGTCGAACGGAGCGGCCTGCAGGATGCGGCGCACGCAGCGCTCGGTCCGCGCCTCCATGGTGGACTCCACCACCCGCACCCGCGTGGGCTTGCCCGCCGTCACGGTCACCGCCACCTGAATGGTGCCCTTGCCGCCTGCCCCGGGGCAGTTGCCCAGCTCGGCGCTTCGAAGGTGGATGGCAGCGAGCACGGTGTCGACGTGGGGAGAGGCGGGCTTGTAGATCCACAGCAGCGCCACCCCCAGCGCGGTGACCGCTGCCAACGCCAGCGCCACGGCACCCATCCCGACGAGTCCCACGGCGCCGGCAACGGCTGGCCGGCCCTGCGGTGTGGGCTCGGGAGCCGTGTCCTCGGGCTGGTCGGCAGGCTCGGCTGCGCCGCGTGCGGTCTGCAGGGCCGGTCGAGGGGGCACGCGGTTCACCACGCTCACCGGAGCTGGCTCCCCCGTGGAATCCCGCTGCACCAGCCAGGTGCGCAGCTCCTCCTCGAGGCGGGCCGCGCTGGGGGTACGCACCGCGCGCTGGCGTCGGGTGGCTCGGATCACCACCTCCGCCAACCCGTCGGGGATCCGGAGCACGTCCGAGCGCGGATCGAGGTGCGGCACCGCGAGCTTCCGGTGCATCACCCGCGCCATGGGCTCCGCCTCCGCTCCCGCCAGCGGCAGGTCGTGGAAGGGGCGCCCGATCAACATCTCGTACAGCGTCTGTCCCAGGGCGTACACATCGGCCTTGGCGCCGTCCTGGGCCTGTCGGGTGTCGTCGTCGGTGAACACCTCGGGGGGGAGGTAGGCGGCGGTGCCCACCACGTAGCCGTTACGGGTGACGTGGGGGCTGGCGACGTCCCGTGCGATGCCGAAGTCGATGAGGCGCGGCACGCCGTCGTCGCCCAGCAGCACGTTGGCGGGCTTCAGATCGCGATGGCGCACGCCCTCGGCGTGCACCGCGGCCAGCCCCGATGCCAGGTCGGCGAACAGGCGCGCCGCGCGCTCGGGATCCATGGGGCCGTGTCTGTCCATGTGCTCGTGCAGGTCGTGGCCCACCAACAGGTCCATCACCAGCCACGGCGGAGGACCCTCGTGCAGCGCGTGGACCCGGACCACGTTCGGGTGCTCGATCCGCGACAGCAGCTGCGCCTCGGCCGCGAACCGCTCGGCGGCGAGGGGTGTGGTGTCCAGCAGCACCTTCAGGGCGCGCTCCCACGTCCTCACGGGCTCGGCATCGTCGGGCCGCGCCCGGTACACCGCGCACATCCCTCCCTCGCCGAGCTTCTCCAGGATCTCCCAGCCCGGGACGGAAGGGTGGCCATCATTGGTGCTGGAGGTGCTCACCGACAGCCCGATCCTATCCCCTCGTGGCGCATGACGATCTGTTGGCAACTCCGGCACGGATCGGTGGGAACCTCAGGTCGCTGCGGGTGTCGACGATGGGACACTCGATGCAGGAGTCCGCGCTGACCCTCGACCCTCGCTGGCTGGCACTCGTCTTGGTGTGCGCGGTTCCGTTCCTGCTGTCCGCCATCGGGCTGGCGGTGCACCAGCTGCAGTCCACGCGTCGTCGGGGCGGCTGGCTGCCCGTCGCTGCGGGCCCCTGGCTCGAGCAGCAGGTCGACGACATGCGTCTGGACGTGGGCGTGGAGGTGCATGCCCACCACGGCCTCGACGCCTACTGGCCCAGCGTGGGTGCCATCGGGCTGTCGGAGCGCACCTGGGGCGGTTGCCGACCCACGGACTGGGCCATCGCGGCCCATGAGCTCGGCCATGCGCTGAACATGGCCTCACACCCCGTCGTGGCTCAGATCCTGCCCACGGCGCGCCTCGCTCAGGGCCACCTGTGGCGCGCCTTCGTGGCCACCTTGCTGTGTGCAGCCCTGCTGCAGCACTCCGTGCTGCTGCTGCTGGCCCCCGTGCTGCTGCTCGCGTCGGTGGTGGTGACCTTCGTGGTCTGCCTCGACGAGCTGTTCGCCAGTCGACACGGGCTGCGCCTGCTGCACGAGGATCCTCGGGTGCGCGCCGGGCAGATCCGGGTGGCCCGCGTCTCCATGACCGGGGCGGCCTCGGTGTACGGCCTCGGCTTGATCGGCCAGGTGGCGGTGCTCGGCGCCTGGCCTGCGATCCGGAGCTGGGTGCTCGGGCTGTCGCTGGCGCCGGTGCAGGCGCCCGGCGCCCTGGTGATGTGGCTCACGGTGGTGTTGGTGCCGGTGCTCCTGCTGCGGGCGGCGCAGGTCTCGCTGCAGGTGATGGACCCCGAGCCCGTCACGTCGGACTTTCGTCTCTTCACCGTGATGCACCGAGACGGTCAGTGGGAGTTCCTCACCGGCATCGGAGTGCTCGTCATCGTGGTGGGGCTGCATCCGATGTTCGGCGGCACCCTGGGGGCGGTGGCCATGGTGCTGGCCACGATGACCGCCATCGGCCCCGTCGGCGGGCTCATGAGCGCGCTGATCCTGTTCCCCGTGCTGCTGCTGGCGCGTGGCTGGTTCGAGCGGAGCGAGGACGACGACGAGGCGTTCTTTCCAGCCGTCACCACGCCCGACCAGTCCGCACCCGCACTGATGGCGCTGTATACCGATCCGCCCTGGTACCTGCGTGCCAGCTGGCTCGCACACGTGGCGTACCTTCCACTTCTCGGGGTGTTGGCCGTTCGTCTGTTGGCATGATGGGCCGACTCGGGGTAGGTCGGACCCCGACCAACGGAGACGCATGGGCGCTATCCTCTTGCTCGAGGACGGCCGGCGCTTCGCCGGCGAGGCCTTCGGTGCGCGCACCACGAGGGTGGGTGAGGCCGTTTTCAACACTGCCATGACCGGCTACCAGGAGGTGCTCACCGACCCCTCCTACGCCGAGCAGGTGGTCACGATGACCGTGCCCCACGTGGGGAACACGGGCGTGAACGCCGAGGATCCAGAGAGCGAACGCGTGTGGCCCGCAGGGTTCATCGTGCGGGAGCTCACACGGGGTCCGTCCTCCTGGCGCGCCACCGGGGGGCTCAACGAGTACCTCGTGGAGAACGGCGTGCCCGGGATGCAGGGCGTGGACACCCGAGCGCTGGTGCGCCATCTGCGCCAGCACGGCGCGATGCGCTGTGTGGTGAGCACCGACGGCACCTCCGTTCAGGACCTGCGCGCCAAGCTCGACGCGTGGCCCGGCATGGAGGGCCGCGCGCTGGCCACCGAGGTGACCTGCGCCAAGGCCTGGGTCGCCAGCAAGCCCAAGGAGCCCACGCTGCGGGTGGCGCTGCTGGACGGCGGCTGCAAGCGCAACATCCTGCGCCTGCTGTCGGCCGCGGGCGCCTACGTGCGCGTGCATCCGCTCACCGATCCACCCGAGGCCTGGCTCGAGGACGTCGACGGCGTCTTCATCAGCAACGGTCCTGGGGATCCGGCGGCGCTCACCGACGTGGTGACCTCGCTGCAGGCGGCCCTGGGCAAGAAGCCCATGGTGGGGATCTGCCTCGGCTCGCAGCTGTTGGCGCTGGCGTGCGGCGCCAAGACCTACAAGCTCAAGTTCGGCCATCGGGGCGCCAACCAGCCCGTGCGCGACGAGCGCGACGGTCGCATCGCCATCACCAGCCAGAATCACGGCTTCGCGGTGGACCGCGACAGCCTCGAGGCCGTCGGTGCCGAGGTCACCCACGTGCACCTCAACGACGGCTCCGTCAGTGGGTTCCGGCACCCCGAGCACCGAGTGTTCGCCGTGCAGTACCACCCCGAAGCCAGTCCTGGGCCCCACGACGCCCAACCCCTCGTGCGCGAGTTCCTCGCCTTCCTGGAGGCGCAGTGAGCAGGCGTATCCCCGAGGGTGGCACCATCCTGGTGATCGGGTCGGGCCCCATCGTCATCGGCCAGGCCTGTGAGTTCGACTACTCGGGCACCCAGGCCTGCAAGGCGCTGGCGGCGCTGGGCTACCGCGTGGTGCTGATGAACAGCAACCCCGCCACCATCATGACCGACGAAGGCCTGGCGTCGGCGACCTACGTGGAGCCGCTCACGCTGGACGCAGCCAGGCAGATCATCGAGCGGGAGAAGCCCGACGCCATCCTGCCCACCGTGGGCGGTCAGGTGGGGCTGAACCTGTCGCTGGAGCTGCACCAGGCGGGGATCCTCGATCAGCACGGGGTGCTGCTCATCGGGGCCGACCCCGAGGCCATCGACCTGGCCGAGGACCGCCAGCGGTTCAAGGACGCCATGGTGGAGATCGGCGTCGGGGTGGCCGAGTCGGGCACCGCCACCACCCTCGAGGACGCCGAGGCGCTGCTCGAGCAGGTGGGACTGCCCGCCATCGTGCGCCCTGCCTACACCCTCGGTGGGGCCGGCGGTGGCGTGGCGTGGAACATCGACGAGTTCCGCGAGATCGTCACCGAGGGCCTCCGCTTGAGCCCCGTCACGCAGATCCTCGTAGAGCGCAGCCTGCTCGGCTGGAAGGAGTACGAGCTCGAGGTCATGCGCGATCTGCACGACAACGTCATCATCATCTGCTCCATCGAGAACTTCGACCCGATGGGCATCCACACCGGCGACTCCATCACCGTCGCGCCAGCCCTCACGCTGACGGACCGCGAGTACCAGCACCTGCGCGATCTGTCGCAGCGCATCATCCGCCGGGTGGGTGTGGAGACCGGTGGCTCCAACATCCAGTACGCGGTGAATCCCGAGAACGGCGAGGTGATCGTCATCGAGCTGAACCCGCGGGTCAGCCGGTCGTCCGCCCTGGCCAGCAAGGCGACGGGCTTCCCCATCGCCAAGATCGCGGCCCAGCTCGCCGTGGGGCTCACCCTCGATCAGATCGAGAACGACATCACCAAGGTCACGCCGGCCTGCTTCGAGCCAGCGCTCGACTACGTCATCACGAAGATCCCGCGCTGGAACTTCGAGAAGTTCGCCGGCACCAACCGCACCCTCGGCACCGCCATGCGGTCGGTGGGAGAGGTGATGGGGATCGGGCGGACCTTTCCCGAGTCGATGCTCAAGGCCATCGACAGCCTGGAGGGGGGCTACCCGGACGTGTCGGGGTGGTCCGATCAGGACCTGCGCGAGGCGCTGGGCAACGCCACACCCGACCGGCTCGCGGCCATCTTCGAGTCGCTGCGTCGCGGGGTGGACGCCTCCGACGTGGCCCGCGTCACCCACATCGACCGGTGGTTCCTCGACCAGCTGCAGACCATCGTGCAGTGCGAGAAGTCGCTGGCGGGTCGGTTCATCGACGAGGTGAGCGACAGCGAGCTGCGGCGCGCCAAGCGCCTGGGCATCTCCGACGCCATGCTGGGGTCGTTCCTGGGCTGCACCGAGCAGAGAGTGGCCGAGAAGCGGTCCGAGTCCGGGATCCTGCCCACCTTCAAGCGGGTGGACACCTGTGCGGCCGAGTTCGAGAGCTTCACGCCGTATCTGTACAGCACCTACGAGGACGAGGACGAGGCCGGAGACTCCGAGACGGACCGCGTGGTGGTGCTCGGCAACGGGCCGAACCGCATCGGGCAGGGCATCGAGTTCGACTATTGCTGCTGTCATGCGGCCTTCGCCGTCAAGGAGGCAGGGCTCACCTCGGTGATGGTGAACTGCAACCCCGAGACCGTCAGCACCGACTACGACACCTCCGACAAGCTGTACTTCGAGCCGTGCACCGTGGAGCACGTGCGGTCGGTGCTGCAGCGTGAGTCGCCGCGGGGCGTGATCCTGCAGTTCGGCGGGCAGACGCCGCTGAAGCTGGCGCACTCCGTGGGCCCGGTGCTCGGGACCTCGCCCGATGCCATCGATCTGTGCGAGGATCGAGAGCGCTTCAGCGCCTTGCTCTCGAAGCTGTCGATCCCGCAGCCCGACTCGGCGGTGGCGCACTCCGAGGCCGAGGCCGCGGCGGTGGCGGAGCGCATCGGCTTTCCACTGCTGGTACGTCCCTCCTACGTGCTGGGCGGTCGAGCGATGGCCATCTGCTACGAGGCCTCCGATCTGCAGCGGGTGGTGGGCGACGCCATCATCACCAGCGAGGCACGGGCCCTGCTCATCGACCGCTACCTCGAAGGTGCGCGCGAGTACGACGTGGACGCACTGTGCGACGGCACCGACGTGGTGATCGGCGGCATCATCGAGCACATCGAGGAAGCCGGCGTGCACTCCGGGGACTCCGCAGGGGTGCTGCCGCCCGTGCAGCTCACCGCCGAGGAGAAGCGCCTCATCGAGGACTACACCGAGCGCATCGCCAAGGCGTTGGGCGTGGTGGGGCTCGTCAACATCCAGTACGCCATCCAGGACGGCCAGGTCTACGTGCTGGAGGTGAACCCGCGCGCCAGCCGCACGGTGCCCTTCGTGGCCAAGGCCACCGGGCTGCAGCTGGCCAAGCTCGCGACGCGGCTGTGCCTCGGCGAGAAGCTCGCGGACCTGCCCATCGAGCGCAAGGGCGACGATCTGTACTTCATCAAGGCGCCCGTCTTCCCCTGGCGGAAGTTCTCGGGCCACGACGTCGTGCTCGGGCCCGAGATGCGGTCCACCGGTGAGGTGATGGGTGTGGGGTGGTCCTTCGGGGAAGCCTACGCCAAGGCGCTGCTCGCGGCCGGCATGACGCTGCCCACCGAGGGCGGCGTGTTCCTGTCGATCCGCGACTCCGACAAGGCTGCCAGCGTGGCCGTGGCCGGGGCGCTCGCCCACCTCGGGTTCAAGCTGTACGCCACCACCGGAACCCAGCGCTTCCTCGCCGAGAAGGGCATCGAGGCGGAGCGGGTCTTCAAGGTGCGCGAGGGGCGTCCAGATGCAGTGGACCTCATCAAGAACGGGCGGATCCACCTGATCCTCAACACGCCGCTGGGCCGCAAGGCGCAGTACGACGAGCTGGCCATGCGGCTCGCCGGGCTGCAATACGGCGTGCCCTGCATCACCACCTTGTCCGCGGGCAAGGCCGTGGTCTCGGCCATCCGCAGCCTCCGCGCGGGTGAGCTGAAGGTGCTCAAGCTGCAGGAGATCCGCTGATCGACCGGGTTCGGCCGTGGCTCCCGCTGGCCGGCGTGGTGGTGGTCACCGCCATCGTCTGCTTCTTGTTGCCCTCCATCGGGCGCAACGACTCCCACTTCTGGCGCATGGTGCTCGCCGCCGTGGGCGTGGGCATGGTGGGCGTGGCCTGGCTCGTCCAGCGCGCGGGCCGTCCCGAACGAGCGGTGATGGGCCTGCGGCTCGTCCTGGCGGTGCTGTGCACCGTGGGGTGGTTCAACTACTTCCAGTTCAGCGGCAAGGTGATCGGTGGTATCAACGACTACACCGACACCGCCTACTACTACACCAACAGCAAGTACCTCGAGGAGCTGTCCTACGACGGGCTGTACGCCACGGCCATGCTCTGTGATCACGAGCGAGGGGCACCCCGCACGGCCCAGCTGGTGCAGTACCGGGATCTGCGCGACTACGAGCTGAAGCCCGTGGCCGTGGGCATGGAGCACGGCCGGAAGCTCAAGGCCGAGGCGTTCACCCCCGAGCGCTGGGATGCATACTGCCACGACGTCACCTACTTTCTCGATCGTCTGTCGAAGAAGGCGCTCACCACCAACTTCTTCGTGGACCACGGCTACAACCCGCCGCCCACGTGGACGGTGGTGGGCGGCAACCTCGCCACGCTCTTCCCCGTGGAGAACCTCAAGGCCGCCTGCACCGTGGACGTGCTGTTCGTGGTGGCGATGTTCGGCTGCATCGTCTGGGCCTTCGGCATCGAGGTGATGCTGTTCGGCATGCTGTTCTACGTGGTCACCTTCAGCGGACGCTGGCCGATCCTGGGCCAGGCCATCCTGCGGTTCGACTGGGTTGCAGCGCTTGCGTGCGGGGTGGCCTTCCTGCGCAAGGGGTACCACGGAGCGGCCGGGGCGAGCATGGCGTTCGCGGCGGTCAATCGTGTGTTTCCGTCGATCTTCTTCTTGGGGTGGGGGCTGAACTTCGTCTTCGACACGGTGCGTGAGGGGCGGATCCTCGAGCGGCACCGGCGCTTCGTCGCGGGCGCCGCGGTGGTGACGATCCTGTTGCTCGGCACCTCGCTGGCCCAGTACGGCCCCTCCACCTTCGTGCGGAGTGCAGAGAACCTGCGCATGCACAACGAAACCTACAGCTCCCACCGGGTGGGGCTGGGGGACGTGCTGGTGTTTCGGGGGGAGACCACCAAGGCCCAGATCCGGGCGGGTGGAGGGATCTACGCCAAGGAGCTGAAGGTCCGCGCCATGCAGTGGCGGCTGCGGGCCGTGGGGCTCGTGGCCATCGCCTTTGTGGCCTTGTACGCCTGGCGGGTGCGTCGGGAGGACTGGGAGCTGGTGCCGCTGGCCGTGCTGCCGTTCTTCTGCATCACGAATCCCCAGATCAACTACTACAACCTACGGATCTTGCTCTTCTGTTGGCACGGTGCCCACTTCCGGCATCCCTTCCATCGAGTGGCCATGGCGCTGCTGTTCGGGGTGGAGGTGGCCACCCAGGCCACCAAGGTCCTCGAGGTCGAGCGCTACACCACCACCACCACCACGTCCATCGGCATGGCGCTGTACCTGACGGTGCTCGTGGTGTGGATGGCGCGTCAGTTGGTGCGCAGCAATGGTACGCTGGAATCTGGGCACGGCTCAGTGGGTTGAGACGACATGCGCGCAGTCATCATGGGTGCACCCATCCTCCTCTTCGCTTGCTCGGGAGATGGCACAGACGGCACCACCACCACGGATACTGGCTTCGGCGACGTGACGTCGGAGGCCAGCCCCACCAAGGCGGGGGTGTGGACGCCCACGGTGCTCGAGCAAGATCTGTACGATGCCATCAACTCCTACCGTGCCGAGAACGGCCTGCCGGCGGTGCCGTTCTCGGCCTCGCTGTCGATGGTGGCGCGCACCCACGCCACCGATCTGCTGACGAACCGTCCCCACGAGGTTCGTGAGGAGTGCAACCTGCACTCTTGGTCCGCCTTCGGGAACTGGACCCAGTGCTGCTACACCCCCGACCACGCGCGGGCCGACTGCATGTGGGACAAGCCGCGGGAGATCACCGACTACCCTGGTGATGGCTACGAGATCTCGGCCTTCGGAGCGAGCGACGACGCCTCTGCATTGGCGTTGTGGAAGTCGAGCACGAGCCACGAGGACGTGATCCTGAACCGCGGCATCTGGGAAGACCAGGCCTGGGCCGCCATGGGCGTGGGTGCCGACGGCTCCTTCTTCAATGTGTGGTTTGGTGTCGAGGTGGACCCCATCGGAAGGTAGTCGTGTCTAGCCTGCTCACCCTCGTCGCGATCCTCGGTGTCATCGTGGCCTACGAGGCGGTCAGGCACGTGGTGGTGAAGCGAGCGCGGGCCATGTTCCGTGCCGGGGCCGTGCGGTTCGTGCGAGAGCACCGCATCCAGCTCGAGAGCGCGCGCTTCATCGACCGGCTGTGGATGCGGGAGGCCATGGCCCAGGATCCGCGGATCGATGCAGCGGTGGCCCGGATCGCCTCGGACACGGGGCAGTCCGTGTTCGAGCTGCGCCAGCGAGTGGACGTCTATGTGGAGGAGATCGCCCCGTTCTTCTCGCTGTCGGCGTACTACCGGTTCGGACCAGCGCTTGCGAAGCGCATCATCGACTTCCTGTTCGAGCTGGTGTTCGACCCCAGTGGCTTCGAGGCGCAGCGCGCCAAGGTGCCTTCAGACGCCGTGCGCGTCTACGTGATCAACCACCGAGCCAACATCGATCCGGCCGTGCTCGCCTATGGCCTGCTCCGCCACGTGCCCATGTCCTACGCGGTCGGGGAGTGGGCGCTGGTGTGGCCGCTACACACGCTGTTCCGCTCCTTCGGTAGCTACTTCGTGCGGCGCGGGGAGAAGGATCCGCTGTACCACGCCGTGCTCGAGCGCTTCGTGCAGCTGCTGGCGGGGCAGGGGGCGGTGACGGGCTTCTTCATCGAGGGTGGACTGTCGCGTGACGGTGCCCTGCGCAGGCCGAGGACCGGGCTGCTGGACTACATCCTCGGGCTCCGCCACGACCACCCGAACCGCGACATCGCGTTCATGCCCGTGGGGCTCAACTACGACCGCGTGCTCGAGGACGGCATCCTGATCCGCAGCCAGAATGCCCAACGGGTCGAGCCGACCTGGATGGAGCGCCTCTGGAACCTGCTGCGCGTGCTGTTCTGGGTGCCGCGGCTGGCGGTGGTGAACATGCTGCGGGTGGCCATGCGGTCGCACCGCAAGTTCGGCTATGCCGCCCTCGAGTTCGGGGAGCCGCTGCTGCTGTCGCAGTGGGAGGGAGGCTCCGAGATCCACACGCTGCCCCGTGAGGAGCGCCAGGAGGCGCTGCGTGGCTTGGCCGAGGAGCTGCTGAACCATCGCGTGGGCAGCGTGATCCCCGCCACGCCGGTGGCGGTGCTGTGCGAGGCGCTGCAGCGGGTGACCTCGGAGAGCCCAGGAGCCCTGCGGGCGAGTGTGGCGCAGGTGATCGGGCAGCTGCGCGCGGCGGGCGCTCCGCTGGCCCTGGGCGAGGCCTTCGACGATCTACGCCGTCGGGATGCCGAGTCCACCATGGCTCCCGCCATCGAGGACACCTTCGATGCGGAGCTGCGTGCCGACGAGGAGGCGGATCGGGTGGGGGCGCTGGCGCGCATGCTCCTGCGGCGACGCGGCGTGCTGCGCACGGTGATGACCCCGTCGGGGCGCGGGGTGCGGATCGTGTCGGGGGCGGAGCCCGTGGTGTCCTACTACGCGAGCTCCATCGCGCATCACCTCCCGCCGAGGGAGGCCTAGGCGGCCACGTTCGACAGGGGCGCCTGGACCTGGCCCATGCCTCGGTTGGCCGCACGGATCACGCCGCGTGCTCGCTCCCACAGATCGGCCCGCGGCGCCTCCGGCCAGTGCCACTCGGTCTTCGCGTCGAAGAAGCGCACGAAGGCCTCGAGCACTGGCAGCGACGAGCCCATCTCCTCCATCAGCAGCTGGTTCGCCCGCACTTGCTTGGCGCGACCGATGCGCACCACGTCGCGCACGTCGATGCCCAGTGCCTCGAAGTGGGGCTGAAGCTCCTTGAGCATGCCCACCTGGTTCCAGAACTCCTGAAACTCCCAGGCCCACAGATCGGCGGCCTCGGCTGGGGTCATCCCATGGATCATGCGAGGTAGGTGCAGCACTCCGAGTGCAACGTGGCGGGCCTCGTCGCGCTCGTATAGCTCGAGCAGGTCGCAGAGCACCGGCTCGATTCGAGCCTCGCGGACCAGCTGGAACAGGGCCAGCGCCATGGGCTCGATCATCATCTGCATGCCCACCAGCTTCTTGGTGAGGGTGCTGGCCTTCAGCGTGCCCACGAGCACCCGCGTGGTGCGCGGCCCCAGCTCCTTCGGCACCTCGCCGATCTGGGAGAGGTAGTCGTTCATGACGTAGAAGTGGCGCGCCTCGTCGTGGGCCTGGGAGGTGGCGGCCATCTTGGCCTCCAGGGGCTCGAGCTGCAGGGCCAGGTCCGCGGAGACCTTCCACGCCGCCAGCTCCCCCCACAGGATGACGGCGAACAAGCCGCGCAAGCCCTCCTGCTGCGCCGGAGTCAGATCGATGCCACCGTGGCGGTCGAGGAGCGTCTGCAGCGTCTGCTTGCCGTCCCACGCCTTGGCCTGGCCCTTGTGGTAGATGTTCTCGAGCTTGCGTGCTGTCTTGCCCTCGGCCTCCGACAGGGCTTGCTCGAACATGTCGAAGGGCAGCGCCACCTCGGGACGGATCCCACGGGCCTTGGCCTTCGCGCGCTGTCGAGCGCGGAAGGGGGACGCGATCTTGCGGGCGGTGCGACGAATCACGGGCGCTCCTCCTCGGGTGCGGTGGTCGATGCGAGTCGGCTGAACAACGTGCGGAGATCGGCGTAGGACTGACGGACGGTGTCGAGCTCGGCCTGGGTCTGGGCGAGGGAGAGCTCCACCACCAACCCGTGTAGACACACGCGCACGAGACGAGCGACGCGGGCATCCGACATCTGCAGCGGGGCGTCTCCCTCGAAGACCTCGGTGATGCCCTGGCGCAGCAAGGCGTCGCTCTCTTCGTAGAAGGCGACGAGATCGTCGCGAATGGGGCCGGCCTGGGTGCCCAGGCTCAAGGTCTGCACCATGAAGGGCGACCAGGAGCGCATGTCGTGGATGGCGGCCCACAGGGCGTCCAGTGCGTCCACGGCGGTGTCCAGGCCGCGGTCTCCGCGCTCGAAGCGGTCCTCGAACCGGTGGTTGAGCTGGCGGAAGGTGGCCCGGACGGCCTCGATGAGGAGGTGTTCCTTGCTGCGGAAGTGGTAGTGCAGCAACCCCTTGCTGACCCCCGCCGCTCGGGCCACCGCCGTCATGGAGGCGCCCCGAAATCCCTCCCGGCCAAACATCCGCGCCGCTGCGTCTAGAATGCGCTGGATGGACCGTGCTCCCCGTGACGTGGGGGCCATTTGGGAGAATGTGCGTCGAACCAAGTCAATCAATCCTCTACTGGCCGGCCAGTACAAATTCAACATGACCCAGTCGTGACAGGGTCGTCAAGTGGGAGGGGGCGTGGCAGACGCAGTTCACTTCTGGTTCGACATCACGGATCCCTGGTCCTACCTGGCGTCCGGCGTGCTGGTGCGCATCGCGGCCGAGGCGGACCGGCCGCTGTTGTGGCAGCCGGTGCAGCTGGGGCCAGCGGAGCCGTACTCCAACGAAGCCCGGCAGCGACACGCAGCTCGAGACCTGCAGCGATGGGCCCGCTGGCTGGGGGAGCCCTTGGTCGACGCCGCCGTCGATCCTGCCCGCTGTACCGAGGCGATGCGGCGTCTGTTGACGGTGCCTCCCGCCAAGCGCGGCACGGTGGCTTGTCGCTTGTTGCGCGAGGTGTGGGGCGAGGGGCGCGATCCGCTGGTGGCGGTGCGCGATCTGCAGCCGTCGGTGGAGACGCTGGCCACGCCCTCGGAGGCGGCCCGGCGCGCTGGCGTGTTCGCCACGCCTTCGGTCACCGTGGGCGACGAGGTGATCTGGGGGCTGGACCGGCTGCACTTCCTGCGGCGAGCATTGGGGCTGCCGAGCGCCCCCGAGCCCTTCGCGCGACCGGCAGAGGAGGGGCATCGGCTCGAGCTGTTCCACGACTTCGCCTCGCCCTACAGCTACCTGGGGTTCTGCCAGATGGATCGGTTCGAGGAGCAGACGGGCGTGCGCCCCACGCTCACGCCGATCCTGCTGGGGGCGCTGTTCCGTGACGTGGGCACGCCCATGGTGCCGCTGATGGCCTTCGACGCCGATCGCCAGCGCTGGGCGGCCCAGGACATGCAGCAGTGGGCGGCGTGGTGGGGCCAGCCCTTCCAGTTCACCTCCACGTTCCCGCTGCGCACCGTGAGCGCCCTGCGCGTGGCGATCCAGGAGCCCAAGGCCACGGAGCCGCTCTACCGGGCCGCCTGGGAGGCCGATCTCGACGTGGGAGACCCTGCGGTGTTGCACCGCGTCCTGAAGCAGGCGAACCTGCCGGCGGCGGAGCTGATCGAAGGGACGGCAGATCCGAAGGTCAAGGAGCAGCTTCGCATCAACACCTCGCGCGCCGTGCAGGCGGGTGTGTGTGGTGTGCCCAGCTTCCTGGTGGACGACGCCCACATGGTGTGGGGTCAAGATCGTCTGCACATCGTGGCGGGTCTGTTCGATGGCCTGCGAGGGGGAGGACCATGAGGCTGACGACCGCGCTGGGAACCACGCTCCTGCTCGGGCTCGCGTGCACGGGGCTCGGCGGTGGAGATCCGGAGGAGACCACCGACGAGCTCCCAGATCCGGACGCCGTGATGGTGGTGCCCGTGCCCGTGGCACCGGGCGCCCCGGCGGGCGAGGCATGGTGCTGCGAGTACGTCGACGACGACGGGAACCAGGTGTTCGCCCTGCTCGAGGGCGAGGAGGACGCCTGCCGGGAGCAGTACGGCGCCTTCGACGGCCGCTGGGTGAACAGCGAGCAGTGCACACCCTGCTGTTGTGAGTCTCCCCTCGATCCCTTCGATGCGACCAAGGGACTCTCCCACGAGCTGACCACGCCGTCCTCCTGCGCGAAGGTGGGCACCTGCGTGCCGACCACCGGTCATCCCGCGTGCATGACCGAGGGCTCGGTGGTGGACACCGCCGAGCTCCCACCGGATCCCGAGCCGGAGGATCCGCAGGGCGAGGGCGAAGGCGAGGGCGGGCAAGCCGGGACGGCTCCCGAGCCAGCTCCCAAGGCGAAGGCGAAGCCCAAGCCGGGTCCGCGTGCCCGTCCCAAGTCGGGACCGGTGCACAACCGGAAGGGGTTCAAGCGGCGGGGCTCCAAGAACTGAGCCATCAGGTGGGGCAGTAGGCCTGTGCGGCGTCGACCTGCACCAGGCGTTCCTCCTCGAGGAGAAAGCCCGTGAGCGCTCCGCCGTAGACGCAGCCGGTGTCCAGCCCTCGAATGAAGGCGCGGCCGTCGCGATCCACCTCCACCAGCCCTTGCCGGGCGTCGTGGCCGAACACCACGCGGCGGCCACCTTCGTACACCTTCCACCAGCGCGGATCCTTGGCTCGGTCCTTGGGCCAGCGGCGTAGCAGGGTGGCGATGGACCGAGTGGTCCGGGCGATCTCGCCCGAGGGGTGCAGCGCCGCGTGCACCACCGTCCAGCCTGCCACCGTGCACGTCAGCGGCGTGCCCCGGACCCAGGCCTCCCAGGCGGGATCGAACCGGTGCAGCGCCTCGACGCAGGCGTGCCCGTGGGCGTCCTTGGGGCGGTCGCCGTCGACGACGTCCAGCAGCCGCTGGTCATGGTTGCCGAGCACCGCGAGCAGGCCTCGATCCCGGATCAGGGCCCACACCCCGCAGGGATCGGGTCCCTTGGTGAACAGATCGCCCACGAGCACCACGCGATGAGGCCGCACGCCGTCGAGCAATCGCTGCAGCTCGCGAGCGCACCCATGCACATCGCCGATCACCAGTGTGCTCATGAGGCTCCGAAGATGCTCGCGGCGGTGAGGCGCTCGAATCCGCCGGGCAGGGGGACCGTGATGGAGGTGTCCTCGCGCTCGGCGCGGTGACGCAGGCGAGAGGCCGTCGCCACCAGGCGCGACGCTCGAATGGGCTTGGACAACACCTCGACGTGGCCCTCTGCGGCCAGCGCCGCCATGCCCCGATCGGGCACGAAGGCGCTCACCAGCAGCACGGGTACCTCGGGGTGCAGGGTGCGCAGGTGCTGAACGAGCTGCAGCCCGTTCATCCCTGGCATGAGCACGTCCGTCACCAGCAGATCGGGCTGCATCGTGGTCAGCGCCTGGGAGGCGGCCACGGCCGAGTCGAAGGCCTGCACGTCGAAGCCGGCATCCCGTAGGGCTCGCTCGTAGTCCTCGAGCAACACGGCTTCGTCCTCCACCAGCAGGATCGTGCGACCCTCGGGCAGCTCCGGCGGTGCGATGGTCTGATCGTCGGCCCGGTGCAGGGCCAACACCACTCGGGTTCCGCCCCCAGGTCGATCCTCGATCCAGATCCGTCCGTCGTGCTCGTCGAGCGCGCGCTTGGCTGCGGCGAGGCCGAGTCCCGTGCCCGTGGACTTCGTGGTCACGAAGGGGGCGAAGACCTTGCGCTTCTGGCTGTCGGGAATGCCGATGCCGTCGTCCTCCACGGAGATGGCCACGCCCCGTGAGCCGCGAAGCTCGAAGGCAGCGGCGCGCACCCAGATGCTGCCCGCGCCCTGTAGCGCATCTCGGGCGTTCAGCAGCAGGTTGACGAGCACCTGCTCGAGGTCCTGGCCGTTGCCCCTGGCCAAGGGCAGGTCCAAAGGCAGCTCGAGCTGCAGTCGAACGTCCGACGGCAGGGTGGGCTCCACCATGCGCGTGGCCACCCGCACGGCCTCTGCGACCTCGCAGGGGACCTCCGGGCCGTGGGCCTCCAGCAGCAACCGTCGCGTGAGGTAGCTCGCCCGATCCACGGTGGTCTCCATGCGGTCGAGGCGCTCCACCAGATCCGGCCGCTCGACCTGCAAGCGCATCAGGCTCAGGTTGGCCATCAGCGTGCCCAGCATGTTGTTGAAGTCGTGGGCGATGCCGCCGAGCAGCTGTGCGACGGCCTCCATGCGCGCCGCCTCGATCACGGCCTGATCGAGATCCCGACGGACCGTGGTGTCGCGCAGCGTCAGCAGGAGCAGATCTCGGTCGATGGGAACGGCCAGGCTCTCGAAGGTGCGTCCTCCGATGGAGCGGAACTCGGCGCGATGGGAGCCCTCTCGGCTACGCGCAAGGTGACCTTGCACCATGCCGTGATCGGACGGATCCACCCAGGCCAGGAGGTTCTCGGGTGGGGAGGGGGGGACGCTCGCATCGGCGCCCCGACCCAGCTGGAGCGCCGCCGGGTTCGCGTCGCGGATCGCTCCGGTCCAGTCCACGGTCATCAGCGCGTCCTGGCTGCTCTCCACGAGCCTTCCGTGGCGCCGTGCCACCCGTGCGTCCCGATGGGCGATGGCGGCACCGATGCAGGCCGCCATGGCCACGAGGCACGCCGTCAGCAACGAGGTGCCCTCGCGCATGCCCTGCAGCAACGTCACCTCGCTGATCACCCCCAACCCCATCGGCAGGGTGGCCAGCAAGAGCAGCACGGAGCCGGGCTGGCGCCGCTTGCAGGCGGTCCAGGCGAATCCACCGAAGACGACCACGGTGGGGAGCATGGCGAGGTGCCCGACCATCACCCACCAGAAGAGCTGATGATCGGGCACCCACGGCACGGTCACGGTCACGACGGCCGCCACCGCCAGCATCACCGCGGTGGGTCGACGGAGGTGGGGGCTGGTGAAGGTGTCGGCGGTGGCCACCAGGAAGGCGCTCACCCAGGGCAGCGTCATCGCAGAGGCCCGCAGCAGCCAGCCCGTGTCGCCCACCAATCGGAAGCCGAGGTCTGTCTGCAGAATGGGCTCCAGCGACCCCTGGGCGGCGTACAGCCCGAAGTACAGGTGTGACGACTGGGCTCGGAGCCGGCTCACGGGGAGCAGCACCATGATGGCGATGAGGGCGAACGCCAGGCTCAACGCGAGCATCCGGTGGTCGTGCGTGAGCCCTGCCTGGTGTACCCGGGTGGCGGGACCGAGCAGGATGCGACCCACGGCGCCGACGTGCCCGTAGTGACCGCTGAGGGTGAGCTCGAGGCGGTGCAGCGACCCCGGCTCCTCGGCGGGCACCGACAGCACGATGCCACGGGCGTCGGGGTGCGCCGTCGGCTCGGTGGCGGGTCGCGGATGTAGCTGGGATCCGTCCCAGCTCACCCGTGCGTCGAACAGCGGTCGCTCGACGACGAGCAGCGCAGGGCCGCTGCCTGCTTCGATGGTGCGCCACGCGCGGACCTGGGCATCGGGAGGCACGCCTTGGTGATTCAGTAGCCCAGGCAGCCGCACCGTCCGGGTGTGGTGGGTGCCGTCGGGCAGTCGCACCTCTGCGTGCCAGCGGCCCGCCAGCTCCACCACCTCGCCTGCAGGCTCCCACAGGGTGGTCCAGGCGGCCACGGTGATGGCCAGTGCGAGTGCCAGGCAGGCCAACACTCCGCGCAGGGTGCGGCCCGGCCACTGCAGCGGCTGCATCAATGTTCGGCGGGGGTGCCAGCGAGCCAGCTCGACGCCTCGGCCACCCCCGGCCCGTAGCCCAGCTCCTTGGCGCGGGCGAAGAGCGTGCGCCAGCGTGCGTTCGCGGCTTCTGGGTCCGTGCGATGCAGCCTGCGTGCATCGAACTCCAGGGCCCCCAGGAACACCTCGGTGAAGTGCGACTTCGTCGCCTCCCGCTGCAGCCGCGCCCAGGACTCGTCAGGCGTGGAGGTGACGGCGCCCAGCACCAGCGAGGCGAGGATGGCCAGCTCGTGAAAGCCCATCGCCTTGGCGCGCTCGGCGGCCACGCTCGCCTCCTCGCGGACCAGGGCCACCTGGCCCGACTGCAGGGCGGCGCGGCTCCGCTCGATGCCCAGCAGGATGGAGCCGAAGGCGTGTCCGGGATCCGACTCCTCCACGGCCAGGGCTCGCTCGATGTCTCCTTTGCACCGCCAGTAGCGGACCAAGATCGCTGGCGTCTCCGGATCCATCTGATCCGACGACGTGATCTCCGACAGCGCGATCTCCGCGTCGGTCACGCTGTCGGTGAGGATCGCCACCTGGAGCGCGAGCCGAGCGGCGGTGGGATGCAGTGGGCGCATGGCGAGGCGTCGGATCCGCCGCATGGTCTCGTCGAGGATGCGTCGCGCGGGCAGGGCGTCGCCGCGCTCGGCCACCAGCTGCACCAGGGCCAGGGCTGCGTCTGCGTCGAGCACGATGTCGCCGCTCGCTCGAAAGGCCTCGCGAGCCGAGCGCACGCGCTGCTCGGCTTCGCGTCGGCGGCCCAGCAGTCGCAGGACTCGGCCTAGGAGGCGGGCGGACACGGCCACGCCACGCACGTAGTGCAGCTGGGTGGAGATGCGGATGTTCTCCTGGCACAGCGCCCGGCACCACAGCAGATCCGAGGTGCGCAGGGCGAGCTCGGAGCGCACCTCGCCCAGCCGGATCGCGTCCAGGGGGTCGGCGCTCTCGGCCACCAGCTCCTGAGCGCGAGACAGATCCGTCTGGGCCTCGCGCACCAGCCCCAGCGCCAGCCGGGAGCGCAGGGCGACCACCAAGGAGTGCACCTGCACGTCCAGGGGCGCGCCCGCGTTGGGAGACCCGGCGCGCAGCGCCTTCACCAGGGCCGAGCGAACGTCCCCGCGGCGGAGGGCCAGCTCCGCGCGGAGCAGCCGCGCACGGCTGCGGTGCTCCTCCGTCTTCGCGCGCCGCTCCGCCAGCTCCGTGAGCGCCTCGTGGGTGGCGACGCTGTCGGTGTAGAGCGCGGCACGAGCGCGAGCCAGCGCCAGCTCGAACTCCAGATCCTGGTCGCGCTGCGTGGGTTGCTCCAGCGTGTCCAGCAGCAGCAGCCACTGCCGCGACACCGAGAACAGATCGGAGCGGTTGGCGCGGATGGCCGCCTGTGCGGCGGGAAGCCAGGAGCGGCCGGCCTCGCCGGCGACGAGCCAGATGGCTGCCAGATCGCTGGGGATCTGCGACCGACGCTGGCCGATCACCCGCTCCCAGGCGCTCGCGAGGGCCGCGGCCGTGCGCTTGAGGCTCCCCAGCCGTGGCAGGGCGAGGCGCCTGGCGGTGGGTCCCGCGAACCCCACGTTGTCGTCCACCACGCGCACCCAGGGAGACTGCGGCTGGCTGCCCACGCACTCGTGGAACACGACCCCCGGGATGGGCACGTCGCGCACCGTCAGCGGCCACACGTCGTCGTCGGGGGCGGCGAAGGGCTCGCCTCGCCAGGCGGCCAGCGCCTTGTACGACGCCTCCACCACCACGTGTGCCGCGGTGGGGCGGGAGAAGGTGGGCGGGTCGTGGGGGCACAGCGACGACGCGATGTGGTCGGCGGCCTGCACCGTCAGTCGCGGCACCGTGATCAGCCCTGCGCCGTGGGTGCGCTGCAGGGCCAGCACGAGCTGTCGCGACGCCGGTGACGCCCAGCGGCTCTCGTGGAGGAGCAGCAACCCCACGTTCTCGCCGGCCACCTTGGCCAGGTGCCGCACGGCCCGCTGGGTCATCCGGTCCACGCGCTCGAGGTCGTGCACCACGATGAGGACGGGGCGAAGCTGTGCGGTTCGCATCACCGTGCGGACCACGGCCTCGATCACCTGCGACATGCTGGCGCGCCCTCGACCGGTCTGCACCTGCGGGAGCGGCAGATGCGGCCACACGTGGCGCAGCACCGGGGCGTCGCCCTCCACCACCTTGGCCAGGGTGGGATCGTCGAGCAGGGCCACGAGCCGCTCGAGCAGGTCCAGCAGCGGAGCGCCCACGCGATCCACGCGGCACCGCAGGTGGAAGGTCCAGGTGCCCTGCAGTAGCGCCATCCGCTGCAGCCGCTCGGCGATGCGGCTGCGCCCCGAGCCCGCTGGACCGTCCAGGATCTGCACCGGGGCATGGGACTCGTTGCCGATGCAGCCTTCCACGGCCGTCCACCAGGGGCCGGGGTCCACGAAGGGGGGCTCCGGCCACTCGGCGGATCCGCCCACCTTCGCCACCCGACGCAGGGCCGCGGACGCCTCTCGTGCGGTGGGGCGCTGCCACGGATCCACCGCAGTCATGCGCTCCACGAGGTGGGACAGTCCGCGGGGGACCTCGCGGAACAAGCTGGCGAGGGGGTGCATCTGCTCCAGGCAGATCTTGGGGATCCAGCCCACGGTGGTGTTGGGCCGCTCGCGCTTCCCCGCGATGGCCTCGTGGATCATCAGGCCCGTGGAGAACAGGTCGAGCTTGTCGTCGCTCGGCAGCCCCGCCAGGTGCTCGGGGGCCATGTAGGGGACGGTCCCGAGCACCTCGCCCGTCACCGACAGGGTGTCCACGCCGCCGAAGTAGCGACCGATGCCGAAGTCGAGCACGTGGACCTCGCCGTCGGCGTCGACGAGCACGTTGCTGGGCTTGACGTCGCGGTGGACGAAGCCGGCGTCGTGCAGCGAGGCCAGGATGCTGCACAGCTGGGAGCCCAGGGAGATCGCGGCGTCGATGCGCTCCTGCAGGCCGCCTCGGCTGCGGATCTCCAGCTCGAAGGACTGTCCGCGCACGAGGTCCATGGAGAACCAGAGCAGCTCCTCCTCGATGCCGGCCTGGTGCACGGAGACCACGCCGGGTACCCGCAGCAGCCGCATGGACTCGAACTCACGCAGGAACCGACGGTCCATCTCGGGTTTCCCCCGCCGACGCACCTTGACGGCCACCTCCTGGCCGTCGCTGTCCGTGGCCACGTAGACCGTGGCGGAAGCGCCGTGTCCGAGGGGCTTTCCCAGCCGATAGGGTCCGAGGCGTGTGCCCGGCACGATGTCGCTCGTCTCGCTCACCGTACGGAGCTTACTGCACCTCGCAGCGTCGGTGAGGCGGACCGTCCCTGCAGGCAGATACAATCGCCGTCGGGCCGCTGCACCGCCGCCGAGTGCGTCGATCGGGGCTGGAGGAACGTCGATGGCGAGAGGTGGCGGGGTGTGGGGCGTGGGAGGCTGGCTGGCCGTCGCCGGGTGTGCGGGCCCAGCGCCCAGTGCTGGGCCGGGGAACGTGCTCGTGCTCCTCACCGACGACCACGGCACCGACAAGGTCGGCGCCTACGCCGAGCATCCCGACCCGCCCCCCACGCCCCGCATGGACGGGCTCGCGTCCGAGGGGGTGCTGTTCCGCAACGCCTGGGCGGCGCCCACGTGCTCGCCGACGCGAGCGGCGCTGCTCACCGGGCGACTGGGGCGTCGCACCGGTGTGGGGGACGCGGTGCAGTTCCAGTCGGGCAAGGAGCTGCCGCTGCGCGAGACGAGCTTGCCCGCCTTGCTCGCCTCTGGATCGGCTCCCTACGCCACGGCGGCCGTCGGCAAGTGGCACCTGTCGGCCTACAACTCCACCAGTGCCGTGGACCACCCCAACCTCCTCGGCTTCCAGACCTTCCTCGGCTCCATGGCCAACCTGTACGACGCCGACGTGCCCGACGGTCAGGCCCACAGCTACTTCCACTGGGAGAAGATCACCGACGGTGACGTGCGCAAGACGGACGACTACGCCACCACGGTCACGGTGGACGATGCCCTCGAGCAGATCGCCACGTTGCCCGAGCCCTGGTTCGTCTACGTCGCGTTCAACGCCCCTCACCGGCCGCTGGACCCGCCGCCCGAGCACCTGCACACCCAGGGGGCGCTGACGCCCGACTCGCCCGAGGGCATGCGCTACCGGGCGGTGGTTGAGGCCCTCGACACCGAGATCGGTCGTCTGCTCGACGAGATGGATCCCGAGGTGCGCGAGCGCACCACGGTGCTGCTCGCGGGAGACAACGGCACGCCGTCGCACGCGATCCTCGAGCCCTGGGATCGCAGCCGCGGCAAGCAGACGCCCTTCGAGGGCGGGATCAACGTGCCCTTGATCGTCGCGGGCCCCGACGTGCAGACGCCGGGCTCGGAGTCGGCAGCGTTGGTCCACGTGATGGACGTCTTCAGTACGGCCTTGGACATCGCGGGGATCGAGGCGCCCGAGGGGTTGGTGCTCGACAGCGAGTCGTTGCGTCCCTACCTGCAGGACCCGGCCGCACCTGGTCGAGAGGTGCTGTTCACCGAGCGCTTCGTGCCGGTGGGCCCGCCGCCCTACAACATCGACTGGCGGATGACGCGCGACGATCGCTTCAAGATCATCGACCGCGACGGAGAGGTCGGCGTGTTCGACCTGATGGGCCGTCACGACGACGGCGAGCTGCTGGATCTCGACGTGCTCGAGTCCGAGCAGCGAGCCCAGGTCGACGCGCTGTTGACGGTTCACGCGTCGTTTTGGTCCTCCGTTCAGGGGCCCGCGCCGTTCTGAACCCGACGTCGTGTTCGAACGCTGCTAAGATGTCGGGACCTTCTGTTCGGCAGTGGATTGGATCTCCTCCCCAACTCTGTTCTACGGGACGCCTCTCCCACGCTGGACCTCGGTCGCTACGTGCTCTTCGATCAGATCGGTCGAGGGGGAATGGCCGCCGTGTTCCGAGCGTGGGACCACCGGTTGAAGGTGTGGCGGGCCATCAAGATCATGCTCCCCGAGCTGGCGGAGGACCGCACCCTACGGGAGCGCTTCGCCGCGGAGGCGCACACGCTGGCGCGCCTCGAGCACCCTCACCTGGTCCGCGTGTACGACGTCGGCCGAGACGGCTCGGTGCCGTTCCTGGTGATGGAGCTGGTGGAGGGGGGCACGCTGGGGGAGTGGAGTCGGCGCTTCGGCCCCATGGCTCGGCAGAAGGCGGTCAAGGCCATCTGGCAGGTGGCCACGGGCCTGGGGGCCACCCACAAGCACGGGGTGGTCCACCGGGACGTGAAGCCGCAGAACGTGCTCATCACGGTCAACGGTAGCTGCAAGCTCGGCGACTTCGGGGTGGCACGGCGGCCCGACACCACCCTGACCGCCCCCGGCACGGCGGTGGGCACCATCGGCTACATGGCGCCCGAGCAGCGCAACGACAACCGCGTGGACCACCGAGCCGACATCTACGGCCTCGGCGCCACCCTGTACACCGTGCTCACGGCGAAGTCTGCTCACGACCTGTTCGCGCTTTCGCAGGACGTGAACATGCTCACGCCCATTCCCGACGTGCTCCGGCCCATCATCATCCGCTGCTGTGCGTACCGGCCCGAGGATCGGTATGCCACCGTGGAGGAGGTGGAGCTCGCCCTGCGTCTGGCCCTCGACAAGCTCCCTGCGGATCCGCGCTCGGCCATCGAGCTGACGGCGATGGTGTCGGAGTGGGAGGACCCGCCCACCGCACCGACGCCCCCCACCTACGAGTCCGTCACGCAGCAGGCGTTTCGGGTGGACGAGGCCCTGGCTGCGACCGCCGCCGATGCCCCCACGGAGTCGGAGGCCACGACGGCGCTGGACCCCGTGGACGCGCCGCTGCCCTACACGATGCCCGATCCCGACGACCCACGGGACGACGACGACGACCCCACCTACCTCGAGGTGGACGTCCCCGCCGAGACGCCCCGCAAGCCCGTCACCATCACCGCGGACGGCTCCTTCGAGCGCGCCTCGCCCGTCGCGGCAGCACCTGCTCCGTCGCCGCCTCCGGCAGCTGCGCCGCCCTCGCAGCCCGCGACCCCAGGGGCCAGGCCCCCCACCGTGCCGTCTCTGCCTCCCAAGGCACAGCGGGTCGACAGGGGAGTGGAGCCGGAGTCCTTGCCCCCCCGATCCGAGCCGCGATCCCTGCCCCATGCGGTGTCTCCGATGCCGGCTCGACCCCCTGGCGGACCGGTCCCCGTGCACAGCCGGTCCTTTGCGTCGCTGCCGCCGAACTCCCTCGGGCCGCGACCCGCTCCCAGCGGCTGGCCCCTGGAGCCCGGGTCTGCCATGCCTGCGCCGGCCCCCACCACGTCGACCGACATCCGACCCAGGCGGCGTCGACGCACCTTGGCGGCCCGGCTGGCCCTTCCGGTCGCCCTGCTGTCGGCCTTCGGGATCGGTGCGGTGATCATGCTCATGGGCATGGCAGGGCTCGGGGCCTTCCAGGTGCACGAGGCGGCCAACCAGGCTCGGCTGTCGCAGGAGCGGCTGTACCAGGTGCTCGGGGTCGAGGACGGCAACGTGGCTCACTGGCTCGACAGCGAGGTCAAGAGCCAGGAGCTCAAGGCCTCCTACTCCGAGTTCCGCTCCGCCCGCTTCGAGCCCGAGCGACTGCGGCTGGCCATCGCCTTCGTGGACGAGGCCGAGCGACAGCGACCCGCGCTGCGGTGGGCGATGGCACCGCTGCGCTACCGGCACACCGGCCGTGTGCTCGACGACTTCCAGCAGACGAGAGAGCGGTACCTGGTGGACGAGTCGGCCTGGCGCGAGGTCTCGCAGGGCCTGACCGGGCGCCTGGCTTTGTGGTTGCGGCTGGCCAGCGCTCCCCCGCCGCGGGCAGCCGGCGAGCGCTGAGGGCCACAGCCGCTGTGGACCGCGGCCGATGGATCCCCATGACGCCCATCCACGACAACCTGAACGTGGTGCGCAGGCACCTGGTGCTGGGACGCTTCGACA
>JAHQVJ010000249.1 GCA_019634415.1 Myxococcales bacterium
AGCCTGCGGATCTGCCAGGCGATCGACGCCGATGCAGGCCGTCCCCTGATGCCGGAGTCCCTCGGCTCGGAGGTGGCCTCGGAGCTGACCATCGTGGACGGCACGCCCCACGTGGCCCTGCTCTATGGCGCCCATCCCGACGTGGACGTGCGCCCCGAGCGGCTGCGACGGAACATGCCCGGGGTGCACGATCGCAAGCTCGCCAAGATCCGATCCGCGCGAGACCAGGTGGCCGACGATCCGTTGCTCACCGCCGCCTTTGACGCGAAGATCGCCAAGGAAGAGGCGGCGCGGGCCTTCGTGGCCACCCCTGCCCAGATGCGGAGCGCCTTCGAGGAGACGCGGGCCATCGTGGCGGACCTCGATCGCCGGCTGGCCGACGGCCGCCGCTGGGCCTGCGGCGAGGCCTTCACCCTCGCAGACGTGTTCTGGTCGGTGTCGCTGTTTCGCCTCGCCTGGCTCGGCATGGCACCCGTGTGGGAAGGCAACCACCCGCTGAACGGCGAGGAGCGGCGCCACGTGAGCGCCTACGCGCAGCACCTGTTCGCGCGACCGACCTTCCGAGCGGCGGTGGTGGACTGGCCCCTCACGCCCCGATCGGAGCACGCCGAGCGGTTCGTGCGCAGCTGAGGCCTACGCCGGCCCGGAGTCCTCTTCGCCCATCAGATCCATCAGCTCCCCCGAGGCATGGGCGCTGAAGATCTCCGTGGCCGCCTCCTCGTCGGAGTCGTCGCCGTGGTAGTAGTCCGGCAGCTTGCCGATCCGGAAGCTGTCCGCACGGGTCACGTGACTGCTGCCCGTGGTGTCGTCGAAGTAGCCGTACAGCCCCTCCGCCTTCGGCAGCTCCGACTCGGGGATGCCGACGGGGAACGGAGGCAGAGAGCCCACGTCGCCCACGGGCATGCCCTGCGTGGGCACCGCCGAGGGGGCGCGCCCCGTGGCTGGCAGGACGGTGTCGAACGGCTCCTCGTAGGCTCGCTCCAGCAACCAGGCCTCATACGCCTCCCGCTTCCGTCGGCGCTGCCGAGCGTCCATCCACAGCCACACGCCGAGCACGCCGACCGCGAGCAACGCCACGATCAAGGCGATCAACATCAGAGTTGCGGCGACCGCAAACGCCACCGTGGGTTCCACCCGCTCCCCCAGCTCCCCGCATCCTACCAATCGCGGCGGGGGGGATCGTGAGGATGCGCGTGGCCGTCAGGTTACAGCGGGCTGTCGTCCCCTCGGAGAGACAGCATGTCAGCAGCGATCTCGAAGGTACCCGTGCCCCCGAACGAACCTGTCCTCGGCTACGCCCCGGGAAGTGCGGAGCGTGCATCCATCGAAGCGGCGCTGTCTCGCTGTGCGTCGGAGGTGGTGGACATCCCCTGTGTGATCGGTGGCGAGCCAGTGCTAACGGGCAACACCGTCGACGTGACGATGCCTTGCGATCACAGCCACGTCCTCGCCAGGGTGCACCTGGCCGGACCCGCCGAGCTCGATCGCGCCGTGAAGGCGGCGGACGAGGCACGCCCGATGTGGGCGGCCTTGCCCTGGGAGGAGCGCGCTGCGGTCTTCCTGCGCGCCGCCGAGCTGCTGGCAGGGCCCCATCGCGACGTGGTGAACGCCGCCACGATGCTGGGTCAGGGCAAGACGGTGCACCAAGCGGAGATCGACGCCGCCTGCGAGCTCATCGACTTCTGGCGGTTCAACTCGCACTACATGCAGGCACTCCTCCAGGAGCAGCCCACCCACAGCCCCACCGGGATCTGGAACCGCCTGGACCACCGGCCACTGGACGGCTTCGTCTTCGCCGTCACGCCGTTCAACTTCACCTCCATCGCGCTGAACCTCCCCTCCGCGCCCGCCTGCATGGGCAACACCGTGGTGTGGAAGCCGGCCACCACCTCGGCCCTGTCGTGCTACCGCTCGTTCCAGGTGCTCGAGGCGGCGGGCCTGCCGGCCGGGGTCATCAACCTGGTGCACGGCCACGGCGCCGACGTCGGCGGCCCCATGCTGGAGCAACCGTCGCTGGCGGGCCTGCACTTCACGGGCTCCACCGGCACCTTCCAGCACCTCTGGAAGGGGATCGGCGAGCGCATCGGCAGCTACCGCCAGTACCCACGCATCGTGGGAGAGACGGGCGGCAAGGACTTCATCCTCGCCCACGCCAGCGCCAACCCCGCGGCGGTGGCCACGGCCATCTTGCGCGGCGCCTTCGAGTACCAGGGCCAGAAGTGCTCGGCAGCGAGCCGCATGTACCTGCCCCAGAGCCTGTGGCCCGAGATCCGCAACCGGCTGGCCAGCGAGCTCGCCGAGATGAAGATGGGCGACGTGCGCGACCTGTCGAACTTCATGGGCGCGGTGATCGACGAGCGCGCCTTCCGCAAGCACGACGGCTACCTGCAGCTGGGCCACGACACGGCCGAGTGCGTGTCGGGGGGCAGCGCCGACGGCAGCGCCGGCTGGTTCGTGCAACCCACGGTGTTCCGGGTGGACGATCCCCACCATCGCCTGATGACCGAGGAGATCTTCGGACCCATCGCCTCGGTCTTCGTCTACGACGACAACCGCTTCGACGAGGTGATGACCCTGGTGGACGAGACCAGCCCCTACGCCCTCACGGGGGCTGTCTTCGCCACCGATCGCCACGTGATCAACCAGGCGCGGGAGCGTCTCCGCTTCGCGGCGGGCAACTTCTACGTCAACGACAAGCCCACGGGCGCGGTGGTGGGCCAGCAGCCCTTCGGCGGCGCGCGCGCGTCGGGCACCAACGACAAGGCTGGCTCCATCCTCAACCTGCTGCGCTGGACGAGCCCCCGCGCCATGAAGGAGACCTTCGATCCGCCCACGGACTGGCGCTACCCCTTCTTGGGATGATCGCTGGGCGCGTTGCCGTCAGTCCTCTACGAGGCCGGTGTCGAGGGGCTCCTCCCCTTCTTCCTCCTCCACGGGAGGCAGCATGTCGCGCACCCCTGGTCGTGCAGAGAGCCGCGCTGCGTTCGGCAGCCGACCCTCCATGACGCCCTTGGGACTGAGCATGAGCCCGTTCGGCAGACCTGCAGGCAGATCGGGGCGCCCCACCGCAGCCCGCTCGCGCGGCCCCCGCACCTCCAATCCCTGCGCCTCTCGGGCGGCGCGCCGAGCCTTGCGGCCCTTTCGACCCTTGCGCTCCGCACGGGGCTTGGTGGGGGCCGACGGAGGGAGCTGCCCCTCTGCGGCCGCCTGCACGGAGGCGGGCGGCGCGGGCTGTTCGACCCGAGCGCCGCTCAGCGCCCGGGTGGTGTTGCGCACCAGCCGGCTGCCCTCGTACATGCCGACGGTGAGCAGCACTCCGAGCAGGAGCATGCCTCCGTGGGTCAGGGCGGGTCGCATGGGCGACTCCTGCGAGGGCCGAGCGGGCAACGACATGCGAGCACTCCTGCGCGGGCAGCTACGACGTCGTAGCAGACTCTGCAGGCGTTCGCCGAAGGAGATCGGCGAGCAGCGCCAGCAGCCCCAGGGCGAGCACCCCGAAGCCGACCGCGAGCATCCCCCGATCCATCGCCGTGAGTGGCACCTTCTCGGTCGCCACCGGCTCACCCAGGGCCACGGGCTCGAGGGCCCGGCGCCGCAGCGTGTCCACCAGTAGCGACAGGTCGTAGTCGGGGGCGCTGCGTCGCGGGTCGCCGTAGTACAGCGCCGTGGGCGACTCCGGGAGCACCGTGACGAGCTCGTAGGCGGGTACGTGCACCTGCACGTCGTCGATGGGCAGCGGCGGATCGTCGCCGTTGTCGATGGTGATCACGAGCCCACGCCCCACGGCTCTCCCCACGCCGAGGGCCAACGCCCCGGGCTTGTCGCTGCCGATCCAGCGCACGGCGCGCAGCGGCTGCAGCCCTGAGCCGCGCGCCACCTCGAGCTGAACCTGTCGCTCGAACAGCGGCGCCTGCGTGGTGAGCACCACCGTGCTCAGCGGCACGCCGTCGATGGGCAAGGTCACGGTGATGCGCGAGCGGGACCCCTCCTCGGTCCGATCCCAGGTCACGCCGTCGAGCACCGGATCGGCGCCCCCGCGCCGCACGATGTGGGGCACCTTGAGCCCCTCCGTGGCGAGCCGTACGTCCACGAGCCCCTGTCGGCTGTGCGCCAGCACCTCCGGGGGCACGGGGATCCGGACCGGACCGGAGCCTCCCGAGACGGGCCGAGACCAGGCGAATCCCTTGGTGGACAGCGGCGAGCTGGGAACCGCCAGGTTCGAGCGCACCTCGGGAGGCACCCACTCGGGGTTCGCCTCCGGTGTACGCGGCGACACCACCGCGGTGGACAGCCTGGCCAGCTCCGGCCCCGCGGCCTCCAGATCCCACAGCGGCGACGTGCCCACGGGCGCACCGCCGTACAGCACGTGCGGACCAGGCCCCGCGTCGAGGGCCACGAGCTGCACGCCGTCGAGCTCCAAGGCCACGGAGGTGACGTCGAGGGGGTGCTTGTTCTGGGCCCGCACCAGCAGCACGAGGCGCTCGCCGCGTCGCGACACGGGCACCTCCGACAGCTCGGCGTGCACGGGCCCCAGGGTGACCTTGTGGATCTCGGCGACGTCGTCCGGGAACTTGTCGTACAGGGGGTCCACGAAGGGAGACTCCCAGGGGATCGTGAGCGCTCCGGCCTCGCGGTGGAAGGTCTCCTCCGCGGCGTGCACGATCAGCCGGTCCACCGGCAGCGGCCGATCCTGGGGCAGCGCATAGGCCACCCAGCCGTTCTCCTGCACCATCGTGTGACTGGGAACCACGTCGATGCGATCGGGCGGCACACCCGCCTGCACGCGCCACATCGCCTCGATCACGGGAGGGCGCCGCGTGAGCGCCACGCCGTGCCGCTCGAGCTCCACGCGCACGGCACCTGTCACGCCGGGCAGCGCCACCCGCTCCTGCGCCCCTTGGGGCAATCGCCACACGAAGGTGGGCTCCCCGATGGGCTCGCCGTCTGGCCCGAACACGCGCACATGGGCTGCCGCCCCTGTCCCGGGCAGCGTGATGTGCAGCGCATCCACGGGCCGCTCCCCCAGCTGCACGAGGTAGGCGTCTTCTTCCGGCAGCGCGCTCACGTCGAGGCTGCCCTGCATCAGCTCCAGGCGCTCGGCACCCTCCAGCCGGACCACAGGCACGGCCTCCCCCCGACCGTTCACCAGCAGCAGGTCCGTGCCGTCCACCGGATCCTCCGCCGTGCGCAGCTGGGGCGGCACGGCGATGCGCACCGCACCTACCTCGGGCAGCTCCACCGTGGCTCGCACCGGATACCGGTCGGGGCTGGATCCCCACGCCGCCACGCACCCGAAGAGAATCGGCACCATCACGTCTCCTCCGCCCCGCGGGAGACCCCACGCAACACGATTCGTTCGAACAGCAGCGCAGCCACCAACAGCGACACGGCCAGACAAGCGACGGATCCCACCCGCACGAAGCCGGACAGGCCCCAAAGGTCGAACACGAACACCTTGACGGTGGCGAGCAGCACGAAGCCGAAGCCCACCAGCCGCACCCAGCGCACGTCTCGCCACAGGCCGATGCCCAGGATGGTCAGCCCGTAGCCGGCCCACGACGCCGAGCGCACCATGCTCTGTACGAGCCCGCTGCCACCGAGCTCCAGCGGCCCGGTGTCTTGGAAGGCGTGGCTCACCTGCACGTTGACCAGCGCGAACCCGATGAGGGCCGCCAGCCCGTTGAGCGCGGGTGCGAATCGCGGCATCCGGTGGGCCACGTACAGCACGCACAGCAGCGGCAAGCCCCAGCTGTACAGCGTCCAGTTGAGGATGGGCCAGCCCTCAGACGCCGTGCCCCACGACAGCGCGAAGGGATTGAGCACCAGCCGCACGCCCACCATGGCGCACAGCACCAGCACCCCAGCACGCAGCAGGGGCTGATCGAGCTTCTTGTCGGCCCAGGCGAGGGCAGCCGCCTCGAGCGCCCAGACCACCGTGAGCCAGCGCGCCTCGAGCTGCAGAGGCACCGCCGCCACCACTCCGAGCAGCACGACGGCCACGAACACCGCGGTGACCACCTCGCGCCGACTCAGCACCCCACGACGCAGCAGCACGCTGGCCCCGAGCAAGGCGTTGGCGCCCAGCAGCAAGGGAAGCAGCCCCACGCCCACGTCGTCGAAGGCCAGCAGCCAGCTGCGGTACAGCGGCACGAACAGCAGCACCCCCGACAACGCCGCAGCGCCGTACGCCCAGCGGGGCGCGCTGCGCCAGCGCACGAGCAACGGCAGCTGAGCGGTGAACATCAGCACGAGGCACGCCGCCCCCACCGTCCACAGGACGCCCAGATCCCGCGGATCGGCCACCACCAGCGGCAGACACAGCGCAGGAACGGCCACGGCCACGGCGCCACCCCATCCGCTGGAGCGAGCCACCCCGGCCCCCGCCGCCGCCAGGGCCAGCAAGCCGACCACCAGCGCCAGCCCCTCCAGCTGTACCTGGGCGATGGCCAAGGCGACACCTGCGGCCCCGACGGCCACCACCACCCCGAGGGCGCTCCGGCTCCGGGCCGTGACGAGGGAGCCGACGACGGCCGCCCCCACGGCTCCCCAGACGAGCCAGGCGTCGGCAGGCTCGTGACTCACGGTCCAGCCCAGGGCGAAGACCATGGCCAGGGCTCCCGCGGCGCAGGCACCGGCCAAGGCCACGACCCACCCCCCGCGCCAGCGACCCACGGCGATCAGAGGAAGCGGCAGCACCACCGCCGCCCACGCCGCGGTGGGCAGGGAGCCGGCCACGGTGCGGGCCACCTGCTCGCCGGTACGCGGATCGGTGAACCAGGGGTCCACGGGCACCACCCAGGGCAGCGCCAGCGCGAGCACGCCAGTGGCCGTGCCGATCCCCGCCACGTGTACCCAGCGATGCTGGCTCACCGCCGCCCCCGCGAAGGGAAGCGACAGCAGCAGCACACCCAGAAGCGCGTCGCGGGCCTGATCCGGGGCGTACCACTCCGTGGTCCAGGCCAGGTGCATGCCAGCCACCATCACCGCAGCGCCGACCACGATGTCCCACCACGCCCGCTGCACCGCGGCCAGCACGAAGCCGGCACACAGTAGGGCCAGGTAGGCGAAGAGCTGCAGCGCGTCGTTGGAGCCCGACGACACCAGGATGGGAGTGAGCACGCCGCCCACCAGCGCCAGCCAGCCCAGGAACCGGTCGTCGTGACGAATGGCGCGTGCCGCCCCCAGCGCGGTCACGGCGATCATCCCCACGCTGGCGACCAACGAGGGGATCAGGTCGTAGAGCGAAGCCGCGGCGAACAGCGAGCCGTACAAGGTGCCGATCCCCGCACCTGCCAGGGCAGAGGCGCCCCAGCGATGGCCCACGCGCCGCACCCGAGAGCCCACCACCCACAGCGACACACCGATGGCCAGCCCCGCGCTCACGCGAGCCGCTGGACCCAGCCAGCCTCGATCGATGGCCGCCACCAGGGCCAGCAGCGCCGCCACCACCGCCAGCAGTCCCCCGAGCCCCGCGGCCATCCACACCACCACCCGCTCCAGGGTGAGGTCCTCGAGGAAGCTGGGGGTGCTCGGCCTGCGGGCGGGCCGAGGCGGGGCGGGCGGAGGCGGCACGGGCGGATCGGCCTTCGCTGGCGTGTCGGCGGGCGCTGGTGCTGCGGGGACCTCGACGACCGGCGCCTCGGGCTCGGGCGTTGCCGCAGACGGTGTGGGCAGCGCCGCTGCCCGAGGGGCCGCTGCCAGCGCCTCGATCCGGCGCTCGAGCCGGCGCACGCGCTGGCTCAGCGTCACCGCCACCACCAGGGCGACGACCAGGGGCGCGAACCAGACGCTCAGCACGCAGCACGCGCCGTACAGGATCTCTTCGTCCATCAGGCGCAGACTATAGGACACCCCCCACCTCATCGTTATGGAGCGTTACGACACGATGCGGATCGTCAGCCTCACGTGCTCCAACACCGAGATCGTCTGCGCCCTGGGATGCTCCGACCAGCTGGTGGGCGTCGACGACCACTCCGACTTCCCCGAGGCGGTGGTCACCGCACTGCCCACCGTGGGCAAGGACCTCGACGTGGATCCCGAGAAGGTGGCGGCGCTTCGGCCCGATCTGGTGCTGGCCTCGCTCACGGTGCCGGGCCACGAGAAGGTGGTGGAGCGCATCGACGCCACGGGGCTCCGCTGGATCGCCCCCGCTCCCGTCTCCCTCGAGGACGTCTACCGCGACATCCACACCCTCGCGGGGCATCTGGGCGTTCCCGAGCGCGCCGACACACTGGTGGCCCAGATGCGAGCAGCCATCGTGCCCGTGGCCGCGGAGCGCCGTCCGCGGGTGCTGGTGGAGTGGTGGCCGAAGCCGGTGATCGTTCCGGGCAAGCGCTCGTGGGTGACGGATCTGATCACGGCTGCGGGCGGCCACAACCCGCTGCAAGACCGCGACGTGGAGTCCACGCCCATCACCGACGAGGAGGCCGTGGCCTGCGATCCCGACGCCGTGGTGATCAGCTGGTGCGGCGTGCCGACCCACAAGTACCGACCGAGCGAAGTCCACAAGCGCACTGCCTGGCAGGGGATCTCCGCCCTGCGGGCGGACCGCGTCCACTGCATCGCCGAGGCCTACCTGGGGCGACCGGGACCCCGACTGGTTCAGGGCTACCGCGCGCTGCGCGATGTGGTTCAGGGCTGCTCGGGCACCTGATCGGCGCGCTTGCCGCGCAGGCGCTGCAGCGCCTCGGGTGGCTCCGGCTGCGCGGTCAGCGGCTGGGCCGCCGCAGCAGCCTCCGTGATGCGCTCGGCCACCCACGCGAGGTGCTCGGGGCTCAAGCCCCTCAGCACCACACGCTGCCCGTCTGCGTCGAGCTGCAGGCGATCCTCGCGCTTCAGCACCTCCATGCCCAGCAGCGGCAGGCGGTGCACCACGAAGCGGGCGAGCTCCATGCGACCGATCTCCACGTGGCCGTGATCGATGCGCAAGGTGGCGTGCCGCTGATCCCGAAAGGCGCGCACCACGACCGCCACCGCCGCCACCAGAAGCAAGCTGGAGCCGGACGGCTCCGAGAGCACCCACACGCCCACCGCGGCAGCCACCAGCGCGGTGGCGAGGATGCGCAGGGAGCGGTCCCGGGTGACCGGCAGCACCACGTCGATGCCGTGAAGATCCTCGCGCACGTCCAGCGACTCGCTCATCGCGGCCGCCCGTCGTCGTCGACGTGCTCGTGATAGCGCACGTCACCGTCGTCGTAGGGATCGGGCTTGGGCGCGGGCACGGGGTTGCTGGTGCCGAACAGGCCGCGGTAGGGGTCGTGCGAGACGGTGTCGATCCGGCGCCCCGTGCCCCGCCCGCGATAGCGATCCCGGTTGGCGCGGGCCCACTCCTCGGGGTCGGTGGCCTCGGGCAGCGAGGGCAGCAGCTCCACCAGCGACAGCAAGAGCCCGCTGACGCTGCCGGCGAGCAGCGGCAGCACCCCCAGCCCGGCCCACACCGCCGCCCCCACCAGCGGCAGGGTCGCTGCGAGCCCCACGGCCAGCAGCGACGGCAGGTGCACGTCGCGACGGTCCCAGGCGCTCGAGCCCCACAGCAGTCCAGCCCACCCCACCAGCAGGGGCGGCAGGCCGAACACGGGTGGCGCCAGCACCGCCAACGCCGCCTGGGCCCCACCCAGGAGACCTCCCTGCATCAAGACGTGGGACCAGCGAACACGCATGCGGTGGTTCTACCTCGCGGACGCCGGCGCCTCCAGGAGACCGTCAGGCGACGTGCCGACCCGACGACGACGGCCACTCCTCGGGGTGATCGCAGGGCCAGATCTGCAAGGAGCCACTGCGTGCCGTGAGCAGCTCCGAGGTGCGCACACCCAGGATCTGCTTGGCCACGGCAAGCCCCGAGTAGGTGGCCCCCGCCACCCCGTGGCTCGTGGTGGACGCCCCACACAGGTACAACCCCTGCACGGGCGCCTCCGCCGGGTACCCGAAGGGACCCACCTGGCGCAGCGACTTCTCGGTTCCGTACAGGTTGCCCCTGTGCGACGCCACGTAGAACTGGTTCGTCAGCGGCGTGCCCACCTCGCGGAACACCACCTTGTCGGACAGCCCCGGCACCAGCTCGTCCGCCCGCTGCATCATCCGATCGCCCAGGGCCTCCTTGAGTGCCGTGTAGCCCTCGGGGCGGGCGTCGTGGTCCGTGCCGGCGTAGGGCGCGAAGGCCTCCCACGACACGAAGGAGAACACCTCGAGGGTGGCCACCCCGTCGCGCCGCTTGCTGGGGTCCTTGCACGTGGTGCAGGTCAGGAACACGCCGGGCACCTCGCCCTCGGCCAGCGGATCCGCCGCCTTCGCGTAGCGGTACATCTGATCGACGTCTGGGGTGCGCGTGTACCACCGATTCCCGGAGTCCAGCCCCATCTGCCGCGGATCCATCTCGGCCGCGAGGAACAGCGACACGGAGCTCACGCCGTAGGTGGTGCGAGACACGCGACGGCGCAGCTTGCGTGGCAGATCCTCGGGCGCCAGCAGCCTGCCGAAGGTCATGGCTGGGTCCGCGTTGGACACCACGTGCTTCGCCCGCACCTCGGTGCCGTCCGCGAGCCGTACGCCGATGGCTCGCCCCCCCTCCGTCAGGATCCGAGCCACCTCGCTGCGGACCTTGATTTGACCACCGTGACGCCGCAGCGCCTTGATGAACGCCTTGGGCAGCGACCGGGCGCCCCCCTTCGGGTAGTAGGCACCCTCGAAGTAGTGCCCGAGCACCGCCGCGTGCACCACCGTGGGGCACTCCGACGCAGCCATGCCATGGTCGCCGGCCTGCACCGTCAGGATCGCGCGCACCACCGGATCGCGAACGAACCGGTCCAGCACCTTGCCCAGCGGGCGCATCCCGTAGCGCACCAGGTTCGGACACCGCAGCGGCAGCGCCAGCGCCGACAGCGGGCCCCGGATCTTCATCTGGCCCATCTCGATGTTGATCGCGAGCAGCAGATCGAGGAACCCACGGATCCCCTCGGCCTCGTGAGGGAACCGAGCAGACAGCTTGTCGACGTAGCGCTGGTGACCCTTGGGGATGTCGAAGCACACGTCGCCCACGCGGACCTTGTCGTAGCCCTCGGGATCGAGCTCGAGGAACACCAGGTCGTCGGCCACGCCGAGGCCCTCGTACACGCGCCGCAGCCGGCCGCCCTCACCGAGGTCACCGATGTAGTGCACGCCGGGACTGAAGGAATACCCTTGCAGATCGAAGCTGTGGCACCAGCCGCCAGGAAGGTAGTGTTGCTCCAGCACCAAGACGGACTGTCCCGCCTGGGCCAACGCCACCGCTGCCGCCAGGCCCCCGGCCCCCGACCCGATCACCACGGTGTCCACATCGGTCATTCCAACCCCTCCAGCCAGGCCCGACTATCACGGTCGTTGGCCCGTATCCGGCCCGCATACGGAAACTCCCGACGCCCACGAAGCGCCGTGCGATGCTCTCGTAGGGGGAGCACATGCGACGTCTCACGATGTGGGTTGCGGTGACGAGTGCGGCCTGCCGGCCCGCCCTGGGGGTGCTCGACGACGACAGGCGTCCCGGGCTGGATCCGCTGTCGTCGGAGGGAACAGGCGACGGATCCGACCAATACGCCATCGTGGTGGACGTGGTGGCCTCGGCACCCCAGGGAGCGGAGCCGGAGACGTCGCAGGTCTCAGTGCAGATCCGCGACGTCGCTGGCGACCCAGTGTCGGAACTGACGGTGGAGGTGGGCGGCGAGCGACTCGAGCCCGGCCCACTCCTCGGCTCCTACGAGGGCGAGCTGGCTGGCTACTTCCCAGGCCATGCGCTGCTGGTGGACGGCGCCCTCGGGCGCTTCGAGGCAGCCGCCGTGGGCCCCTCGCTGCACGAGCTGCAGCACGAGGAGACCTGGATCGCAGCACAGGCCAACACCCTGACCTGGTCCCCCACCGGCGCAGACGCGGCCGCCGTCACCTCGACGGGCGTGCGGGTGGATCTCGCGGACGATCCCGGCAGCTACGTCTTCGAAGCCGACACGCTGCCCGCGGGGCTGGCGCCGCTGGGCGTGATCCGGGCGACCACCCTCGATCTGAGCGCCTTGCCTGGATCTCGGTTCACCATCACGCTGACCGTCACCTCGGACGTCACGGTGCTGGGCGAGGAGAGCGGCGAGTACGGGGTCGAGGGGGAGCTACGCGTGGACAGCGACTGGCAGGACGAGGTCGCCACGGCCTACGTGCTCGCCACACCGGCCGACAGCGACGAGCCCACCGTGTGGACGCAGATCTCCGACTTCGAGGATCGGGAGGACTACGAGCTGACGGGCCTCGGACCTGGCGAGTGGGAGCTGCTGGCCTACCTCGACCTCGACGACTCCGACGGCAGCTCGAGCCCCGCCGGCCCCACCGACGGTGATCCCTACGACACGTCCACCGTCACCCTCGACGAGCCAGGCCTGCTCTCCCGCGAGCTACGCATGGAGCGCGCCTGGTAGCCGCCTCAGGTGCGGTCGAAGGTGACCTCGGAGACGCAGGCGTCGTCGTACTCGCTGCCCTTGCGCACCGTGTCGATGCGGATCTTCACCTTGTCGGTGGTGTGTGGCGTGTCGAACGACACGTTCTGCGGCAGCGGGAAGTCCTTGAGGGTGAACTGCTGCGTGGCACCGTCGGAGAACATCACTGTGCCCTGAGTGGGGGCGTTGCCCTTCTTGTGGATGGCGATGCTCGCGCACATGCCGGCGCAGATCTTCATGCCCTTGAGCGCGGTGGGGCGGCCCAGGTCGAACTCCACCCACTCGCCCACGCCGTCGCTCTCCTTGTTGCCCTCGCACCACATGGTGTCGCGCACCCCGTCAGCGGCCTGGTGAGGGTAGTAGGCACCGTCGTTGTCGGCTGGGAACTCACTCGAAGCGGTGACTCCCTTCACCTCGGCCACCGACCCCTCCTGGTCGTCGAAGACCTGGATCTCCGAGATGGCGGCGTCGGGAAAGGCGCTGCCCGAGTACAGGGTGTTCACCTTGAAGCGGATCTTGCTCGTGGCCTTCGGGGCGCTGGGCACGAAGCTCTGGATCTTCCACTCGTCGGTCAGGGACCACAGCTCGGTGGTGCCGTCGGACCAGCGGATCTCGATCTCCTGTGGGCGGTTCGCGCGGCCCCAGTCGGTCCCCGAGGTCCAGTCGCCCGCCAGCAGGTTGATGCGGGTGACGTTGTGCTCTCCACCCAGGTCGACCTCGATCCAGCTGCCCGCACCGTTGCCCGGGTCTCCCTCGAACCAGGGCGGCGTGCTCTTGCCATCCTTGATGTTGTCGGGATGGTAGGACGTGCCGTTCCTAGAGTAGTACGACTTCGCCTCCACCCCGACGATCTTCACCGGGGCAGCGTGGGCGGGCGCCATCAACGCCAGGGACAGCAACGTCATGTGAATGGTCCTCCTCGGGGCGACCTTCTATAGTCTGCGCAGCAGCACGCGCACGGCGTGGTCTGTCAGGGCAACCCGCCGTGAGCGACGTGTCATCCCTGGATCGGTCAGAGACGTCTGAGCCTGACCTCCGTCACACGATGATCAGGTCCTTTGCGGAGAATCAGCATGGCCCGCTCACGGGTCGGCGCAATGTTCTCCACCAGGTTGCGTTCGTTGATGTCGGTCCAGATCTGCAGCGCCGTGCGGTCGATCTCGTCGTCGGTGAGCGACGCATAGCGATGGAAGTAGTTGGCCTCGTCGCGAAACGCCGTGTCGCGCAGCGTGCGAAAACGCTCCACGTACCAACGCCGCAGATCGGAGAGGCTGGCATCGAGGAACACGGTGAAGTCAAAAAAGTCTGATACGAACGCCGCGCCCGAGCCGGACTGAAGCACGTTCAGCCCCTCCACGATCACGATATCCGGCGACTCTAGCGCACGATCCCCGCCTTCGATCACGTCGTACCGCTCGTGGGAGTACACCGGATACGGCACGGGGCTCCGACCGGACTTCAGCGCGGAGACGAAGCGCAGCAGGGCGCCTCGGTCGTAGGACTCGGGAAATCCCTTGCGCGCCATGAGCCCGCGCCGGTTCAGCTCGGCGTTGGGCAGCAGGAACCCGTCGGTGGTCACCAGGGCCACGTCGGGATGGGCCTCGAAGCGCGACAGCAGCGTGCGCAACACCCGCGCGAAGGTGCTCTTGCCCACGGCCACGCTGCCGGCCAGCCCGATGACGAAGGGCAAGCGCGGCCCATCCTCGCCCAGGAAGCGAGACGTGGTCTCGTGCATCTGGGTGAGCCCCTCGGTCCACAGGTGCAGCAGCCGAGCCAGCGGCAGGTACACCGTCTGCACCTCCTCGAGGTCCAGGGGCACGTTGAGGCCACGCAGCTCGGCCACGTCCTCCTGCTGCAGGGTCATCGGCGCGTCGGCGCGCAGTGCGGCCCAGGACTGCCGATCGAAGGTCCGCCACGGGGATGGAGGTGAGATGCGCGCCTCCGTGGTGCCAAGTCGCCCTGCTAACCCGACCCGTCCGAAGGGGGTCCCCCGAGCTTCGCCACCAGCGCCTCGTGAGCGCCTCGCGTGATGGGTGGGAACAGCAGCGCGCCGAACCCTGCCACCGTGAGGACCACGGCGGGCACGGGCCCCAGCAGCACACGCACGGCGAGCACGGCCTGCGGCCCCTGCACCTCGGCCCCCTGCTGGTAGCCCGCCGCCTCCAGCGCCCAGCCCACCGCGGCCAGGGCCACCGCCGTCGACATCTTCTCGAGGAAGGTCATCACGCCGTAGAACGCACCAGCCCGGCGACGCCCCTCGTGCTGAACGGCATCGGCCTCCACCACGTCGGGCAGCATCGACCAGGGCAGCACGTGGGCAGCCGCCACCCCCGCCCCCGCCACACAGGCCAGCACCAGCACGAGGGTGGGCTGTCCAGGTCCCACGGCAGCCAGCACGCACAGCACCGCCCCCCAGGAGATCATGCCGGCCCCGTAGGCCACGTGCTTCTCCACACGGCTCGAGGCCCACACCACCGCGGGAACGAACAGCAGCGCCGACACCTGGATGGCCGCGAGCATGGCGTCCAGCAGATCGGGACGGCCCACGTGATGCTCCACGTAGAACGGGATGAGGGCCGCCAGCACGGCGATGCAGGTCCAGGCGCACAGGAAGAGCACGGCCACCCGTCGGAACGCGGCATTGCCCAGCACGGTCCACATGGCCTCGGTCACCGCCACTGCGACGCCGTGGTCTCGCCCGCGGGTGGCCGCGACCATGATCCACATGCCGGGGAGCATCAGCACGGCCAGCGCCACCCCCGCCACCCGATAGGAGCCCGTGAGTTCCAGCGTCACCGGCACCAGCACACCGGCCACGATCCCGCCCACCATGGACCAACCCATCCGCGCCCCGTTGAGGCGCGTGCGCTCGTCGTAGTCGTCGGTGAGCGCAGGGGTGAGGGCCCCGTACGGCACGACGACAGAGGTGTAGGCGGTGTTGTAGAGCACCAACAGCGCGGCATAGGCGATGGCGGCGGAGGCTCCCTGGAGCGGAATCCCCCACCACAGGCCAGCGAAGAGCACGGCGAAGGGCACGCTGGCACCGAGCACCCATGGCCGCCGCGCGCCCCAGGCGGTGCGCGTGCGATCCGACAGACGACCGATGATGGGGTCGGTGACGGCGTCCCACGCCTTGCCCACCAGGAGCACCGTGCCCGCATGGCCCGGTGACAGCCCGGCCTCGTCCACCAGGAACTTCAGCAGGAAGAAGAGCACGGCGGTGTTGGCGAGGGACAGGGAGAATGCGGCCGCGCCGTAGCCATGGCGCAGGCCGGCAGGCAACGCCATGGGAGCTCCGCTGCGGTCGGACCACCCTACCCGGGGTAGCCTGGGCCATGGACTCGATCGTCGCATGGTGCGCCCGACACAGCACGTTCGACAGCCAGCTGCGCGACCTCCGCCGCGTGGCGCCCGAGGGGGATCGGAGCCGCACGCTAGCGGCGCTCCAGGCCCTCCAGGCGGCCCTGTCGCTACACATGGGCCAGGAGGAGGCCCTGCTGTGGCCTGCTTACGCGCCGCTGGCGGAGACACTCCCCCCAAATGGCTCGGTGCGCGTGCTGCAAGCAGATCACGACCGGCTGCGTGCCCTGCTGGCCTCGGTGAGCGAGGCCGCGGAGCCCCGCTCGGCCGCGGACTGGGTCGCTCAGCAGGAAGCGCTGTCGCTGCTCGCGGGTGTGCTCGAGCACCACGACGGCCGGGAGCTGCGGTGGCTCGCCCCCACCCTGGACGCCCACGTGCCCAGCGCACAGCGCCGGCGATGGCTGCGGCGCATCGAGGAGGAGGAGACGGCTCTGGAGTTGCCCGAGCCACCCTCCCCTCGGACCACGGACCACGAGCCACTGCCCACGAGCAGCCCCCTGCAGCGACTGCGTGTGGCCGTGGCGAGGGACTCCGGCTGGCAGCAGGCGCTCGACGAGCTCCGAGCGCCCCTCCACCGCAAGGGAGTCCGGCTCCACCAGCGCTGCGCGACCCAGCTCGCGAGCGCCGCCGCGACGGAGGATCTGGCCGCACGCCGAGACGCCCTCGCGCACGCCGCCGACACCCTGCGGCTGCTGGCGTTGGTGGTGGATCTTCCCCACCGAGCCGAGGCAGGATCCTCCAGGGCGGAGTCCAAAGCACCGATGAAGAAGTGCGAGTAGCTGCAAAACATCCAGCGTCAGTACCGGTCGCTTGACAAGCGCCGATGGGGGCATAAGAATGGGATCCCGGAGCAGGGGTACCACACCCCGTTCCACACGTTTGTACTCGGCGGTTGGCTGTCAACCGCATGACTTGGTCTATCGGTGAAACGCGTCGTATCCGACGCGCACGCTCACCCTTGGGGTGTTGCTCTGCCGAACAAACCTCAACGTGCCCACGACGTGCCCGTGCCACACCAGGCCTCGGGTCACGCACTTCGTGTGAGGGCCACCATCATGGTTCGCTGAATGGCGATCAATCCGACCAATCCGGTCATCGTACAGGGCGATGGCAAGGTGTTGCTGGAGACACAGCACGCCCAGTTCGACCACGCCAGAGACTTCCTCGCTCGATTCGCCGAGCTCGAGGCTTCCCCAGAGCTGCTGCACACCTACCGCATCACGCCGCTGTCCTTGTGGAACGCGGCCAGCGCGGGCATGGGGCACGAGGAGATCGTGCACACCCTGCGTGGGCTGTCGAAGTTCGACGTGCCCGAGGAGGTGCTGCAGACCATCGACGACACGATCAGTCGCTACGGGCTGGTGCGGCTGCGGCCTCACCCCGACGACCCGCGTCAGTTCATTCGGGTGGAGTTCGAGACGCTCTTCGTGCAGCGCAAGGTGTCCACTACGGCCACCGGCGAGGAGATGCTGATCGCCGACGGGCGTCGTCACTACAAGATCGACGCGGGCATGCGGGGCATCTTCAAGCAGCGGCTGCTGCAGGAGCGCTGGCCCGTGGAGGATCTGGCCGGCTTCACCGAGGGCGATCCCCTGCCCTTCGAGCTGCGCGACGAGATGAAGGAGTCCGGACGGCCCTTCGCGGTGCGCGAGTACCAGCAAGAGGCCGTGGACCGGTGGTTCATGGAAGGCCAACCCGCGGGTGGGCACGGCGTCGTCGTCCTTCCCTGCGGGGCGGGCAAGACCATCGTGTCGATGGCGGCCATGGCCAAGGTCGGCCAGCACACGCTGATCCTGTGCAACAACCAGACGGCCGTGAACCAGTGGGTGCGGGAGCTGCTCGACAAGACAGACCTCACCCCCGATCAGGTGGGCGTCTACAGCGGAACCGAGAAGCGCATCGCTCCAGTCACGGTGGCCACCTACCAGGTGCTCACCTGGCGCCGCAGCAAGCGGCACGACTACGAGCACCTGCACCTGTTCCGCGACCACAACTGGGGCCTGTTGATCTACGACGAGGTCCACCTGCTGCCCGCCCCGGTGTTCGGGGCCACCGCCGAGCTGCAGGGGTGTCGTCGCCTGGGTGTCACCGCCACCCTCGTCCGCGAGGACGGCCGCGAGGGAGATGTCTTCTCCCTCGTGGGCCCCAAGCGCTTCGACCTGCCGTGGCAGCTTCTCGAGAAGCAGGGATTCGTGGCCGAGGCGCTGTGCTACGAGGTGCGCGTTCCGTTCTCGTCACGGGACCGCGACCGGTACGAGCGGGCCGGAGAGAACGAGAAGTTCCGGATGGCCAGCGAGAACCCGGTCAAGCTCGACGTGGTCCACACGCTGGTGGAGCGTCATCCCGATGAGCACATCCTGATCATCGGGACCTACCTAAGTCAGCTCAAGCGGTTGTCCCGCGACCTGGGCGCGCCGCTGATCACGGGAGAGACCCGCCACCGGGATCGGGAGCGGCTCTTCCGGCAGTTCCGAGAAGGGCAGATCAAGGTCCTCGTCGTGAGCAAGGTGGCGAACTTCGCCATCGACCTGCCCGACGCCTCCGTGGCCGTTCAGGTCTCGGGGTCCTTCGGGTCGCGCCAAGAGGAGGCGCAGCGCCTGGGACGCATCCTGCGTCCGAAGGAGCGAGAGGCGCACTTCTATACGGTGATCACCGCCGACTCGAAGGAGCAACAGTTCGCGATGAAGCGGCAGTTGTTCCTCACCGAGCAAGGGTATCGCTACCACATCGAGGAATACGCAGCCGCGAAGTAGCGTTTCTTCGCCCACTGCAGGCCGCGAGGAACTGAACGTATGGCCGAAGACGTCGACACCCAGACACCCAAGGGCGGCTCTGGTGGAGAGCCCGGATCGGGCGGCCGCCGCAGACGCCGCCGTAGACGCCGCAGACGTGGCGGAAACGGAGGCGGGGGCGGAGGCTCGAACCACGACAACCGCGCCGGCAAGTTTCCCGATGACGTCTTGGTGGCCTCCGACGGCGGAGGCAACGCCGCTGCGAGCCGGAAGGGCCGCCGCTCGGTGGAGGTGTCGAACACGCCGGTGTCGCTGCCCTCCTCGGGTCGCAATCCCTACCGAAAGCGAGGCTCTCGCGCTCGCCGATCCGCTCCCGGATCGGCGGCTGGGCGACGGCGGAGGCTGTCGCGTGGCGAGATCGATCAGCTGACGGCCTGGGTCTCTCGGATGCCCGACGCCCTGGTGGCGTCGCTGTACCGCGGACTCGGTGGTCAGCCCGATCGCGTGGCGAACAGCCAGCGTATGGTGCAGCTGACCGTGCGAGCCCTGGCGCAGGGCACACGACTGTCCACGCTCCTCAAGGGGATCCACGAGCGGGACCGCAAGGCGCTGGCCGCCCTGCTGCAGTCCGGTGGCGTGGGGTACGCCGAGGAGCTCCACCGTGAGCTGCAGCTGTCGTATGGCAGCCACGAGCGCGAGTGGCAGAAGGTGATGGTGAACCTGGCCGGCCGCGGTCTGATCACTTCCAGCCCCGACATCGACGGGCAGTTCTTCTACGTGATCCCCGATCCCGTGGTGGACGGCTTGTTGCTCGAGCTGGCGGAGGAGCTGGCGCTGCCCACCTTCCGTCACCCCGAGGTGCGAGTGATGGAGGCGCGGCCCTTCTGTCCGCCGCTGCATTTCTCGATCACCACGCTGGCCGCCTACATCGATCAGCACGCGCCGCGGTACACCCAGCGCCAAGAGATCTATCGCCACGACCAGGAGGCGATGGACGAGTTCTTCTCGCAGCTGTGGGGGCCCGACTCGGAGCTGTTCTCCTTCCACCTGCAGTTCCTGATGATGCACTCCATGGTGGAGCTGCGAGGCGAGTACCTCGCGCTGAACCGCGACGTGCTCGAGGAGTGGCTGCAGCTGGAGGCCGAGGATCAGCGCGATCTGCTGTTCCGAGCCCTGGACGAGCGCTTCCCCCTGGCCGAGTGGGTGCTGTGGGCCATCCATGCCGCCACCCGCAGCTCCCTGAAGGATGCGGTGGAGGGCGAGCCCGGCGGCGACTGGGTGGCCGAGCGGCCGCTGGTGGCGCTGTATCGGCGCTGGAAGCGCGGCGAGGACTGGCGGGATCGCTATCGTCGTGGCCAATATGCCAACGTGCGTGGCCAGGAGCGCGAGAGCTACTCGTTCTCACCACTGGTCCAGGCCGGCATCCTCGAGATGGGCCAGTGGGGGCAGGAGAAGTTCTACCGCCTGTCTCCACGGGGTCGACAGCTACTGGAGCCCAGCGCCGACGACGGCTTCCAGCAGTTCTACCTCACCCCCTCCTTCGAGATCATGGCCCCGGCAGGGCTGGCCCCCATCCTGCTCTTCCGCATCGGCGAGCTCGCCGATCTGGTGGGCTGTGATCGGGCCAACACCTACAAGATCACCGAGACCAGCATCGAGCGCGCCCTGGAGCAGGGGTGGCGTCGCGACGACGTGCTTCAGTTCCTGCGCGACAACAGCCAGATCGGACTGCCCGAGAACGTCGAGCAGACCCTCAAGGGCTGGATCGGACACCGCGGCGACGTGGAGTTCCACGAAGCCACGCTCCTGACGGTCCACCGGTCCCAGATCCGGCGGCTCGAGGGGCATCGGAAGATCAAGCCCTACATCCTCCATCGGTTCGCTCCCGGCCTGTACGCCGTCGACAAGAGCCGGCTGCCCGAGATCCGAGCGGTGCTCGAGGACTGCCGCTTCTCTCCAGCCAACGAGATCCGCCAGTACCCGGGCGATCCCGAGCAGGTGGAGGCTCGCAACGCGCTGCATCGCATGGTGAACGAAGCGCGGGCAGCCGCCGTGGAGCCTGCGCAGCGAGGTCAGTCGCTGCTCTCGCCCGAAGACCTCCAGCCCGTGCCCGGCGCCCGCGTGGCCAAGGGCCCGGCGGACGGCGGCGGCAAGAGCAAGGAGCCTGATCTCCCGCCCGAGGTCAACGTCGACGAGGTCCGTCAGCTCATCGACATCGCCATGTCCGACGATCTCAACATGGACATGGTCTACGTGGCGAAGACCGGCCAGCGCATCGCCATGCGTGTGCAGCCGGAGCGGCTGGCCTTCAAGGCCGACAGCCCCGTGCTGGTGGGGCTGGATCTCGGCGAAGACGAGCGCCGCACCTTCGTGCTCGATCGCATCGAGCGCCTGCGGATCCTCGACGACGCCGAGGTGGAGGATGCCTGAGGAGTCCCCTTCCTTCGAGGACGCCCTGGCTGCCCTCGAGGCGCGAGTGAAGCGCCTCGAAGGCGAAGAGGTGTCGCTGGAGGAGGCCCTGACGCTGTACGAGGAAGGGGTGGGGCTGGCCGAGCGATGCCATCAGCAGCTGGAGGCTGCCGAGCAGCGTGTCGCGATGCTGGTGCGCGGCGAGCGGGGCATCGAAGAGCAGGCCCTGACCGACATCGACGACGACGGTCCGCACAGCTCGGGCTAGCAAGACCGACGCGGCGTCCTCGAACTAGGTCGCCACGCACCGATGAGCGGTGTGGGAGGCGCCTATGGCCCGCATCAATCGGAACACGCGATCGTTGACCTTGAAGATCGTCTACTACGGTGCCGGGCTGTCGGGGAAGACGACCAACCTCAAGCACCTCCACGCCTCGTACCCCGCGACCTCCCGCGGTGATCTGCTCACCCTCGACACCGAGGGCGAGCGCACGCTGTTCTTCGACTACTTCGAGTCCAGCCTCGGCAGCCTGGGTGGCTATCGCCTGAAGGCCGACTTCTTCACCGTGCCCGGCCAGTCCTTCTACCGAAAGACGCGCAAGGCCGTGCTCGAAGGCGCGGACGCCGTCGTGTTCGTCGTGGACGCCAGCGAGCAGCGGGAGGACGCGAACCTGCTCTCGCTGGACGATCTGCGGTCCCACCTGCAGGAGGCAGGCCGCCAGCTGGAGTCGGTGCCACACGTCGTGCAGTTCAACAAGATGGACCTGCCCGACGCGCTACCGGTCTCGCTGATGCAGCGCCTGTACAACTGCCACGACGCCCCCTCCTTCGAGGCCATCGCATCGGAGGGCACCGGTGTGTGGGAGACCCAGCGCAAGGTCCTCGAGGTGACCGTGCAGCACCTCAAGCGGCGCGCGCGCATGACCCAGCCGAAGCGTCAGGCCTCCTGATCGTCAGTCGGTCAGGGGCAGCATCCCCGTCTCCAGGCCGACCGCGAGCTCCTCGATGGTCATGTCTCGCCAGCTGCGCTTGTGCGGGCCGTAGTCGAGGTAGACCTGATCCGGATCGCCGGCGACGTAGCCGATGGACGCCTGGTAGCGGTCGTTGAACCACCGCACGGGGAAGCCGTCTTCGACGTCTGCGACGGTCCACCCCAGCGACGAAGGCGGCGGCGCCTCCTGAGCGGCTCCCTCGTACAGGGTCTGCAGCCGCTCCATCAGCTCCGCGCGGCGCCGAACGGCCGCCAACTCGATGAGCTCGCCCATGACTTCACGCCCTCGGTCGGTGAAGCCTGGACGCTACACGTCGAAGTGCTGGCCGTCAACCACGACCAGCACTGCATCTGCCCCCTCCTCCGGAGGAGTCGATGGACCCAGGCTCGCAATGGCCGGATCCGATGGCGACGCCGTTCGCTAGCGGCTCAGCGTGACGATGTCGTAGTCCTGACCCCGCAGCACCGATCCCGTCTGCTTCACGCGGAAGGTCTTGCCCGTGACCTCCTCCACCGCCCCGCGGATGGCTCCCAGCGTGAACGTGAGCTTCCGCTCGGAGCCCTGTGGCTCCCCAGCCGAGCAGATGGTCTCGCTCAGATAGACGACGACCTCGTCTCCGCCGTCGTTGACCTCGACTCGACGCACCCGACACAGCCGCGTCCCATTCGGCCCCAGCGCCTCGTCGAGCGCCTCCTGAACACCATCTAGGCCCGCCCCAGACAGGCCCAGCGACTCCACCAGCTGCTTGCCCCGCCGACGGCCAGCGCCGACCAGCGTGCCGTGGGCGGCTCGGCCCAGGATGTGCTCGACGCCGATCACCAGCGCACGAAAGCAGACGATGCTCGAGAAGTCTCCCAGATCCGGGCGAAGGTCGCACGGGGCGGTGATGTCGATGCTCGCGGGGGCGTCCAGAACTTCACTCATCAGGTCTCCCTGTTGCACACGGTGCGCGGCAGCGCGCACGCCCTCCCATCGGATCGCAGCGAGGGGGCTCCCAGCACGGAGGCCAGCCCTCAGGACGCAAGCCAGAGCGCCATCACCACCACCGTGAGGAGGCCCAGTCCGATCATGGGCCACCAGGTGAGGCGCGCCGTGGCGTGCAGCCGTGGACGAGGCCCCTCGCTGCTCATCGGTCCAGGGATGATGGTGGACGCGGGCACCTCGATGGGCTCGAGCCCCCCCGAGGGACGATCCTCGCTGGTGGCGTCCAGCAGCACCGCCTCCATGGGATCCGACAAGACGACCTCGTCGACCAGTACGCCGGAGTCGCTGTCGGACCACTCCGACACGTCGGCACGCGGCATCCACGACGGAGGGGCATCGGTAACGGGGGTCTCCTTGAGCGAAGACCTAGCCGATCCGGCGACCTCGCCGGGCTCACGCAGGAGCCACTCCACGTCTTCGTCGAGCGCCCCCTCCATGTCCAGCCCCTCTGGAGCGCTGTCGGAGTCGAGGTTGACCATCCAAGCGCCCGAGACCCCCGTGGTCTCCGCGTCCAACGCCGCACCGAACAAGGGGGCCGCATCGCCCAGCAGCGAGCAGGTCTCGGGCACGTGATGCCACAGCGGGAGCAGCGCCTCACGGAGCAGAGCGGCGGAGCCGTAGCGCCCAGCGACGTCCAGCGACAGCAGCCGCCGCAGGATGGGAGCGAACAGCAGGCCCGCGCCATCCTCCTCCTGCACCTTGTCGAGGCGCTCGGACAGATCGGGTCTCGCCTCGCTGACGAAGGCACGCTCGTTGGTGAGCAGTTCGAACAGCACCACTCCCAAGGAGAACAGATCCGCAGTCGGGCCGATCTCCTCCCCCGGGCACAGCTGCTCGGGGGCGCCGTAGTAGCGGAGTCGGTCCAGGTCGGTCACGCCCCGCGACAACAGATCGTACTTGCCGAGGAGGACGTGCCCGTCACGACTCAGGCGCACGGCCGTGGGCGAGACAGCGAGGTGGAGCAGCGGGCCGTGATGGTTGGGGTCGGACCACATGCCATGCAGCGCGTGCAAGGCCTCACACAGCGACAGGCTCACGTGTAGCACCAGCTCGACGGAGGCTCGTTCCTTCTTGGTGGCGAGGTGGTCGAGCAACACCTGGAGGCGTCCCGTGTGCGCTCCCCCCTCGAGCACCCAGGTGCCGTCGTCCCGCTCCAACAGATCGAGCACGGGCACCAGGTTGGGATGGACCACCTGCATGAGTGCGTTCGCACGGGTGCGTAGGGCGCGCCGTTGGGCGTCGTCGACGCACCGGGCCAGCACCTCCTCCCCCTGCGGACCGTCCACCACGCCCAGGAACACGTCCTGACCTTCGGCGTCCAGCGGCCGGATCAGCGCTAGCGGGCGCTCTGCCCGCGTCACCGCCATCCTGCCCTCCCAGCTAGGCGTCCCTCCATCTCACGAGCGCCGCGCGCAGAGCAGCTCGTGGGCTGCAGCACCGAGGAACTCCCCCGAACGAGCTGCCTCGTCGGGCAGTCGGCGTCCGAACGAGCCCAGCGCGTCCGCCCACAGCGACCCGTAGTGGACCGCGCACCGACGCTGCACCTCCTCGGGGGCCATCTCCGCACTCAGCCCCAACGGTGGGCCGCCGCCGTACAGCGTCAGGTCCGAGACCAGCGTCCGCGCCACCCGACGGGCCTCCGTGTGGTCGTCTCCGGCGGGCTCCGCGAGGGCGCGCTTGAGCTCCGCGGCCCCCTTGAAGCGCGCCACCCATGCCCCCGGCACGTGGATCTTCCGAGCGTTGCGCACGCCCCGGATCGTGCGCTCGGCGCGCCACGACGCCTTGAACGTGCCCAGCCCCGGCAGCCGCACGGACTCCTGCGCCTGCAGGGCCTCGGTCACCTGCTCCGACAACACGTCGAGCATGGCCCGCGCCTGGCGCTTGGAGGTCCCGGTGCGTTCCGCGATCTTCGCCACCAGTGTCGCCAGCTTCATCAGATCTCTCCATGGGTCGGGGTCTCGGTCTGCCCCTGCATCGACGTGGCTGCGCGCTGCAGGGTGGAGATGCTCTCGTGCACCAGCGCGAGGATCTCGTCTACGTCCTCCTCGGCTCCCTGAGCCATGGCCAACAGTCGGGTCACGTCTCGCGACAGCCGCTCCACCAAGGTTCGCCTCTGCTGATCGGCGAACTCCTGCGACGCCTGCACACAGCGCCGGGCGATCGTCACCGGGATGCCCGTGACGGCCGAGACATCCTGCGGGTCGGCGCCGCCGAGCGCCGCGGCGGTGTACAAACCCGCACAGTACAGGCGCTGCACCCTGCGCTTGCCCATGCCCGGCAGATCCCGCAGGTGCTGGAGCAGCGGAGCGTCGCCAGCATCGGCGTCGAACTGGGTGCGCAGCCGCTGACCATCGGTCTCGTCGAGCAGATCGGCGATGCCGAGGATCCAGGACCGCATGTCTCGCAGGAAGCCACTGCGCTGAGCAGGGTGAGCGCACGAGGCACGCTCGATTAGGGACGGCATCTGCTCGAGCTGCCGCAGGAAGTCCTCGTCGTGGGTGGCCGACACGAGCCTCGTCAGAGCCGCCATGCCCTCGGTGAGAGCCGTGACCGCGGCCTCCCCAGGGGGGCCTCGGAAGACCTCTTGAGCAAAGGGCACCAACACGTCCACGTACTGGCCCGCGATCCGGCGCCCGAGCAGCGTGAGCGGACTCGCACCGTCGTCTTCGGCAACGAGGCCGCCGTCGAGCAACGCGTCGAAGTCCGCGTTGGTCCACTCTTCGATCATTCGGCTCTCCATCGGTTTCGCACGGCGATGGTCCGCCGCAGGTTCTGAGCGACCACGGCGCTGTCGGGCCGCAGCGTGAGGGCCTGCTCGAAGGCTCGGATCGCCTCCGGGAAGTCACGCTCCTTGAGGGCGCGCCGTCCCGTGGACAGCAGATCGTCGAAGGAGACGGCTCCCTCGGGATCGCCTGGTTCGGGGTCGGCTGGCTCGGTCACCACGGGCTCGAGGGACAGCCCCCCCGACTGCGCGGCCTCGATGACCTCGTCTGCCACCTCGGACCACCACAGGCCCGAAGCCACCAGCGCCTGCTCCAGGTCGCGCACACCGTCGAGCTGCTGCTCGAGTGCCGCGGGAACCTGGCCTGCCGTGGCCACCGCGAACACGCTGCGCCGCAGGCGGGACCACTCGTCGGCGAGCCGACAGCCCTCCATCTGGATGGCGAAGTTGTCCCCCATCGCCTCGCCGCTCACCTCGCGCTGCTGGAAGCGGACCTCCCCGCGGTCGAGCACGAAGAGGTCCAGCAGCACCGCCAGCCCCTGCGAGCCCTTCCCACGAGCAGCGCAGGGCGCGCCGCGCACGAAGTCGATCTCCACCTCGTCGTGGAACAGGGTGCCCGTGAGGGCGGCCGCCTCCACCGTCTGCAGGAGGCAGACCACCGAGACCGCCTCGACCCGACACGTCAGCACTGTTGGCTCGTGGTTCACCGCATCCCCAGACTCGAGAGGCGCTGGGCTAGCCATCGGATCCGTCCGGTGGCGTTTGACCTCGATGACCACTCCAGTTCCCGCAGACGGATCCGACTAGAGGAGTGTCTTTCAGGAGCATCGATGTCAGCGACCGGACTGGAGCCGAGCATCGTCGAGATCCTCACCGAGGCGAACGAGGAGGGAGGCTTCCCCTTGTCCTTGGTGAGCACCGATCAGGGACTGCTCGTGGCCTGCGCAGGAGACGAACCCCTCCTCGACGAGAACATCGCGGCACTGACGGCCCTGTTCGACGACGTCGTCCGCCGCTCGAGACGTGATCTGACGCTCACGGCCATCGACGAGCTCACCATCCGTGACTCCGAGGTCGGAAGACTGGTGGTCCGCCCTCTGAAGACGACGACGCCCCGCATGTTCCTGGTGGTGCGGGTGCCGCGCAGTCGCCCCTGGCGACGCGTGTCCAATCAGCTGGTTCGCGATCTGGAAGCACGGCTGGCCAGCTACGGAGACCTCGCCGTCACCCCCTGATCGGGCCTCAAGCACTGCGCCAGACAGTCGATGCCTCGGGTGTACCGGGCGGTGGACACCTCCACTCGACCCCATCCACGGAGCATGCGCATGTCTCGTACCGATCAGGTCCTCAAGCAGATCAAGACCCTCTCCACCAACACGCCGGACGTCGAAGCGGCCGCCATCGTGGACAACGACGGCCTGATGATCGCGAGCGCCCTCCCCGCCGACATGGACGACGACAGCGTCGCGGCCATGGGTGCGGCACTCCTCGGCCTCGGTGAGCGGATCACCGACGAGCTGGCACGCGGCGACTTCCAGATGGTCATGGTGCGCGGAGACAGCGGCTACCTGATCCTGGTGCGGTGCGGCCCCGAGGCGGTGCTGAGCGTGCTCGCAGCCAAGGGCGCCAAGCTCGGACTCATCTTCCTCGACGTGTCTCGCGCCGCCAAGGAAGTCGCCCGCCTGCTCGGCTAGTGAGCAGCGAGCTCACATGGCGAGCCACACCACCGTGACCGCCGCGAGCACCAGCCCGGCACCGAGCAACGGCCACCACCGGAGACGATGACTGGCCTGCATCCTCGGCTGCAGCCCCTCTCGGGACAACAAGCCAGGAATGATGGTCGTCGACATCTTCGGCGGTGCCTGCTCGTCCAGCGCGAGGGACGGTGCCGCGCGGAGCCCTGGTCGAACCATGGCCATCTCGGCCTCGAGGGTCCCGAAGCTCGGCACCTCGGACACCTCGTCGACTGGCGCATCGGACTGGCTGGCCGGTCGGTTGCTGGGCGCATCGCCCAGCGCCGCCCCGAACAGTGCAGCAGCCCCCTCTCTGTGCGAGTCACCGTCGCGGGCCTTCGGGAACACCCGCAGCAGATCCTGCCGGAGATGGCCCACCGTGGCGTACCGAGCCTTGGGGTGGGTCACCAACAGGCGCCGCAGGAGGGGAGCGAACAGCGAGGTGGCGTCGCGGCGAGCAGCCAAGTCGTCCAAGCGGCTGGACAGCTCGGGCCGCGCCTCGGTGGCGAAGGCCCGCTCGTTGGTGAGCATCTCGAACAGCACCACTCCCATGGAGAAGAGATCGGCGCGGCCCCCCACCTTGCCGTCCGGAGACAGCTGCTCGGGTGCCCCGTAGTGTCGCAGGCGCTCCACGTCCGTCACACCCCTGGACAGCAGATCGTAGCTGCCCAGCTGCACCTGCCCCTCCCGGCTCACCCGGACCGCCCTGGGCGAGATCGCCAGATGCAGCAAAGGCCCCTGCATGCTGGGATCCGCCCACTGGGCGTGCAGCGCCTCCAACGCGTCGCACAGGCACAGGCACACGTGCAGCACCGCGTCCGACGTCGCGCGCAGGTCGTTGCGAGCGAGGTAGTCGAGCACGGTGCCCAGATCGGTTCCGTGGGCCGGCTCCTCCACCACCCACCACCGGCCGCTACGCTCCACCGAGTCGATCGGCACCAGGTTCGGGTGGCTGGCTTCCTTCAACGCTGTCACCCGCTCCCGCAGCGCGCGCGCTGGCGTCTCCGCACGAGGTCGCTGCGCTGCTGGATTCCCGCCTCTCCACATGACCGAGCACTCCCGAACTTGAAGGAGACATCGGATCCTACGCGCGGTTGTTGACCTGCAGCCCCGAACCTCAGGCGTCGTACTCATGCCACGTGAACTTCCCAGAAAGTAGACACACCAAGCGAATGTGGTGCAGTACCGGGCCTGTAGGCGTAAGCCGACAGACGCATCTAGCGTTTCTTGGCATCTAGATGCACAATCTTGTTAGATGCGGCCTCGCCGCCGCGCCGGCCCCTCAACATCACGGAGGCTGTCCCGTGTTCGACAACATCGGTAAGAACCTCGACGAGGAAGCAAACAAACGCAGCGCAGCCTCCCTGCTGATCACTGCCGCCCTCATCGGCAGCACCGTCGGGATCGGCCTCCTCCTCGCTGCCCGCGTGGCCGCTCCCGAGCTGTTCGAGGACAACAACGAGGAGATGGTCGAGCTCATCGAGATGGAGGAGATGGACATCGCGCCGCCTCCTCCACCGCCCCCTCCCCCCGGAGCCGAGGAAGAAGAGGAGGAGGACGAAGAAGAGGAAGAGCCCGACGAGCTCGACGAGGAAGTCGAAGAGCTCAAGGACGAGGTCGAAGAGAAGGTCGTGGAGACCGAGAAGTCCGGCGGCGTCGAGGGCGGTGTCGAGGGAGGCGTGGAGGGAGGCGTCGTGGGCGGTGTCGTCGGTGGCGTCATCGGCGGCACGGGCGTGCGCGTGTTCCACCACTCCGAGCTCGAGGTGAAGAAGCGCGCCACCCTGCGCTATCCCGAGGCCGCCAAGGCCTTGAACCTGGGGCAGCAGCGCTGCAAGGCCCGGGTGTTCATCGACGAGCGGGGCGTTCCCTACGACGTGTCGGTGGAGGGCTGCCCAGCCGCATTCCACACTGCCACCAAGCAGGGGATCCTGCAGTGGCGCTGGTATCCGCCGCGGGACGGCAAGAGCAAGGTCAAGGCACAGACCATCATCGCAGTCACCTACCAGATGAAGTGAAATCCCTGTAGGACGGTGACGACGTGCGCCGTACCTGCTAGTCTCGCGTGCCGTTTGGCACCGGAACCCCAGATGGAGACACACCCATGTTGCTGATGCTGCTCGAAGCGGCTGCTCATGCCCAAGAAGAGCCTCAGGTGGGCTTCACCATGCAGGAGATCTGGGCCCACTCCGGGTTCATCGCCCGCTCGGTCATCGTCACGCTCCTCGTGATGTTCCTGGGCACCATCGTGGTGTGGGTCGAGCGGAGCATCGCGTTCCGTCGGGCACGCAGTCAGTCCATCCGTCTCCGCAACGAGATCATCGGACCCCTGCAGCAAGGCGACGTGGCCGCGGCCCTTCGCATCGCTCAGGACGACCAGTTCAAGCAGGGCTACCTCACGCAGCTCCTGAAGGCTGGGCTCTCCGAGCTCGACACCGGGGTCAACGCGAACGCCCTTCAGAACGCTCGGCGCGCGGTGGACAAGGCCCACGCCGAGGAGCTCGCCAAGCTCCAGCGCGGAATGACCATTCTGGCCACCACGGGTTCCACGGCACCGTTCGTCGGACTGTTCGGCACCACCTTCGGCGTCATCAACGCCTTCCAGGGCATGGCCGAGGCCGGCTCGGGACTCGCCTCCATCTCCGCCGGGATCTCCGAGGCGCTCATCACCACCGGTGTGGGCATCGGTGTGGCCGTCGTGGGCGTGTGGCTGTTCAACTACTTCAACTTCCGCATCGCCAAGGTGGGCGACGAGCTCAACAGCTCCGAGGCCGACTTCATGCAGTGGGCCAACAAGCTCAACCAAGGCACCGTGTCTGGAGCGGCCAAGTAGATGGGCGCTTCTGTCGGCAAGGGGGGCGGTGGCCCGATGGCCGACATCAACGTCACGCCGTTGATCGACGTGGTGTTGGTGCTGCTGGTCGTCTTCATGGTGATCACGCCACTGCTGTCGTCTGGCCTTCCGGTGGATCTGCCGATGGCCACGCAGACCGTCACGGTCAACGACGCAGGCCAGCACGTGGTGATCTCCATGACCAAGGAGGGCACCGTGGCGGTGGATCAAGAGTTCTTCGAGGACCTCGACAACATGATTGCGGCGGTGCGAACCGAGATCTACACGAGCCCCGAGCCCAACGAGCGCAAGGTGCTCGTGAAGGCGGACCGCTCGCTCGAGTACGCCAAGGTCCGCGAGGTGCTCGACAAGCTGGCCGAGAGCAACTTCGCCAGCATCTACATCGCTGCCGGCAAGGAGAAGTAGGCCATGGGTGCCCAGCTCGGTTCCGACGGAGCGATGAGCGAGATCAACATGACCCCGTTGATCGACATCGTGCTCGTGGTCCTCATCATCATGATGGTCAACATCCCGATCCAGATCGAGGAGATGGGGCTCAAGCTGCCGAGCCAGAAGACCACGGTCAACAAGAGCAACAACGAGCAGCTGGCCATCGCGCTGTACGCCGACGGCAAGATGGCGCTCAACCGCCGCGCCATGGACCGGCAGGCGATGCTCTACGAGCTCACGCGACGCCTTCGCTCGATGGAGAAGAAGAACGTCTTCGTGGACGCGGATCTGTCGCTCGAGTACGGCAACATCGTCGACGCGGTGGACTTGGCCCGCGAAGCGGGGGCGTTCCAGGTCGGGCTGGCCAAGGCCAAGCCGGATGGACCGCTGCCACCCATCTCCTTCCAGAAGGGCTCCGGCCAGCCGAAGGGGATCCTGATCGGCGCCATCACCGTGGTGACCGAGGGCGGAGACATCGACGAGGTCAAGGCCGACGAAGCCATGAAGGCCTTGGTGCCCGCCATCCAGGCCTGCTACTTCAAGCGCCTCGAGGTGCGGCCCGAGCTGACGGGCGCCTACCAGGTGGACTTCGCAGTGGGTCCCCAAGGGGAGCTCCTCGAGGAGCCCGCCATCCAGAGCGATCAGGTGAACGACCTCGACCTGCGAGACTGCGTCAAGGCCGTGCTGCCGAAGCTGAAGTTCCTGCCGCTGGGTCGTCAGAAGACGGCTGGGGTGCGGGTGCCGATCCTGTTCAGCCCAGGGTGAGCGAGCTCGACCTGAGCCACTGGCTCACCCCGAAGCTCCGAGCACTCGACGCCTTCCTGGAGTCACGCTTCGAGCAGGTGTGGCCCGAGAGCTTCCGGGAGCCGCTGCGGTACCCGGTGTTCGGGGGCGGCAAGCGGGTGCGGCCCGCCCTGGTGTTCGCCGCCCACGAGGCCTGCGCGCCCGCTGCAGACGTGGCTGCTGCCGTGCCTGCGGCCGCCGCCGTGGAGCTGGTGCACACCTACTCGCTGGTGCACGACGACCTTCCGGCCATGGACGACGACGACGAGCGCCGCGGTCGCCCCACCGTGCACGTCCAGTTCGACGAGGCCACCGCGATCCTGGTGGGCGACGCCCTGCTCACCGAGGCCTTCGGGATCCTCGCCGACGGCACCGGCACCGCCGAGCAGCGCATCGCGCAGGTCCAGTGCCTGGCGCGGGCGGCTGGGCACGCTGGAATGGTGGGCGGCCAGGTGGGCGACATCGCGGGCGGTGTGAGCGACGTGGACGCGCTGAAGCGGGTGCACGCCGCCAAGACGGGCGCGCTGATCCGATCGAGCTGCGTGCTCGGCGGGCTGGCCGCCTCCGCCGATCCGGCCACCCTGGAGTCCCTCGACGCCTACGGTACGGCGGTGGGCCTGGCGTTCCAGCTGGCCGACGATGTGCTCGACGCCGACGAGGACGCGGGCGACGACGGGCCTCCCAGCTACGTGAGCTTGATGGGGGTGCAGCGCACGCGGGCACTGGCCCGCGAGCTCGTGACCGACGCCTTGGGTCACCTGGACGGGCTGCCGCAGCCCACCGCTCTGCGGGCCCTGGCTCGCTTCATCGTGGACCGCCGGAGCTGATCCTGGGACGCAAGGTCCGCCTCGATCGGCTGCTGGTGGATCGTGGGCTCGCCCCATCCCGCCAGCAAGCGCGCCAGCTCATCGAGGAGGGGAAGGTCCTGGTGGGTGGCATACCCGCGGTCAAGCCCGCGGCACAGATCGACCTCGACCGCGGGGTCACGCTGCGAGACGACACCCACCAGTGGGTGGGTCGCGGTGCCCGCAAGCTGCTCGGGGTGCTCGAGCCATTGGCGGTGGACCCCACAGGTGCGATCTGCGCCGATCTGGGCGCGAGCACCGGTGGCTTCACCGAGGTCCTGCTGCATCGAGGTGCCGAGCGCGTCTACGCCGTGGACGTGGGGCGCAGCCAGCTGCACGAGCGCCTGGCCGCCGACCAGCGCGTGATCGTGATGGACGGGATCAACGCCCGGCACCTACGCGGGCTGCCCGAGCCCATCGATCTGTTGGTGGCCGATCTGTCGTTCATCTCCATCGTGAAGGTGCTCCCCGCCATCGCCCGGGTGCTGCGCCCCTTCGGGGAGGCCGTGCTGCTCGTGAAGCCTCAGTTCGAGGTGGGCAAGGCCCGGGTGGGCAGCGGCGGCCGCGTGCGCGACGAAGCCGATCGGCAGGGAGCCATCGCGCAGGTGCAGCAGGCCACCGAGGCCATGGGCTTCACCGTGCTCGGCAGCCTGGACTCCCCCGTTGCGGGAGCTCGATCCGGAAACGTGGAGCACTTCCTCCACGTTCGGCGCGCGCAGCGCTAATCTGAGGGGGCCGACCCCCAGGTGATCCATGCTCCGAACCCTCTTGGTGCTCACCACCCTGCCCTCTTGCACCTACATCACGCAGAGCGAGTACGAAGCGCAGCTGCTGCTCCGCGACGATGACCAGGACGGCTTCACCGTTGGCGACGGGGACTGCGACGACCAGAACCCCGACGCCTACCCCGGCCGCGCCGAGATCGCCTACGACGGTGCCGACAACGACTGCATGGGCGACGGCGACCTCATCGACTTCGACGCGGACGGCTTCGACGACGAGCGCTTCGGCGGAGACGACTGCCGCGATCAAGACCCCACCGTGCGCCCCAACGCCAGCGATCCCCCCTACGACGGCCGGGATCAGGACTGCGGCAAGAACAACGACTTCGACGCAGACGGCGACGGCTACATGCCCGACAGCGTCAGCGAAGCGGAGGTGGCCGCCTACAGCGCCGAGTGGAACGTGGAGATCGACCGGGTCTACGGCGACTGCGACGACTTCGACGACGCGGTCTACCCCGGCGCTCCGGGGGAGCTGCCCTACGACGGCGTCGACACCAACTGCGACGGCGCCAACGACTTCGATGCCGACTCCGACGGCTTCCCGATCCCCGACGACTGCCTCGACATGCGCGACGACGACATCGACCTTGCACCCGCCGACGTCTACCCCGGCGCCAAGGATCCCTTCTACGACGGCTACGACAGCGACTGTGGCCAAGACAACGACTTCGACGCAGACGGCGACGGCTTCGTGGCCGACGGCGAGCTCGCTGCCTTCAACGCCTACAACAACCTGTACGGCTACGACATCGTCGCGGGAGCCGACGACTGCGACGACACCAACCCCAACGTGCATCCCGAGGCCGTCGAGATCGTCGGCGACGCCAACGACCAGAACTGCGACAACCGCCTGAACAGCGGCCCATGGGCAGCGGTGCCCTTCGACTGGCAAGCGCCGCGCTCGCCGCGGCTGGTTCACACGGGCAGCCACTTCGTGCTCGCCACCACCGCCGACGAGCTCGATGACGGCATCAATGCCCTCGACAACGTGGTCACGGCACTCGTGGTGGACGATCTGCCCACCTCGCCCCCCGCCTACACCGATCGGCTGACGGTGCTGGGCCCCGACGCCGTCGAGCCCCTCGATGCGGGCCTGGGGCTGACGGCCACTGCCAACGGCTTCGCCGTCGGTAGCGTCGACGCACGCGCAGCGGACCGCACCTTCTCGCTGCTGCGCACCTACGACTTCGACGGCACCAGCTTCGGACTCGACACGAGTGCCCTGGACTCCTTCGACGGCCTCCCGTTCACCGCGGCGGCCACCGACGTGATCACGGTGGGCACGGTGCAATGGATCTGGAGCTGTGGCGACCAGGTCCTGCAAGCCACTCGCGGCTCCGACATGGCCACCGCGAGCGCAGCCCTGACCTTCGAGGCCACCGGCTGCGTGGCACACGCTTCGGGCACCAGCGGCACCGTCTGCGGACCCACCGCCTGCGAGACCTTCGACTTCGCGCCTGCGACCCCCAGCCTCACCAGCGCCACGAACCAGCCCTTCTCGGGCTTCGCGTTCCAGCGGCTGCAGCGCCACGGCGACCTGGTCACCGGCGTGGGCGTCACCAGCGGACTGACGGTGTTCAGCCCCACCACCTCCGTCTCCTACCTGAATGCGCTGTCGGTGAGCCAGGCGGTGGCCGTGGAGCAAGACGGCACCTGGCTGGTGGCCCTGGTGGAAGGAAGCGGGCCCTCGGCGAGGGTGCGCGTGGGATGGGCAGACGCAGGAGGGGCCAGCCTCGTCTCTGCAACCCAGCCGTTGGAGCTGGGCCAGTACATCGAGCCGTACCCTCTGGAGGTTGCGCTGGCGTCCACCAGCAACCGACTGCTGGTGGCAGCCACCGTTGGTGACGACGCCTCCGGGTCGCCACCCGACCTGGTGGCGCTCATGGTGCTCGAGCCCCCTCCCTGATCCACCGGCCTCCGAGCGGCTACTCCTCGGCGGACGCCGCTCCTTGCCCGCTCGCCAGCAGCCCCCACACCTGGATCCGACTGCGGCTGGCGATGCCTTGCTCGTCCACGCTGTGCACCTCCAAGGTGTTCGCCCCAGGGCGCAGCACCACCTCGGGCTGCAGCTGCATGCGGCCCCCGCTGCCTGCTCGCCACGCCACCTTCGCGCCGTTGGCCCAGACCACCACGTGGTCCAGCTGCCCATCGTCCGCCACCGACAGTGGCAGCGCATAGGAGCCCACCGAAGCGACGGCGTCGTCAGCGCGCACCTCGATGCGGGGCGCCTGTAGCCGTACGGGATCCCCCGTGGTGGGGAGCGCCAGGGGCCAGCGGGCCAGTCGGCCGAAGGCATCGGACTCCACCACCAGATCCAGGGGCAGCACCAGCGGCGCACCCGGAGCCAGCTCCACCGCCAGCGCGACCTCGGCGGTGGACCGCGGCGCGACCACACGTAGCCGAGCCCCGTGGTCCATCAGCTCGATGTGGCGGTCCTCGGGGTAGCCGAAGTGCACCTCCAGCCCTGTCAGGGACTCGCTCGACAGGTTGCGCACCGACACCCGCACCTCGTGGACCGGGTGCCCATGTGGGCCCAGCGGCTGCCCTCGTCGCGGCACCAAGCGAGCGTCCACCCGCACCGTCGGCAGCTCGCGAGTCTGCGTGGTGATCAGCTGGCTCGCCGCTCGCATGGCCGCCGCCCCGTCGGCCCTGAGCGTCACGTCCACCTCATCCACACGACGCCGGATCCCCGGACGCAGGTTCAAGCGGATCTCGCCAGACCGCGTCTGGCCCGCGGGCACGCGACCCACCGGGATCACCAGCCCGTCCCAGTAGCCCAGGGTGCGACACACGAGCTGCACGGCGCCTCGGTGCACCGCATGCCGACCGCGGTTCGTGACAGCGGCCACGAGCCGATAGCTGTCGCCGCCGATGGGCTCTGCCGTCAGGGCCACGTCGGCGTCGAGCACCGAGTCGTGGGGGGCCTCGGACCAGTCCACCCCGCGGGCCTGCAGCGCGTCGGCCAGCGTCGCCTCCTGCTCCACCCGCAGCCGGGCCGCGTGGCGCTGAAGGGCGGCCACGATGGTCTCGCGCTGACCGTCCGCGGCATCCAGCACCGCCCGACGCGCCAGCTCCAGCGCCAGATCTCCTTCCGACTGCTGGCCGCGCCAGCCAGGACGCTCCGTGACCGCGGGCAGGATCCGCTCCCACGAGTCGGCCAGGCTCCGCTGCCCCCAGCCCCGATAGTGCGCCCCTGCCCCATCGAGCCGGATCGAGCCGATGGGCACGTCCGGCAGCAGACCGAGCTCGGTGATCCGTCGTTCGTTGGCCAGGATGTAGCGAGCCACCGTGAGCTTGAGGGAGACGCCCCGCTGCAGCGGGTAGGACTTCTGCACGGTGCCCTTTCCGTAGGTCCGCGTGCCCACCACGCCTGCCCGATGGTGCTCCAGCAGGGACCCAACCAGGATCTCGGAGCCCGAGGCGGTGCGGTGGTTGACCAAGACCACCAGCGGCACGGCCAGATCTCCCTCCTGCGCCGAGGCGACCATCTCGCTCTCGAGGTTCTGCACGCGACCGCCGTCGCGGCCAGCCGTGCGCAGCAGCAGCCCCTCCTCGAGGAACTGATCCGCCAGCCGCGCGGCCTCCTTCATGGAGCCACCGGTGTTGCCGCGCAGATCCAGCACCAGCCCGTGCTCGATGCCGCCGTCCTTCGCCAGGGCCGTCAGCGAGCGCCGCAGGTTCTCCACGGTGCGCTGGCTGATGTGGTCGATGTGCACGTAGCCCACCGAGCCGTCGAGCAGCCGATGGGTGACGTTGGGGACGACCACGTCGGCGCGGGTGAGCACCAATCGCAGCACCTTGCCCGCCCGCGACGCGCGCAGCACCACCTGGGTACCCACCTCGCCGCGAAGCAGACGACGCGCCTCCGACAGCGGCATGAAGGCCGAGGAGCGGCCGTCGATGCGCAGCAGCTCGTCGCCCGGCTGCAGCCCAGCCTGGGCCGCGGGGCCTCCCTCGTGCACGCTGTGCACCCACAGGCGATGGTCCCGCAGGGTGAGGCCCGCTCCGATGCCCACCTGCGTGCCCGTGAGGCGGACGTTGAAGCGCTCCAGACCGTCGTCGGCCAGCAAGCGCGAGTAGCGGTCCAGCGCATCGGCGAGCCCGGCCAGCAGGGTGCGTCGCACGTCCACGTCTCGCAGGGGCCCGCCGGAGCGGATGAGCGCCTCGACGTCGCCCAGGGCCCGAGGCAGATCGTCCATGTCCGCCACCGTCACTCGGCCCAAGCGGGTGCCGTTGCCGTGATGCAGCTCGATGCTGGCGCCCGAGCCCGCCACCATCAGCCAGTGCAGCTCCGACTCCGCACGTCGCACTGCCTGGCGCAGCAGCATCGCTTCGTCCACGCGATCACGCTGTAGGTACAGCCGGTCCACCAACCGAACGGCGGTGACGTACGCCTCGGGTGGAGACGCCATCGCCAAGGAGCAGAAGAGGGCGACCAACAACGTCATGCACCTGACAGCGTATCCGCTACTCCAGGAGTGTGGGCAACAGACCGACCTCATTGCCCAACAGCACGCCCACCGCCACCAGCAAGTACAGCAGGCCCGTGACCAGCATGGGCGGATCGCGGAGCAGCGTCTCGTCCGGCGCGCCCCCCTCCCCTTGCTGCTCGATCAGGTAGATGTAGCGAAAGATCCCGTACAGCACGAAGGGGATGGTCAACGTCATCCAGGGCGTGGGGCCCTGCACCGTGTAGAGCAGGTAGGTGATGATGGTCGCGCTCGTCACGATGGCCTGGATCTGCTCCAGCATCTGCGGGCTGTACTCGGCCAGGTTCTTGCGCGTTCCCGACGCAGCGCCCACGTTGATCAGCTCCGCGCGGCGCTTGTTGAAGCCGAAGAAGAGCGCCACGAACACGGTGCACAGAAACAGCCACTCGCTGACGGCCACCTCGATGGCCAGGGCCCCGGCGATGATGCGCCACACGAACCCGCTGGACAGCACCAGCACGTCCAGGATCACGACGTGCTTGAAGTAGAAGCTATAGGACAGCGTGGTGGTCAGGTACAGCAGCGCCACGGCCAAGAACGGCACCGACAGCCAGAGGCTGGCCGCCACCCCAGCGACCAGGCAGGCCACGAACAGCACCAGGGCCAGCGAGACCGGCAGCGCTCCCGACGCGATGGGCCGAAACCGCTTCTTGGGATGGTTTCGATCGGCCTCGCGGTCCATCAGGTCGTTCAGGATGTAGCCAGCGCTCGCCAGCATGCTGAAGGCACCGATGGCGATGACGAGCTCGATCACCGGCTCGGGCTGCAGGAACTGGCCGCTGAACACCAGCGCCGGCGACAGGAACACGACGTTCTTCGTCCACTGCTTGGGCCGCAGCTGCCTCACGGCAGCAACGAGCAGACTGACGGGGGTACGCTTGAGGATGGGCTGTGGCTGGGTCACGTCACTCCATGCCGAGCCCCCACATTACCCTGTCAGCGCGGCGTCGGGACCTCGATGATGAACACGCGGTGCTCACCCTGGTTCAGCGTGAGGGTCTCGACGAGGGAGGGTCCGCCTCGCGGCGTGATCTCCACGCGATGGGACACACCCGGAGCCACCTCCGAGCGCATCTTCACGGCGACCCCGTCGATGCGCACTTCGGTGCTGGGCGGCCCCACCACTTGCACCACCGGGCTTGCGAGTGCGGGGTCCGTTCCGCTCCCCTGGAATCCGGCCACCAGCGCCATCACGCCGGTGAGCGCCCCTCCCAGGAGCACACCCACCACCAGCGCGATCACCGCCATCACCCACCCCAGCATCCCAGCCGGGCGGCGCCGCGCCTTGCGAGGTGAAGACTCCTTGCTGGCCGGCCGCTCCTGCGCTTTGGGTGCCCGCGGCTGCGGGGGGTTGCGCTGCTCCACCTTGGGGGGCTCGTGGACCGGCCCGCCCAGCTCCTTGTCGAACGCCTCGCCACGCCGAATGACCGTGTGCTGCTCGTCCAGCTCGGGCGGGATCTTGTCGGCGAGGGCGTCTTCCCATCCCTCGGGCATCTTGCGGATCAGGGTCTCCTGATCTGCATCGTCGAGGGCACCGAGCCCTACCCCGAGATCCGTGTCCAGCTCCGACGCCAGGGAGTCTCGGGTGGACACCTGGCCTTGTCCCGAGGGCGGCCTGAGGTCGTCCAGGCGGTTCCGCTGCAGCCGGCGTGTGGGCCCGTCGAGCCCATCGCCTGCAGAGGGCCCGTCCGCTCCGATCCTACCCGCCGACGAGTCGGGGAACAGCCCCTGGACGTAGGAGGACAGCGTGGCGTGGGTGAAGATGAAGCCCGCGTCGTGGAAGAAGCCGTCCAGCGCCTCCTTGAACGCCGTAGCCGACGCATATCGCTCATCGCGCTCAACCCGCAGGGCCGTGTCGACGATCTGCTCCAGGGTGAACGGCACCTCGGAGTTCAGCTGGCTCACGGGGACGTACGTGCCCGAGCGGATCCGCTCGATGGTCTCGATCTCACTGTCGGCACGGAAGGGGTGATGACCCGTCAGCATCTCGTAGATCAGCACCCCCACGCTGAACAGGTCGGAGCGCTGATCGAGCGTCTTGTCGCCCGACGCCTGCTCGGGGCTCATGTAGTCGAATCGGCCCTTCACGATGCCGCTGACGGTCTCCATCGCCTTGAGGCTCGCTCGGGCGATGCCGAAGTCGGTGAGCTTGACCTCCCCCTGGAACGACAGCAGCACGTTCTGGGGGCTGACGTCCCGGTGGATGATGTTCAGCGCCATGGCGCGCCCGCCCTTCATCACCTGTCGCTGGTGGGCGTACTCCAGGCCCTTCAGCAGCTCCAGCGCGATGTAGACGGCGTGGGGCACGGGCAAGCACAGCCCCTTGCGCTGCACGCGACGGAGCACCCCTCCCAGATCGCGCCCTTCCACGTACTCCATGGCGATGTACCAGATGCCGTCGACCTGGCCCAGGTCGAGGATCTGCACGATGTTCGCGTGCGACAGCAGGCCCGCGACCTTGGCCTCGTCCACCAGCATGCGGATGTAGTCGCTGTTCTGGGACAGGCTCGACAGGATGCGCTTGATGGCGAAGGTGCGCTGGAAGCCACCGATACCCTCCAGGCGCGCCTTGTAGATCTCTGCGGTGGACCCCGTAGCGATGCGCTCGAGGATCTGGTACTTGCCGAAGGATTGGATGGCAGAGTTGGTCACGGTCACCACGTGTTCACGGGAGCATATTCCTCCCGTCGCCGAGGGTTGAGCCTACCCCAGGCGATTTGCGAAGGTCGCTCAGCAATTGACTGCCCTGCGGCACCACCTCGTTTGGAGGCCCAATGATCGCCCACCCTCAGGTCTTGGTGCTGTGGATCGGCTTGCTCACCGCGGCGCTCACGGACATTCGGGACGGAAAGATCCCCAACTGGCTCACGGTCCCCATGATGGTCTCGGGCATCGCCATCCACGCGGTGGTGTCGGACCCTGCATGGACGGGGCTGGTGGGGTGTGTGGCCGCCTTCGTGCTTCATTTCCTGCTCTTTGCTCTGGGCGTGCAGAAGGGGGGCGACGCCAAGCTCATGATGGGTATCGGCGCATGCGTGGGGGTTGCAGAGATGATCGAGGCCACCTGCTGGTGGGCCATCCTCTATCTCCCCGTTGGAATGCTGACTCTAGCCGTTCGCGGGCGACTCGGGAATCTGCTCGCGGCCCTGCGCTACACCGTGCGTCGTAGCCTGGGTCAGCCCGCAGGGGAGCGACCGGAGCCCACCATGATGATCGCAGGCCCCACCCTCGCGGTGTCGGGGTTTCTCGCCAACCTCACCGACTGGCTCGAGGGGCTACTGCCGTGGTGAGGGGCATGCGGAGTAGAATGGCGCCGCGGGAGGGGACTGGGTGGATGCGTAGAGCAATGCTGATCGCATGGATGGGAGCGCTGGCTGGCTGTGCGTACGTCACGCGCGCCGAGTTCCTGGAGGTGTGGGACGAAGACAGAGACCAGTTCCCCATCGGGGAGGACTGCGCGCCCACCGACCCCACCATCTACCCAGGAGCGGCCGACCCGCGCGGCGACGGATGCGACACGGACTGTGGTCGCGAGCCCGATGCGGACGGCGACGACTGGCCAGATGCCGCGGACTGCGGCCCCAACGATCCCACCATCTATCCGTGCAGTGCGAGCGAGGTGGTGGGAGACGATGTAGACCACGACTGCGACGGTCTAGACGGCGTCCGCCTGGACACCTGCCCCGGAACCGATCCGGACTACCCCGACGCCCTTCCGCTGACGACCTGCCCCGGGACCCCCACCTGATGCTGCTCCTCGTCGCCGCGATGACGGCCCAAGCCCAGACGGAAACCTGCTCGCAGACGTTCAGCCGCTTGCAGCTCGCGCTGACCATCGGCCAGGTCACCGATGCGCTCGCCGATCAGGATCTGCCCGACGCCCGCGAGCGCCTCAACGAGGCAGCCGACCGCCTCCCGTGCATGGACGAGGTGGTGGATCGCACGCTGTACGCGAAGTTCGCTCGCTACATGGCGATGGCATTCTACTTCGCCGACGACGTGGCGGCGGCGAAGCGATGGGGCGTGTCGAGCCGCCTGGCCGATCCGGAGCTGTCGTGGGACGAAGAGCAGTACCCACCAGGTCATCCGCTGCGCGCCATGATCCGCGACACCGAGGTCCCCGCCATGGAGTCCGCCGACGGCCAGGGCCTGGCCCCGCCGCGGGGAGGCGGGGTGTTCATGAGCGGCTCGTTGCTGCAGACACCCGAGGCGCCCACGGGGATCCCGGGCCTGATCCAGGTGTTCGACGTGGACCAGCGGCCGGTGGACGGGTGGTGGCAAGAAGGCAGCCTGTTCCCCGCGGACGTGCTCACGCCTCGGCCGAAGCCCATCGAGGCCCCGTGGTGGTGGAAGGGCGACGGCCCCACGAGCGCCCTCGCTCGCCCGAAGCTCGACGTGACCCAGCCCCACGAGGGCACGGGCCAAGGAGGGCGCCGCATCCGCAAGACGCGTGATCGGCCGGTGCCGGTGGCCCCCATCGCGGGCACGGGAGCACTGCTGGTCACGAGCGGGGTGACCTACCTGCTGGCCGACAACGCCGCCCGCTCCTTGCCCGATCAGACCTCCGCCGAGGCGCTGGCATCCACCCGCACGCGCGCCAACCTGCTGGTCCTCGCGAGCGGCCTGTCGCTGGCGGGTGCCATCGGCGTGGGCGTCGGCGGCGTGGTGTTCCAAGGCAACGGGGTCACGATCCGCTTCTGATCGGGAGCCGTTGCTCAGAGGCCCGTGTCGAGGGCCACGGCGTCGAGCGCGCCCAGGGGCGGCTGCTCCCAGACCACCAGCTGGTCCGCCCCCAGAGCTTCGAGGGCGGACGGCGCCCCCGCGACCACCATCCGACTGCGCTCCCCGGCAGCCGCCACGCCCAGCCGGACCTCTGCCTCGCGATGGCGCAGCACGGCATTGACCAGGCCCACGTGGTACTCCAGCCCTCGCCAGGGACCCTGGGGGTCCATCAGCGTGCGCAGCCGCGCACCACCTGTCCAGGCATAGAGCGTGGGCCGCCGCTGCTCGGGCCCGGCCACTCCCCCCACCGGGGCCACACTGCTGAAGCGCACGTCGTCGAGCCCCGCCAGACGCGACAGACGCGACAGGATCTGCACCGGATCGGCGCGATCGTCGTCGATTCGAAACGAGGCGGCATCTCCCGACGCCTCCAGCAGATCGGAGGCCGTGTGCACGCCTGCAGCCCCTGGCGCCGACACCTCGAAGCCCGCAGCGACGACACGCTGCACCAGGGCGTCCGCACCCACCGTCACGGCAACGTTCAGGTCGTGGAAGGAGTCGTGCATGCCTGCGATGCCGCGCGCCCGCTCCTCGAACCCGTGCTCGAGGAGCTGCCCGAGGCAGGTCCGCGCCCGACCGTCCTGCACACCCATCGACTGGAACACACAGCTGGCGAGGGCCTCCTCGAGCTCCGGCGCGCCCGCGAGCCGGGCCACCACGGAGTCCACGTCCCGCGTGGGATCCACCAGGGCCTCGAAGGGATCGAGGGAGGCAGCGCCACGCTGCTCGCTCCCTGCACCACACCTCGGCTCCCTCGCCCCCTCGCACGCCCGCTGATGCAGCCGACGTGCACGCGGTGAGGATCGTCCCCACAGCGCCTGTCCCACCCGTCGCTGGTAGAGGTCGCCCAGCTCGCCGTGCAGCCGGATCAGGGCCGCCTCGGCCTCGTCGGAGGGGTCCTCGGCGAGCACGTCGAGCCCCACCTGCACCAGCGCATGCTGCTCCTGCTCGGCCAGCGACCGCACGGCGGCCTCGAGCCGACGGACGGGCACGGTGCGGTGGCTGTAGGCAGCGTGGAGCAACACGGGAGCCGGCACGTCACTGCCGGCGAGTCGCTCGAGCGCAGCCGGATCCTCGCACCCCAGCAAGCCGTCGTAGGCAGCCCCCGCAGCCGCCAGGGGGAGCTGCGGCAGCCGTTCCGCCAGCCAGCGGCACGCCTCCGCCGAGCCACAACCGTCGAGGAGATCCGCCCACTCGGGATGCGGCGCACGCGCCATGCGGTCGAGGAGCTGCTCGCGAGCGTCGCCCGCCCCGGCGCACACGGCCTCGCGCATCTGCCCCACGGGCGGAAACGCCCCCGGCGTCTGCCGCCAAGCAGCGACGGTGTCGGGCATGTCGGCGTCGAACCGCGGCGGAAGCGGGCGGTGGGCCACCGTGACCACCGCCGTCCACACCGGTCCCTCCACCTCCAGCAGCGGCAGCGCCGAGGGCGGAGCCGGAACGGGCGGGTCCAGGGTCTGAAGGAGACCGCAGGCCCCCAGGGCGAGCAGTGAGGTCCACACGGGCGACAGCCTATCGCGATGTCGAACCAGGAGAAGGTCGAACGTCAGGGGGGTACAGGAGAGGGCATGTCGATCTTGAGACCCGAGCTGTTCACCTTCCTCGCCGATCTCGCTCAGAACAACGACCGGGATTGGTTCAACGCGAACAAGGATCGCTTCGAGCGCGACGTGATGGCGCCCAGCCTCGCGTTCGTGGAGGCCTTCCGACCCAAGCTGCACGAGATCAGCCCGCGGTTCCTGGCCATCGCGAAGAAGCAGGGAGGCTCGCTGTTCCGAATCTTCCGAGACACGCGCTTCAGCAAGGACAAGACGCCCTACAAGAAGAACGTGGGCTTCCAGTTCCGCCACGACCAGGCCGCTCGCGACGTGCACGCGCCAGGCTTCTACCTGCACATCGAGCCCGGCAACGTGGGCGTGGGGTGCGGCATGTGGCACCCCGACAACACCTCGCTGCAGGCGATTCGCGAGCGCGTGGTTGGCGACTCGGAGGCGTTCACCGGCCTGAAGGCGGAGCTCGAGGGCGCGGGGCTGTCGTTCTTCGGAGCGTCCCTGAAGCGCCCACCTCGCGGCTTCGACAAGGACCACGAGCACATCGAGGACCTCAAGCGCAAGGACTGGGCGGTGCACCGCGAGCTGTCCGAGGAGGCGGTGGTGGCCGACGACTTCCTCGACGCCCTGGCCACCGAGTTCCGCAAGGCCGCACCCTTGGTGCGCTTCCTGTGCGACGTGCAGGGCCTGCCATTCTGATCGCGACAATCAACTCCGTTGATTGTCGCGATCGAGCGGAGCGCGCCTGTCCCGGGGTTGCAGTGGGACTGGAACGAGCGAGTGCAGGGAGTGCTGCAAGTCCAGGCGCGGAGCGGCAACCTGTAGCATCGCGACAATCAGCCCCGTTGATTGTCGCGATGAGACCCTGACGGGAGACTCGGATGCGCGCCTACGTACGATTCGCCCTGCCGTCGGGCGCCCACGCAGACGCGTGCCCTGGCGATCTGGTGGGCCGACTGTGGACGGCAGCGATTCGTCTGGACGATCCCAGGGTGTCGGAGGCCCACGCCCTCGTCAGCCTACGCGGAGCCCAGCTGAAGCTGCTTCCCCTTCGCGGCGTTCTGGCGGTGGGCGGCCTGCAGGTGACCGAGGTGGTGCTCGCGCCAAGCACCCGCGTGGAGCTCGCCCAGGGACTCGTCCTCGAGGTGCTGGACGTGCAACTGCCCGAACGGACGCCAGCGCTGGCGGGACTGGGTCCGCAGCCCATCGTGCTCGCCAGCGGCGTTCACTCCCTCGTCGAGGGGCCCCACCTGATTCCCCGCTACCTGGCCGACGCCGCAGCATGGTGGTGGAGCACCGGCGAGGGCTTCGCTCTGCAGGTCCCCGGCCAGTCTCCTCGAGCCGTCGCCCTCGACGACCAGGTCGAGGTGATGGGCCTCTCCCTGCGGGTAGTGGAGGTGCCTGCCGAGCTGTTGGGCGTGCCAGAGACGCACCAGCGGGGGCGGCTGCACCCACCCGTGCATCTCGTGGCGCGGTACGACTCGGTGCAGGTCCATCGATCCGGCGAGCCCGTGGTGGTGATCGGCGGCATCCCCGCCCGGATCCTGTCGGAGCTGGTGGCCATGGGCGGGCTGGGGAGCTGGGAGGCCATCGCCACGGAGGTGTGGTCCCAAGACACCCACGATCGCACGCTGCTGCGGCAGCGCTGGGACCGAAACCTGCAGACCCTCCGACGCAAGATCCGCGAGGCCCGGCTCCGACCCGATCTGGTGCGAGCAGACGGCCACGGCCACTTCGAGTTGGTGCTGGCGAGCGGCGATCGAGTCACGAACGAGACCTGACCAGACCCCACGGCGGACGGCGGTCTGACCCCGGACAGATGGCAACACTCCCCGGATGAGCCACGGTGAGCGCATCCACGGAGGTTCGTGTGACGTCACGACCGAGAATCTGGCCCTCCCTCGTCCTGGCTGTCGTCGCATCCGTAGGCGCATCGCTGGTCGCGGGAATCGTCGCCTACGCGGGCGCGTTCGCCATGGGGTGGCTCACCCTCGAAGACCTCGCCCAGCCAACGCCCCCCGTCCTGTTGATGACGACTGTGGCGTTGACGGGCATCGTCAGTCTGGGGCTGGTGCTGTGCGCGGCCTCGTTGTCTCCAGTGCCGATCGTCGAGCGCTTGGGACTGACCCGCGGCGTGTTCCGACCCACCACCATGATCCTCGCAGGGCTGTTCAGCATGGGACTGGCCCAGATGACGGGCACCGCGGCCACCCTCCTCCTGGGGGAGGAAGCATTCGAGATCCTGGAGTTCATGTTCCCCCTCGATCAGGTGAGTGGCTGGACCACCGTGGGCCTGTTCGTGGCGATCTCCATCGGACCCGGGGTCTACGAGGAGATCTTGTTCCGGGGCTTTGTCCAGCGCCGACTGCTAGCGCGCACGCGACCCTGGATCGCCATCACCGTGACCTCTGTGCTGTTCGGGGCGAGCCATCTGGTTCCGCAGCAGATGTTGATCATCGCCCCCACGTCCATCTGGTTGGGCGTGGTGGGGTGGCGCTCGAAGTCCGTGCTCGCGCCCATCGTGGCACATGTCATCCACAACGCAGGAACGTTCGTCCTCGCCAAGGGGCTGCCCGACCTGGAAGCCGACTGGTCCCACCTGGGCGTGGTTCTGGCAACCACCACCCTCGTGGGCGTCGCCATGTTCGCCTCCGAGCCCGAGCTCCGACCAAACCAAGCCAGAGGAGCACGCACGAGGACCGCGGTCTGACGACGCCCATCCTCTCCACCGCTCGGTTCTCGCCCGCATGGTTCGCCCTGGAGCCTGCCCTTGGGCCCTCACGTCAGCCGGACCCAGGGCCCACCTCTGCACCGATGCAGTCGATGTAGGCCCGCACCATGACGTTGGCGTGAAGGGCCGGAAGGATCAGCAACGGTAGGACCAGGACGCCGCCGACGCCCCACCCCGCGACGATCAGGGCGGCAAGTCCGAGACGCCACAGGGGGTAGTGCAGGAAGTGCCGCACCGACAGCCGGAGCGCGCTGATGGGTCCGACTCCGTGGAGGACGACGGCGACAGGAGCAAAGCCGAACATCGCGTCGCACACGATGCCGGGCACCACACCCAACAACAACCCCAGTCCCTGCATCATGCTGATGGGCAGGAAGACGATGGAGAAGGCCAAGAGTCCTCGGCCAGAGTACCGAATCGTTCCGAGGAACGTCGGAGGCTCTCGATGCCGGATCCAGCGAGCCTGAACCCGGAGGAGCGCGTTCGAGATGGGAGCTGCCCCAAGCGACATCAACACGGAGGGAAGCATCGACAGCAGCAGAAGCTGCCCCGCGCCCCACAACAGCTCGTCCTCGGTCCACACCAGCAGCTGCAAGGACGCATGGCCCATCCAGGGAAGCAACAGCAGCGGGGAGAGCAGGGTGGAGGTCATGTACGCGAGCGACACGAGCGAGGCAAGCAGGTGGGGGCTCGGCTCGTGGAGCACGTCGGAGGCGGCCTCCCGGCACAGATCCCATGGCTGCGGCCCAGTCCAGCTCACGGGTCCGACTCCGAGGACTCCCCCACGACCTCGCCACGCTCGTCGTAGCTCCGATGCAGACGGGCCCAGCCGTCGGGCCCGTCGATCCCCTCCCCCGACTCGTCGAGCCAGCGCTCCTCGGTGACGCGCCCATACACGTCGCGCTGCAGCCGATGCACGGCCCACGGGGAGGGTGGGTCCGAGCGCTCCTCGACGAGCAGCCCCATTGCGTCGTAGCGGCGCGAGATCGTCGGTCCGGGATCTCGAATCTCCCGCTCCACCCGATGGAACGCGTCGTGCTCGAAGCGGACGTGCTGCGTCGGTGTACGCTCCTCCACCAGCTGGTTCGCATCGTCGTACACGCGCTCGACGACGGACCGCTCACCGGCGGCGTCGGTGGTGGTGCGGACGCGTCTGTGGCGATGATCGTACCGATGCTGCCACACGTGGCCGTCCCGACGCTCCTCGAGCACGTTGCCGAAGGAATCCCTGACGTACTCCACCCGCGCGGCACCATCGAGACCTGGCGCAGGCGCCCCCGTCGGATCGGAGCACTCCGCCCGAACGACACGTCCCCACGGATCGCGCGCCCACTGGCGTCGCGCACACCCGGTCACGACCGTCGGCTCGTCATCGGCGTCGTAGTAGCGCTCTTCGAGAATCCGGCCGAATCGGTCGCGGCGACGGACCATCGTGGCATAGCCGCGATGGGTGGGCACGACGAGCCGGTCCTCCGTGTCGAAGAACCGAGCGCCCAGCTCGCGGCCACCTCGGTCGTAGTCGATCTCGACGCGGTGGTATCCGTCGAGGCCCATGATGGGGTCACCCTCGGCATCGAGCACATGCCGCTCCACCACATTGCCCGCGACGTCGAAGGTCCGCTGGTCGTGGGCCGGCCGACCGGGCGCCTCCGCCAGCGAGCCATCCGGTGCCGAGCGCAGGAACGTCAGGATCCGCCCGCGCCCATCTCGCTTCAGCTCCTTGGCCGCCAGCTGCTCGCCGAGGTGCCACGTCAGCTGGCCCTCCGTGTCGAGGTACTGCACCCGGGACCAGCCGTGGACGTCGTCGTCGACATGCTCCCTGGTCGCCCAGCCCGCCCTACACGGGGAGGGCTGCAGATCGAGCCCCAGGCAGGTGCGGCGTCCGGTGGTGTCCAGGTAGCCCGCAGCGCCATCGTCGGAGCGGCGCACCAGCGAGCCGTCCGGGCCGTGGAAGGTCTTGCGGACGGCGCCGTCCCCAAGCGTCTCCTGCCGCCACTCCGCGAATCCATCGTCCCCGACCATGGGCTCTCCCTCGGCGTTCAGCCGCCGCCGCGAGTCGCTGCGAGGCTCGATGACGGGCACACCCTCGCGTCCGGGGGCCGGTCGCCCGAGCGCGTCGAAGGTGCGGACCGTCGGCACCTCTGCCCAGGAACGAACCCGCCACACGGCGATCCCCAGTCGATCCCCGACGGCGCGCCCGTCCACATCGAACGTGGACGTGGTGGCCAGCGGATTCCACGACTCCTGGATGTTGCCGAGGGTGAGCGGCCAGAAGCTGTGACGCTCCATGGTGAGGTGGATGCCGTCTGCGTCGTGCGTAGGTCTGCCATCGGGGCCGTACACGCGCTCCTCCCCGGGCCCGAAGTGCGAGGGCCCGAGCCAACGACGCCGGACGATGGCGACACCCGAGGCGTTTCGGATGGACTGTCCTTCTGGCCCGAGCCACGCTCGCTCCGTCAGGCGCCCCCAGCGGTCCCGTGTCTGCCGAACGCCATAGGTGCCCGACCGATCGGGCACCGGGCGTCCGGCCTCGTCGAGATGCCGCCGCTGCGCGACGAACCCTCGTGCATCGAGGATCTCCTCCACGACGGACACCCCGAGATCCGGGTCGGGGATGGGCATGCCGTCGGGAGCCACGAATCGACGCCTGGCCACTGCCCGTCCCCGCTCGTCCTCGGACCAGCTCACGAGCTCGGTGTGCTGTTCCACCCCATCGGCGTCCAGGAAGACGACTCGAAGGACCCGGCCGAACCGATCGAAGGTCTGCTCGAGGATCTGTGGCTCACCACCTGCGTCACTTCGGCCATCCCACCGGTGCTCCAGTCGCATGGGTAGCCCATCCTCGTAGGTCACCCGCACGTGTCTACGATTGGGCACCTTCCACGTGCCGAGCCACCCGTTCCCCGCGTAGCCCCCGTTGCGAGGCACCACGTCCAGGTAGTGCTTGTCCACCTGCCGATCGAGGTAGAGCAGGCTCGCCAGCAGCACCGACACCCCGGACACCGTCGACAATGCCGTGGCCAGGGCAGTGCCCAGGATGGCGACCGCCAGAGGATGACGACGCATCCATCGTCTCAGTCGCCCCAGCCGCCCCAGTCGTCGCACCGATGGAGCGTCACCGCGGGCCAGCGCCCGCAGGTCCGCAGCGAGCTCGGCAGCGCTGCCGTAGCGCTCGGCTGGCCGCTTCGCGGTGGCATGCTGCAACACCAGGTCGAGGCCACCGGGCACGTCGGGGTCGCGATCCCTGGCGGTGGGCGGGTCCTCGAACAGCACCTGCTGGATCAAGCGCTCCTCGGAGTCCCCATCGAAGAACGGCACGCCCGTGCACAGCTCCGTGAGGGTGACTCCCAGGGCATAGACGTCGACGCGGTGATCCACCTGAAGCAGGCTTCGCTGCAGCTGCTCGGGCGGCATGTAGCGAAGGGTGCCGAGCACGCGAACGTCGTGCCGCGTCAGCGGAGCCTGACTGTCCGTCAGCCTCGCCAACCCCAGATCCGCCACCAGAATGCGATCGCCAGCCTCGGTGAGCAGCAGGTTCGAGGGCTTGACGTCGCGATGGATGACAGCAGCATCATGTAGGGCCTGCAGGCCGTCGGCCACGCCCGCGAAGAGCACCACCAGCTCCTCGCGGGGCAGACGTGGGGCGACCTGCGTCAGATCCGACCCACGAACCAGCTCCATGGCGAAGAACAGCTCGGTGTCGGTCTGACCGTGCGCCAAGATTCGAACGACGTTCGGATGATCCACGCGGGACAGCGCACGCACCTCGCGCAGGAACCGCGCCTCGGCCTCGACGTCGGGGGGAGACGAGCGAGGAATGAGCTTCAGCGCGACATCGCGGTCGAGCCCCAGCTGGCGCGCTCGAAACACCACGCCGGCAGCCCCCGAGCCGATGGGCTCGATCAGCTCGAAGTCCCCCACCCGCCTCCCAGCACCCTCCACCTCGACGGACCAAGGCTCGCCGTCGAGGACACCGAGAAGCACAGAGGCATCGGGAATTCGGCGGGTCGGATCTCGGCACAGAGCTCCCTGGAGCGCACGGCGCCAGCGCTCCGACAGCTCGGGTGCGATCGCCGCCAGAGGGGCCGCCCCTCGCAGGATCGCGTCGCGAACCTGCGAGCGCTCGGTACCCGCGAACGGACGCTGCCCACAGGCCATCTCGAAGCCGAGGACACCGAGTGCCCACACGTCTGCGGCGGGCCCAGAGGGCTGCCCAGCCAGCTGCTCGGGCGCCATGTACGCGGGCGTTCCGAGGAGCTGGCCCGTGCGGGTGGACAGCGTGTCGGCGTCGGCGGCCAGGAGCTTGGCCACCCCGAAGTCCGCGACGCGCGCGCACAGCCCATCTTCTCGCGCTTCCACCAGCACGTTCCCCGGCTTCAGGTCGCGATGGACCACGCCCGCACGGTGTGCGTGGGCCACTCCCGCCACCACTTGGCGGAAGAGGGTCTCGCGCTCGGGCAGAGGGAGCTCCACCTGCGCCAGGAACGAGGCCAGGCTCGGCCCGTCGACGTGCTCCAGCAACAACGCGGGGCGTCCCTGCACGTCCAGCACGTCGGTCACTGCTACGAGGTGTGGATGCACGAGCGACGCCTGGATCCGGCCTTCGACCAGGAGTCGACGGGCGAGATCGGGATCCGCGTCGTGCAGCACCTTGAGTGCGTGCACCGTGTTCAGCTGTGCGTGGCGGATCCGGTACACCACCGCGGCGGTGCCGCGGCCCACCGAGGCCTCGACCACGAAACGACCGATGCGGTCACCTGGCTGCACCCACCATGCATACCAAACACGACCCGTGGCCCGCAGAGAGCCAGCCCCACAGGGTCATTCCGTGACGACGTCTCTTCGGTCATCGCGGGATAGAGGGGGTACCCCGCCCACGGTCGTCACCGATGTTCACCGAGTCCCACGCTACCCAGCTCTTCCCCACGGTGGTGTTCCAGCACCGCCTGGAGCACGCCGACAAGCTCAATCGCAAGTTCCTGCGCGCCATCACCAAGGAGCGCGAGGCCCACCCCACCTGGCGCGGCAAGACCTCCCCCTGGCAATGCACGCCGGATCTTCACGAGCGCACCGTGTTCGCTCCCCTGGTCCAGGCGGTGGAGCGAGCGGTGGCGGTGGCCAGCGAGGCGCTGCACCACCAGATCGACGGCCACGTGATCACGGGGATGTGGGCCACGTGGCTGCGTGCGGGAGAGTTCCACCCACCGCACACCCACTCCAACAACTTCTGGTCGGGCGTGTACTGGGTGCGCAACGACGAGCCAGCCACAGCCAGCATCACCTTCACCAACCCCAACCCCGCCGCTGGCGCGATCCTGCCACGCCTGTCGCGCAACACCATGTCGAACAGCCAGACGTGGTCCTTCGAGGCACATCCCGGGGTGCTCCTGCTGTTTCCTTCTTGGCTATCGCACCACGTGAACCCGCTGGGCGAGGGAGATCGCGTGAGCGTGGCGTTCAACGTGATGCTTCGCGGAGATCTGCAGACCCCCGACAGTCTGCAGTTTGCCCACATCGGGTAGGTCAGAAATTGGCCGGATCGTGCACTTGACCGTGGCCGGACCGAGGCGCTACTTCCGCGTTCCATGAAGCTCGTCCGTCACGTTCGGCTGTCGCTGCAGCAGGGAACCTCCGACCGAATCTACGAGGTGGACCTCTGCGAGTTGGCCGGGGACCGATGCGTGGTGAACTTCCGCTACGGTCCGCGTGGCGGCACGCTGCGCGACGGCAGCAAGACGCCGCTTCCCGTGGCCCGAGACGAAGCGGACCGGCTGTTCGATCAGCTCGTGGACCAGAAGAAGCGGGAGGGCTTCCACGACATGGACAGCGGGGTGCCCCGCCCCGCCCCCACCGGGTCGCGCCCGGTGGCCCAGCCCGAGCCAGCGCCACCCGCAGATCCGCGGCACGCCCGAATCGTGGCGGCGCTGGAGGATCCGTCCAAGGGGTGGACGCACAACGTCGACGTGATCCTCTTCCGGGCCAGCGAGCTGCGGGTGCCGGGGATCACGGCACAGCTGGTCGCGATGGCGGCCGAGGCGAAGGGCCGACGCCTCTACAACGTGGTGCGGGCGCTGCTCCGCTGCGGAGATGCCTCGGCGGTGCCGGCCCTGTTGTCGCTGTGGGAGCAGCGCAGCCTCGAGGGCCACATCCGCAACCTCGCCGGGCACGCCGTGCTCGAGCTGGCAGATGCCGACGAGGCCGACCGGTTCGTGCGGCGGCAGCGAGCGAAGATCCCCGAGGCGGTGGCGTCGGCGATGGCTTCGGGGGCCGTGGGCTCGGCGCTGCAGGAGCTGCAACAGCGGCCCAGCGCCCTGGAGCTGCTGTACCTGTGCGCCTCCACCGAGCAAGACCGCGCGCGCCTGGTGGAGCTGCTGCGCAGTGCAGACGCCCGACCGCCCTGGTGGATGGGCATGCGCCGGATCCTCAAGGCTGCAGAGGCGCGGTCGGACGGACAGGTGCTCGGCGCGGTGCTCCACCGGGTCGCCCAGTGCAAGCCCACCTTCCCGGGCTTCCGTGGAGCCTCCGCCTGGGTGCCGAACCTGGGCTCGGTGCAGCGGGGCGACTCCCGGGTGGGCTTCTCGGCCTCCACCCGCGCCTACATGCTGCGTCGTGGCTGGCGCTCCCTGCGGCGCCTGGGCGAGGTCGGCCTGGGCGACGACTACGTGCGCATGGCCACCGGGCTCCTGCTCGCCGTGACCGACGACGACGCACGGCAGCCGCGGCAGTTCGTGACCTACGACTGGTACACGCGCCGCGAGCGCACCAGCTGGTCCGCACCGCTGGGCCATCTGTGGGCCTTCAACCAGATCTTGTACCGCCACAGCCCCGACCACGTGGCCGTGAAGCAGACGCTCACGTTCCGGCTCGCGGGAGGCGTGGAGCCTGCGAACGCGGGCAGAGGTGGGCGGTACGAGGCGTTTCCGGAGCTGTGGAACGGTGCTCCGCTCTCGCTGATCGGCCTGCTCACCCAGAGCCGCTGTGGCGAGGTTCACGCCTTCGGCGTGCGGGCGCTGCGCGACAACGCGGCCGCCTTCGGCTTGGTGAGCACCGCCGATCTGCTGGCCATGGTGGGCGCCCCCTACGAGGGCACCGCCGATCTCGCCGCCGACATCGCCGTCACCCGGTACGACCCCGCACAGCCCGATCTGGAGCTGGTGGCCGCGCTGGCCTCCTGTCCCCATGCACGCGGGCGAGACCTCGCCCTCGGCTGGATCCGCGACAACCCTCACCTCTTCCTGGCGGACGTCGAGTTCGTGGTGGAGCTGGTGCTCAATCCCCAGGCCGCCACGCGACAGCTCGCCATGGAGGTGCTGTCGGCCACCGCCATGCGCCCCGACCACGCGCAGATCGTGGTGGAGGCGGTCATCGACCGCGCGCGGCGCACCGGCGCCGACGACGAGGCAGCGCTCGCCGTGCTGCGCGACGCGTCGGCCGTGCTGCTCACCGCCTTCAGTCAGGAGCTGCGGGCGATTCCCTTGAGCCTGGTCACGCAGCTGGTACGGCATCGAGCCGAGGGCGTGGCGGAGCTGGGCGCCAAGATTCTGCTCAGCCATCACACGCGCCCGCCGGATCTGCCCGACGAGCTGCTCACCGCAGTGCTCACCAGCGAGTTCACGGTGGTGCGCCAGATCGGCGTTCGACTGTATGGGGAGCTCGACGACGACGTGCTCGTCCATCGGTTCCGCGTGCTCGTGGGCCTGATCACCTCCTCCCACCCCGACGTGCGCCAGTCCGTGCGCCCGGTGATCGGCCGGCTCGCGTCGAACAACCCCTCCTTCGGCCGGATCATCGTGGAAGCGGTCGTCCCCGCCATCTGCGTGGCGGGACCCGAGGGCATGCACGCCGACGTGGTGGCCATGCTCCGCTCCGAGCTGGCGGGACCCGTCCAGCACCTCGCCGCCGAGCGCGTGCTGGCCATGCTCGAGAGCCCCGTGGGGCTCGTGCAGGAGTACGGCGGCCAGCTGCTGCAGCAGCACGTCGATCCGACCACCCTGAGCCTGTCGCAGATCGCGGGCCTGGCCTCGTCCGACATCCTGACCGTTCGGCAGGCCAGCTGGTCCATGATGGAGGACCGCCTCGAGGAGCTGCACACCAACGCCGACGCCATGCTCGACGTGCTGGACGCGTCGTGGCCCGACAGCCGGCAGTTCGGGTTCCACCTCGTCGAGGAGCGCCTGGGTCCCGACGCGCTCTCTCCCGATCTCACCGTGGCCATCTGCGACAGCGTTCGCCCCGACGTGCAGTCCTTCGGACGACGCACCGTCACCCGGGCCTTCGGCTCCGACTCCGGTTGGGCCTACCTGCTCAAGCTGTCGCAGCACCCCGCACCCGAGATGCAGCTGTTCGCCAGCGCCTGGCTCGACGTGCACGCATCGGGCGACGCTGCCCAGATCCGCAAGATCCAGCCCTACCTGGTCGGCGTCATGACGCGCCCGAACAGGGGCAGCATCGCCAAGGCTCGGGTGATGGCGTTCCTCGCCCACGAGGCCAAGAACGACCGCGCCACGGCCGAGGTGGTGGCGGAGGTGGTGCGAGGCCTGTCGGCGAGCGAGGCGCAGACCTACCGCGCCCAGGCGCTGGAGATCTTGGTGGACATTCGCCGCCGCCATCCCGACATCGACACGCCACTGACCGTGGTGCCTCCTCGCACGTGGACCCGCCCGGAGGCCACCGATGCTGTTTGACTACCGCTACCTGGGCATCACAGCGGTGGACTCGGCCATCGGCTCCACCGGCATGTCGTTCGCGCCCGACACCACGCGCGAGCCCACCTACTTCACCGGCAAGATCCGGCGGAAGCTCGCCTTCCGAGAGTGCATCAGCGCGCTTCACCACGTGGTGGTCAGCGACATGCGCTTCAAGCCCAAGGATCGCGCCCAGTACTTCGAGTGGCTCGAAGAGCAGCAGATGGTGGATCTGGCAGAGGTGGCCGCGCTGCGCGAGGAGACCCAGAGCCAGCTGGAGCAGGCGCGCAGCGAGCTGGCGGAGCTGCGGTCTCGGCACCAGGATCGGCACGCCGAGTTCTTCAAGGCACAGAAGCGCTACTTCGACTTCCTCTACAAGAAGAACGCCGACTACTGGTTCGTGCTCGATCCGGTGATCACCGTGCACCCCGACGAGGTGTTCTTCGAGTGCTTCAGCCAGGACGAGTCGAGCTACGGCCGCGTCGGCTGCAGCTACGAGGTCTTCGAGGACCTGGGCGAGTTCGAGTGTGGCACGACCAACGTGGACTACAGCTCCACTCTGTACGACGAGTTCCAGAAGATCCGCGACTACAAGGCCACCACCCTCACGGTGGATCCCAGCGGCTTCGAGGTGCAGACCTCCACCGACAAGGCCTACCGCGAGGTCAAGATCGACCTTCCGGACTCGTGGGTGCGGGGCTTCCTGCAGGTGAGCTCCGCGATGGGGCTGCCCTCCACGCGCTTCGATCTGCACCCCATGGACGTGCACAACATCTGCCTGTGGCTGCGTCGACACAAGGAGCGACAGTCCCCTCGCTCCCTGCGCTTCCACCTGGAGCCCGGCAAGCCCGTCCGGATCACCCTGGAGCCGTGGAACCACGTGCTCACGTGCGCGCGCTCGGTGTACCAAGGTGCCGAGGCCCAGGAGATCCGCGTGTGGGGGCGCCGTCGGTTGTTCCTTCTCGAGCGGCTCGTGTCCGTGGCTCGGCGCTTCCGTGTGGTGCTGATGGGCACCGGCATGCCCTCGTTCTGGATCGCCGACTGTGGCGACATCTCCTTCACCCTGGGTCTGTCGGGCTGGACCGCCAACGACTGGTCCGCCTCGGGCAACTTCGATCTGCTGGCGCCGCGCGGCGACGTGGACACGGCCACCGCCCAGTCGGTGTTCGACGCGCTCAAGCAGGACTGGCGAGGCACGTCGGCCGATCTCGCCACCCGCCTGAACCTCGAGCCCTCCACGGTGAACGCAGCGCTCGGACAGTTCACCCAGGCGGGCCGCGTGATGTACGACCTCAACGCCGAGGTGTTCCGGGTGCGCGAGCTCGCTCGCGATCCGCTGGACCTGTCGAAGCTGCGCTGGGCCAACGAGCGAGAGGCGTCCGCCGCTGCCCTGGTGAACGGCGGCCAGGTCACGGACCGAGTGGCCAACGATTCCGGAACCGGCCAGGTCTCGCTGTCGGGCCGCGTGGGCAAGCAGACGTGCTCGCTGGTGCTCGACAGCGATCAGCGTCTGGTCCGCGGCCACTGCGACTGCAGCTACCACTTCCGCAACAAGCTCCGTCGGGGCCCATGCGAGCACCTGCTCGCACTGCGCATGTCCCACGAGCGCTCGGGGAGGGCCATCTCGTGATGGTTGCGCCCCTTTCACTTCGTGCTACCAACCAGTTTCCCTCTGAGGTGGGCAGCGCACGCCTTGCAACCCGGGCGGTGTCATCGCCGTCCATGCGCACAGCTGTGCTCTGCCTCACTGGTCCGATCTCCACTATGCGCTATAGGGCCCCCTGCCGGCGGCAGCGATGGGCCTCGTGCTCGAGGTGCCGCCCGGTAGGGGGCCCAATAGCGCGTCGAGTTGATCGACCCAGTCTCCAGCGAGAGCGAAGACCTCGCTGCCCATCTCAGGGGGATTCCCCCTTTCCCCGGGGACGCCATGAGTGAGCGTCCACAGGATCGGCAAGAGCTCTACGATCGGATCCGCGAGTCCAGTAAGGACGAGGTGATCCTCGAGGAGATGATCCGCTACGGGTTCTGGACCCAGGAGGGCCGACCCGACGATCCCGCCGAGGAGATCCAGCGCAAGGGTGAGCTCGAGCGCACCGTGGCCGCCCTGGCCACCGAAGCCTCCCGCCTACGCGACGTCGACGCCATGAAGCGGGCAGCGCGCAAGCAGCGCATGCAGGAGGCCAAGGCTCGACGCATCGAGACCAAGGAGCGGCGAGAGGCGCAGCGACAGGCCAAGGCGAAGGCCTGGGCCGAGCGCAAGACCCGCGAGCTGCTCTACCTGGGCGCTGGCGTGTCCAACGGCCTCGGTCAGCAAGCCGAGCAGATCCAGCCTGGGCTCCCGAGCGTTCCCTCCGCTCCCGATCTGGCCTCTGCCATGGGGATCTCGCTCGGGGAGCTCCGGTGGCTGGCCTTCCACCGCAAGGTGAGCACCACGTCTCACTACGCGCGCTTCCAGATCCCCAAGAAGACGGGCGGCACACGACTGATCTCCGCCCCCATGCCCCGCCTCAAGAAGGCGCAGCACTGGATCCGCGCCGAGATCCTCGAGCGCGTCGAGGTACACGAGGCAGCCCACGGCTTCGTCCGCGGACGGTCGATCGTGTCCAACGCCGCGGCGCACGTAGGCCAGCGGGTGGTGATCAACCTCGATCTGCGCGACTTCTTCCCCTCGGTTCACTACCCCCGCGTGTTCGGCCTGTTCCGGAGCCTTGGCTTCAGCCCCGAGACCTCCACCGTGCTGTCGCTGCTGTGCACCGAGGCGGAGGTGGAGGAGGTTCAGCTCGACGGGCGGCGCTGGTTCGTTCACGCGAGCGAGCGCCGGCTCCCGCAGGGCTCGCCGTGCTCCCCTGCCCTCACGAACCTGGTGTGCCGGCGCCTCGATCGGCGCCTGACCGGTCTCGCCACCCAGCTCGGGTTCACCTACACCCGCTACGCCGACGACCTGACGTTCTCCAGTACACGCGACAACGCTCAGGTGAACCGCCTGATCCGCGCGGTGGAGCACATCGTGGACGACGAGTCCTTCACGGTCCACCCCGACAAGACGCGCATCATGCGTCGGGGACGGCGCCAGGAGGTCACGGGGCTGGTGGTGAACGACCGGCTCGGGGTGCCCAGACGACTGCTGAAGCAGTGGCGCGCCACCGTGCACCAGATCCGCCGCGACGGGCCGGCGGGCAAGCGCTTCGGGCTAGGCCCCGACGTGATGGCGGGCCTCACGGGCTTCGCCGCCTTCGTGAACATGGTGGATGCGGCCAAGGGTCAGGCCATGCTGCAGCAGATGGCCGAGCTGGCTGTGAGCAGGCCCGCCCCGCCCGCACCGCAGCCGCGCCCCACGCCACCAGCAGCCGCCCCGCTGCCACCACCCATGCCCGTCGCCGAGCCTGCGCCCACAGACGAGCCCGTGCGCCTCACCGAGTCGAGCGCTCCCGTGCTGCGCCGCACCCGCACCCTCGACGAGCCCGAGCCGCCCCTCACACACCAAGAGACCGCCAAGACCCTGATCGACGAGTCCCGCTCCGAGGTCCCCGAGGTCGTCCGCCCTCGCCGCCGCTGGTGGCAGTTCTGGAAGTGGTTCAGCCGTCGCGGATAGGCCCCGCGGCGCGGTCTGCCGCGGCTATGTTGACGTCACGTCTCGCCGCCCTGGGGCCCCGATGCCTGCACGCACCTACCTCCTCGCTCTGCTCCTCGGTTGTACCGGTGCCACTGACGGCCCTACCGACACCACGGACACGACCGACGACTCCCCCACCACCGCAGACACGGGCCCTTCCACCACCGGCGACACCGCCACCTTCGATCCTTGCGCCACCATGACGCTCGAGGTCGGCAACGCCGAGAAGGCGCACACCCCTGCCGAGTCGTTGGACCCCGTGATCCTGGTGCACGGTGCCCAGGGCGGCTGGCACATCGACGTGAGCGGTCTGGTGACCGGAACCGACGCGCTGGTGGGCATCGATCCTCTGCTCACCGTGGTGTCGAGTGGCACGCAGCTCGCTGGCGATCAGCCATCGACGTTCTTGATGCTCGACGAGGTGGAGACGTGCGTGGGCCAGTTCGCCGGCGTGCGCGCCTACGTCGACGACGCCGAGGTGCCCAAGGGCATCGACGACTACCAGGCATTCATCTGCACCCTCGAAGACGAGGAGCTGGACCTGTCGGTGGTCGTCACCGACGTGGCCACCAAGACGTCCACGGAGCAGTCGCTACGACTGGTGGCGAAGCTCGACGTGCTCGACGCCACCTACAACTGCCCCTGACGCCGCCAGGGCCCAGCCACCCACGGCGCGAGCCGCCAGCTCGATAGCCAGTGGATGGCCGCCGAAGGCCGCAGCCAACGCCGCCGCCTCGGCGTGGGTCAGCTCCACCGGGCTGCGCTCGCGAACCAGCATCGCCGCGTCCACGTCACCAAGCGGCCCCAGTCGCAGCGTACGCCGCCCAGTGAGCTGCTCCGGGGCACCCACCACCAACACCGCACAGCGGCGTAGGCGGCGCAGCCATGCCAGATCTCGGGTCGTCAGGCACGAAGCCTCCGTCAGCAGCACCAAGATCCGGTCCCGGGTGGTGCCCACCTCCTCCAGCTCGGAGCCCCGAGCGCCAAGACCCGCCGCCACGGCTCGCTGTGCCTGAGCACCCCTGGCTCCCTCGAGCGACACGCGCGTGACCTCGCCGTCCCAGCCATGGGCCGCTCGACAGGCCAAGCGGCGCTTGCCGATCCCCACCGGGCCCACGATCCCCGTGATCCGTCCGCGCCTGAGCGCCCGCCCGAGCCATGCCAGCTCTCGAACACGGCCCACGAAGGAGGAGACCTCCAGCGGGCAGGCTTGGGTTGGAGTGTCCAGATGCTCCAGTCGATAGCCGCCGCCCCGGGTGGAGGTGAGCCATCGTGGTCGCCCCGGATCGGGCTCGATCTTGCGCCGCAGCCGCGACACGGCGTGATCCGCCGCGCGGGTGACGACCATCCGTGAGTAGCCCCAGACCTCGGTGAGCAGCGTCTCACGGTCCACCCAGCGGCCGCGCCGCTCGGCGAGGTAGCGTAGCAGATCCGCCTCCAGCACCGTGAGATCCAGACGACGGTCCGGCCAGTGGACGCTGCGCTGCGTCAGATCGACGTGCGCGTCTCCGAGGATCAGCAGGTTGTTCGTCGAGTTGCTCATGCCTCTGGAAACGCGAACTCCGACGGCGAAGGCTCACCGAAGCTGTGAGCGAATGTCACGCACGAGCTCCTCGCTCCACGCCGCTCGAGCATGGTCGGGGCCCCAGATCTCGCGGACGTTCTCCAGCCGCTCGAGCGCATAGGGCAAGGCCTCCTCGTCCTCCCCGAGCGCGTGCAGCGCCACCGCCAACGTCTCCATCACCAGTCCGTAGGTGCCTGGTGCGAGCTCCATACGCAGCTCCACCACATCGCGCGCGAGCTGCGCGGCCTCCTCGAACCGCTCGGCCTGGTTCAGCCGCGTGGCAAGCACCACCGTGGAGGAGACGGTGTCGCGATAGGCCGGGCCGTAGAACTCCATCCGGACGTCCAGCGAGCGGGCGCAAGCGTCGAGCGCCTCGTCCAGCTGGTCCAGATCACCGAGGACGTGACACAAGCCGAGGTCGGCATACGCCACCCGTGGATGTCGCTCACCCAGCCAGTCTACGAGTAGCTGCCTGGCAGACCGCAGCAGCTCCAGCGCCTCCTGCTGCGACTCCGGCCGCGGGCTCATGCGGCGAAAGTCCGCGAGCTTCAGCTCCGCCATCGCCACGGCATAGGGCGTGGCGTGGCGACACCGGTACAGCAGATCCGTCGCTTCTTCGAACATCTGCTTGGATGAAGAGTAGTCACCGACGCGGTGGTACGCGAGCGCCCTCCCGAACAGGAGGTCCCCCTCCACGCACACCGGATCCCGAAACGCGCTCGGCTCGGCCCGAATCACGACCTGTGCTCGCTCGAACAGGTCGAGGGCAGCCTCGGCGTTACCAGCCTCCACCCTCACGCTGGCGAGACCGGCCAGCGCCGTCAGCTCACAGACTGCATCCCCTGCAGCACGACAGGTCTCGATCGCCTCGGTCAGGGTGCCTTCGGCGATCTCCTCTTGGCCGGCGTCGCCCTGGAGCATGCCCATCACGACGCGGGCATTGCGCCTCAGCTCGGCATCCGACGACTGCAAGGCAGCCGCCAACAGGGCGTCGGCTCGATCGAAGTCGCCCACGGCCACCGCGAGGCGCCCCACCGTGAACTGCAGCAGCTCCGGTCGTGCCAGCTCGTCGTAGTCGCCCCCTAGCACCCGATCGGCAGCCGCCTGCACCAGAGCCTCGGTGGTCGCAGGTCTGGGGCTCGCACCATCGAGCCACTGCTCCTGGTCGAAGTTCGCATGATGCGGCGAGACGTCCTCGAAGACGTCCACCACGAGCGCGATCACCGCCTCTGCATCCTGCAAGGCAGCCTCCGCCCGGGAGCGCTCCAGCGACGTCACACTGAAGGCTACAGCCAAGACGATGGTCCCCAACACCGCCAGGAGCGCCGTGGACGTGCCGAGGAGCGCGACCCACGGGCTTCGCCGGACGCGGGTCCGCAACCGGTAGGCCGCCACCCCAGCAGGGGCCTCGTCGAGCGCACGCCCCTGCCGCAGCCTCCGGACCTGATCGAGCAGCCTCCCCACCGACGCCGTGCGATCACGGGGCTCCCGCGCGATGGCCTGCTCGATGATGCTCCACAGCTCGGCGCGCGCCAGGGGTCTCAGCTGCAACAGGGCACCCGCATCCACGCGACGGACCTCGATCGCCTCCAGCTCCAGACGCAGATCATCGAGGGTGCCCGCCGGAAGCAGGTAGGGCTGCCTGCCGGTCATCAGGCGAAAGAGCAGCACGCCGAGGGAGTACACGTCGGAGCGCGTGTCGACACCCTCGCCGGTGAGTAGCTCGGGGGCCGCATAGTTCCGCGTGACGGGCATCCTTAGGTAGCCCAAGTGAGCCTCGCCGCGCTCCCCCGTGCGACGGGCCACGCCGAAGTCCAGCAGCTTCACGCGACCCGAAGGCGTCACGAGCACGTTCGCAGGCTTCAGATCACAGTGCACCACCAGTCGGGTGTGCGCATAGGCCACCGCCTCGCAGATCTCCTCGAACACCGCGAGGATCGCTTCGGCGTCGGCATGGTCTGCGAACACGTCCGCTTGCTGGCCTTCCACCAGCTCGAGCACGTAGTAGGGATGGCCCTCCTCCGACAGACCTCCGTCGATCAGGCGAGCGATGGCAGGATGCTCCAGGCCGGCGAGGATCTGACGCTCATCCAGGAACCGGGTGCGGTCCGCCTCACTCGACAGCGGATCCATCAGCATCTTGATCGCCGCACTCTGCTCGAACTGCGCATCGCTACGGCGCGCGCGGTAGACCACTCCCATTCCACCCCAGCCCAGCACCTCCTCCACCCGCCAACGCCCCAGGCTCTCCCCTTCGCTCAGCCGCCGTGGGCCGAAGAGGACCCCCACCTCGCTGGACAGGGCCGCAGCAAAGTCGTCGACGCTGTTCATCGCATCGACGAGCTGTCGGAGCTCCGCACCCAGCTCCGGCTGCTCTCGCTCCAGGCGCTCGATGAACTCGGAGCGCTCGTCACCGTGAAGCTCCAGGGCTTCCTCGACGAGCGCAGAGAGGGTCAACCAACGGGGTCCATCCACGTCAAGGCTCCAGTTGCAGCTTCAAGAAGGCAGCCGCCAGCTGCCAGTCGCGCTTCACCGTGGCTTGGGAGATCTCCAAGATCTCGCCGGTCTCGGCGACGCTCAAGCCCAGGAAGAACCGGTACTCGAACACGCTCGCCCGACGCGCATCCACGGCCGCCAGCTGGTCGAGACCACGGCCCACCGCCACCAGGGTGTCCTGACGCGCACGACTCGCGGCCTCCGCATCTCCGAGCTCCACGCGTCGCAGTCCCCCACCCCGCTTCTGGGCCCCCTGTCGTTGGGCGTAGTCGATGAGGATGTGCCGCATCGCCTTCGCCGCCACCGCAAAGAAGTGCCGGAGATCGGTCCAGTCGAAGCGACTGCGGTCCACCAGCTTCAGGAAGCTCTCGTGCACGAGGCTCGTGGTGTCGAGGGTGTCGTTGCCCGACCAGCGCCGTCGCTGACGACGAGCGAGCGCCACGAGCTCGTCGTAGACCTCGTCGAACAAGGTGCCGAGCGCCCCCTCGTCGCCAGCACGAATCGCCTCCAGAGCTTGGTTCACTACCACCGCGCGGTCACGTCCTCCTTCTGCACACCCACCTGTGGAGACAGGTGTCGATTCTGGCCTGGATGTCGTCATGGTCCCCCCAAACGAGATTCTCGACCCGATAGGCTCAAGCGTCGTGGAAAAAGGGTACGACGCCCCCATGTGGTCCCTCTTCTTCGCCGCTTGTTCACCACCGCCCTCCCAGAGCACGCCTGCCCTCGAGTGCCCCGACATGAACGAGGCCGGCGCCATCGAGTTCGAGGTCGACACAATGCGCCGCAAGGTGCTGGTGCACCTGCCCGACGAGCCCGTGGACTCCATGCCCGTCATCGTGTTCTTCCACGGCCACAACGGCAGCGCCGAGAACGTGTCGGCGCGAACCGATCTGGCGCGCATCGCCCAGCAGCACTCGGCCATCACCGTGGCGCCCGACTCCGCGGATCGCTTCGGCGACACCTGGGACGCTCGCACGGGAGGCCGCGACCTGGCGTTGTTCGACGACCTCGTCGACTGCCTGGTGCAGGAGCTGGACGCCGATCCGGCTGCCATCCACGTGGGTGGCTTCTCCGGCGGTGCCGTCTTCGCCACCTACTTGGTGATGGAGCGCTCCGAGCGCCTGGCCAGCGCCACCTTGTTCTCCGGCGGACTCGACGACGACGAGCTTCCCTACCGCACCCCCTCCCACAAGATCCCAGCGCTGGTGGGCTGGGGAGGATCCGACGACGTGGGTGTGTACAAGGGCCGCGACATCCTGTTCGAGGAGATGGGTCGGCTGTTCGGCCAGCTGCTGCGACTCGACGATCATCTCGTGGTGACCTGCAACTACGGAGGTGGACATCGCTTGCCTGGTGCCGCTGCGGACATCTTGGAGAGCTGGGCACTGCCCCATCGCGTGGGACGACCATCGCCCCACGAAGACGGCCTCGTGGACCTGCCAGACTACTGCACCCTTCCCGACGACCCACAGTAGCCCGAGCTTAGCCAGCTAAGAGCATCACAATCAAGAAAATTGATCTGAATTTCTTGACGGTTGCATCCAGACAGACCATCTAATGTATGAACGCCGACGGGTTGTTTCAGCCCGAGGGGGTCGCCTTGCGATATAGCGACGAACAAAGTTGGTCTTCATCCCGACCAATGCATATCGCGACGGATGCGGTGGGAACGAACCCATCTGCCCAGGCAACCTGTCCCGTAACGGCGAAACGAGGTTTCACCCTTAGGTAACCTCAACGGTCCTGCACCAATCGCCTTGCATGGGTTCGACGTGTGCCTCCAGGTCTCGTACCTGCGTGGACACCTACACGTGCGCCTGTTGCAGAGTCCATTCGCTCTCCTCGCCCGGTCCTGGGTGGGTAACGCGTAATTGGTAGCGTCCCCGGCTGTAAACCGGGTGCCGTGATGGCTCTGGGGGTTCGAGTCCCTCCCCACCCACTCTTCGGGGCAGTGCTCGAATTGGTGAAGAGGCCCGACTGCTAATCGGGTGGTTCAGGCGTCGCCTGGGTCTGAGGGTTCGAGTCCCTCCTGCTCCGCTGTGTTTGTTTCAGGTCATCTTGCATGATTGCTGGAGGGTACCGTCCACAGGAGGACACTCGGTCTCGAAAACCGTGGGGTGTACCAGCATCGGGGTTCGACTCCTCTGCCCTCCTTCGTTTCGCCAGGTTCGCCGTACACGTCCGAAGCTCAACTGGAAGAGCACCCGACTACGAATCGGGAGGCTGTGGGTTCGAATCCCACCGGACGTATCTGCCGTTGTTTGACATCGTGAAGACGAAATGGTCGAGGGGGTCGCGCTCTTGCATGGCACGAGCGTGATCCCGAACGCACCCGGGGCGCGACTGGAATGCGCACTGGTTTCCGAAGCCAGAGGCTCCAGGTTCGACTCCTGGCGGGTGCACTGTGTTGGGCGAAGCTGAAGTGGAACAGCGCCGGGATGTGACCCCGGAGGGTGCCGGTTCGATCCCGGTCGTCCAACCTCACGGTGCCCATCTACTCGGTGGATCGGCACTGTGGAGGGTCCTTCGGTCCAGTGGAGTGGACGTCTGGCTGTCGCCCAGAAGATCACGGGTTCGAATCCCGTAAGGACCGTTCCTGATGGACGGTGGGCTAGCGGTAAGCTTCCGCACTTTGAATGCGGCGATCGTGGGTTCGAATCCCACCCGTCCAATCGAGAACGAGAGACTGACGCGGTGAAGCTCAGGGGGCGAGCACCTGGTTCATACCCAGGGGGCCGTGGGTTCGAATCCCGCCACCGCAATCCCCCTAGAGGAGGCTTCGAGATGACTGGCTGTGGCGCAGTGGAAGCGCGCCGCGCTGGGGGCGCGGAGGTCGTAGGTTCGACTCCTACCAGCCAGATCCGACGCGAACGGAGTTCGCGTCGACCCGAACAGCGGCGGCGAAGCCGGCGCGAGCCGGGCGCGAACGGAGTTCGCGTCGACCCGAACAGCGGCGGCGAAGCCGACGCGAACGCAGACATGGCCCAGCTGGAAGGGCACCAGGTTTCCACCCTGGAGGTGTGGGTTCGAGTCCCGCTGTCTGCTTCCCCAGGAGGAGACGACCGTGATGCACGGATGCGGTCCAACCCCGCAGGAACGCCGCTGCCAAGCAGGCGTGACGGCCCGGAGAGACGGGCACCCTCGGGCCCGAATGTACCAAGGGGGCGAATCTCCATGGCATGGAGGTTGAGGTCGGTTCGATTCCGACCGGGTCCTTCAGACCACCTGGTCTGACCGACGACGAGCCAGGGCGGCCGGTGGGGTTGCAAACTCCGCTGTCGGCGGTTCGACTCCGCCCGTCGTCTCTGCGGGGAGACATGTTCCAAGGGGGCGACTGGGCCTTGCACGCTCGGTGCGGTCGGTTCGATTCCGACTCTCTCCACTTCGCTGCCGAATGCAAAGGGTCGAGCGCACGGCTTTTCAAGCCGTTTCTAGCGGGTTCGAGCCCCGCCGGCAGCTCTCGTTCTTGCACTTGCGCGGCCCCCTCGACCACGAGATCTACACGATGTCGACGCCACACCGTCCATCCGAACGAGGGGTGATGCGTGAGCCGCACAGTGCTGGTGTTGAACGCCGACTACACGCCTCTGCGCGTGGTTCCCTGGCAACGTGCCATCGGTATGTTGCTGGACGACAAGGCCTCCATGGTGGAGTCCTACGCCGGACGTATGGTGCGGTCGACGTCGCAGTCGCTGCCCCACCCCGCCGTCGTGGCACTACATCGCTACAGCCGGTTCAGGAACCGGGTGCGGTTCAACCGCGCCAACGTGTTGGCGCGCGATGGCTACACCTGCTTGTACTGCGGCACCAAGCCGCGGCGGCCGTCGGGGCATCCCGATCTCCGCCAGCTCACCATCGACCACGTCGTGCCGCGTGCACACGCCGACGACCGAGGCCAGATCCTGGTGAGCGGCGAGCGGCGACCGGTCACGTGCTGGGAGAACGTGGCATCGGCCTGCGGGGCCTGCAACGGCACCAAGGCCGACCGGACCCCCGAGCAAGCCAGGATGCGGCTGCGGCGCCCCCCCAGGGTGCCCACCGCGCTGGACGTGCTGTGGATGGCCCTGTTCTCGGTGAGCATCCCCGACGAGTGGCGGGACTTCCTGCCCGAAGGCTCACCGTGGCGCAACTACTGGACCGCTGAGCTCGATGCTTGACTCTGCCCCCTCGGAACGATCCGGGGGGGCTTTCCTGCCTCAGGACTGCCCCGCGTGACGCACCACCCGACCAGGGAACAGTCCGGTGGGCGCATCGTCCTGCAGCACCACCTGCCCCGCGACCAGCGTGGCCCGATAGCCCCGGGCGCGCTGCATCAGCCGCAGTCCCCCAGCGGGTAGATCAGCGTGCAGCGCTGGACGATCCAGCGACAAGCCCGACAGGTCGATGACGTTGACGTCGGCGCGCTGACCGGGAACCAGCTCCCCCCGATCCGTCAGCCCCAGGTGGCGTGCGGTATCTCTGGCCTGCATCTGCACCAAGCGCTCGAGGGGCAGCCGCCCGTCGGCGCGATCCCGCCCCCAGTACGACAGCAGGAACGTGGGGAAGCTGGCATCGCAGATGGTGCCGACGTGCGCTCCCCCATCCGACAGCCCCACCAGCGCCAGCGGATGAGTGAGCATCTCCCGCACCACCTCGAGGCTCATGCCGGTGTAGTTGAGGAGCGGGAAGTACAGCAGCGCCTGGCCGTCGTCTTCGAGCAACGCATCGTAGAGCACGTGCAGCGGCGGCACCCCCAGACGAGCGGCCTCGGCGTACAGGCTGTCCTTTGGGCTGGGCTCGTAGTTGGGCGGATCGCCGAGTCGGAACGTGCGCATGCACACCATGTCGAGGTTGGAGAGCAGCTGATCCGCCAAGCGCGGGAGCTTGCTGCCGTCGCCGGCCACGGGCGTGCTCTGCTCCTTCAGCAGGCGCTCCCGTCGCACCGGATCACGCAGGGCCACGACCCGCTCCGCTAGCGGAAGGTGCGACACCTCCTTGTAGGAAGGGAAGCCCATGAAGGGGTGGAAGGTGGCCTGGAAGCCGAGCATCACCCCGATGGGACGAGGGGCCACCTGCCCGCGCGCCCGCACGCCGCGCTCGTGCAGCGCCTGCAGGCCCTCGAAGATGGCCCGCCACTGATCCGCCACCTGATCGCGCTGCAGCACGCTGATGGAGAAGGGCCGGTCGCCGCTGGCCTCCACCATGTCCGTGAGCATGGTCAGCTCGGTGTCGAAGTCCCCGTCGGGACGCATGAAGTCGAAGTCGTTGACGGCCTGCAGCACCCCTCGACCGGCCGTGCGCAGGGCCCGCGCCAGGCCCACCAGCTCCCGCTTCGAAGCTTCCGACGCTGGAGTGTACTCCCCCGTGGCCGTGCGGTGGGTGTCGGTGCGCCCGGTGGAGAACCCCACGGCACCGGCGTTCAGCGCCTCCACGAGCAGATCGTGCATGCGCTCGATGTCGGCGTCGGTGGCGTCGGCCTCGGCCTCGGCACGCTCCCCCATGACGTACACGCGAAGGGCGTCGTGGGGCACGTGGCACACCAGATCAGCCGCGTGGCCCATGCGGTCCAGGGCGTCGAGGTACTCGGGAAAGGACTCCCACTCCCAGGTGAGCCCCTCGGCCAGGGCGGTGCCGGGGATGTCCTCCACCCCTTCCATCAAGGCGACGAGCCTGTCGTGGTCCTGGGCGCGCACCGGCGCGAACCCCACCCCGCAGTTGCCCATCACCGCGGTGGTCACGCCATGCCAGGTGGACGGCGCGAGCTGCTGATCCCACGACGCCTGCCCGTCGTAGTGGGTGTGGATGTCGGTGAAGCCAGGCGTGACGATGGCACCATCGGCGTCGATGGTGCGATGGGCCGCGCCCGATAGCGCCCCCACCTCGACCACACGACCGTCGGTGATCCCCACGTCCGCGGAGAAGCCCTGCCGACCCGTTCCATCGAGGACCGTGCCACCAGTGATCTTGATGTCGTACACGCATGCTCCCACGGCAGATGTCTCTCTTATGCAGCGGCAGACCGACGGTCGTACACCGCGAACGCCGACGCCACGAACAAGCCGGCCAGGATGTGCCAGATCCCCCACCAGCCGGCCACGATGGACATGCCACCGAGGCCGTCGAAGAACGTGAAGATCAGCACCAAGCCGAGGCCGGAGTTCTGGATCCCCACCTCGATGGCCACCGCCCGACGATCGCGATCCGGCAGGCCCGACAGCCACGACGCCGACCAGCCCAAGCCCAGCGCCAGGGCGTTCAGCAACGCCACGGGCAGCGCGACGACGGAGATGGCGATGAGGAACAGCGAGAAGTTCGCGGAGAACGCGGCTGCCACCACCACCACGAAGAACACCACCGAGAGCACCTTCATGGGACGGCGCAGGCGAGCGGCGACGCCAGGGAGCCATCGCGCCACGGACATGCCCACGAGGCAGGGGATGGCGAGGACCATGGCGACGTTGATGGCCACGCCCACCGGATCGAGGGCCACCTCGGTGAGCAGGGCGGCCGTCTCGGGATTGCGAGAACCCCAGAACTGCAGGTTGAAGGGGGTGGTCACCATGGCGGCGAGGGTCGACACCGCCGTCATCCCCACCGACACGCTCACCCGACCACCGGCCAGCTGGGTGATCACGTTGGACACGTTGCCGCCTGGACAAGCCGCCACGAGCATCATGCCCAACGCCATGCTCGGCGTGGGCGCGACGGCAATCGCCAGGGGAAAGGCGAGGGCTGGCAGCAGCACGAACTGACACAGCAACCCCACGAGGGGGGCCCGTGGATCGCGGGCCAGCTGCACGAAGTCCGAGACAGCCAGCTCCAGCGCGACGCCGAACATGATGAAGGCCAGCGCGCCGTTGAGCGCCAGCAGGCCGTTCGCGTCGAACACGAGTCGCAGATCGTCGATGGAGTCCATGGCGCAGTGCTACCACGAGCGGGTAGGTCCACTGGGGAGGACGAATGGGCGATCCCACGCCGCAAGAGCTGTTGGCTGCCGCCTATGCCCAGGCCCTGGGCTACCCGGAGGCCTACGAGGAAGAGCCCTGGGGCCATCCCGCCATCAAGGTGCGCAAGAAGGCCTTCGTCTTCTGCTCGAAGCTCGGCGCCGACGACCCGAGCTTGTCGGTGAAGCTGCCGGTGTCGGGCAAGGCTGCCACCCTTCGCGAGGGGGTGGTTCCCATGGGCTACGGCCTGGGGCGGCACGGCTGGTGCTCACTGACGCTGTCGGCCGGCTTCTCCGTGGAGCAGCTGCTCGACTGGGTCGACGAGAGCTACCGCGCGATCGCGCCGAAGTCGCTGGTGAAGACGCTGGGCGGCGCACGGCCCGCCCCCGCCGAGCTCGCGGCACCGCCTCCGGAGCCCGAGGAGGTGCCCCGGGTGCTGCTGGTGGGCGCCGGGCCAAAGCGACTGCAGCGAGCCGCGACGGCGCTGGCAGCCGCCTCCGTTCCCGCCGCCGGCCTGCCGCTGGAGAGCGCAGTGGAAGCGGCCGGCGACCTACAGCCCGACGCCATCGTGTTGGATCTGGGGCGCGAGGCGGTGCGCAGCCGCGAGCTGGCCGCGCAGCTGGCGGTGGTGGCGCCGGAAGCCGCTCTGTGGATCACGGGCCTGCGCAGCGCGGCTCAGGAGTCCGCCGCCCGCCGAGAGCTTCCGCGGGCCCGAGGCTTCAGCCGCGAGCCGCCAGGAGATCCGGACGTGTTGTCGCAGATCCTCGCCGCCCTCGCCGACGAGGACTGATCGCGACAATCAACTCCGTTGATTGTCGCGATCGAGCGGAGCGCGCCTGTCCGGGGTTGCAGTGGGACTGGAACGAGCGAGCGTGCGAGCGAGTGCAGGGACTGCTGCAAGTCCAGGCGCGGAGCGGCAACCTGTAGCATCCCGACAATCAACTCCGTTGATTGTCGCGTTGACCTCAGCTACGCCGCCAGCGCCGCCACCAGCAGCTCCCGCGCCAGCTGGGGGTTGGCCTTGCCCTTCGTGCGCTGCATGAGCTGGCCCACGAAGAAGCCCAGCAGCCCCTCTCGGCCCCCTCGATAGGCCGCCACGCGGTCGGGGAAGGCGCCCATGATCTCGTCGACCAGGGGCTGCAGCGCGGCCGGGTCGGCGATCTGCTCGAGCCCCTGCTCCGCCACGATCTCGGCGGGGTCACCGCCTGCGGTGGCCAGCTGCTGGAACACCTTCTTGCCGATGGCGTGGGTGATGGTGCCCGCCTCGACGAGGGCCGCCAGCTTTCCGATGGCCGCTCCGCCGAAAGGCAGCTCCGCCTCCTCTTTGAGCAGACGCGCCGCCTCGGTGGCGATCCAGCCCGCCACGGCCTTCGGCTCGTCGTGCACGGTGAGGGCATCGTCGAACAGCTGCTGCAGCACGGGATTCCCCGACACCGCCGTCGCCTCCGAGGGCGACAGGCCACGCGCCACCAGCGCCTCCGCCTCGGCCGTCAGCTCCCGCTCGGGCTGCGGTCCCTGCGACTGCGCGGGCTTGGCGGGCTTCTTCTGCACCGCAGGGGCTGTGCGCTTGGTCCAGCTGTCCTTGAGCGCCACCACCCGGTTGAGGCTCAGGGGCGCATCGGCGTTGTCGGGCTCGCGGAAGAAGTACCCCACCCGCTCCAGCTGCACGCGCCCGCCAGGCGCCAGCTCTGCCAGCGCGGGCTCTCCCTTGGCCTGCACCACCGTCAGCGACTCCGGGTTCAGATCCTCGAGGAAGTCGCGCTCCGAACCAGGGCTCGGCACCGAGAACAGCCGGTCGTACAGCCGCACCTCCAGCGGCACGCAGCGCTCGGCGTCCACCCAGTGCAGGGTGCCCCAGACCTTCACGCCCTTCGGGCTCGTGCCCCCGCGGGTGGCCCGATCCACACGCACCCGCACCTGGGTGACGCGGCCGTCATCGTCCACGTCGTGGCCTGTGTGGGTGACGATGTAGGCGTAGCGCAGGCGCACGGCGCGCCCCGGAGCCAAGCGCTTGAAGCCCTTGGGCGGCTCCACCTCGAAGTCGCTGCGGTCGATGTACACCCGACCGGAGAACGGCACCGGACGCGTGCCCTCCTTGGGCACGTCCTTGGGCCAGACGCTGGCGTCCAGCACGTCGTGGTCGCCCTCCCAGTTCTCGACCACCACCTGAAGCGGGTCGAGCACCGCCATCATGCGCGGCGCCTCGTGGTTCAGCTCGTCGCGGATGGCGTTCTCCAGCGCCACCGGATCCACCACCGAGTTGGCCTTGGCCACCCCCACGCCCTCGATGAAGCGCCGGATGGCGGCCGGCGGGATGCCGCGCCGCCGCATGGCGCACAGGGTGGGCATGCGCGGATCGTCCCAGCCGTCCACGTGGCGGCCCTCCACCAGGGCACGCAGCTTGCGCTTGCTCATCACGGTGTAGCTCAGGTTCAGCCGCGCGAACTCGTACTGATGGGGCACGTGGGGCACCGGCAGGTGCTCCAGGTACCAGTCGTACAGCGGCCGGTTCACGTCGAACTCGAGCGAGCACGTGCTGTGGGTCACGCCCTCGATGGCGTCGGACTGACCGTGGGCCCAGTCGTACATCGGGTAGATGTGCCAGCGGTCGCCGGTGCGGTGGTGGGGGATGTTCCGGATCCGGTACATCACCGGGTCGCGCATCTTCATGTTGGGGTGCGCCATGTCGATCTTGGCGCGCAGCACCATGGCGCCGTCGGCGTGCAGTCCGTCTCGCATCTCCTCGAAGCGGGCCAGCGACTCGGCGACGGGCCGGTCCCGGAAGGGGCTGTGGGTGCCGGGCTCCTCCACCGTGCCGCGGCGCTCGCGGATCTGCTCGAGGCTCTCCTCGTCGACGTAGGCCAGGCCCTCGCGGATCAGGTGGCACGCCCAGTCGTAGAGCTGGTCGAAGTAGTCCGACGCGTTGTAGCGGTGCTCGCCCCAGTCGTAGCCGAGCCAGCGGATGTCGCGCTCGATGCCCTGCACGAACTCCGTCTCTTCCTTCTCGGGGTTCGTGTCGTCCATGCGCAGGTGGCAGCGGCCTCCGAACTCCTCGGCGAGGCCGAAGCCGATGGAGAAGGCCTTGGCGTGCCCGATGTGGAGGTAGCCGTTGGGCTCGGGCGGGAAGCGCGTGACCACTTGTTGGTGCCGGCCCGTCCGCAGATCTTCTGTGACGATGGAGCGGATGAAGTTGGACGGCGTGGACTCGCTCACCGGGGTCCTCCCTGTGGTTGCTCGATCTGGCTAAGACGAGCGGACCCTCCGATCAACGGTGGAGCGCACAATGACCTCGCCGCTACACGAAGCACTGGAGCTGTGGCGCGAGACGCGCGACCCAACTGTAGGGAAGCTGGTCCACGATCTCACCCCTGCGATGATCCGCCCCATCCGCGCCGTCAGCGACTGGTTCACCATCGAGCGGGCCGGAGAGCCGGCTCAAGTCCCACGCCTGCTGGCCTTCACCCTCCGTGTGGACGACGAGAGGGACGAGCCCAGGAATGCGGTGAGACGACTACGGACACTGGTGGCCCGAGGTCCAGATCCGCGCGTCGCAGCCGCTGCCTTGCGCTGGGTGGTTCGGTCCGAGATGGACATTTTCGGCTACGAGGGGCCGTTCTGCGATGCGATCCGAGGGATCCTCACGCACTGGCTCCCGCCGAACGGGCATCTGCATGACCTCGTGGGCCGGGTACGTCCCCCCGGCAACATCCTGCCAGAACCGACCCGGCACCACCTGGCGTTCGTCCGCAGATCGTATGCAGACGAACCCAGGTCAGGCCCAGGCTGCGCAGAAGCCGACATGGAGGTTCTGCTGGACCTTCACGGGGACCGCTGGCTGGGACGCACCTTCCTCACGAGCACCCACACCTGGATCTCGGAACGGGGCTTTCCCGTGGCTGCGCAAGTCGATGCCACCTACGAGACACTGCTGGCAACCCTGTCCGACCCCGGTGCACGTACATTGCGAAGCCTGGAGTTCGAGTCGATCTTCGTCTCTCCCAGCGCAGAGTTGGGGTCCCGGATCTTCGACAACCCAGCCCTCCAACACCTCCGCTACATCGGCCCTTTGTACTCGGAGCTCGATGTGGACTGCATCGCACGAGGCCCCTCCCGTCCGTCTCAGCTCTGCGGCTCCGTACGCCCATCGGTGTTCGCCCGGATGGGTCTTCGCCGCTCCGATCTGTTCGGTCGGCTAGACGCCAACTCCCTGCTCGATCTGCACAACGGCGCCCCTTGCGTGTCGGCGCACGTGCCGCTGGGGGCTCCAGATCACGTCCGACGAATCCTACAGTCTGCCCCACCCATCGTTCGAACCTTGCTGCTCAACCGCCGAGACGACGCCAAGATCGTCCTCGAGCGAGGGACGCCGGACAACTGGCAGGTCGTGCGGAGAGCTCGTGCTGAACCACGTCGACCTCGGATCCATCGCCTACAGAGGGGAGCGACCCGGCCATCCCTCATGGTGGCCTCAGCTGGAAGCGCGAGCCACCCGACTCGGCATCGAGCTCACACGCGAGGCCCCCGACCCCCTACTACTCGTCGGCTGACGCCTCGTCGCCACCCAGCACCTCGCGCGCCTGCTTGCGAAGGCGCTCCTTGGCCTCCTCCACCTCCGCCAACGCCGCCTCCAGCTTCGACAGCTCCGGCTGCCGCACCTTCAGCCCCTCGCGAATGAACAGTGCTGCCGCCTCCGAGCGCGACTTCACCGCGTCGATGGCCACCCAGGCGTCCAGCTTCGCCAAGGTGTGCTCGTCCACACGCACCATCACCACCTGGTCGCGCACCGACTGGCCCATCTCGTCGACCGCTTCGCGTAGATCCGGGCTCACGAAAGCCACGCGCACCTTGCCGTTGCCCTCCCCGTCGCCGCTCATGTCGGGAACCTCGATCTCGATTCCCGCACGCCGCAGCTGCTCGCTCACCCCTTCCAAGATCGCCCGCAGCCCCTGGCTGAAGTGCTCTTCGGCCGTCATGTCGCCCTCCGCGTAATTCTATTACGCAGCTGACGTAACCACCCTACCCATGGAGACAAGCCCAGCGGTGTGCTTCGTGGAGGGCCACTCGCGCGGGCCCCGCTCCTCGCTGCCTTGCGCTACGACGTTGAGGTGGAGGTCCCGTGCACCGCATCGCGACGTTTGCCATCGGCATCATCACGTTCGTCAGCGTGATGACTGTGTGGCGTGTCATGGCCGACGATCAGGCGGCCAATCGCATCGAGAACCGCGCCTGGGTGGAGCGCATGCCGCGCAACGGCAAGGACGTGGTCACTTGGTTCGTGCCCATGAAGTTGCGCGGAAAGCAGTTCGGCGTGGCCCAGCGCACCAGCCACTTCTGGTTCACCGGCGAGCGCTTCAGCTGGACGCAGCAGGGTGAGCACGTGCGCCTCACGTTTCAGCAGTCCGACCGCCGCGTGTCGCTGACGGCCCGCGCCTATGCCTGCAAGGTCGGCAGCTTCGAGCTGTGTCTGGATCTGGTGCACAACGGCAACAAGACCACGCTGTACTCGAAGAAGCGCTGGACGCTGCCGCGCACCGACGTGACCGAGCTGCCCGCCATCCGCTTCGAGCCCGTGGGTGCGACGTGTAGTGCCTGCACGGACATGCTGCCGAGCCCGATGAGCCAGCTGTTCGTGCCCTAAGGGATCAGCGTGGAGCGGTCGGGCATCAGCGTATAGCTGTCGGCCAGCTCCAAGGGCTTCGTGCGACCTGCGGTGCGCTCGGACGTGCGCTGGGGAGGTCCGAAGGACGGAGGCCTGCAGGGACGAAGTCCCGAACCCGTGACGGCCGCGTTGCACCGCTGATCATGGTCTGACGAGCGCGGTTAATGGGGCGCCAAATCACGGAGGTCGCGTCGTGGCCGAGCTGTTCACCGTCGAGAACCTGTTCACCCTGCTCATGCTCATCTTCCTGCAGGCCGTACTCGGGTTCGACAACCTCCTCTACATCTCCATCGAGTCCAAACGCGTCGCGCCCGACAAGCAGCAGATGGTGCGCCAGCTCGGCATCGGCATCGCCATCGCGCTCCGGCTCGTCCTGCTCTTCGTGGTGATGCAGGCCATCTCGATGTTCCAGACGCCCTTCGCCAAGATGCACACCGGCTTCATCGACTTCGACATGAACGTGCACGCGCTCATCGTGCTCGCAGGCGGCATCTTCATCATCTACACCGCGTTCCGCGAGATCCTGCACATGCTGTCGCTCGATCACCTCGGTGGGCACGGCGACAACGAGCCGCAGCGCACCGTGCAGACCGCCGTGGCCTGGATCGTCGCGATGAACTTGGTGTTCTCCTTCGACTCGATCCTGAGCGCGCTGGCACTCACCGACGTGTTCGCTGTGATGGCCACCGCCATCATCGTCTCGGGCGTGATGATGATCGTGCTGGCCGACACCGTGGCGGAGTTCCTGAAGCGCAACCGCATGTACGAGGTACTGGGGCTCTTCATCCTCTTCATCGTGGGCGTGATGCTGCTGTCCGAGGGCGGCCACCTCGCTCACCTGCATCTGTTCGGCTACGTCGTGGAACCCATGGCGAAGTCCACGTTCTACTTCGTCATCGCCGTGTTGGTGGTGGTGGACATCGCCCAGGGCCGGTACCAGAAGAAGCTGGACCTGGAGCGCTCCCAGGCCCACCGGCACGAGCACCTGGCCCAGACCCACACGAGCTAGCGGCAGGTCTCCGAGACCGTCTGGCCCCCCACCACCACCGCGCACACGTGGCTGGTGTACTCGAAGGGGTCGCCGTCGAACACCGCGAGATCTGCGCGCTTACCCACCTGCAGCGAGCCCACCTCGCGCTCGATCCCCAGGATGCTCGCCCCATCGAGGGTGAGCGCCTTCAGCGCCCGCTCGGAGCCGAGCCCGTGCCCCGCGGCGATGGCCGCCTCCCACAGCGCCACACGCACCTTGGGCACGTAGCCCTCGAAGCCCGTCATGAAGCCCACGCGCACACCCGCGTCGGCCAGCAGCGCCGCGTTGCGGAAGCTCGCGTTGGACTGCTCGCCGCTCTGCCAGCCGCGCAGCATGACCGGTCCCACCAGCACGTCCACGCCCGCCTCGGCCAGCGCCTCCCGCACCAGGTAGCCCTCCGCTGCCCCCGCGAGCACCACGTCGATGTCGAACTCACGGGCGATGCGCAAGGCCGTGAGCAGATCGTCGGCGCGATGCGCGTGCACCAGCGCCTTGCGGCGTCCACGGAGCAGATCCACCAGGGCCTCGGTGCCCAGATCCACCTGGGGTCGGTCCCGCAGGCCCAGCCGACGCCGGCTGGCGTACTCGCGGGCCTCGGCCAGCGCCTGCCGCATCAGGGCCGCAGCCCCCATGCGGCTGCTCACGTCGCGCTCCTCCGACCCACGCTTGGCCGCCTCCCCCAGGGAGAACACCACCATGCCGTCCGCCACGTAGGCGTCTGGAGCCAGATCGGGCCCCGGCACGCTCGGCGTGAGCAGCGTGCGCCCCGCCACCACCGGACCCGGCGAGGGCCCCACGTGCAGCGTGGTGACCCCGTGATCACGCACCCAGCCGAGCAGCTCCTCCCAGGGATCGAAGCCATCCAGGGCACGCAGCTCGGGCTGCACGGGACTGTAGGACTCGCGATGGTCCTGGTCGGCCTCCGAGTTGAGGATCCCCGTCAGCCCGACCGTGCCCAGTCCGTCGACGAAGCCAGGCGTGACCACGGCCCCCTCGACCACCCGCACCCCCTCGGGGATCGGCACCTCGGCCGCCGGCCCCACCGCCGTGATCCGTCCTTCCTCGACGAGCACCACGCCGTCCTCGATCACCGGTCCCGACACGGGGTGCACCTGCTCCCCCTTCACCGCCAGGTCCACGCCGAAGGCCACCCCGAGCGACCACCACATCCACGCGCTCATCGGCCTGCCTCCGCTCGCTCGGGCACGTCGTAGCCCCCCTCCGCATAGAGCACGTCCACCGGATCTGAGCGGTCGAACACGCGCTGCCCCTCCACCCAGGTCTGCTCCACCTGCGTGTACACCGACAGGGGTGGGCCCGAGAGCACCACGAAGTCGGCGTCCTTGCCCGCCTCGAGGCTGCCCACCCGCTGGTCGAGGCCCAGCTGCTCCGCTCCCGACAGCGTGAGCGCCCGCAGGGCTGCGTCCTCGGGCATCCCCGCGCGCGCTGCGAGCCCCGCCGAGCGCAGGAACAGCCGCGAGTCGGTGATGGGGTCGTCGGTGTGCAGCGACACGTTCACCCCACGCTCGTGGAGCATCGGCGCGTTCTCCGCACGGAACTCCACCGCCTCCTCCTTGCCGCCAGGGCTGTCGATGATGATGAGCGAGCACGGCACACCCGACTCCGCGATGCGATCGGGCACCTTCCAGGCCTCGCTCACGTGGTGCAGCACCACGTTCAGCCCGAACTCCTCCTGCATCTCCAGGATGGTCACGATGTCGTCGGCGCGGTGGGTGTGGAAGTGGATGGTGCGCTGCCCCTGCATCACCTCCACCATGGCGCGGTCCGCCAGGTTGTCGGGCAGCGGCGCGGGGCCGGGCTCCTTGCCGAAGATGCCCCGCTTCTTGCGCTTCGCGGGCACCTTCGACCGCGCGTCGATGAAGTGCTGACGCTGCTGCGCGGCGGCCCCCATGCGGCTGCGCGGACCGGCGCCGCGCCCCTGGGGGTTGGTGCCGTTCGCCATCTTCAGCCCGCCGCACACCTCGGTGCGCCGGTCCTCGCACAGCAGCAGATCATCGATGAGCGGCGCGTCCTTGAGCTTGATGTAGGCCGTCTGTCCGCCCACCAGGTTGCCCGAGCCCGGCATCACGTTCGCCGTGGTGACGCCTCCCGCCTGGGCCAGCTGCAGGCTCACGTGGGTGGGATCGATGGCATCCACGGCCGAGGCCTGCGGCGCCATGGGCCCCGCCTCGTGCAGGCGCCCGCCGCCCACGTGGCTGTGGGTGTCCACCAGGCCGGGGATCACCACCTTGCCCGACAGGTCCACCTCCTCGGCCCCATCGGGAACGGCGACCTCTCCGCGGGCTCCGACGGCGATCACCTTGCCGTCGTCGATCACCAGCACCCCATCGGGGACCGGCGGCGACGAGACGGGATGGAGCGTGGCCCCCACGAAGGCGGTGGGGGCGGACTGGGCCTTGACGGCCAAGAGCAAGTGCAACCACATGGGCGCAGCCTACAGCACGCCGTGCGTGCCGGGTCGGTTAGATCGGGGCGCGCATCCCGAGGAGAGCTTCACAATGCGCCTTGCACCCGTCGTTTGCATCGTCCTTCCGATCGTCAGTGCCTGTGAGTCCGCGGAGATCGTCTCCGCCGGCGTGAGCTGCGACGGCGATGTCGCCACCTTCGCCCTGGAGACGAGCCTGCCGGTGGAGTTCGCCACCGTCTACTCCCAGGAGACGGGCAACCCCACCCCGCAGTACGCCGACGAGCACGAGCTGCCCACCGACGGCGAGTCCCGCACGCTGGAGCTGACGCTCGAGACGGGCGACGCCTCGCCCAACCCCAACCGCAGCACGCTGTTCAGCTGCCCCGGCCACCACGGCGCCCCCGAGGGCATCATGACCTACGCCTACCGCATCTACGACGGCGACGGCGTGCTCGCCGACTGCCTCGTGCAGGGCCACGACCCCGCAGCCCTGATCGACGGCACCAACGAGCGCGTCAGCGAGCCGCCCGACGCCGCCGAGCTCGCAGACTGCCGCGAGCTGTTCGGCACCTATTAGGCGCGGCCTACTTGCCGTCGATCGTCGTCGGCAGCGGAGTGGGCTCGGAGAACGGACGCTTGGCGGCACCTGGCTGGTCCATCAGCCGGGCCGCCTGCCCCACCCAGTTGTCGCGCTCGATGCGACCCCGGAAGTGCATGAGCTTGGGATCCACCCAGGCCACGTCGGTCGCGTCCCACTCGGCCATCTGCCAGAAGTAGAACACCCCGATCTCCTGAAGCAGCTCGCACAGCATGGGCCCCACGCCGTTGATGCTCTCGAGATCGTCGGCGGGGCCGAAGGCGGCCTCCTGCAGCAGGTTCGACTCGTCGCCGGGCTTGCGCGCGATGTTGATGGGATCGGCGTCGCGCGGTGGGCGCGTGACCCGCCCGGCGATGGGCTGCGGCGTGCGGGTCTCCATGCGCACCGTCTGGGTGGCCCCGGGTCGGACCAGCACCTCGGACTCGGTGCGCGTGACCGTGGTCTCCACGGGCCGAGAGCGCAGCTGGTGATGCACCGCGGCGAGCCCGTACTCGATGGCCGTGAGCCGGTTCTCCACGGCGCCGAGATCGAGGCGGCTGTCGATGGCCACCATGGAGTTGAGGACGGGAGACAGATCGGGCTCGGGCATGCTCAGGAAGGCTTCCTGCAGGCCCGCGAGACGCTTCTCGATGGGCGCGAGGGCGGGCAAGCCCTGCACCTCGGCGTGCACCGTGCCCACAGAGCCCTCCAGCGCCGTCAGACGCGCGTGCAGGGGCGACAGGTCCACTTGGGGCTTGTCCAGGGCCGCGATGGCGCCCTCCAGCCCGACGAGGCGCGAATGAAGCGCGTCCATGTCTTGGTTGGGGCCGGTGAGGTGCGCCTCCATGGAGTCGAGACGCTCGCGCAGCGGGTCCAGATCCGGCGGATCGGGAACCGTGAATCCAGCCACGGCCTCCTCCACTCCAGACAGTCGATCCTGAACCGGCTGCAGGTCTGGGGTGGGAATCGACGCGATGGTGGCGGTGACGGCGGACAGATCGGTCTGACGCGCGGCCATCAGCCGCTCCTCCAGGGCGCTCAAGCGCTCCTGGATGGGCTCGAGGTCGGGCATCTGCAGCGCCTGCAGCCGCTCCTCGAGGGGCGACAGATCGGGCATGCGCATCGCCGCCACCGTGGACGACAGCGCCGCCACGCCCGAGGTGACGGTGTCGATGTCGGAGCGCCGCGCGCCGTCGAGGCGGTCGCCCAGCTCGCCGAGCTTCGACTCGAGCGCGGTCAGGTGACCGTGCACCGGCTCCATGTCCGTCTCGGGTAGCGACAGTCCGGCGATGGCCTGCTCCACCCGCGCGAGCACGCTGTGCACGGGGCCGAGGTCCACCTCGGGCAGCGACAGGTTCGCGAGCGCCGCCTCCAGCTTCGCGAGGCGCGTCTCCAACGGCGACAGATCCGGTCCGCTCATGGACGTGATGCTGTCGGTCAGCGTGGCCATCTGCAGCGTCATCTCGTCCACGTCGGGCACGTGCAGACCGTCCACCTTGCCCACGAGCGCTTTGACCTGCTGCTCCACCGGTTGCAGGTTTGCGTTGCGCAGCCCCGACACGGCAGCAGACACCGCAGAAATCTCCGACGACATCGTCGTGAGACGGTCGGTCATGGCCGCCTCCCACGAGTCGAGATCGTCACGGGTGAGCCCTGCTCCGCCGCCGTGGCCCGCGATGTCGAGCAGGCTGGAGTAGCTCTCCGTCACGTCTTCGTAGCGATTGCGCATGAACATGTACATCGCCCCCGCCCCGATCAGCACAGCGGCCAAGAGCAGGAGCAGGATCTCGAGGAGAAGGAACCACATGATGTTCTCGCGAAGCTTGAAGAGGTGTGAAAAATTTTCAGTCCGAGGCGCGGACCACCCGGATCTCGATGCGCCGATTGTGCGCTCGTCCCGCCGCAGTTCGATTGTCTGCGATGGGCTTCCTAGAGCCATATCCCTGAGCGACGAGACGGCTGCCAGAAAGTCCGCGTTGCACCAATGCGGCACGGACGGACTCGGCTCGTTTCCGGCTTAGTTCCTCGTTGAACGAGGCTTCACCCGTATTGTCGGTATGACCCTCGATACGCAACGTACCAGGGCACGCATCCGCCGCTTCCGCGACGGAATCGAGCAACGGGTTGCTGCTGGCACCGATGGTGGCACTCGAGGTGGCGAACTCGATGGTGGCCTTGCCGAGGATCTCCGACAGGGACCCCTCGCAGGAGGCCACGGCCTCGTGGGAGAGGACCTCGATGGTGCCCAAGCGGCCGGTGGGCAGGGGGGCCGAAGCCTCGGTCTGCACCTTGTTCGCCGCCGCCTGGGGCAGCTCGCATCGCAGCGAGAAGCGCTCGCAGGCGAACTCGGCGTAGCCACGGTCGCACTGCCCCACCGTTCGCACCCCTCGCAGGGCGACGTCGGCGAATCCGTCTGGGGCATCCACGTCGGTGACCACCAGCGCATCCTCGATGGCCACCACCCGCGGCGGATCGAGCGCCAGCTGCGCTGCATCCACCAGGGCCGTTCGGGTGATCTCGTCGGGCACCTCACCGACGAGCTGGAGCACGCCGTTGGACAGGCGGAAGGTCCACTCGGGAGAGGGATTGTCGACGACTGCCGCTGGCGCGTCCCACTGGAACTGCCCCGTCACGCTCGTGGCCGGCACGGCGTCGCGGCCGAAGAACACGGTGTTCGCCGTGGCGTTGCGCACGGCATCGAGGGCGAGCGTGGCGGCTTCCTGGGACGGCGGACGTCCCGTCACCACCACCCACTGCCCATTCACCTCGGGCACCGCCCAGCCTTGTCCGGCATCGGCCAACGCCTGCTGTGCGGAGCGCAGCGTGGTCTGCTGCACGCAGCCACGCGCGAACGGCACCATCGCGAAGAACACGAGCAGGATCAGAGCCAGTAGAGGCAGCAAGCCCCACGGCATGAAGGTAGCGCGCGGATCCGCCACCCGACGCACGCGACGAACTTGCCGTTTCGTCGCCACCCCCCCACTCGCCATTGCGTTGCCCTCCGTGTGCGGCAGCCTAGTAAGCGAACCGCAGGGAAGACACAATGACACAGGTACAGCCGAGATACACTCTAGATCCCGACATCATGTGAGCGCCGCAGACAACGGTACGTCCTACCCACACAACCGTGCACCACAAATCATCGTGGGTCGAAGTGGGTATAGCCAGGCTGCTGCGGGATCCTGTGCAGCCAGTCCACCACCGAGGGCACGGCTTGCATGTCGAAGCCCACGTCGCCGGCGCTCCGCGTGTACGCAAACAACGCGATGTCGGCAATCCCGTAGCGCTCCCCCGTGAACCACGGATGGTGCTCGAGGTGCTCCTCCATCACCCCGAGGGCCGCCTGCCCTCCCTTCTTCAAGCGCGCGATCTGTCGGGATGACTTGCGATGCAACCCACCCCAGTAGGTCCAGAACTTCAGCACGGCGACGTGGGGCTCGTGGCTGTACTGCTCGAAGAACATCCACTGCAGCGCCTTGCCCTGCCCCACCGCATCGTCGGGCGCGTAGGGCGTGCCGTGGGCCAGGAACCACAGGATGGCGCCGCTCTCGGCCAGGTACGTGCCGTCGTCGAGCTCGAGGAGCGGGATGCGGCCGTTCGGGTTCTTGGCGAGGAACGCGGGCTGCCGTGTCTCGGGGGGATCGGCCAGGATGTCGAGCTGCACCCGCTGAACCTCGACTCCGAGGTGCCCCAGCAGCAACCGCACCTTGTGGGCATTGCCCGAGGGGATGGACGATTCGTACAAGCGAACGGGACGCACCGTGGCCATGGGACCCCTCGACGAGGCCCCCTCCTACCCCCGACCGAGGTGCGTGACAATTGAGGACAGAGCAGCCACACGGCAGCCGAAATAGGTCGGCTCACCCATCGTAGGCGTGCCCATGAACCTCCGCCAGCGTCTCCCCGAGCTCGCCTGGGACCGCCCCGTCTCGGTGCTCATGGTGTTCGTCGCCTGCCTGGTGATCGGGTCGGTGGCCTACGTGCGCATGCCCGTTCAGATGATGCCCTCTGGCTTCGAGCCGGGCTGGCTCTGGGTGTGGCTGCCCTACCCCGAGGCCAGCCCCGTGGAGGTGGACGAGCGCATCGTGCGGCCCATCGAGGCACAGTTCGGCACCGTCTCGGGGATCCGCAACCTGCACAGCCGAGCCTCGTCGGGATCGGCTGGCTTCAGCGTGGAGTTCCACCAGACCGCCGATCTGGACGAGGCGTACAACTCGGTGGTGGACCGCCTCGAGCGCTCCATGCCGGATCTGCCGGAGGACGTCGAGCGCTACGGCGTGTATCGCTACAACCCCAACGACGAGCCCGTGGTGTGGGCGGGTGTGTCGCTGCCCGAGTCGCTGGAGGACCCGTACTACCTGATGACGCGGGTGGTGCAGCCAGTGCTGGAGCGCATCCCGGGCGTGGCCGCCATCGACGTGTGGGGGGTGCCGCGGCGCGGGGTGTGGATCGACTACGACAAGGAGCGGATCTACGCCCACGGCGTGGATCTGGGGTCGCTGCAGCGGCGGCTCAACGCCGACAACTTCCAGCTGTCTTCGGGCAAGCTGCTGGATCGCGGACTCGTGCGCCACGCGCGCTCTCTGTCGGTCATCGACACGGTGGAGGATCTGAAGCGCTACCCCGTCACGGGCGACATCGTGCTCGAAGACATCGCCGACGTGCAGATGCGCTCGGCGCTGTCGGCGAACATCCAGCGCGTGAACGGCCAGAACGCAGCTGCCTTCGCCATCCGCAAGGAGTCCAGCGCCAACACGGTGGAGGTCTCCAATGCCGTGCGCGCCGCCCTGGCCGAGCTGGAGCAGGACGCCCGCACCGAGGGCGCCAGCTTCTTCGTGTTCTTCAGTCAGGGAGACCTGATCGAGGACAGCGTGAACACGCTGGCGAACACCGCGCTATTCGGCGGACTGTTCGCCATCGCCGTGCTGTGGCTGTTCCTGCGAGAGTGGCGCATGACACTGCTCATCGCCACCTCCATCCCGTTCTCGTTGCTGATCACGGTGGGGGTGCTCTACTTCACGGGCCGCACCCTGAACCTGCTGTCGATGATGGGGCTGATGCTCGCGGTGGGCATGGTGGTGGACAACGCCATCGTGGTGGTGGAGACCATCTACCGGAGGCGAGCCGACGGTGCTGCGCCCCGCTCGGCAGCGGTGCGGGGAACGGCCGAGGTGAACCTCGCGATCCTGCTGTCGACGCTGACCACCATGGTGGTGTTCCTGCCCGTGATCCTGATGTCGGAGAACGTGAACTTCTCCTTCTTCATGGGCGTGCTGGGCATGCCGGTGGTCTACGCCCTGGGGGCGAGCCTGCTGGTGGCCCTGCTCTTCGCCCCGCTGGCCACGCGCTACATCGGCAAGGCCCAGGTCAAGCCCGATCCGGCCTGGCTGCTCTGGCTGTCGCAGCGGTACCGGCGAGTGCTCGAGGTCTCCATCCGGCGGCGCGTGGACTCGGTGATGGCGCTGGCCGCCATGGGCCTGCTCACGGTGACCATCGCCATGCCCGGCGTGCAGTGCACCGACAGCGGCGAGGGCAACATCAACGACTTCACGGTGCGCTTCACCGTGCCGCCGCAGGCCTCCATCGTGGAGCGCGACGAGATCGTGCGGGCCTTCGAGGACACGCTGCAGGAGCATCGCGAGGAGTGGGGCATTCGCGTGTATCGCTCGCGCCTGCGGGGGGACTCCCGCGGCGGGCGGCTCTGGGTCTACCTCGACGAGGACGCTCCGCTGGCGCGCGGGGAGGTCATGAAGGCCGCCGAGGAGGCGTTTCCCAAGGACCTGCCGGGTGTGGAGGCCACCGTCGGCTGGGACGGGGGCTTCGAGCAAGCCAACGACCAGCAGGTCAACCTGTCCGTCAACGGAGAGGACACCGAGCTGCTCAACGAGCTCGCGTCCGAGGTGGCGCGACGCGTGCGCACGGTGGAGGGCGTGCTCGGCGTGTCGCTCGACGTCGACAGCGAGGGAGCCGACGAGATCCGGCTGGTGGTGGATCGCGATGCCGTCGCTCGCTACGGCGTCAGCGCCACCCAGGTGGGCATGCTGGTGAGCTACGCCATGCGCGGCAGCTCCCTGCCCGACATCCTCGACGGAGAGAAGGAGATCCCCGTCACCAGCCGCTTCTCGCTGGAGGATCGGTCCGATCTCGGCGCCTTGCTGGCCTTCGACGTGTGGTCCCCCACCCTGCAGCAGCTGATCCCGCTGCGCACCGTCACCGACGTGGAGATGGGCAAGGGCCCCGGGCAGATCCGGCGGCTGAACCGCCGCACCACCACGGGCGTCACCCTCGACCTCGAGGACGAGGTCACCCCCGAGGATCTGTGGCCGCGCCTCGATGCCGCGCTGGCCGACATGGCCTTTCCGCGCGGCTACGGCTGGGCGAAGGGCGACCGCTTCGATCGCCGCGGCGAGGAAGACGCCGCCATGCAGATGGCCTTGCTGTTGAGCGTCACCTTCGTGTTCCTGCTCATCGGCATCCTGTTCGAGAGCTGGGTGCTGCCGCTGGCCATCGTCACCACCATCCCCATGGCCATGATGGGCGCCACATGGGGGCTGTACCTGTCGGGCACACCGATGGACAGCATGGCCGGGGTGGGCATGGTGATCCTCGTGGGGGTGGTGGTCAACAACGGCATCGTGTTGGTGGACCTGATCACGCAGCTGCGCAAGCAAGGGCACACCCGCAGCGACGCGATCCTCGAGGCGGGCCAGCGGCGGCTGCGGCCGATCCTGATGACCGCGCTCACCACCATCTTTGGCCTGGCCCCCATGGCGATGGGCGACTCGTCCTTCGTGGGCATCCCCTACGCGCCACTCGGACGCACGGTGATCTCGGGCCTGGTGGCCAGCACGGTGCTCACACTGCTATTCGTGCCCTTCCTGTACACGGTCCTCGACGACCTGCGGGCGGGGGCGAGCTCCTGGACGAGCTGGGTACGGAGGACGGGTTGATCGTGTGGATGTGGGCCCTTGCGGCCCAGGCCGAGGAACGGCCGATCACCTACAGCGAGGCGCTGCAGGCATCGGTGGGGCGCAACATCGCCGTGGCGCGGGCAGAGGCCTCCAAGGGCCAAGCCGAGGGCACACTGCGTGCGGCTCAAGGCAGCTACGACCCGCTCTATGCGCTTGAGGCCTCAGTGAACCAGCGTCGCAGCGTGGGCTTCTTTCAGGGCCTGCCCTTCGAGTCCGACTCCGAAGGGTGGATGCTGTCGAACAACCTGTCGCAGACGCTCGGCAGCGGCACCAGCTACTCGCTCAACCTGAACGTGGACCGCAACGTCAGCGAGTTCGCGAGCGCCTTCGGCTTCAACCGTGAGGACGCCTTCACCGGCAACCTCAACGTGACCGTCAGCCAGGAGCTGCTGCGCGGGATCCGCTTCAGGTACAACGTACAGAACGTCACCAACGCCCGCACCGGTCTCGACCTGGCGCAGCTCGACGTGGAGAAGCAGCGTCAGGAGGCGCTGTACATGGCGGCGGAGGCCTACTGGCAGTGGGTCTACCAACACGAGCTGCAGCAGATCGCGCTCGACAGCGTGCAGGTGGCTGAGGAAGCACTGCGCGTCGGTCGCCTGCAGGTGGAGTCTGGGCAGCTAGCCCCCGTGGAGGCCACCCGCCTCGAGGCGGCGATGGTGCAGTCTCAGCAGAACGCCCTGGACGCCGGAAACACCGCCGAGCAAGCCGCCAACGCGCTTCTGCTCGCCATGGGTGAGGATCCGGGCCAGGCCGTGCTCCCTGCCACTCCACCGGGGGACGTGCCCGACGTGCTCGATCTGAACGCCGTCCAGGCGGTGGACGTGGCGAAGGCTCAGAACCTCGATGTGCAGGTCTCTCGCCGGTCGCTAGAGCAAGCGCGCATCGATCTGGCCAACGCTCGCCACGGCCTACTCCCCCGCCTGACCGCCACGGTGAGCGCTGGCGTGGCGAGCCAGCGCTGCCCCGAGGACGCGTCGTTCCGACCCGTGTTCGACGAGAACGGCGACCCTGCCCTCGACGACGACGGCAACCCAATCCGCGTGCAGATCTGCGAGGTGGGCAACGCGTTGGGCGCCATCGGGGCGCTGGGAGCGAGCGACAACCAGCCCTTCGTGGACGTGCGAGGACGGCTGGAGGTGCCGATCGGAAACCGTGCAGCCCGTGGGCAACGGGATCAGCAGGAGGCCATGGTGTGGCTGCGGGAGCGCGAGCTCGAGGCGCAGCTGCGTCAGATCGGCGCGCAGGTCGAGGAGCAGGTGCGCGGACTTCAGTCAGCTCGGCAACGTATGGAGCTGGCCGACGCCAACTTCCGCCTGGCCGAGCAGACCCTGGGTGCCGAGGAAGCACTGGCCTCCGCGGGCCGGACGCTACAGAAAGATGTGCTCGAAGCGCGCACCGAGGTGGATCGCACCCGCGCCGAGGCCGCAAAAGCACGCACGGATTACCGGCTCGCTCAGGCGCTTCTGCTGAAACTTCAAGGACAGCTCACAGAAGCCACGCCCTGATCTGTATCTTGCGGGTCATGTACGACCCAAACGCCAACCCGTTCGCCACCCGTTCCACCTCCGACGGCCCCGTCGAAGCGCGGCGGTCCGGCATCCACGCCTTCGCCCAGGCGGCGCTGATTCGCGCGGTGGATCCGAACCTCGGTGCCGACGGCGGCTGGTGGATGCTCACGGAGGCCGACGTGGTGGTCGACTCCCAGACCACCTTCCGCGCCGACGTGGCGGGGTGGCGCCGCAGCCGCCTGCCGGGCGTGCCCTTCGGCGAGATCGACGTGTTGCCGGACTGGGTGTGCGAGATCCTCACGCCGGGGCACGTGGCCCAGGACCGCGTGGTCACCATGGCGGCCTACGCCAACCACGGGATCTCGGCCGTGTGGCTGGTGGACCCGGTGGAGCGCACGCTCGAGGCCTACGAGCTGGACGGCGGTAGCTGGCGCTACCTGGGTGCCTGGACGGACGGGGGCCCGGTGGCCGTTCCGCCCTTCGTGGAGCAGGAGATCGACGTGGGTCAGCTGTTCCTGCCGCAGGAAGACAGCCCCAGTCACCAGCCGGTGGCCGCCTCGCCTCCCCCCGTCACCACGAGCGAGTACACTCCGCCGGAGCCGGTGAGCGAGTCGTCCACGGGCCGCACCGAGCTACCGCCCCTCTAGTCTGCGCACTCGAAGACGGTCGGCGGGAACGCCCTCACCTACTCAGCGTCACACGCCACTGTCTGCGCGCGAGCCGACGCACCAGCCAGAGCCCGTAGACGGTCGGCTGTCGCTGCACCGACGCGATGAGTGCGGGACGTAGGTGTCCGCGGGCAGCTGCTCCAGGAAGTGGACGACTGGGCCAGGGCTCCCGAAGTCCTGGTCAGGATGTCGCTCCATCTGATCCGTCGAACGCATCGAGAGCCCTCTCGGACAACGGCGCGTCGAAGTCATCCGCCATTCCGCCGCACCCCTTCCACACGCCCATCACACAGCCAGGCCGCTGGTAGGGCGAAGGCGGGTCGTCGTCCGGCCACTCCTCTGGCCTCGGGGGACGCACACTGCCCGAGAACACCTCGTCGATCGCACCGAGTCGCTGGAAGTTGCGCCTCGCTTCGCTCAGGCTCACCTGGTTGGCCCCACCGCGACGGCCCGAATCGGCGGCCTGCACGATGTCGTCCTCCCAGAAGCAGACTGGGCAGATCTGAAAGGTACCGCCGGACGCCTCGGTCAGCGTGAGGAAGCCACAAGCCACACAGGCAAAGCGCGCCTACCCCATGTCCTTCGGATGCATGCTCAGCCATCCCCAAGGCGCACGAACACTCCGAAGGGCTGCACCTCCACCACGACTCCGGTGACACGCTGACCCAGCTCGTTCCTCGACATCGAACCCATCGTACCTGTCGCTGACACGCGCCGGTACAGAACGAGCACATTCCGCGACACAGGCCCCTCTACTTGGGATCCAGGCCGATTCTCCGGCCCGTACCCAAGGAGTCGCCATGCTCGTCCACCCCGGAACACGCCTCCCCGTCCTCGTCGTGCTGTCCCTGCTCGCCGCATCTTGCCAGCCCACCCACTCCCCCGACGACCCCGTCGATCGCGATCCGTCCACCGAGCCCCTCCCACAGACCACGTCCACGCCTACGGCCACCCCAGCCTCCACGGTGGCGCTGGCTCACCTGACGGAGCACGCCGGTGGCGTGGAGGAGATCGTCCCCATCGGCGAAGGCACCGACGCGCTGGGCATGACCCACGTGCGGTTCCAGCAGCTGCACGGGGGCGTGGCCGTCCTCGGCGGTCAGGCCATCGTGCACGTCGGCTCCGACGGCACCGTGGTGTCGGTCACGGACGACTTCGTGCCCGAGCTGACCGTCGACGCCGTGCCGAACGTCGACGAGCAAGACGCCATCGATGCCGCCATGGCCGCCTTCGACGGCGCCCCCACCCCCCGGGGCAGCCGCCTCGCCGTGACCGTGGAGGAGGGCACTCCCCTCCTCGTGTGGCTCGTCCAGCTCACCGACGACGACCAGTTCTGGCCCGTCGAGCAGGAGTTCCTGGTGGATGCACACACGGGCGAGGTGATTCGCTGGATCGACACCCTGCACACGGCACGCGACCGAGCCATCTACGACGCCGATCAGACCTTCGATCTCCCCGGCACCCTGGCCCGCAGCGAGGGAGACGCCGCCACCGGCGACACCCAGGTGGACGCGGCCTACGCCAACCTGGGCACCTCC